>PBWR01000001.1 GCA_002727315.1 Alphaproteobacteria bacterium
GGCGACGGCGACGTGATCGTGGTGGTGCGCTCTTCGAGTAGCCAGGTCATCGTGCGGCGCAAGGAGCGGATCGGGGGTATCTGGGTCAACAATGACGAAATGGTCTTCGACGATGCGCCGGGCTTCTATCATGTCGCGGCCTCCGCACCTCTCACCGACCTGCTGCCCGAGGCCCTGTTGGAAGCCAAGCAGATCGGCGCAGAGAATATCGCCCTCAATCCCCATTTCGTGTTCTCGCTGACCGACGAGGCGGAATTCCGCGCCGCGCTGATCCGCAACAAGCAGCGCAGCGGGCTGTATACCCTCGAACCCGCCCCCGTCGAGTTTCGCGGCGAACGTCTGTTCAAAACCCGCGTCGCTCTTCCCGCGAACGTACCGACGGGAGAGTACAAGGCCACCGTGTATCTGGTCAGCGGCAACGAAATCGCCAGCCAGAAGGAATCGTTGCTGCAGATCCGGAAAATCGGGCTTGGCGCAAAGGTGACCGAGTTCGCCTTCCAGCAAGCTCCGATCTATGGCCTGATTGCCATCGTTATTGCCCTGATTGCCGGCTGGTTCGCCGGCTTCGTGTTCCGTAAGGTTTGATCGTCATGTCCGACTCGCCAAGCCCCGATATCGAAGCCAGCAACGACAAGCCGGCGACCGAACGGTCCGCCGTGTTTCTCGTTGTCGTCGACAATTCACCCGAAATGCGAGTCGCACTTCGCTGGGCGAGCCTGCGCGCGCGTCGCACCGGTGGCCGTGTCGGGCTGGTGCGGGTCATCCGCGAGGCCGACTTCCAGCATTGGGCCGCCGTCGGCAACCTGATGCAGTTCGAGGCGCGCGAGGAGGCCGAACAATTGCTGCAGGAGCATGCGTCCGAGGTCATGCGCCTGTATGGCGGCATGCCGGTGCTGTACCTGCGCGAGGGAGAAACCAAATCGGCCGTGGTCGACCTCATCCAGGAAGAAAAGGATATCCGTATCCTGGTGCTTGCCGCATCGACCGGGCGCCGCGGTCCGGGCCCACTGATCACCCATCTGACCAAGAAGGTGATTGGCCAACTCCGAATTCCCGTTACCATTGTTCCCGGTGGCCTGACGGACGATCAGATCGACACCCTCGTGTAGTTTTATTTCATGCCAGACGATATCCGCCCCGACGATCGATACGAGCATATCGATCCCTCACCTGACGTCTCCGACGAGGTCAAAACCACAACCTGTTACATGTGCGCGTGCCGTCGCGGCATTCGCGTTCATCTCAAGGGCGGTGCGATCCGGTATATCGAGGGGAACCGCGACCACCCGGTGAACAAGGGCGTCCTGTGTGCCAAGGGTTCCGCCGGGATCATGCAGCACTATTCGCCCGCGCGGCTGTCGCAACCCCTGCGGCGGGTCGGCCCGCGCGGATCAGGCGAGTTCGAGGCCATCAGCTGGGACGAAGCACTGCAAACCGCCGAAGACTGGCTCGGGTCGGTGCGCCGCACGGACCCGCGCAAGCTCGCCTTCTTCACTGGCCGTGACCAGAGCCAGTCGCTTACCGGTTTCTGGGCCAGCCAGTTCGGCACCCCCAACCATGCCGCCCATGGTGGTTTCTGTTCGGTCAACATGGCCGCCGCAGGGATCTACTCGATCGGCGGCTCATTCTGGGAATTCGGCGAACCCGATTGGGAGAACACTCGCTACTTTATGATGTTCGGCGTGGCCGAAGATCACGATTCCAACCCCATCAAGACGGGACTTGGAAAACTCAAGACCCAGGGTCAGGCCAAGTTCGTATCGGTCAATCCAGTGCGCACGGGGTATTCGGCCATCGCAGACGAGTGGGTCGGCATTCGCCCGGGCACCGACGGCCTGTTTGTGATGGCGTTGATCCACGAGCTGCTGCGCAACGGCAAGGTCGATCTGGAGTATCTGGCCCGCTACACAAATGCGCACTGGCTGGTCCGCAAGGCGCCGGGCACCGCCGAGGACGGCCTGTTCGTGCGCGATGCGAACGGAAACCCGATCGCTTACGACCGCAATACGGACCAGCTGGTCGATGCAACACAGACCGATATAGCCCCGGCCATGCGCGGTAGTTTTCCGCTGCACCAGGCAACGCCGGGAGATGGCGGCGCGGGCGGTGAGGCCGTGCCGGCCTTCCAGCTGGTCCTCGACCGCTATCTCGACGGGCGCTACAGCCCAGATGCAGTGGCAGGAGAGACGGGTATCGATGCCGACAACATCCGCCGCATCGCAGCCGAGCTTGCCCATGCGGCCTTCGAGCAGGAAATCAGCCTCGATGTCGCCTGGACCGACTGGGCCGGAAACAAGCACGATAAGATCGTCGGCCGCCCGGTCTCCATGCACGCGATGCGCGGAATTTCGGCCCACTCGAACGGTTTCCAGACCTGCCGGGCCATCCACCTGCTGCAAATGCTGCTCGGTAGCATCGATTGTCCGGGTGGGTTCCGTTACAAGCCGCCGTTTCCCCGGCCCGCGCCGCCGGGGCCGAAACCGGCCGGCAAACCCGACCAGGTTTCACCCGGTTCGCCCATGGTCGGCCCGCCACTCGGGTTCGTGACCGGCCCGGAAGACCTGCTCATCGACAGCGCCGGGCAAGCGCTGCGCATCGACAAGGCCTATTCATGGGATGCACCCATGGCGGCTCACGGCATGATGCACACGGTGATCCGGAACGCCTGGGCCGGAGACCCCTACCCGATCGACGTGCTGTTCATGTTCATGGCGAACATGAGCTGGAACTCCTCGATGAACACGTCCGAGACCATCGAGATGCTCACGGACACGGATCCCGAGACAGGCGAATACAAGATCCCGAAGATCATCTACGCCGACGCATTCCAGTCGGAAATGGTCGCCTATGCAGACCTGATCCTGCCCGACACCACCTATCTCGAACGTTGGGACTGCGTCAGCCTGCTGGACCGTCCGATCTGCAGTGCCGACGGGCCGGCCGACGCAATCCGCCAGCCCGTGGTCGCACCCGACCGCGATGTCCGGCCGTTCCAGGATGTTCTGATCGATCTGGGCGCCCGCCTCGGCCTGCCGGCGTTCGTGAGCGAAACCGGTGATCCCCGCTACCGGGGCGGTTATCCCGACTATCTCGTGCATCACGAACGCACACCGGGTGTCGGACCGCTTGCGGGGTGGCGCGGTGCCGATGGCGAGACCCACGGGGTCGGCCAGCCCAACGATGACCAATTGTCGCGCTACATCGAGAACGGTTGCTTCTGGAGCGACGAGTTTGCCCCAGACGAGCGCTACTACAAGCACGCCAACCGTGCCTATCTGGAGCGCGCAGCCAAAATGGGCTGGATCGCGTCACCGGACCCGATCGTCCACCAGCTCTACAGCGAGCCCTTGCAGAAGTTCAAGCTGGCGGGACAGGGCTTCGGGGCTGTCGTGCCGCCGGCTCGCTATCGCGACCGTATCGTCGAGGCCTTCGATCCCCTGCCGCTCTGGTACCAGCCCTTCGAGGATGATCACACCGACGCCCAGGCCTATCCGATCCGGGCTCTCACCCAGCGGCCCATGGCGATGTATCACTCCTGGGGCTCGCAGAATGCCTGGCTCCGGCAGATTCACGGCTGGAACCCCCTCTACATGAACCGCAAGACTGCCGAGGACCACGGCCTGGTCGACGGCGACCGGGTCCTTGTCGAGAGCCCCTATGGGAGCATCCGGGCCCAGATCGCCCTGATGGAAGGCTGCAATGCGGATACGGTCTGGACCTGGAACGCGATCGGCAAGAAGCGCGGCGCCTGGAACCTCTCCGACGATGCACCGGAATCCACCAAGGGGTTCCTGCTCAACCATCTGATTACCGACCTGCTGCCACCCAAGGACGGATACCGCTTCACCAATACCGACCCGATCACCGGACAGGCCGCCTGGTTCGACCTGCGGGTCCGGGTGATCAAGGACGACAGCCGCGCGGCAGATATAGACGCGGAGGCGACCACGCCCCGCGCGCCCGGTGTCTCCAAAGCACCGGCCCGGTCGCGCTATGGCGCCCAGTTTCTGCCGAAGTCCAGCTGGCGACGGAAGCGTGGGGGCTCGCCATCATGACCAGCCTCCCCGCCAATCCAGGCACCAAGAAACTCGGCCTGGTGATCGACCTCGACATCTGCGTCGGGTGTCACGCCTGTGCCGTGAACTGCAAGGAATGGAACACGGGCGGACACTCTGCACCGCTGACCGATGAGAATCCCTATGGGGCCGACCCGTTGGGCGTCTGGTTCAACCGGGTCCACACTTTCGAGGCCGGCGACGGCGCGGATGGCCGGACAGTCCATTTCCCGCGCAGTTGCCTGCATTGCGAGCAACCGGCCTGTGTCACCGTTTGCCCTACAGGGGCATCCTACAAGCGCGAAACCGATGGCATCGTCCTGGTCAACGCGGAGACCTGCATCGGCTGTAAGCTCTGCTCCTGGGCATGCCCCTATGGCGCGCGCGAGTACGACCACGCCGACGGGGTGATGAAAAAGTGCACCCTGTGCATCGATCGCATCGAAAACCAGAACCTGCCGGAGGAAGACCGGGTGCCGGCTTGCGTTTCGACCTGCCCGGCCTCGGCACGTCATTTTGGCGACCTCGGCGACCCGGACTCCGCCGTCAGCCGGCTCGTGGAAGAACGCGACGGTTACGACCTGATGCCCGAAATGGACATGGCGCCGGTGAACAAATATCTGCCGCCGCGCGCTCCGGCCCGTGAAAACCCGGCCATGCAGGCCCCGGCCCTGGCACCAGAGACACCGGAAACAGAGGCCGAGGACGGCTTTCTCGGCTGGGTCGACCGCATGTTGTCGCGTTAGTACGCAGATCGGTTCTCTCGATGCATCCCGCCTATTCCGTCATTTTCTTCACCACCGCATCGAGTACCGGATACGGCGCGCTGATCTGGCTGGTGATCCTTGCGGGCACCGGCGCAACGACCCCGACATTCGCGTTCGGGGCGGTCACCTTCGTCATCGCGCTGGGACTGATCACCGCCGGCCTGCTATCCTCGACATTTCATCTCGGCCACCCCGAACGTGCATGGCGCGCGCTCAGCCAATGGCGCTCTTCCTGGCTGTCGCGCGAGGGTGTCGCGGCCGTGGTGACCTACGTTCCCGCGCTCGTCTTCGCCGCCGGATGGCTCCTTTTGGGCACGGTCGAGGGGATATGGCTGTGGGTCGGCATCCTGGCTGCCATCCTGTCCGCCGCGACCGTCGCGTGCACAGGCATGATCTACGCCAGCCTTCGGGCCATTCCCCGATGGTCAAATCCGCTTGTCGTCCCGCTTTATCTCGGCTTTTCCCTGTCCAGCGGGGCGATCCTGATGGTGACCCTTGCCGCGATCTTCGGCATGACGCCCGGCATCTGGGCCTGGATTGCGGCGGCAGCGACCGCACTGACCTGGGCCATGAAGAAGGCCTATTGGCGCCACATCGATACCGCCGCGCCAACCGCCACGGCGGAAAGCGCCACTGGGCTCGGCGAGATCGGAAAGGTCCGGCTGCTGGAATCGCCAAACAGCAGCGCCAACTACATCATGCGCGAGATGGGCTATGGAATCGCGCGCAAGCACGCAGCCCGGTTGCGCACCATATCGATGGTCACCGGCGCTCTGGTACCAATCGTGGCGCTGGTCCTGGCCGGGTTTCTCGGCGGTATGCCGGCGTTGGCTGCGGTTGTTCTGGCACTGCTCGGCACCGCGATCGGCGTACTGGTGGAGCGCTGGCTTTTCTTTGCCGAGGCCCAGCACAGCGCCATGCTTTACTACGGCGCGTCAGACGTCTGAGGATCGCTACGGCAGAAGTCATCTGCGTCGGTGTTGCGTTTCTGGACTATCTCTTCGAATCCGAAAGCCCGCCGGCACCGGACGGAAAGACATTCGCGCACGACCACCATCTGTTTGGCGGCGGGATGGCCGCCACGGCTGCCGTCACCGTCGCGAAATTGGGGGGTGTCGCCTCGTTCTGGGGGCGTCTGGGCGACGATGAAACCGGCGCGCGCATTCTCAACGGCCTGAGCCGGCACGGCGTCTACACCGAGCAGGTGCGGCGTGTCCCCGGCGCCCTCTCGCCGGTCTCCTCCGTCCCGATCGGCCCGGACTGTGAACGGCACATCACCGTCTTCGCCGGCCGCGACCTGGACCCCGATGCGGATTGGCTGCCCTATGAACGGATCGAGGACACCGGTGCCATCCTCGTGGACAGCCGATGGCCCGAAGCGGCCATGGGCGCCCTGGAACGCGCGCACGAGCGCCGGATACCCGCAATTCTCGACGGCGAGGTCGGCCCTGACCCGGTCCCCCGCGAACTTGTCGAGCTTTCCAGCCATGTCATCTTCTCACGCGAAGGCCTGCTGCAGTACACCGGGTCCATCGACATAGCCGCCGGGCTCGCCAAGGCCGCGGAATCGACAGAGGGCATGGTCGGTGTGACGGCCGGCGCCGACGGGTTCTATTCGCTTGACGAAGACGGCACTGAACATCATTTGCCCGCGCTGGATATCACAGCCGTCGACACGCTGGGTGCAGGGGACGTGTTCCACGGCGCCTTCGCCCTCGCCATCGGCGAAGAAAAGGATATTGAGAAGGCAGCCCGCTTCACCAATATCGCGGCCGGTCAGAGGTCCGAGAAATTTTGGAATCCAACGAAGAGGCCTGATTCCTATCCGGCGAGCGCCGGCATCCGGATCGGCCCATCGATCGACTGCGCCACGAACTGGCGCAAATAGGCATTATCGGCGGTGTCGAGGTCGGACACCGGCCCGTGCCAGACAACCCTGCCTTCGTGCAACATCAAAACGCTGTCCGCGATTCTACGGACCACCGCCAGGTCGCTGACGATCGAGATCACACTGGCGCCGAGATCATCGACCCGGTCGTTGATCAGATCGCTGATGATGTTGCTCATGATGGGATCGAGGCCCGCCGTCGGCTCGTCCAGGAACAGGATATCCGGATCCGTCGCAATCGCGCGGGCAAGACCGACACGCTTCTGCATTCCACCGGAAAGCTCGGCGGGGAAAAGATCTGCGGTCCCGGCAATCAGCCCGACCTGCCCCAGCTTGCTGATCGCGATTTCGCGCGCTTCTGCCCGCGGCACATCGTGTTCGTGCAACAGGCGGAACGCCACATTCTCCCAGACCTTCAGGCTGTCGAAGAGCCCCTGGCGCTGAAACAGGACGCCAAACCGTTTCATCCACTGCATGCGCTGGTTTTCAGGCATGCCGACGGTCTCTTCCCCATCCACCTCGATGGTGCCCGCATCGGGCTCAACCAGGCCCAGAATGGATTTAAGAAGCAGCGACTTGCCGCTGCCTGACCCGCCGATCAGGACCAGCGACTGGCGCGGGCTCAGTTCGAGATCGACATTGTCGAGCGCGCGCACCCCATCGAAGCTATGGGTCACGCCCGCGAGGCGTATCTTTGCTGACGTGCCGCCGTCGGTCACTGCATCGTCGGCATGGTCAGGCTGTGGCCCTCGCGTACGCCCGATTTCGGCCAGCGCGAGGTGATTGCCTTCTGCCGGGTATAGAACCGGACACCTTCCATGCCGTGCATGTGCATGTCACCGAACAATGAGCGTTTCCAGCCGCCAAAGCTGTGATAGGCGACGGGCACGGGGATCGGAACATTCACGCCGACCATGCCGATCTGGACCCGCTCGGCAAAATCTCGCGCCGCATCGCCGTCGCGCGTGAAGATCGCGGTGCCGTTGCCATATTCGTTCCGGTTCACGAGATCGACCGCATCCTCATAGTCCTGCGAACGCACCAGCGAGAGGACGGGACCGAAGATTTCTTACCGATAGATCGACATATCCTCGGTGACATTGTCGAACAGCGTGCCACCCATGAAATAGCCGTTCTCATAGCCCTGCATCTTGAAGCCACGGCCATCGACGACGAGCGTCGCGCCATCCTTCTCTCCCTGATCGATCAGGCTGAAGATACGTTCCTGGGCCTGCTTGGTGACCACGGGGCCCATTTCGATGTCGTCGCCATTGCCCGGGCCGATCTTGAGCTCCTGGATCTTGGGTGTGAGTTTCTCCACCAGCGCGTCCGCTGTGTCATCGCCAACCGCGACGGCCACGGACACCGCCATGCAGCGCTGCCCCGCCGAGCCATAACCCGCACTGATCAGCGCATCGGCGGCCTGCTCCATGTCTGCATCGGGCATGACGACCATGTGGTTCTTCGCCCCACCCAGGGCCTGGACACGTTTTCCGTGTTCGGCCGCCGTGGAATAGATGTACTGGGCGACCGGTGTCGAGCCAACGAAGGAGACCGCATCGATATCAGCATGGGTCAGGATTGCATCCACAGCCTCCTTGTCGCCGTTGACCATGTTGACGACGCCTTCGGGAACGCCGGCTTCATGTGCAAGCTCAACAAGACGCAGCGGACAGGATGGATCGCGCTCGGACGGCTTCAGGATGAAGGTATTGCCGCAGGCGATTGACAGCGGGAACATCCAGAGCGGGATCATCGCCGGGAAATTGAACGGCGTGATGCCGGCGCAGACGCCGACCGGCTGGCGGATCGAGTAGGCATCGACCCCGGTCCCCACATCCTCGGTGAAATCACCGCGCAGCAGATGGGGAATTCCACAGGCGAACTCGACAACCTCGCGACCACGCAGGATATCGCCCTTCGCATCCTCGATCGTCTTGCCGTGCTCGTTGGTGATCATCTCGGCCAGTTCCTGCTCATTCGCCAGAATAAGCTCGTTGAACCGGAACATGATCCGCGCACGGCGCAGCGGCGGCGTTGCCGACCATTCCGGCAGTGCGGCCTTGGCCACCGCGACCGCCGCATTGACATCTGCCACGTTGGCGAGTCGGGCTTCGGCGACCTGCTCGCCGGTGGCGGGATTGAACACGCGGCCCTTGCGGTCTGATGACCCGGTCGCGAACTTGCCGCCGATCCAATGATCCAAGGTTTTCATGACCTGTTTCTCCTCAATGGGCGCCTGTGCCCTGCTGCGGGGTTCCGTATACGCGGAACTCGATACCGTTACCCTCGGGTATAGAAAACGCCGGGATGCGACGCAAGCAGCCCCGGTTTCACGGGCTCAGCCGTCGTCGCCGTTCGACGCCAAATCACTCAGTTTTCCGCGGAAAAAGATCAGCGGATTGCCTTCACTCGTCTCAAAACGCTCGACCTCTCCCACGATGATCACATGATCGCCGCCGTCATGGTGCACCACATTGCGGCATTCGAAGCGGGCCAGGCAGCCATCGATTAGCGGTGCGCCACCCAGGCCTTCCTTTATGTCGAGGTCCGAGAAGTCGGCGCCGGACTTTGCAAACGCCATGCACTCATCCGATTGCGTGTCGCTCAGGACATGAACACAGAAATGGCTCGCATCCTCCAGCGTTTTCAAACTCGTCGAGCTTCGATCGAGGCTCCACAGGATGAGCGGCGGGTCCAATGAAACGGAGTTGAACGAACTGGCGGTGACCCCGGCCAACTCCCCGTTCTCCCCCTTTGCGGTGATGATCGTGACGCCCGTGGCGAAGTTTCCCAACGCGTTCCGGAATTCGCGGCTATCGAACAGTGTATCAGGCATGCGTTCCACCTTTTTCCCCGGTTTTCCGCATGCCGAGGGCCGGGAAAACGTATCCATAACGGTGTAGCGTTGACCGGTGGCTGATTGCAACAGCAGCACCGGCAAAGGTCCATATGTTGAGCGGATTGGACGCAAATTGACGCGCCAGAATCGGTGATTTGGATCGCCGGTCATCTTGCCGGAAAACGGCTCGGAATCGCTTCGGGGCGGATTGCACCCGAAACCCCGGCATCCGGAATCAAGTAAAAATATGTATTTTCCGGTCGATATATCCGGCTGAAACAAATGTTATCGCATTTTTTTCCCCACCTCGAGACATCCTGTAGAGATACAAACTTTTTTAAATCAAGAAAGTGCGTCAAAACTAATTATAGTTAGGATAATCGATGATTTTTACATCTACAATTGACCAGTTACTTGTATTCGTGCCCTTGACAGATTTCGAACATGTTGTGTGATACTTCTCACCGACTACAAAATCGTGTGGTCGTAAGGCTCTTTTAGTCTGAAATAGCCCAGAGGGGGAATACATGCCTGAAGGTATGCTCGACAAAGTAAAGCGGTTCCTCGGTCAGATAACCGAGCTCGGACTGCTTCTAATTGCACTGGCGATCGTTCTACAGATCTTGTTCGGCCGCGGTGTTGAGTTCTTAGGGGGCGACGTTGTTGGAAACCTGATCGAATTGATCCAGGCGCTCGGCAATAACGGCCTCGTCGGATTGATCGCAGTGGCGATCATCCTCTGGCTCTTTGCCAAGAGAAAACCCGACTAAGCACGTTACTTTCAGACCGCCGAGGAACTCGGACGGTCAACATTACGTTCGTTTTGGAGCCGCCCCGGCCTTTTGTCCGGGGCGGTTGCCTTTTGTGGGCTTGAACCCCGCACGGCAGACGGACATGCTGCGCTCTCGCCCGATACCGGAGAGCCGCAATGCCCATGACACCGCCGCGCGCCGGCGTTTCCATCAACTACGAGGTCCATGGCGACGGACCGCCCCTCATTCTGGTCAGCGGAACCGGCCACGATCTGACCTTCTGGTCGGGCCAGATCCCGTTCTTTTCGAAGAGGTTTCAGACCATCGTGTTCGACAATCGCGGCGTCGGGGCCTCGAGCGTCCCCGAACGCGGCTACAGTCTCGCCGATATGGCCGACGACGCCGCACATGTCCTCGACGATATCGGGATCGCACAGGCTCATGTCATGGGCTTCTCCATGGGCGGACATATTTCCCAGGAACTGGCGCTCAACCATGCGGACCGCGTGCTCAGCCTGGGCATCCACCACAGCTGGACGCGAAACGGTGCACGCCTGAAGAAGTTCCAGGAAACCCGGCTCTATCTCGCCCAGCACGACCAGCGGGTCGCGCTGGCCGAAATCAGCATGCTGGCGCTGCATGCTAGCGCCTATTACGACCAACATGTGGCGGAAATGGACGCGCACCGGCAGTTCTTGCTGGAAAGGTCTCCGGTCAATGCCGGCTGGATCGGGCAGCTTGAGGCCTGCATCGAGGGGGACACCTATGACCGGCTGGCCGCCATTTTGGTACCGACGTTGGTCACCTGTTCCGACCTCGACTTGATCGCATCACCGCATCTGTCTGAGGAAATCCACGCCCGGATTTCGGGCTCCGAGCTGAAAATACTCGAGGGGACGGGACATGTCGCGCTGATGGAGGCACCGGAGATGTTCGCGGAGATCTGCCTGGAGTTCCTGAACCGGGTCGCCGGTTAGGGAAAGTCTCGCTTGAGCGCGCCACCGGCGCATTCGATAATCGCAATCAACCGGGCACCCAACGCCCGGACCAAAGGGAGGAACCGGTCATGCAGGGACTGATCATGGACCGCCCGCTGCTGATCTCGGATCTGCTGCGGCATGCCGACAATGTCTCGGGCGAGCGCGAAATCGTCACCCGATCCGTCGAGGGCCCGATCCATCGCTATACCTATCGCGACGCCCACCGGCGGTCCCGCCAGCTCGCCAGGGCGCTTCAGGCCCTGGACGTCAAACTGGGCGACCGGATCGCGACGCTGGCCTGGAACACCTACCGCCATTTCGAGGTGTACTACGCGGTCTCGGGTATTGGTGCGATCACCCACACGCTGAACCCGCGCCTGCACCCCACGCAGATGGCCTATATCGTGAACCATGCGGAAGATTCCTACATCTTTGCCGATGTGAACCTGGTGCCGCTGATCGAGGCGGTCACCGATGACATGCCCAGCATAAAGGGCGTGGTGGTGATGACCGACAGGGCCAACATGCCCGACACCACGATCCCCAACGCACTTTGCTACGAAGACCTGGTCGGCGCCCAGTCAGACGATTTCGAATGGCCGGAGTTCGACGAAAATACGGCCTCTTCGCTGTGTTACACGTCCGGCACCACGGGCAATCCCAAAGGCGCGTTGTACAGCCACCGGTCGACGATCATCCACGCCTACGCATCCGCTCTGCCCGATGTCCTGCATATGGGCGAGAACGAGGTCATTCTGCCCGTCGTGCCTATGTTCCACGTCAACGCTTGGGGAATCCCCTACGGCGCCACGATGGTCGGCGCGAAGCTTGTGTTCCCCGGCCCCAAGCTCGACGGCGCCAGCATTCACAAACTGCTGGTCGACGAAGGCGTCACCATGACCGCGGGCGTGCCCACGATCTGGCACCTGTTGCTGAACCACTGGCGCGAGGCCAAGACCAACGTTCCCAGCCTGAAACGCGTGATTATCGGCGGGTCTGCTTGCCCGGAATCCATGGTTCAGGCCTTCCAGGACGAGTTCGGCACCGATGTCCGGCACGCCTGGGGCATGACGGAGATGAGCCCGCTGGGCACGGTCTCGCTGCCCAAACCTTCGATGGACAAGCCCGACGAAATACTGCGCAAGCAGATCAAGCAGGGCCGACCGGTCTTCGGTGTCCAGATGCGCATCGTCGATGATGACGGTAATGAACTGCCTCACGACGGCGAATCATTCGGAGAACTGCACGTCCGCGGCCCCTGGATCACCTCCGGTTACTTCAAGATGGAGACATCGGACGTCCATGGAGACGATGGCTGGTTTGCGACCGGAGACGTCTCCACCCTGGATGCGGACGGCTACATGGAGATCACCGACCGCGCCAAGGACGTGATCAAGTCCGGCGGCGAGTGGATCAGCTCGATCGAGCTGGAAAATGCCGCCATGGGCCACCCTGACGTTGCCCAGGCCGCCGTGATCGGCGTGCCGCATCCGAAATGGGACGAGCGGCCCCTCCTGATCGTCGTGCCGGCCGCCGGAAGGACGCCGAGCCACGAGGATTTGACAGTCTATCTGTCCGACAAGGTCGCCAAATGGTGGCTGCCCGATGACACGATCCTGACCGACGAGCTCCCGCTGGGGGCGACCGGGAAGGTGCTCAAGACCGAACTGCGAGAGAAATTCGGCGACCACACACTGCCGGACGCCGGATAACGCGAGCGAACCCGATCGGGCAGAGAAAGGCGCATTCATGCCCCCATCCGAGACCGTTCACGACCAGCTTCAGCTGCGCTTCAACGATGTGCCCGCATACGGCGGGCAGACCCCGGACGCCTGGCAGACGATCGCGGGCCGGCAATCCTGCCGCAGCTACACCGGAGACCCGGTCGACCCGGCGCTGTTGCGGCAGCTGTGTGCGCTGGCGTTGAGTTCGCCCACCAAGAGCGATCTGCAACAGCGCGACATTGTCATCGTCTCGGACCCGGACAAGCGGGATGCGATCAACACTCTATTCCCCGACAGTACATGGATCGCCGATGCACCGGTATTCCTGATCTTCTGCGGCAACAATCGCCGACTCCGGCAGGTTTCTGACGGGCACGGTATCCCTTTCGAGAACGATCACCTGGATGCGTTCTTCAACGCGGCCGTCGATGCCGGTATCGCATTGTCCGCCTTCACCATCGCGGCCGAGGCCGCCGGGCTCGGTACCTGTCCCATCAGCACCATTCGCGACCATGTCGACCTGATTGATGATTTGCTGGAGTTGCCGTACTGGGTGTTCCCTGTCGCCGGAATGACGGTGGGCTGGCCCGGCCGGACACCGCGGATCAACCTGCGGCTGCCGCTGGCCGCGACCGTCCACTCCGATACCTACAACGAAGATGCGCAACAGCCGGCCATCGAGGCCTATGATGCGCGCCGCGCAGAGCTGCGTCCCTACGGATCCCAGCGCGATCCCGACCGTTTCGGGACCCGCGATCCCTACACCTGGTCCGACGACAAGGCACGCCAGTATGCCGAGCCCCAGCGGACGGATTTCGGCGCGTTCGTGCGCAAAAAGGGTTTCGATCTGACCTGACAGAGCGGGCGGCTACTCCGCCGGCGCGGCAGAGAAGCGCAGGACCGGCAGCATCGCGACCGACAACAGAACGCCCAGCGCGACTACCGACAAGATCACGAACAGGGTGTCGAATCCCCATCGGCCGTGAATCCAGCCGATGAGAGGCAGAGACGAAGCGATAATCGTGAAATTGATGGTATAACGAAGCGCGTAGACGCGCGCGCGCCAGTCGCTCCGCGCCACCCGCCCGATCAGAACATCATTGATCGGGATCTGCCCGAACACCGCGAACATGAATCCCACGGCAACCAACAGTGCGCCCCAGCCCGTCAGGCCCGGCATCAGTGCAAACAGGGCTGCCTGGAGCGCTGCCACGACCATGAAGACCCGGCGGACCGACATCCGGTCCACCAGGTAACCGACCACAAGCTGGCCCACCGCGGCGATCGCGAATGCAAGGAACGCATAGGATCCGACCGCCGTCGCCGAGACGGCGATATCGGACAGTTGTTCTTCGAACACCTTCGGCAGGCTGAAGGTCGTGCTCTGGAAGATCAGTCCGCCCAGGGCCGAACTGACGATAACGATCGTCAAAACCCGGATCATGGTAATCCGGTCGAGGCTCAGCACCCCCACATCGTTCGCCGCATCGGGCTTGGCGCGCGCATGGGCCTCGTGACTCCGGCCCTTCACGACAAGGATATAGACCAGCCCGAGGGCAACAGAGACCAGCCCCGGCCAGACAAAGGCCGAACGCCAGCCGACATTGTCAATCAGAAGGGCGGCGATCAGGGCCGCAGAGGCCACCCCGAGATTGCCGAAGATCCCGTTGATCGCAATCGGCACACCGGTCCGTTCGCGCCCATGGACGACCAGCGCGATACCCACCGGGTGGTAGATCGCCGCAAACATGCCGATGGCAAACAGTCCCACCGCCATCTGCAGGGGCGTATCGGCCAACGCGGTCGCGGCGGACGACAATCCGATGCCGACAAAAAACACCGTCATCATGCCCTCGCGGCTCCACCGGTCCGCCAACCAACCGGCGGGGATGGTGAAGACCGCGAACGCCATGAAACCGGGTGTCGCATAGGTGATGAGCTCGCCGTAGCTCATGCCCCAATCCTGCGACAGCGCGAGCGCCGCGGCCGTCGCGAAGATCAGCATGAACAGATGGTCGAGAAAGTGACCGATGTTTAGCAGCAGAAAGTGCGCGTTCTCGCGATCAAGCAATTCCGTCGCCTACCAGACCGACCAGCCCGCATCGACGATGATGGTCTCCCCGTGAATCATTTTGGAATCCTCGGTTGCCAGGAACACGGCGGTGCCTGTCATGTCCTCGGGGTCCATGAAGTCGATTCCCGTCGGTGTGAAGGTCTTCATCAACTCCACATATTCCTCGTTCCCGGGGCCACGCACATGGGCGTTCAGCGGGGTTGCAACGTTGCCCGGCGCAATCGAGTTAACGTTGATGAGTTCCTTGCCAAGCTCGGCGGCCAGCGCCCGGGTCATGTTGACCACGCCACCCTTGGACGCGCAGTAGCCCGGGCAGTTCGGGAAGGCGCCGGTACCGGCGATCGAGGAGATGTTGACCACCTTGCCGCCGCCGTTCTCGCGGAAATGGGGCACCAGGGTCTTCACCATGAAGAAATAGCCTTTGAGATTGAGGTCGAGCTGCTCGTCCCAGATTTCCTCGGTAGTCTCCATGACCGGGACCGTGCGGAAGACGCCCGCATTGTTGACCAGGATATCGACCCGGCCGAACTCAGCGACCACGTCGGCGATCAGCGTTTCGATATTCGCGACCTGGGACACATCGGCCTTGAAGGCCTTGGCCTTGCCGCCCGCATCCGTGATCTCCTTGATGATGGCGTTCGCGCCGTCATCGTTGCTCTTGTACACCGTGGCCACTGTCGCGCCCTCGCCCGCATAGCGTTTTGCGATTGCGGCGCCGATACCGACGGAACCGCCCGTCACAATGGCTACCTTGTCCTTGAGTCTCATCTCTGTTCTCCCTTCGAGATTTCGTTCCGGCCGGGCGACTATGCCGACCGCAGCTCATTGGTACGTGCCGCATCGATCGACAAATCGTCCGATATCGCCACACCGTAGATTTCTTCTGCCCGCTGGCGGCTCACAATACCTTCGCGCACATCATGCAACACCTGTTCGGGTTCGCGCGTCCGCGGATCGCCGTAGCCGCCGCCGCCCTGGGCAATCGAGACCAGGGTCTCGCCATCCTCGATCCAGACGATCGAGCACTGGTCGAGCGTCTCACGTTCCTTGTTGCGGGTGGTCTTGAACTGGTTCGACCGAGCCGCGGGCAGGCCCGCCCGCGCGCCCTGGGGGACATGGATATTGCCGTCATGCACGAACCCGGCCTCCATGCGGCAATCGACGGGACCGTATTCGACCTCAATCGCCGGCGCACCGCGGTGACGGCCGGCGCCCTCGCTGTCGGGGATCAAGCGGCGCGTGTGCACGTGGATCGGGGTGTAGACCTCGTCCAGCTCGACAGAATCGATGAAGCACATGCCGCCATTGCCCACATGCAACATGGTCAGCCAGGCATCCTGATGCGGTGCACCGGCCCCCGCCGTGTGCCCCAGGAACAGCTGGTTCACATAGGGCTTTTCGTTGCGCGGATCGATGCCCGACACCACGGCCGTGGACGGTGCGCAGAAGCAACCTACCTCACCCATGCCGAATCCGTCGCCCATCTCGGCCATCGCGCGCTGGGTGGCCGACACGATGCGGTCCGCCAGGTTCGTGGTCGAGGCCGAACAGCTGATCGGGTGCTGCGGAATACCGACAACGCCCGCATCCTTGAGCTTCAGCTCGATACGCCGCAACGAACCTTCGTTCTTTGGCACTGTGTGATCGATGGAGTTGAACACGCCGATATAGGCCGCCGTCCGGGTACAGGATTCGGACACGTTCAGCCCGCAATTCATTTGATCGGCATTGTCCATCAGATCGACCTCGATCCGTCCCGCTTCGGGGTTTACCGTGACCTTGGAGGTGACCGTGATTCCCTCATCCGGCGTCCCCGGGATGGCATCATGGGTCGACTGAGCCGAGGCGGTTCCCTTCGGGACCTCGGCAATGGCATCGGACATGCGCTTTTCGGAATAGTCGAACCATTGGTCGGTGAAGGTGTGCAGCGTGTCCCAGCCCACCTCTTCACCGAGCGCGAGCAGCTCACGTTCGCCAATCAGAGCCGAACCCAGCATCGCCAGAAAATCGCCGTGCCACTGCTCGGGCACCCGGATACGCAACTGACACATGCGGATGATGTCGTCGACCGTCTCGTAATCCTTCAGCACCTGGACGGCGGGAAAGATCAGTGCGCCTTCCTCGTAAACGTCGCGCGCCGTGCCGTGATAGGTGGTCGGAATCGAGTTGCCGATATCGGCCTGGTGGGCCTTCGCCAGAACCGTGAAATGATGGGTTCCCGCATCGTCGATCACGGGCATGATGATGGTGTGATCCGCGGGATGAGAACAGCCGTGATAGGGCGAGTTGTGCAGGAACGCGTCGCCCTTCTTAAGTTCCGGATGGAATTCCATCATCGAGCGGGCCATGATGTCCGGGCCCGACAGTACGTGGATCGGCAGGCTCTCGGCAACGGCAAGGAGCTCGCAGTCCGCCGTCAGGATACAACAGGAGAAATCCTTTGCCCGGTTCAGGACGCCGGACCGGCCGGTTCGCAGCAGCGTGTTCCCCATCTTCGAGGATATTCCCTCGAAGCGGTTCGCCAGGATAGCCAGTTGGGCGCCGTCCAGTTGTTTTTGGGGTTTCCCGTTCATGATTCTGTTCCCTATGGCCGCATCACCAAACTGCCCGAGGCCGAGCGCTTGAAGCGGGTGGCAGCATCGGCCACCACGGTCGTGAACGGCGATTCAATAATCGCCGGGCCGAAATGCTCTTCACCGGTCATCATCTTTTCGAAATCATACACCGCGGCATCAACCTCGCCCGCATTGGCGAAATAGACCTTGCGGGTGCCGCTGACGTCGTGCCCCTCGCCGGCGCTCAACCGTCCCGGCCCGCCATCGCGCAGGTGGCACCGTGCCGTCGCCGTCCAGCCGACATACTCGATGACCGAACCGGGATCGCGGATCGCGAAGATACGTTCATGCATAGCGTGGAAGGCCCCTGCCAGCGTGTCGAGCTGATCTTCACTCTCGACCCTGTCCATCGGCAGAGGCACCTCGATTTCCCAGACTTGCGAGGCATAGCGGGCTTCGACCGCATACTCGATCTTGCTGGACATGGCCGCGGCGCCCGGCCCGTCGATGAACTCCTGGCACTCGGCGCGCAGCGCCTCGAGGACACCGTTCACCCCGTCCCGGTCGAACTCGTCGGAGGTCGTGAAAAACGTCGCGCGATATTCATTGGTGAGATCGGACATCAGCGCCCCCGACGCGCTGAGACCCGCACCCGTCTCGGGAATGATCAGCGTCGGGCACCCGAGTCGGCGCGCTATAAACACCGAATTGAGTCCGGCAGCCCCGCCGCCCCCGATCAGGACCGATTCCGCCGGGTCGATCCCCTGGTCGACGGTGATGTCGGAGATGGCCTGCACCATGTTCTCTGTCGCCACACTGACGATTGCCGCGGCCGCGTCGGCGACCGGCAATCCCAGTGGGTCTGCGACATATTCCTTGATCGCAGCCACCGATGCAGCCTCGTCGAGTTTCATGGACCCGCCCAGGAAATAGCTGGGATCGAGATAACCGAGTGCAACGCAGGCATCCGTTACTGTGGGCTCCGTCCCACCCGCGCCATAGCAAACCGGCCCCGGCACGGCCCCGGCGCTTTGCGGCCCCACATGCAGAAGGCCGCCAGCATCCACCCAGGCGATGGAACCACCACCGGCACCGACGCTCTTGATATCGATCGACGGGAACCCTGTCATGTGGCCGCGGAAAGGCTGGCCAATCCAGGTTTCCTTGGTCAGCGGAATGCGCCCGTCGCGAACCAGGCTGACATCGTAGGTGGTACCACCGGTATCGGCGATAATGACGTTTGGTGCCTCGGAATCGAGCTCTGCATAGGTTCGCCCGGCAATCGGTGCCATCGACGGACCGGAATTGATCGCGTGGATCGGCTTCTGTGCCAGGTCATGGGCATCGAGCATGCCGCCCTGCGACGTCAGCACGAGCGTCCGTCCCGAGAATCCCGCCCCGGTCAGCCGTTCCGTCAGACCGCCGAGATATCGGCCCATCAGCGGCTTGAGCGACGCATCGATCGCGGTGGACGATGCCCGACGATATTCGCGCAGCGCCGGATTGAGGCGATGGGACAGCGTGTAGGGGACACCGGGCAGATGCTCTTCAAGCAGGTCCGCGATCCGCAATTCATGGGCCGGGTTGTAGATCGACCATAACAGGCACACCGCGACGGCCTCAATATTGGCGGCTTTCAGTCTCTCCATGATCTCAAGGGCACCCGCCTCGTCGAGAGGCGTGTGGACGTCACCGGCGCTGTTGACGCGCTCGGGCACCTCAAATGTCAGTGCGCGTGGGATATAGGGCTCGGGATAGGCCGCGACGAAGTTGAAAGGCTCGATTCGCCCGCCTTCGCGCAACACCAGGATATCCGGGTGGCCGGCCGTGGTCAGGAATGCCGTTCGGGCAGTATTGCCAGTGATGATCGCGTTGATCGCATGGGTCGTCCCGTGGATGAGCATCTCACCCTGGCCCAGCATTTCCGACAACGAGATAGTCCGGTCTTCAGCGGCAAGGCTGAGCGCATCTAGCACGCCCTTTACGGGGTCATCTGGCGTCGTGGACGCCTTGTACATGGTCAAAGCGCACTGATCGTCTTCCACGATCAGGTCGGTGAACGTTCCGCCGGTGTCACAGGCAAAGCGCATGCGTCATTCCCCTCATCTTCCCGTGCCCGGATTTTGCAGCCACCGGGCTTCGGTAGGCTGTGATTTTGAAGAACCCGATGCCCAACAACAAGACTCAGGCCGCCAATGTGTTTTCCGGCCGAACATTCGGTCAGGCCGCTACGACTAACTGATGCGCGTGTCCATGCGTGATATGGCGGATTACGAAACCTTCCACAAAGAACAGCTATCCCACCTGTCCGGTGTGGCCAGGGTCGAAACCAGTTTTGCCATCCGTGATATTTACGCCTAACCGGTAAAGCCCGAAACCTGTTGACCGTCCCATCCTGTCAAACGATGCTTCCCCTGCGGGTGCCGGTCGTAAGAACCCGGCTACACGGGGACGGATTATGACACTACACCCCCAGGCACAGGCCATGCTCGATCTCCTGAATGCGGCTTCTACACCGCTGAAGGACCTGCCGCCGTCCGAGGCGCGCGCAGCATATGACCGGTTTATCGTGCCCCGGAATTTCGACCCCGCCGAGATCGGCAAGGTGGAAGACCGCCAAATTACGGGTGCGGAGGGCGATATTCGCGCCCGCATCTACTGGCCCGACACGGACGCCACCGATCTTCCGATCTTCGTGTTTATCCATGGCGGCGGCTTCGTCATCGGCAGCATCGAGAGCCGGGACCCGCAGTGCCGGCTGATCTGCCGGGACACACCATGCATCGTGGTCTCGCTCGACTACCGGCTGGCACCCGAACACCCCTATCCGGCCGCGCCCGAGGATTGCTGGGCCGCACTGCAATGGCTTGCGGATAACGCGGCGGCGCTCGGCGGGGACCCCTCGCGGATTGCTGTCGGCGGCGAAAGCGCCGGCGGCAACCTGGCGGCAGGCCTCGCCCTGCGAGCCCGCGACGCAGGTGGTCCGGCGCTGTGCGCCCAGATACTGATCTACCCGGTCACGGACATGTTCTTCGAACAGGACCTTCCGTCCTACGCATATCTGGACGAGGACTATTTCCTGACCCGCGAGCAAATGCATTGGTACTACTCCTGCTATGCACCAGGGCGAACCGAGACCGACGAAATCCTGCTGTCGCCGAGCAAAGCCGGCAATTTCGCGAACCTGCCGTTTGCCCAGATCGTCACCGCCGAGTTCGACCCGCTTCGCGATGATGGGAAACATTACGGCGAGATGCTCGCCGACGCTGGCGTGACGGTCGAGTACACCTGCATGAACGGCATGATTCACGGATACTGGCATTACGGTAAGCTAATCGACGCCTCGGGCGAGGCGCTGCAGCTATCGATCGACGCGTTGCAACGCGCCTTCAAGTCCTAGAAACGGGGGAACTCATGGAAGTCGACGCGGTCAACCAGGCAGCCACGGTGATTGCCGAAAACCGTCTCAACCGGTCCAAACTCGATTTACTCCCTGCGAGCATCCGGCCGACCGACCTGCACGACGCCTACGCGGTCCAGGAACGACACAATGTCATCCTCGGTGAGCGGGGCTTAGGTGAGCTGGTGGGCTACAAAATCGGGTGCACCACGCCGGTGATGCAGGAGTACATGAACATTCACGAGCCTGCCTTCGGCGAGGTATTCGCACCTACCGTGCACCATAACCATGCGGACCTGACCTTTTCAGATTACGTGAACCCCGGGATCGAGGCCGAGATCGCCGTCCGCCTCGGATCGGACCTCCCGGCGAGCGGGGCACCCTATGACCGGCAGTCGGTCCGCGACGCGGTCGAGGCGGTCATGATCTCGTTCGAACTCGTCGATGCCCGCTACCGCGACTATCGGGAACTTGATACCCCGACCATGGCGGCCGACAACTTCTTCAATGCCGCGGTGATCCTCGGCAACCCTGTCACGGACTGGCAGGATATCGACCTTGCGGCAGCCGAGGGCACGATCCATCTCAACGGTGAACTGCTCGGCACAGGGCTGGGATCCCTGATCATGGGGCACCCACTGGAAGCGCTAGCGTGGCTGGCCATTCGCCTTGCAGAACGAAACCGGTACCTGAAGGCCGGAGAGTTCGTAACACTGGGTTCCGTCATTGCCACCTACTGGGTCTCACAGGGTGACCGGATCGACCATTCGATCCCGGGCCTAGGCTCGGTTTCGGTATCATTCACGTAACACCACGGAGAATTCTGCCATGAAAAGCTATCAACTGGTCGCGGCGAACGCGCCGCTCGAACTAGTCGAAACCGACAATCCGGAGCCCCAGGGCAGCGAGGTTCTGTTGAAGGTCACGGCCTGCGGCGTCTGCCACTCAGACCTACATTTCTGGCACGGCTATTACGATCTCGGCGATGGCACCAAGATGACACTTGAGGAGCGGGGCATTGATCTGCCGTTCACCATGGGCCACGAGCCCGTGGGCGAAGTCGTGGCCATCGGTCCTGAAGTAACCGACGATATCGAGATCGGCAAGACCTACATGGTCTTTCCCTGGTGTGGATGCAGCAATTGTGCGCGTTGCGAGGAAGGCCGCGAGAACGACTGCAATGCGGTAGCACCGCTGGGTGTGCGCCGTCCCGGTGGTTATGCGGACCACATCATCTCACCCCATTCGCGCTACCTGGTCGATATCGAAGGTGTAGACCCCCACTACGCTTGCACGCTCGGCTGCGCAGGCATTACCTCTTACAGCGCGATCCGCAAGGCCAAGGACATCTCCCCGGACGACAAGCTCGTCATCATCGGTGCCGGGGGTGTCGGCTTGACCGGCGTCGGCATCGCCCGCGAATACATCGCCAACGAAAAGATTGTCATCGATGTGGACGAGGAAAAACTGGCCGCCGCACGCGAGGCGGGCGCTGATCATACGATCAACCCCATGCGCGACGACGCCCGGGCCGAGATCGCCCGGCTAACAACCGCTGGGGCCGGCGCGGTCGTTGATTTCGTAGCCAACACCGAGACCGCCAGCCTGGGTATCGACGTGCTCCGCCGGGGCGGCAGCTACATTGCCGTCGGATTGTATGGTGGCCGCATCGATATCCCCACACTATCTTTGCCAACCCGCGATATCGCGCTGCGTGGGTCCTATGTGGGCACCCTCAGCGAGATGCACGAACTGATGGATCTGGTGAAGGCCGGGAAAGTAGAGCCGATCCCCGTTGCCTCGCGTCCGATGTCCCAGGTGACGGAGACGCTCAAGGACCTCGAGGAAGGCCGTATCATCGGTCGCGTTGTAGTGGTCCCGGAAGGCGCCTGACGACGTCTCAGATCATTCCGGCAACGGTACGGGCCAGCGCCGGCACGCGGGCCTCCGCCTCCTCGAGTTCCCGGGCCGGATAGGCGCCGGCGCGCCCACGCTCGCCCTGCTGCATCGCGATCAGGGCCCAGCGGACATGGGCAAAGACCTCCCAGAACCGGATATGTTCCGGCCCGGGCAATCGCCCGCCCGCATCCTGATAGGCGCGATAGAAGTCACCACGGGCACCGAGACCGCCCGCCTCTCTGTCCTGCGCGTCACCACGCCAGCACGCGGCGCAAAACCAGCCGATATCTTCGGCCGGATCACCCCAGTTCGCGAACTCCCAGTCCAGCACCGCCACCAGACGCCCGTCTTCGACGAGGAAATTGCCCGTGCGGAAATCGCGGTGGACAAGAGTGACGGCGCCGCGCGAGGGAAAATTCGCCCGCAGCCAGTCGAGACCCGCTGCGATTCCATCGGGAACGCGCGCAAGTACGCAGGCCCACTCGTCGAGCGTCTCCACCCGTCGCAACGGCGAAGCCGGTGCTGTTTCCGGCGTCGCGCCAACAGTGTGAATCCTCGCCAGCGCCGACGCCAGGTCTGTCAACAACGCCCCATTGTCCCCTCCCGCGATCAACCGGTTACGGGCCGAATCCCCCCGGCAGAACTCGGAAACAATGAAAGCAGGTCTCAGATCACCATCGGACAACCAAAGGGGCTGGGGCACCGGAACACCGGCGCGCCAGGCACGCTGTAAATTGTCGAACTCTTCGGCCTTGGGCCGGCTTTCGGGAAGCGGAAGTTCGGGACCCGAACGCAAGACCAGCAGTACCGTCTGGTCATCAATGCGAAGATCAAGACGCCAGTTGTTCTGAATCGCCCCGCCGGGAAGCAGCGACACCCGATCCAAACGGACATCGGATACGCCGAAGCGTGCACGCAGCCAATCGATCAGCGCGTCCTGCGCGATCGGGAAATCCGGCAGACCGGACGCGTGCACGCCGTCCAGCACTATTCCCAGCTCCAGAAGCCCATGCCGTCGGCCAGCAGGTTTCGTGCGATGACCATCTTGTGAACTTCCGAAGCGCCGTCGACCAGCTTGGCCTGGGGCGCATAGCGATACATCCACTCCAGCGGCAGATCCTTGGAGTATCCACGCGCACCGTTCAGCTGGATCGCCGTCGCGATGGTCTTGTGCAGGATTTCCGAGACCCAGATCTTGGCCATCGAGACTTCCTTGCGCGCCTGATCGCCCGTGTCGAGCTTGGCCGCAGCCCGCATGGTCATCAGCCGGCCGATCTCGATATCCATCGCCGCGTCGGCGAGCATCCATTGCACACCTTCATGATCTGCCAGGGTCAAGCCGAAATTCTCGCGGGTCCGGACATAGTCGAGGCATTCCTCGATCGCGCGCTTGGACATGCCTAGCCAGCGCATGCAATGGGTCAGGCGTGCCGTGCCGAGACGAATCTGGACGGACTTCATGCCCTCGCCCACCTCCATCAGCCGGTTCTCATCCTCGATCTCCAGCCCATCGAACTCGACCTCGCAATGGCCGCCATGTTCCTCCGGCCCCATGATCGGAATCCGGCGCAGGATCCGCCAGCCCGGCTGCCCCTTGTGAAACAGGAAGGTGGTTAGCGCGCCGCGTTTGTCATCGGACGTGCGAGCAAGAAGGATGAAGTGCTCGGCACCCTCCGCGCCCGTGATAAACCATTTGCGCCCGCTGACGACCCACTTGTCGTTACCCTTGCGCTCAGCGCGGGTCAGCATCATCGTCGGATCCGAACCCGACCCGGGCGCCGGCTCTGTCATCACGATGGACGAGCGCACTGTCCCGTCGATGATCGGCTGCAGCCAGCGATCCTTCTGATCTTCCCGTGCCACCCGATCGAGCAAGATCATGTTGCCGTCATCCGGTGCTGCACAGTTGAAAATGACCGGTCCAAACCGCGATCGGCCCGCGGCTTCGTAGAACACCGCCATACCCACGGTGTTGAGGCCCAGGCCGCCCCGATCGACCGGCATCTGGGGCGCCCAGAGGCCAACCGCCCTGGCCTTTTCACGGGCCGCCTCAAGAACCGGCTCGGCAATGTTCTCGTGTTCATCGAAATTCGCCGGGTCCGCCTCCAGGGGCATGATTTCCCGGTCGACATGTTCGACCACTTTCTGTCGCAGCTCTTCGAGCTCCTTCGGCAGAGAAAAATCCACGTCGTCTCTCCTTGGTCGTCGCTTACAGGGTGGACAGGGTAAGCCCGCCATCAACGGCGATCACCGATCCCGTGATATAGGCGCCGGCCGGACCGGCCAGAAGCAGCAAAGCACCATCCAGGTCATCGGCCTCGCCGAACCGGCGCACGGCCACCCGGGTCTGGATGCGCTGTCCGCGCTCGCTGTCCAGAAACGCATCGTTCAGTTCCGTGCGGATGTAGCCCGGGGCGATCGCGTTCACCAGAATGCCGTCCCGGGCCAGCTCGAGCGCCATCGTCTCGGTCATGCTGACCAACCCGGCCTTGGACACGCCGTAGGACTGGATGCCCTTGGCGACCGTCTTCCAGCCCAGGACCGACGCGATGTTGATGATCCGGCCGCCCTTGCCGTGTTTGACCATATGGCGGCCGACCTCACGCGCCACCAGCCACGCACCCTTCAGGTTGGTCCCGACGACCCGGTCCCACTCCTCTTCGCCCATATCAAGTGTCAGCGACTTCGGCGGCACGCCGGCGTTGTTAACCAGAATGCTGATCGCGCCGAGCTCTTCCTCGGCAACCCTGACCGCCCGCGCCACGGATTCCGCGTCCGTGACATCGAGCTCTACCGGCAAGGCGTGCCCGCCCACGGCTTCTATTTTCTCGGCAAGCACGACCAGTCGGTCGGCCCGCCGCGCCCCAATCGCGACCTTCGCACCTGCCGCGGCCAGGGTTTCTGCAAAATGCGCCCCCAGGCCGCTCGAGGCGCCGGTGACAAAGGCCACCTGCCCATCCAGATCAAACCGCGCGTCCATGCTGTCCCCCGGGAATTCGCCAACGATTGCTGTGGCGCAGTCACACCGTTAAGTTCGGTCATCCAACCAAGCAAAACGGAACGCCCCAACATGTCGACCATATTACTGGACAAGCACGACGCCGTCGCCACCCTCACGCTGAACCGGCCGGACGTCCTGAACGCGCTCAACCGCGAGATGGCAGTCGAACTCGATGCCGCAGTCCAGGAGTTGGCAGACGACGATTCCATACGCGCCGTCGTGTTGCGCGGGTCGGGGCGTGGGTTCATGGCAGGCGGCGACGTCGCCACCTTTCACGAGAACATCGACACCATCCAGAGCACGATCGACGACTTGATCGGCCTGTACCACCAGGGCGTGCTCGGGCTTTCGAGCCTACCAAAACCTGTCGTGGCGGCGATCCACGGGCCGGTCGCCGGCGCGGGCGTGGGAATGGCGCTGAACGCGGACATCGGGATCGCGTCGGAAGATGCAGTGTTCACCATGGCCTATATCGGCATCGCAACAATCCCGGATGGCGGTTCAACCTACCTGTTGCCGCGGGTTGTGGGCCGTAGGAAGGCACTGGAGCTCGCCATGTTGAGCGAGCCGGTCGACGCACAGACTGCGCTCGACCTCGGGGTCGTCAACCGGGTGGTCCCCGAAGGCGAGGCAGAATCCAGGGCCATGGAAATGGCTGAACGGTTCGCTAAGGGTCCGACCGTCGCCTACGCCAATACCAAGGCGCTGATCAACAGGACCTTCGAATCCGACTCCATGGCCGGCCATTTGGCCCATGAGCACGAGGCCTTCCTGCGCTGCGCCGTGACCGACGACTTCGCCGAGGGCGTGGCGGCATTCGTCGAGAAACGTCGCCCCGGATTCAAGGGCAAGTAGCCGGCCCCTTCATCCCATGAGCGAATTCACTCGCGACGAGGCCCAGCGCGTCATCGATACGGTCATGACACCGTGGCTCGACGATCTGGGCATGGTGGTCGAGGAGCTGACCGAAAACGGTGCGGTTCTCCGTCTTCCGTGGGACGAGCGCATCTCGCGTGACGGCGGACTGATCACCGGACAGGCGCTGTTGTCCTTCGCGGATGCCGCGATGGTGGTGGTCATCTCATCCGCGATAGGCGGGTTTCAGAAGATGGCCACCATCGATATGACGACGTCGTTCCTCGCCCCCGCCTACAACACCGACATCATCGCGCGCGGCGAAGTGCTTCGACGCGGCAAGCGCATGGTCTTCGGGCGGATCGACTTGGAGACGGCCGACGCCGGCGAAGGGGTCGCGCTCATCCAGACGAGTTGGACGCTGCTGGGCTAGTCGGTGTCTCCACCGGCCTCGGGCGACGCAGCCACGGCGCCAGCGATGCGGCAAACATCATGGAACTCCATATCGACCAGGGTCTTCGCGGCAAGGGACGACCGCCCGCCGCCAGCGCCAAACAGCACCCGGCGATCATCCGTCGCCAATTCGGGATTGTGGGCCGAACTTTTTGGATCGGCGTGAAACTCAAGAAAGCCCTGCGGCACATACACCGAGCCCGGAATGGTGCTCTGGTTGCGTTCTTCTGCCTCGCGAATGTCAACGAATAGGCACCCCTCTTCGTCAACATTCGCGACCCCGTCCTTAACGGCAATGGTTTTGACGGCGGCATTCGCTTCCGCCAGCATCTGCTTGAACCCGTGCTTCAGCGCCATGCTCCCCGCCCGAAAAGATCGCCCGAAGACAGCTATCCGATACCCATGATCCCGGCCACAGTTCCGCCCAGGATCTTCTTGCGTTCTGCATCACCGAACTTCGTGGCGCTCTCGACAAAGGCGACCGGCTCGAATTCCTGCATGTCAAACGGATAGTCCGTTCCCATCATGACTCGGTCCACGCCGACCATGTTGACCAGATATTCCAGCTGGTCCGGTCGGAACACGACCGTGTCATAATAGAGCTGGCTGAGATATTCGCTAGGCGGTCGGCTGATCTTGTCACGCAGCTCGGGCCGGTATTCCCAGCTGTGATCCATGCGCCCCGCATAGTACGGGAAGTATCCGCCGCCATGGGCGATGCAGATCTTGATGTCCGGATGGCGATCCAGGACGCCCCCAAAAATCAGGTGGGTGATCGCGATCTGCTCTTCGAGCGGCTGGCCCACGCAATTGTGCATGAAGAACGGCCGCAGTCGCGCGCCGTCGGTGAAACCGAAGGGATGCAGGAACAGAGGTACGTCGAGTTTCACGGCCTCGGCATAGATCGGATCGAAGCGCTCGTCCGATAACTCCACACCGTCGACGTTGGTCGATAGGATGAAGGCACGTATGTCCAGTTCCTTCACGGCACGGCGCATTTCCGCTACGGATGCGGCCGCATCCTGCATCGGCAGGGTCCCCATCGCGGCAAACCTGTCCGGATTGCCCGCAACCAGCTGAGAGACATCGTCGTTCTGCACCCGCGCAAGCTCGTTCCCGAGTTCGGGATCCGCCCAGTAGTAGAACTGGATCGGGACCGGGCTGACGATCTGGATATCGACCCGCGTGCTGTCCATGTCTGCTTCGCGCGGCTTCAAGTCGACCATCTTGGGAACCAGGCTTGGGATGTTCTCATTATCGACCGCCATCGAGGCAGGATGCGCGTAGAACATGTAAGGGTCACGATCAGGCGTCAGGATTTCCTCCGCCGCATAGTGCTTGTCCATCAGCGTCTTGGCCGATGGCGAAAAAACGTGACAATGCATATCGATAGCAACGGTTCCGCTGGCAGCCATGATTTACCCCTGGATCGTTTCTTCGATACCGCCCGGGTATCGGTTTCGGGAAGTCTAGCACCGGCCGGGCGCGGCAATCACGCCCAAGGTGCACGAAAAAGGGCGGTGGCTTGCCCCACCGCCCCTGATTTCGAGATTTATGTCGTTCCGATCGTCACCTGAGTGAGCGCTTGAGCTCCACTAGGTACAGCGCAATTTCGGGGAACACCGTCACCAGGATCAGTACGAACAGCATCACGAGTGCGAAAGGCGCCGCACCGATAAAGATATCGGCGAGCGAAATATCCTTCTGCACAAGTGTCGACTTGATCACGTAGACCGCAAGCCCCAGTGGCGGGGTAAGCAGGCCGATCTCGACCGCGATCACCGTCACAACGCCGAACCAGACGAGGTCGACATTGAACGGCGCCAGAACCACAAGATAGAGCGGAACGGCGATCAACATGATCGATACGGAATCGATGATCGTCCCGAGGATGATCAGGATCACGATATAGATGATCAGCAACTCGGCAAGGCTAGCATCCATATCGCCGATGATCCGGCCCAGTTCTGTTGGCAGACCGGAAATACCCAGCATGCGACTGTACATGCTTGCCGCGATGATCAGGAACAGCAGAGTTGCCGTGATATGGCCGGTCTCGACCAGAACATCCCAGAGCTTGCGGAAGGTGAGTTGCCGCCGGGCCAATGCAAACAGGAACGCCACAAAGGCGCCTGCCGCGCCGGCTTCGGTCGGCGTGTACAAACCGGCATAGATGCCGCCCAGCACAACCAGCACCAGGATGACGATCGGATAGGTTTTCGCCCACAATTCACGCCGCGGCATCTTCTCCTGTTCTCTATGCTGGTCCAGTGCTCCAGGCTGCGCCACCTTGTTCGGAAAGACATAAGCCATCACTGCAATGAGCATGCAAAAGGAGAAAGTCAGCAATACCCCCGGACCGATGCCGGCAATAAACAAATCGCCAACCGATTCCTCTGCAATCAACGCGAAGATGATCAGCAGGATCGACGGCGGGATCAGCATGCCAAGGACCGACGAGCCCGCGACAGTACCCACGGCGAAGCGGCCCTTGTAGCCGTAGCGCAGCATTTCGGGCACCGAGATCCGCGTAAACACGGTCGCCGAAGCGATCGAGACACCCGTGATCGCCGCGAAAATCGCGTTCGCGATCACGGTCGCCATGCCCAGGCCGCCGCGAACATTCCGCAACGCGTTCTGGGCGATGTCATAGGTATCCCGGCCCATCCCGGCCGTACTGACGAGTAGCCCCATCAAGACAAATAGCGGGATGACGCCAAATAGGAAATCCGCAACCGTTTTGGCTGCTGACATCCATAGGAGACTGACCGCAATCTTGACGTTGCCCTTGATAACCCAGACCCCGACGAAAGAAATCAGGGCGAGAACCACGGGGACGTGCATGCCAACATAAATCAGCAGCAGCATCGCGATAATGGAAATAACTCCAATCTCAAAGCCGGTCATTATTCCGACTCCTCGATGGCTGCCACTTCGACATCGACGGCTTCCTCATGTTCGAGCGGTGGCTTGCCGAACAAGCCGCGAAGATTGTCGACCACCGAAAGGAAAAACTGAACGCCCATCATGGTGCAGCCGACAACCAGTGCCAGGCGCTGCGGCCATTCGGGGAAGGTGAACACACCGGTGTTCCCAACGAAATGCCCGCCATGAAAAGCCTGCAGCCATTTTGGCCAGCCGCCGATGACAATGGCCAACATCAGCCCGACACCGGCCAGATGGAAAAGGATTCCCATGATATTGCCCATGGCGGGCCACTTGATAAGAATACGCCCATAGAGCGCGTCGGACCGGGTGACCCGTCCGACTTTCAGTGTATGTGCAAGTTGCAGATACAGAATCGTCACAATCGATATCTCGACGATTTCGGTCACACCGCTCAATGGAGAGTTGAAGACAAATCGCAGGACGATATCGAGAGTGACCAGCAACATCAGGATGAAAATCCATCCCGACGCAACCGCATTTGATACCAGAACGATCTTATCGAATATTCTTCGAAGAACGTCCAGCAAACCAAGAATAGCGCTCAATGGAAGTCGGGGAGCCGCCTTTCGACGGCTCCCCTCCCTGTTTCGAGTTCGAAATCACAAATGTTTTGGACGAACGACTAGTCGCGATCCCAATGACGTGCAATCGGCTGATTGTTCGCACGCATCTCGTCCATCCAGGCCTTCAGGATTTCTGTGCCTGGCTGACCGGCCTTGTTGCGCTGCTCGGCCCACTGCTTGCCAAGCGGCGGCAGTGCTTGGGCCCACGCGTTGCGCTGCTCAACCGAGGCCTTGGTGACCTTGGTTCCAAATTCCTTCTGGCAACGTGCAAGACCGGACTTGGCACCATTGTTCACGCGCTTCACATTCTCTTCCACCCAAGCAGGCGTCTGAGACTGAAGAGCCTTCTTGACTTCGTCGGGCAGGCTGTCCCAAACGTCGCGATTGACGTTGAGGGAGAAGCCGTTCACGCCACCCAGCGTGGCATCGAAGGCGAACGGAGCCGGCTCACAAAGCTTGAACGCGCCGGCGCCCTGGCGCCAGACAATCATCGCTTCGTAAATGCCCGTGCTCAGGCTGTTATAGGCATCCGCGAGGTTGGTCTGCACACCGGCAGCACCGATCGCGAGCACCCACGGCAGGTTTGGACCAGCCGCGCCAACCTTGAGGCCCTTGACCTGACCGAGGTCGTTGATCGGTTTCGCCGACCAGAGCATGTAGTTGTCAACCGCACCCGTCGGGGCCAACGGCACCTGATTGAACTCACGCACCCATGTTTCATTATACTGCGGGAACGTGTCGACCATCTTCTGGGTCGTACGGCCAATCAAAGCGATGTCGTTGGAACTGAAGGGCGTCTTGAAGGAAACGTCGTACAGCGGAACCTTATCGGCATGGAACGCGGTAACGATAACACCGAGATCGCCGAGACCTGTCTCAACACCTTCAAGCTCACCACGCGGCTTAACGATCTGACCGCTGATGCCCTTGTTCCACGCAATCTTGTAGTTGCCGGTCTTCGCCAGTTCGGCGTCGACAGCCGGCAGATAGGCATCAACGAGCGAGCCGATCCAAGTGGCGGGCGGCGGATAACCGGAGATCGCGGTTAGCTTGATCGTTTCCTGCGCCATTGCCGGTGCCGACACTGCTACCGTGGCAGTAGCCGCCGCAGCAATCAAAAGCGCGGTGGGTTTTGAAATCTTGGACATCCAAGTCCCTCCCTGTTTGTTTTCAAGTTTTCCGTAGGACTTTTATAGTCCAGATAAGAGCTTCCAACAACGACGCCTCCGTGTCCATCGAGAATGCGTGAATGTTTCCGCTTCGAAAAAAGTGATCGGATAATCGCGAAATCGCCTCCTTTTTCCACTTGCAGACACTTAATGGACGCAACAAATATCGTCGTTTTCACATAGATAAATATTTTGTCTCGACACACCGTTCCAGGGCATCGATCCACCCCGAAACAGGACCGGGGAGCGGTTGTTCGCCCCCCGGCAACTCGGTATGGGTTCGCTGTTCGGTTACTCGGCCACCTGCGCCAACAGCGCATCCGGCGCGAACAGCAGGTTGCGCAGCCACTCGGCCTGGGCTCCCGAGACCTTTGCGAGATGCTCATTGTTCGAATACAGGCTCATATGGTCGACGCCCTCGACGATCGCGAGCTCCTTGTTCGGGCACGGCACCGCGTTATAGACATCGATTTCCAGATCCGCCGATGTGATGTTGTCGCCCTTGGCAATGGCCATCATGTAAGGCGTCTCATACAAGCGCTTGGCGTAAGGCATCACGTCGTACTGCATAAGCAGCTCGACGGACTCCAGCGTGTTCTCATGAATATGGTTCGGCGCCTCACGCTCCTTGATGTCATTGAAGATCGTGCAGACATGAGGGAACGGCCAGGAACTGATCTCGTTGTCCGGATCGGTCGTGGACATCGCGATCATCTGGCTCGGCTCGCCGCGCTGGCGCGCCTCGCGATCCTCGAGGATCAGCTTCTGAATGGCCGCGAACTTCCGCTCGCCGTGACAGCGACGCATGGTCGGGAAACCATCGACCACGGGCACCACAGACATCGCGAACTTCACACGGGAATCGAGCGCGGCGACACAAACGGCATGTCCGCCCGAGTATGAAATGCCCCACACCCCGATCCGGTTCGTGTCGATATCGTCGAGGGTCTTCGCGTAGCTGACCGCGTTGCGATAATCCTCGATCTGATCCCACGGATCGATGTGCTGGCGCGGCGTACCGTCGCTTTCGCCGAACCGGCGATAGTCGAAGATCAGGCATGCGCAGCCGATCTCGACAAAGTCATCCGCGTAGTACGGCATGACGATTTCCTTGACGTAACACCAGCCGCCGGCCATCACGACCAGGGGCGGGTTCTTGACACCGTCGGGCAGGTAAAGCGTGCCCCGGACCGTGTCGCCACAGCTGTTGAACTCGATATCGCGTGTTTGCATTGGTTCCTCCCTAGAGGGGCTATTTCACCCATGTGAAACGGGTGTGTTTATATAAATCAGGTTGTCCCCCCCTCCCAAGCCTGTCAACAGAACTGGACGGGTTACCTGATCCAAATCGCCGCAGTCATGTGTCTGCTGCGAGTGTTTCCGCGATCCGATCGCGGAGGACGTTCTTGCGGATCTTCCCGGCCGCCGTGCGCGGAAAATCCTCGATGAATTCGATGCGTTCGGGATATTTCTGTTTCGCCATACCGGTTCCGTCGAGAAAAACGACCATTTCGTCGAACTCCAGCGACCCACCTTCGGCCAAAACCACATAGGCGCACACCGTCTCGCCCATGCGCTCATGGGGCATTGCGACCACCGCGGCTTCGTGGATCGCCGGATGTTCATGCAGCGCGTCCTCGATTTCCCGCGAACTGAGGTTCTCGCCCCCCCGGATGATCACATCCTTCAGCCGGCCGGTGACGACCATCGCACCGTCGTCGTCGAGCATCGCCAGGTCTCCGGTATGGAAGTAACCGTTTTGCTCGAAGGCCTCGGCATTGTGTTCATCGTCGGCATATCCCAGACACATTTCCGGCCCGCGCGACAGAACCTCACCCTCGATATTCGGCCCGACATCCGCACCGGTTGCCGGATCGACGATCCTGATTTCATGACCGACGATATGACCTTCGGTCGTCGCCCCCAGCGTCTCCTCCTCGCGACCATTGACCCCGAGCGTGATCGTGGGCGCCTCGGTCGAGCCGTAACACCGCGAACACACACAACGGTCGAAGGCGGCATGGGCGTTATAGATGATCTCGGGGGGCACCGGCGCGCCACCGCACGGGAAATAGCGCAAGCTGGGGAAACGCCGGTCGCTCTTCACGGCGAAATCCGTCAGCTCCTGGAGGAACACCGTCGCGGCAATCGTGAATGTCACCCCGTGCTCATCGATCAGATCGCCCGCTGCGGCCGCATTCCACGTCTCCATGAAAACACCGGGTGCATTCAGCGTGAACGGCATCTGGATGCCATATAGGTATCCGGTGATGTGGGTCACGGGCGATGGCATCAGGATGACGTCGGTCGCCCCCAATCCCAGGAACTTCGAGATGGCCTGAATTTCCGTGTCGATCGTGTTGTGACTGTGCAGCACACCCTTCGGCCGGCCGGTGGTGCCCGAGGTGTACATGATGAGCTTCACCGCGTTCGGATCGACATCAACGGGCTTGAAGTCGGCCCCATCACCCTCCGCGAGCAACTCCTCGAACAATGTCGTCCCGTCGGCCGCACCGCGCACCGTGATGACATGCTCCAGGTCGGGCAGGTCCGCACGGTGCCGCGCGATCATCTCGGCGTAGTCGAACTTGCGATACTCAGTCGGAATGAAGACAGCCTTGGTGCCGGCATCGTGCAGGATGTAGGAGACCTCCGCGTCCCGATAGATCGGGATGATGGGATTGCAGACCAGCCCGAGCATCGAGCAGGCGAGGTCTATGACCACGGTTTCCGGCCAGTTGGGCAATTCGAAACTGACGACATCACCGGCCTCAAGACCGCGGCGCTGCAGCGCGCTGGCAAGGGTGCGCGCCTGCAGGTCCAGTTCGGCCGCCGTGCACTGGCGATCTCCCTCGACGATCAGAACCTTGTCGGGGTTTTGCGCCAGGACGTTTGCCAACTGATCGGCGAGCGTCTGGTTGCGCCAGATTCCACTGGCCGTGTTCTCGGCGATCAATTCGTCCGTCAGTCGGGTCTTCCAGCCGCTCACATCGGTTCGCATCGTTGCCCCCTCCCGCGTCCGGCCCGCCTACTCCCGCGCGAGGCGCAGGCGATTGGCGATATTGTTCTTCTGGATCGCCGACGAGCCGCCGATAATAGGCATCAGCAGGGCTTCACGCACGTAGCGCTCCATGTCGAACTCCTTGATGTAACCATAGGCGCCCATCACCTGCTGGCAGGTGAGCACGATCTCCTTGGTGACATCGCTGACATAGAGCTTGGCCATCGAGGTTTCGACTGAGGCCGGCTTCTTTTCGTCCAGCAACCAGGCCGCGTGATAGGTCATCAGGCGGCAGGCGTGCAGCTTGGTCTTGCAATCGACCAGCATGTGACGGACCGACTGGTAGGCGGAAACCGGTTTGCCGAACTGTTTGCGCTCCTGTGCGTACTGCCAGGCATCATCCACGGCAGCCGCCGCGTTGCCGAGCGCCAGTGCCGCCACCTCGATCTTCTCGACATCCAGGCCGGGCCCGACGATGCGGCTCCAGCCATCGTTCCAACCCTCTTCTCCGCCGACGATATTCTCTGCCGGCACCTCGACATCCTCAAATGTGACGTCGCAGGTCGAAGCGCCCTTCATGCCCATCGCATCCTGGAGTTCGATGGTGACACCGGGGGCGTCCGGCGGAATCAGCACGATCGAGAGGTTCTTGTAGCGCTCTGCGTCGGGGTCGCTCTTCACCACCGCGTAGATGTAGTCGGCGATATTGGCTCCCGAGCAGAATCGCTTGGCACCGTTGATGGTCACGGTTGCGCCATTTCCCTTGCGGACCGCCGTCGTTCGCACGCTCGCCACGTCCGCCCCGACATCCGGCTCGGAGATTCCGTAGGAAAACAGCAACTCGCCGTTCGCGAGTTTCGGCAGCAACTCCCGTTTCTGCTCCTCGCTGGCGACCTCCTCGATGTTCATGCCGCCATAGCAGGAACACATGATGTAGGGCACGGCGACCGCCATCGACCGGCGCGCCAGTTCCTCGATCACCACCATGGCCGCAGTGATGTCCCGCCCCGCCCCGCCATACTCTTCGGGAACGGTCAGCGCGTTGACGCCCAGCGCGGACAGCTTGCCGAAGAGCTCAAGCGGGAAATGGTTCTCGCGGTCCCATCGCTGGGCCTCGGCGCGAGGCATTTCGTTTTCCACGAAGCGACGGATCGTGTCGCGCAGCATCGTGACATGCTCGGCCTCCTGGAAATGCTCCATCGCGCGGGCCTACTTGCCGGTGAACTTCGGCTTTTCCTTGTTCAGGAAGGCCTCGGTTGCAATTCGATGGTCGTCGGTCATCTGCGACATGGCCTCGAAATTGAAAGCGGTGTCGAGGACCGCATTGGCCGATTGCTTGAGACCGGCATTGACGGACGCCTTGGTCCATTTGATCGCGTTGATCGCACCCCCGGCCAGCCGGTTGGCCATTCCGTAGACCGTATCGTCCAGTTCCTCGGCGCTGACGGCGTGATTGATCAGCCCGATCTCCGCCGCGTCAGCGGCGCTCAGACTGTCGCCGGTCATCAGGTATTCCTTGGCCCGTGCATAGCCGATCAGTTGCGGCCAGATGACCGCGCCGCCGTCACCCGCCACCAAACCGACCGCCACATGCGGGTCGCCCAGCTTGGCCTCATGCACCGCGTAGATGATGTCACAGTAGAGGGCGATGGTGCAGCCCAGCCCGATGGCGTGGCCCGGCAGGCGGGCGATGATCGGCTTTTCCAGATCGAGCAGGCTGTTCACAAGCCGCTTACCCTCCCAGACCGTCTTGGTGAACGCGGCCGGATCGCCATGCATGTCGTTGAGCCATTGCAGATCACCACCGGCACAGAACGCGTTGCCATCACCAGTGAGCACCACGACATCCGCCTCGGTGTCGGCGTCGACATCGTAGAAAATCCGCGAGAGCTCTTCATGCAGAACCGCGTCGACCGCGTTCAATGTTCCCGGCCGCGACATGGTCAAAGTCAGGATTCGGCCGTCCCGCTTGGCCTTAATCGCCTCATATCCGTCGTAGTTCACGTCTTCCCCCTGACCGCGCCTCTTCGGGCGCGTTTCCTGTTTGGCCTACGCCAACAACAATATCGAGTGAAATGCGAAGAGGTCCGTAGGTCAATAGGCGGCTGTCCGAGCCGCACTCCGTCTATCCGGCGCGCCGCATCTTCAGTTTCATCCCGACGACCTCGTAGATATCCAGACCGGTCAGGTTGCTGATCTCTTCAAGTGGCAACGAGGTCTCGCCCAGCAACACCCGCGCATGACTGACCGGGTCACGCTTGCGGTCATTGCGCCGCACGATGCGATTGGCCGCGGCTTCGGCTTTCAGGCGCTCCTCCTCGTCCAGACCGCGCTTCCTGGCGGCTTCCATGGCCGCATCGCGGCGCGCCTTGTCGGCGTTGATCCATGCATCCGTCATCTGTGCGGCCTTGGCCAGACCGTAGGCGTCCTTCTCCTGCTGCCGTGTGAACCGCGGGAACCTGGCCTCGGGCCGCGGCGGCGCCGGCCCACCACCGGCGGCCTCCTCCAGGCTCATGCCGCGGCTTTTCGCCATGCGCTCGGCAGCCGCGAGCGCGGCCACGCGTTCGCCCTCGTAAGGGCTTTCTTTGGCGAGAGTCAGCAGGTTGTGGAAGCGGGTTCGTTCCGCTTCGTTGAAGGCACGCGGTTCGTTGATGACATCACCTGTTCAGCAGGGCTCCGGATAACCGGGCAGTATATCGCAATCCAGCCGACGCCCCGAACGCCGATCGGATTTCCGCTCCGGTGCCAGCAACCAGCCGAGCTGCCCGAGGACCGGTTGTACAAAGTCTGTCATCGCGTCCCCTTCCGCAATGGCCATAGGTCTATACCAGGCAACGATTCGGCCCCCGCGGTTCGGCCATGAAAAAGGCCGGGTCTACCTGACCCGGCCCGAGTTCATTTGATGCCATTCCGGTTGCGTCTCTCCCCCCGGGGCGCACCCGCATTGGGGCTGGTTGCGCGGTCCACGGGGAGGTTGGTTGCGATGCCAAGAATGTTCGGGGCAAAGGCGCTAACCCGGATGGGATCTGTTTGCGGTGGTTGTTTCCGTTCTAGGTTCCGCCACTGTCTGCGTTGTTGTGATGTTCAAATTAGTTCGAATCAAAAATATCCGCAATTTCCATTGGTTAAACTTCTAATCGAATTTATGTGAAATGCCGTCTATCCCAGAGTTGGGCTGCGAACCGGGCGTCCGGCCGATATGATTGACCCAGAAACAGGAGGGGAAGTTATGGGTGTACTCGACAACAAGACCGCGATCGTCACCGGAGCCGGTGGCGGCATCGGCCGTGCCATGTCCACACGGTTCGCCAGGGAGGGTGCAGCGGTGGTCTGCGTCGATATCAACGAGGAACGCGTCAACGCGACGGTCGACGAGATCAACGCGGACGGCGGCCAAGGGATTCCAATGGCTGTGGATGTCTCGGTCGAGGACAACGCCGTCGCGGCCGTCAGGGCTGCGGGCGACAGTTTCGGCGGCCTGCAGGTCCTGGTCAGCAATGCGATCTACGACCTTCCCTTGGCACCGCTCACGGATATCTCCTACGCGGACTGGCAACGCACGATGGATGTGAACCTGAACAGCGCCTTTCTGTTCTCGAAGCATGCGATCCCGGTGATAGAGGCCGGCGGCGGCGGCAGCATCATTCTCATAGCATCCCAGCTCGGCCGCACGGCGAAGCCCGGGCGGCCCTGGTACTGCGCCCAGAAGGGTGCGCTGATCAACATGGCCCGGGCTATGGCCCTCGACCATGCCCACCAGAACATCCGGGTCAACAGCCTGTCGCCCGGCCCCGTCGAGACCGACCGCTTCGTGACGAACTTCGCCGATCGCGAGGCCGCCCGTGCGGCGAACGACACGATGTTCGACCGTCTCGGCAAACCCGACGAGATCGCCGCCGGTGCCGTGTTTCTGGCGAGCGAGGAATCTTCCTTCATGACCGGGTCCGACCTGTTGATCGACGGTGGCTACACGGCTGTCTGAACCTTGTTTTAGTTTCATATGTAACTAATATTGGTGGGCAGACGAAAGGACAGACCCATGGACGGCGCATCAACCTCGGCCACGACGGCCTACCAGAGCGGTTTCGGAAACCATTTCACCACGGAAGCCCTGCCCGGCGCCCTTCCGCAGGGGCGCAACTCGCCGCAGAAGGCACCCTATGGTCTCTATGCCGAGGGAATCAGCGGCACGGCATTCACGGTCCCGCGTGGTCAGTCCCGGCAGACCTGGTGCTATCGCATTCGTCCGACCGCCAAACATCCGCCCTATGCCCAATCCCAGCATCGGACTTGGCTGACTGCGGGCAGCGCCGGTCCCGGCGGGAACCCCAACCAGATGCGCTGGAGCCCCCTGCCCATACCCGACGCGCCAACCGATCTGATCGACGGGGTCGTCACCTACGCCGTGTGCGGTACGGCGCAGGCCGGCATCAGCATCCATCTGTACGCCGCCAACCGGTCCATGACAGACCGCTTCTTTCACAATGCCGACGGCGAGATGCTATTCGTGCCCCAGCAGGGCCGCCTGGTACTGCACACCGAACTGGGCATTGTCGAAGCCGCTCCCGGGGAGATCGCGGTGGTGCCCCGCGGCATCAAGTTCCGGGCCGAGCTGCCCGAAGGCGCCTCGCGCGGCTATATCTGCGAGAACCACGGTGCTGCTCTGCGCCTGCCAGAGCTGGGTCCGATCGGCACCAACGGCCTGGCAAATCCGCGCGACTTCCAGAGCCCCGTCGCCGCCTTCGAGGACCGGACCGGTGCGTTCGAGCTCGTGTTCAAGTTCGATGGCGGGTTCTGGGCGACACAGATCGACCGGTCACCGCTGGATGTGGTCGCGTGGCACGGCACCCATGTGCCCTACAGGTACGACCTCACGAAGTTCATGACGATCGGTACGGTCAGCTACGATCATCCCGACCCGTCGATCTTTACGGTGCTGACGTCGCCATCGAGTGACGCAGGCACGGCCAATCTCGATTTCGCGATTTTCCCCCCACGCTGGATGGTCGGCGAGGACACCTTCCGGCCGCCCTGGTTCCACCGCAACGTGATGAGCGAGTTCATGGGCCTGGTCGAGGGGGTCTACGACGCCAAGGCCGACGGCTTCCTACCGGGCGGCGCCAGCCTGCACAATTGCATGGCCGGGCACGGCCCTGACGCGGCCACCTTCGAAGCTGCAAGCAACGCCGAACTAGTGCCCGAGAAGCTGGACGACACGCTCGCCTTCATGTTCGAGACCCGCCACCTCGCCCGGCCGACCCCGTTCGCGATGGAAACCCCGCTGCTGCAGGCCGACTATTTGGACTGCTGGGCCGGTCTCGAGGTCCGTTTCGACCCGAGCCGCAGATAGACACTCATCCGAACAACCGGACGTGGCGCGAATCCACCGAATATGCGGCCGCACAGTTGGGTCTGGCGGTTGGCCGCGATAGGTTGTGGCCTTCTGCAAGAGGCAAGGTTTGTTCGATGACACTTTTGACCAAGGCCGAAGAAGTTTCCGACATAGCGTTTGGCTTCATGGGATCGAAGGCGTTGTTCGCCGCGCTGCACCACGATGTCTTCACCTGCCTGTCGGGCAACCCGATGACCGTGGAGGCGGCACCGGCGTCTTTGCCATCACCCTGTGCCAGGCCTTTCCGGATTTGTCGGCGACGATCGTCGATTTCCCCAATGTCGCGGATATCGGCGCCGAGTATGTCGACGACGCCGGTCTCGCCGATCGTATCGACTATGTGCCCGGCAACGCGCTCGACCCGACGTGGCCGCATAAGCAGGACGTCATCCTGATGTCGTACCTGTTCTCGGGCGTTCCGGTAGAGCGACACAACGAGCTGATCTCGCGTGCCCACAACCACCTCGCACCGGGCGGTCGCCTGCTATTTCACGACTCCGTCGTGTCGGCGGACCGGACGGGCCCCAAGCTGGCAGATCTCTGGCGGCTGCAGCACACGGCGTTCACGCCCCATGCCCGCTCCCTCGACGACGCCTGGCTCACGGATGCGCTGGAGACAGCGGGTTTCGACGATATTTCCGTCGAACCCATGATCCCCGGCATGACGATGCTGGCCCAGGCCGAAAAGCCGAATTGAGGCGAAGCGCTATTTCTCTGGGATGACCGGCAGCAGCACATGGGACGGATGGTCCGGCCCGGTGTGCAGGGTCACCGTCTTGCCATAGACTTTGAGAGGTCGATTGCCCTTCATTTCGTGCTTGAAGGGCCCGACGCCGTACTGGACGCGGCCCGCGATCATCGGGTCGCCCGGCGTATATCCCGGCCAGACATAATCGCGCCCGCGCACCGATAAACCCAGCCGGTACCCCTCGGGCAGGACAATCGAGGTCGGCCAGATCTCCACATCGAGCTCGTAGATCTCTCCCGGTGTGAGCGGCTGCACCTCATCATGGGTATGATACGGTCGGTATGGCAGGGTCTGTTCCTCGTCAAGCTTGCGGTGTGACGCCCGCAGCCAACCGATCGCGACCGGCGTGTGCGGATCGTTCGCGCCTTTGAAGACGATCTCCTTCAAGTCCGGCGTGAAGACGCGCAGCACCAGGAACAGGTCGGCGTCTTCTGTTTCCGAAGAGATGAAGAGCTTCGCTGCCACGGGGCCCGTGATCTCGGTCTCCTTTTCCACCGGCGGGGTCAGGAAGGTCAGACCGTCGCCCAGCGCCTCGTAGGTCGTCGCCGTCGTTTCTTCCATCGGCGCGTCCGCGAGCGTCCGCCCGGCCGGCTCGAGATATTTCTTGGTCCACTCGGTGCGCGGGATCGGCCATTCTTCCTCGGCCCGCTCGACATACTTCTCGCCCGGATGCCGCACGAGCAGCTGGACCTTGGGCTGCTTGTCCCAACCGGTGTCCTCGCCCTTGAGGAAATGACCGAAGAAGCGCTTCTGCAAATCTATGCCGTAATCCGTGTAGTAATGGGTGAAGTGCTCGAGCCCGTGCATCTCCAGCCATTTCTGGTCGCTGGCCGAGTTGACAAAACCCTCGGTGTTGCCGCGCGGATGCAGGCCGACCCCGCCCCAGTTGCCCGATGAGAGCAACGGCACATTGATCTTGGAATAGTCGGGAAAGCGCGCCTTCCAGTAATCATCGACCAGGGGGTGGTCGAGGATGTCCTTGCCGAAATCCCGGCGGTTTTGTGCAAGCTCTTCCTCGGTCAGGGTCTCCGGTCCGGAAATCCACTCGCCGTTCATCGTGCTCTTGTAACCGTTCTCACCCTTGCCATACTGACGGGGGACGACGGCGGAATTGTACCAGACGGACGGGAAACGGCAGGCGATGCCGCCGTGATGGCCCATGTCGCGGTAGAAGTCCGCGGCCCCTTCCCAAACGCACATGGCGGCCAGATGCTTGGGCTGCAGGGATGCCACCTGCCACTGGTTCATGCCGTAGTAGGAAATGCCCGAGGTGCCCACCTTGCCGTTCGACCAGGACTGGGTGCCGGCCCAGTTGATGCAGTCGTGAAAATCCTGCGCCTCACGCGCCGACCAGACATCCAGCACACCCGGCGACCGGCCCGCGCCGCGGGAATCGACGCGAATACAGACATAACCGTCGGGCACCCATTTCTCGGGATCGACGAGCTCCCAGTTTTGATAGCGGTTCGTCGAACCGGCGAGACAATCGGGATAATCCTCGATCATCTGCTTCCATTGGTGCGGATAACCGTCCTTCCAGTGCAGCCACTTGCAATAGGGGCCGTAGCTGATGATGACCGGATGCTGACCGTCATCGTCGGGGCGAAAAACGTCGCACCGCAGCACCACGCCGTCGTCCATCTCGATCGGCACGTCCCAGTCGATGTGAATACCGGCGATCACCTTGTCGTAGTTCTGGCCGATATCGGTATAGATCGTGTCCTCGGTCACGGCACTTCCCCCTCTTTATGCGTTTCGTTTCGAACTTTTCGCGGCCGGAATCACCGGTAGCAACAGGTGTGACGGGTGCTTCGGCCCGCAATGGATGGTGACGTTGCCGCCATAGACCCGCGCATCGCGGCCGTCATGGATGAACGGCCCGACGCCGGTGAATTCGTTCTTCATGTTCGACAGTTTTCCGCCCGACCCGCCCGGATACACATAGTCCGTCCCGCGCACGGTCAGCCCCAGCCGGTAACCCGGCGGCACCACGATGGAGGTCGGCCAAATTTCAACGTCGAGCTCGTAGATCCGGCCCGGTGTCAGCGGCTGTTCCTCGTGATGTGTGTGGTAGGGCTGGTAATTGCGCGATTTCCGTACATCGAGCTTGCGGCGGGAGGCGCGCAACCAACCCTGGGCAATCGGCGTATGCGGATCGAGCGCGCCCTTGAACGTAATCTCCTTCAGATCCGGTGCAAACAGACGCACCACCAGGAACAGGTCGGCATCACGGGTCGCGGAGGACGCGAACAATTTCGCCGCCAACGGGCCGGTGATCTCGACCGCCTTGTCCGAGGCCGGCGTCAGGAACGTCACACCGTCACCCAAGCCGGCATAGGTCGCGGTTTGCTTGCGTTCGAGCTTCCGCGCCGCGAGCGCCCCGGTCCCGGGATCGAGATATGACTTCGTCCACTTGGTGCGCTTGAGAGGCCATTCGCGTTCGGCCCGGGGCACAAACGTCTCGCCCGGATGGCGAATATTCAAGAGCACCTTCGGCTGTCGCTTCCAGCCCGTATCCTCGCCCTTCAGGAAGTGACCGAAGAAGCGTTTCTGCAGATCGAGACCGTAATCGGTGTAGAACTCCGTCCAGTGCTCGCGGCCGTGCATCTCCAGCCATTTCTTCTTCGAGGCCGCATGCACGAACCCGTTGATATTGCCGCGCGGATGCAGGCCCTGCCCGCCCCAGTTGCCGGCCGACAGCACCGGTACATCGACCTTTGACCAGTCGGCCGAACGCCCCCGATACCAGTCATCGTCCAGGGTGCGGGTCAGGAGTTCGCGTGGCAAATCGGTGCGGTTCTTCTTAAGCTGCGCGCGGGTAAACGTCTCGGGACCGCAGACCAGATCGCCATGCACAGCGGAGCGCGGGCCGTTCTTGCCCAGACCGTACTGCACGGATTCGACCTGCTTGTCGTACCAGTTGGTCACAAAGGTCGAGAGGATTCCACCGTGATAGTTGGAATCCCGGTAATAGTCTCCCGCCCCTTCCCACACGCAAAGCGCGGTCAGGTGTTTCGGTTTCAGGGCCGCAACATGCCACTGGTTGATCGCATAATAGGAAATCCCGTTCAGGCCCACCTTGCCGTTCGACCAGGGCTGCACGCCGGCCCATTCGATACAGGCCGCGAAATCGCGAGTCTCGCGCGGCGAGCGCACATCGACAACCCCCGGCGACCGCCCCGAGCCGCGGGAATCCACGCGGATGACCACATAGCCGTCGGGCACCCACTTTTCCGGATCCACGACCTCCCAGTTGGCATACTTGTTGGTCGTGCCCTGGGCGACCTCCGGGAAATTCTCGACCATGATGTTCCAGGCGGTCTCGTAACCCTCCTGGAATGCCAGACCCTTGGCATAGGGTCCGTGGCTCATGATGACCGGGTGCTTGCCCTTCCCCCTGGGGCGAAAGATGTCGGCGCGCAGCACATTGCCGTCATCCATTTCAAGCGGCACATCCCATTCGATGCGCATGCCGTCGCGCACCTCGGTGCGGTACTGCGGATCGTCCTTGTAGCGGGTCTCCACCAACGCCCCCGCCCCGTCTACTTGGCGGGAATGATCGGCAGCAACACATAGCCGGCATTGTCGCCGCCCAGATGCACCGTGACATTGTTGTCGAAGACCTCCGGCGGACGATCGGTCTCATCGTCATGCAGGAACGGGCCCACGCCGGTGAAAGTGTTCTTCATGTTCGACAGCCCGCTGTTCGGCTCACCGGGATAGACATAGTCACAGCCCCGGATCGACAGGCCAAAGCGATAGCCCTTCGGCACCACGATGCCCGTCGAATGGATTTCCACATCGACCTCGTAGACTTCGCCCGGTGTCAGTTCCTGCAGTTCGTCATGGGTGTGATACGGCGCTGCCTCGGTCGACAATTCCGGGTCGAGCTTACGGTGGGACGCCCGCAGCCAGCCCGAAGCGACCGGTGTGTGCGGGTCGAGGGCACCGCGAAAGGTGACCTCCTTCATGTCCGACTGGAACACCCGAAGGATGACGAACAGATCTGCGTCCTTGGTGTCCGAGGAAATGTTGAGCTTCACCGCCATCGGACCACAGATTTCCGTGTCTTCGGAAACAGGGTTCGACAGGAACGTCAAACCATCGCCCATCGCCTCGTAGGTGATCTCGGCGCTCTCGACGGCAGGTGTTTCCGACAGGATCTGGCCGGCCGGCTCAAGGTGATACGTGGTGAATTCGGTTCGCGCCAACGGCCACTCGTCTTCCGCGCGCGGTACGAACTTTTCACCGGGGTGACGAACATTCAGTGATACGCGCGGCTGGTCCTTCCAGCCAGAATCGTCACCCTTCAGGAAACAGTCGAAGAACCGCATCTGCAGGTCGTTGCCATAGTCCGTGTAGTAAAGCGACCAGTGCTCGAGGCCATGGACCTCGAGCCATTTCTCCTTCGAACCGGCGAGCATGAAGGCGCGGAAGTTGCCGCGCGGATGCAGCGGCGCACCACCCCAGTTGGCGCAGCTGAGAATCGGCACCTCGATCTTTTCGAGGTCAATGCCACGCTCCGCGAACCATTCATCGTCCATCGGGTGAGCCCGCATGGATTCATGCAGGTCGAAACGATTGGCGCCCAGTTCATTGTCGGACAGGGTCTCCGGTCCGGCCGACCACTCGCCATTGGCCCGCGAGCGGAAACCCCGGTCGCCATAGCCATGCTGGAGCTGCTTGATCTGCATGTCGTACCAGTGGCGTGCGAACGAGGAATAGATGCCGCCGTGATAGGCGCCCTCGCGGTAATAGTCGGCCGATCCTTCCCATGGGCAGATTGCGGCAAGGTGCCGCGGCCTTAGTGCTGCGACCTGCCACTGGTTGATGGCGTAGTAGGAAATCCCCGATAGACCGACCTTGCCGTTGGACCAGGGCTGCACCCCGCCCCATTCGACACAATCATAGAAATCCTTGGTTTCGCGGGCATTGAAGTGTTCGAGGTAGCCCGGCGAGCGTCCGGCGCCGCGGGAATCGACACGCACAAGGACATAACCGTGCGGCACCCATTTCTCGGGATCGGCGACTTCCCAGGCCTGGTGGATATTGGTCGAGCCGCGCGGCACGTCCGGATGGTTCTCACACATCAGGTCCCAGCAGGTCTTGTAGATCTCCTCGAAATGGAGGTCCTTGCCATAGGGGCCGTGAGACATGATGACCGGATACTGGCCGTCATCATCGGGGCGATAGACATTGGCGCGCAGGACGACACCGTCATCCATCTCGATCGGCACATCCCAGTCGACCCGCATGCCCTCGCGGACCTCGGTCTTGAACAGCGGATCGCCGGTATACTTGATGTCATCCATTGTCTTTCCCCCATCGAGGCCCGGTTCGGGCCAGTTCGGTACGCCCTCGACTTTGTTTTCCCGTCCTACTTTGCCGGGATGATCGGCAGCAGGACATAGCCGGCATTGTCGCCGCCCAGATGCACCGTGACATTGTTGTCGAACACATCCGGCGGGCGATTGCCCGGATCGTCGTGCAGGAACGGGCCGACACCCGTGAAGGTGTTCTTCATGTTCGACAGCCCGCTGTTCGGCTCGCCAGGATAGACATAGTCGCAACCCTTGATCGACAGGCCGAAGCGATAGCCCTTCGGCACCACGATGCCTGTCGAATGGATTTCCACATCGACCTCGTAGACCTCGTCCGGGGTGAGTTCCTGGGCTTCGTCATTGCTGTGAACCGGTGCTGCTTCTGTCGATCGCTCCGGGTCGAGCTTGCGGTGGGACGCGCGCAGCCAGCCCGAAGCAACCGGTGTGTGCGGATCGAGGGCGCCGCGGAAGGTGATTTCCTTCATGTCCGACTGGAACACCCGCAGGATTACGAAAAGATCCGCGTCCTTGGTGTCCGAGGAAATGTTTAGCTTCACCGCCATTGGGCCGCAGATTTCCGTGTCTTCCGCCATGGGATTCGACAGGAAGGTCAGGCCATCGCCCATCGCCGCATAAGTGACTTCGGCGCTCTCGCTGGCCGGGCTCTCGGACAAGATCTGGCCGGCCGGCTCCAGGTGGTATTTCGTGTACTCGGTCCGCGGCAGCGGCCAGTCCTCCTCGGCGCGCAGCACGAACTTTTCCCCCGGGTGGCGCACGTTCAGGGACACCCGCGGCTGGTCCTTCCAGCCGGAATCGTCGCCCTTCAGATAGCAGTCGAAGAACCGCCACTGCAGGTCGTTGCCATAGTCCGTGTAGTACAGCGACCAGTGCTCGAGCCCGTGCACCTCGAGATACCTGTCCTTGGAGCCGGACCGCATGAAACCGTTGAAGTTGCCGCGCGGATGCAGCGGCGCACCGCCCCAGTTGGCGCAACTGAGGACCGGCACCTCTATCTTCGACAGATCCGGCGTCAACGACGCGTAATATTCGTCGTCGAACGGATGGGAAATATAGGTCTCGTAGAGATCGTAGCGGTTGGCCGCGCGTTCCTCGTCGCTCAGGGTTTCCGGACCCGCCGCCAGCTCGCCATTGGCACGCGATGCCCAGCCGCGATCGCCATAACCGTGCTGAATCTTCAGGATCTGCATGTCGTACCAGTGGCGCGCGAACGAGTCATAAATGCCGTCCTGGTAGGCAAGCTCACGATAGAAATCGTTGAAGCCTTCCCACGGGCAGATCGCCGCCAGGTGCTTGGGCCTGAGGGCCGCGACCTGCCACTGGTTGACCGCGTAGTAGGATATCCCCGACAGGCCGACCTTGCCGTTGGACCAGGGCTGGACACCGGCCCAGTCGATGCAGTCGGCGAAATCCTGGGTCTCGCGCGGGCTCCAGTGCTCCAGATAACCCGGCGAGCGCCCGGCACCGCGGGAATCCACCCGGATGACGACATAGCCCTTGGGCACCCATTTTTCCGGATCGCAGACTTCCCAGCTCTGGTGGATGTTGGTCGAACCCGCCGGCACGTCTGGGTGGTTCTCACACATCAGATCCCAGCAGGTCTTGTAGATCTCCTCGAAATGGAGGTCCTTGCCATANGGACCGTGGGACATGACAACCGGATACTGCCCGTCATCGTCGGGGCGGTAGACATTGGCGCGCAGGACGACGNCATCATCCATCTCGATCGGCACGTCCCAGTCGACCCGCATGCCCTCGCGGAACTCGCTTTTGAACAGCGGGTCGCCGCTATATTTGATGTCGTCCATTGTCTCCCCCTGCCCCGATTGCGGCTCTTTGCGAGCCTTTTTGTCGGGAACAAATTGGGTGGCCCGTATCTCCGGGCCGCCCGCCTACTTTCGATTGGCTACTTCTTGGCACCGCGCTTGGCCGGGATGATCGGCAGCATCACATGGGCCTGTTCCTTGGGCCCGGTGTGCAGCGTGACATCACCGCCGAAGATCGCCGCCGGCCGATCGCGCGGATCGTCATGGCGGAAGATCGCGCAACCCGTCCAGTTCGCATACTCACCCAGGTCCACATTGGAATCGCCGGGATAGACATAGTCGTTACCGCGCACTGACAGCGCAATGCGATAGCCCTTCGGCACATGGATGCAGGTCGGCCAGACCTCGATATCCAGCTCATAGGCCTTGCCCGGATCCAGCGGCTGTTCCTCGTCGTGGGTGTGATACGGGCGGTACGGCAGGCTCTTCTTCTTGTCGAGCTTGCGGTGGGACGCCCGCAACCAGCCCTGGGCGATCGGCGTGTGCGGATCGAGTGCGCCCTGGAAGGTCACCTCCTTCATATCAGGCGCGAACACCCTCACAACCAGGAACATGTCCGCATCGCTGGTCGTGGAAGACACGTAAAGCTTGGACGCGATCGGACCCGTGATCTCCATGTCTTCCTCAAGCGGCGCAGACATGAAGGTCACGCCCTCTGAGAAGCCGCCGTAGGTGACTTCCCCCTTCTTTTTCTGGGCATGGCTCGACAGGCTCATATCGTTCGGATCGATATAGAACTTGGTCCACTCGGTTCGCTTAAGCGGCCATTGGTTCTCATGGCGCTCGACGAAGACCCCGCCCGGGTGGCGCACCTGGAGCTGTACCGTCGGTTGCTTGTCCCAGCCGTTCTTCTCACCCTTAAGGTAATAGCCGAAGAAGCGTTTCTGCAGGTCCATGCCGTAGTCGGTATAGAAATGGGTCCAGTGCTCGATCCCATGCACCTCAAGCCATTTCTCCTTCGACTTGGACTGGGTGAAGCCCTCGAAATTGCCACGCGGGTGAAGTCCCTGGCCGCCCCAGTTCGCGGTCGAGAGCATCGGCACCTTGACCTTGTCCCAGTCGGGCATGCGCGACTGCCAGTACTCGTCGGTGTCGAGTTTCCGGGCCAGGCAATCCTCGTAGAAATTGTTGCGGTTCGCGCCGAGCTCCTCCTCGGGCAGGGTTTCTGGGCCGGAGACCCACTCGCCGTTCATGCGCGAGCGCTTGCCGTTCGTCCCCTTGCCGTACTGCACGGAGTAGACCTGCGCTTCCGACCAGTCCTTGACGAAGCCATTGCACATGATGCCGCCGTGATGGGCCATGTCGCGGTAAAAATCGGCCGCGCCCTCCCACGGACAGATCGCCACGAGATGCTTGGGCTGCAGCGCGGCGCACTGCCACTGGTTTTCCGCGTAGTAGGAGATGCCGTTCAGGCCCACCTTGCCGTTCGACCAGGACTGGACACCGGCCCAGTCGACGCAGATCGCCAGATCCTGCGCCTCGCGCAGGGACCAGATATCGATCACCCCGGGGGAACGGCCGGTGCCGCGCCCGTCGACGCGGATGCAGACATAGTCGTCGGGCACCCAGCGCTCGGGGTCGACCACCTCCCAGTTCTGGTACTTCTCGCTGGTGCCCGCACCGATCTCGGGGAAATCCTCGAGCATGCGCACATACTGGTCGTGATACGCATCGTCGAAATGCAGGAACTTGCCGTAAGGCCCATAGGTCATGATGACGCCGTACTTCCCTTCCTTGATCGGACGGAAAACGTCGCACCGCAGAACCAGTCCATCGTCCATCTCGATCGGCACATCCCAATCGATCCGCATGCCATCGCGCACATCGGACCAGGACTGATCATCCATGTACTGTGTTTTCTTCTTCGCCATCGAAACTCTCCCTAAGACCCGTCTTCACCGCCCGTTTTACGGACGAATTGAGCGCTCCGGCGGCATGGCGCCGCCGGAGCGCGATTTCATTGATTATAGAATAGTGGAAATGGTTCTTTTAGTGAAAAGGTGCAATCAGCCCGAATAACGGGTTTGCACACCATGCACGGCTCATTCCGCTGCCATATAGAACACCGCCCAGGGCCAGCGGGCCTCATCGTCCGCCGAGCCCTTCCCACCGGCCACGTTGTAGACGATCCATACGGGATCGCGCCCGCCGATCCCCAGATACGCGCCGTCACCCTTCACCGCGACGATCCTCTCGTGGTTGGCCAGATCGTCCGCGGTGATTTCAACGCCAAATCCGTCAAGTGCGACGGCCGTTACCTGCTTGCCGTTCCAGCCTGCTACCGCCAGCACATCCGCCGGGCGCGGGCCTTCCAGCGTGATTGCGCGTGGTCATGGTTCGGTGTGGAACGTGGTCTTCACCATGCCCAGGGCCTCGAGCATCGGCACGTCGAAGGCCGCCGCGCGGCTGTAGTCGCACTCGAGTACCTTCAGCGTCGATGCGTCGAAGTGATTGGGAGCGGACAGGTTGGCGTTCTTGACGGCACCGCCGATGGTGAGCACGATCGTCCCAGTCAGCTAGGCGAGATCGGCTGCGTGCGCCGCAGTTACAAAGACTAGCGCCGCGGCAACCGCCACTGCACTGCGTGCCAGATTTCCCAGTGTCTTCATCTTCGTCTCCCCGCGCCTACAACCTGTTGTCGGGGTCCACTGTATATCCGAACTCGTTCATCCAGAGCAGGCTTGACCAGGTGTCCATGGAGGGGTCGAGTTCCATGCCGATCGCACCTTCGTATCCCTTCTCGATGGCCCGCTGTGCCAGCCAAAGCAGATCGAGCTCGCCCACACCGGGTTCATGGCGGTCGGGCGGGTTGCCGATCTGCACATAGCCGATCTGCGGCCAGTATTCGTCCATGATCCCCGACAGGGTGCCCGTCTCCTCATAGCGCATGTGGAACGTGTCGTAGACCAGGCCCACATTGTCGCGCCCGACCGCATTTACGATGTCTCGCGCCTGGGCCATGGTCTGCATAGCCCAATCAGGAATCCGTTGTGCGGTGACCGGCTCCAGCAGGAACTTGCAACGGTGGCCCCCCGAAGCGGCGGCGATGTAGTCGAGATTCTCGATATAGGTCTCAACGCAGCGTTGCCGCTCCTCACCGGGCGGCACCGGGCCGGCCCCGACGTTGATCGAATAGAAATCGCAATGCTGGATGTATTCCAGCGCCTGGTCCGCGGCACGGCGGAACTCGTCCTGCTTGCCTGGCTGCGCGCCCAGCCCCCGCACGCCGGCATCCCAGTCGGCCGGCACCACGCAATAGGTGAACTCGATCCCGTAGCCGTCGAGAATGGATTTCAGTTCCTTCTTGGGCAAATCATAGGGGAAATGCCATTCCACGGCCGTGCAGCCGATCTTCGCCGCGGCGGCAAACCGCTCGCGGATCGGCAGCTCCAGGAACAGATGATAAAAGTTCGGGGCAAAGCGGATCATGGTGCGCCAATTCTCGGCTGTGTGAGGGTCAGGTCAGATTCATATTCGAAAACGCGGGCTCGGTGAGCTTCGCGCACATCGACTGCGACCTCTACATCTCTAATGTGACCACCCTCAAGCATATCAGCCCGCATCTCCAGACCGGCACGCTGTTGCTCTTCGCCGAATACTTCAACTATCCGGGCTGGAAACTGTACGAGCACAAGGCCTGGTCCGAGTTTTGTCAGGCCAACGGCACGCGCTACAGTTATATCGGGCTGACCGCGCTGGACGGGCGTGTACTGGTACGGATCGACTAGCCACCTCCTACTCCCACTCAACCGTGACAACTATATACGACATTGATCTAAATAATATTTGAAACCATTTTTTGTTATTTTCTCGCCAATAAATCGCAATCGAGTTACTGACGAGCGTTACTGAAACAGGTTCTCTTAGGTCAAAGCCACTTTCCGCGTCAGACCCAAATAACCCGCGCTACGTTGAATTGAAAAATGAGAGTCGGTATTAGGAAGAATAGGAAGCTTCATTTGGAAGTAGCTGAATACACGCCATCCCAGTCCGGACCAAGATCTTGATCACGATAAACGCTGATGCGGTCTCGGTATAAACTGGTAAGGGTCGATAAATCGATCTCCGAAAACCCTTCGAGCTTATTGAGCGCTGTGATCGCCTCGTCCCACCTTTGGTTTCGATAATTATCTAAGAAAATGTCCTGTGCTTTTGACGCCTCTAAAAACCATTGTTCAGAGGTTATTCCACTGTCTCCGACAAGAGAAAAAATTCTTACAGGTTCATCTTTTCCAATTACTCGGATCAGGTCCAATTCAAACCAGGCGAAATCTGGGGAAAAACTTACGGTCTCCTCGCCGACAACGATCGAAACACCGTAAGTTTTTGATTGTCCCTCCAGCCGTGAAGCGACATTTGCTGTGTCGCCTAATACGGAATAGTCAAAACGTTGGTCGGAACCCATATTCCCAACGCAGCATGGCCCGGTGTTAATACCGATCCCAATCGATATTGGTAGTCTCGTTTTTCCATCGGCAGCGGACTTTTCATCAAGGCTCATATTAAACTCTTGAAGTCCTTTCATCATGTCCAGAGCGGCAGCTGACGCCTCTTTCCTGTGATTTGGATTATCAATCGGCGCATTCCAAAACGCCATGATTGCATCCCCCATGTATTTGTCGATTGTCCCATTGTGATGGAGGATTATATCAGTCATGGGCGTGAGATACTCATTGATAAAGCTGGTCAACTCCGAAGCTGACATGCTTTCTGAGATTTTTGTAAACCCCCGTATATCAGAAAACATTATCGTCATTTCCTTCGTCTCGCCGCCGAGCTTCAGAAGGTCTGGTTCTTTAGCTAATTTTTCCACGAGATCTGGGGATAAATAACGACTAAATGCACCCCTGACGTATTTCTTTTCTGACTCTGTCCTGAGGAAAGAAATGAAAGATCCTGTTAAATAAATTAAGATAATCACAAACGATGGATAAACAGGATCAACTAATAGTCGATAGTCTGTATATGCGAACCAAGGTGTCAGAATTGAAACCACCAGACCAAACAGCGCAATGAACGCGCATTTAACAGCGCCGTAACGAGGAATTAAAAATGATATTACGGCGCCAAGTAAACATAGCCATAGAATTTC
>PBWR01000002.1 GCA_002727315.1 Alphaproteobacteria bacterium
ACTTGGGCAACTGATGCTCCAGTTTGCACTTGGAACCCCAGCGGCTCAAATATAAAGGGTGGAATTCCAGCGCGCGAGATTGCAGCCCACTCATCGGCAGAAGCTCACACCAGAGATGATCTTTAATGGATAACTTCGTCAGTATCGACATCGACCACAATCCGCTGACTGGCGCATATCCTCTTCGACAGGCAACTGACGGCGGCGTCGGTCCGGCCCGACGAAGGTGCCCGAACTGATAAACTGGCGCGGATTCTCGATCACGCTCATCAAGCGTGCGCCCAGACCATCCACGGTCACGGGTTTGGCGAGAAACTCCGTGACCCCGGCGTCACGCGCGGCCTCCACCACATGTTTTTCGGCATAACCGGTAATCATGAGAACCGGCACATGGGTAGACGGATGGCTCAGATAGTCCCGCAGCATGCGAGATGCCCAGGGCCTTCAGAATACTTCGTAAAAGCCGGCGCATATGCTCATTGTCATCGACAATAAGGACAACGAGATCGAACAGCGGGTTACCGTTGTGTGTTTGCACCTGAATCCCCAAACCCCAAGAACTTCAACTACTGCACATCTGCCGCGCGAAACTTCGCTAAACAGGCGTTACACTATCGGTTGGTTTGGTTAACAAATGCTTTCGACCAGAATCGCGGTCGGAGCACATATGCGAGGAATCATGGAAGCCAGTGTCGACATCTATCACAACCCGCGTTGCAGCAAGTCGCGCGCAACGCTCGAATTGCTCGAGCAGAGGGGCGTCGAGCCTTCCGTCATCGAATATCTGAAGGAACCGCCCGACGAGATCGAACTTCGCCAGCTGCTCGATCTGCTCGGCATCTCTGCCCGCGAGCTGCTCCGCACGGGTGAGACCCCCTACAAGCAGCTTGGCCTGAACGATCCGGAAAAGACCGAAGACGAGATTATCGGTGCAATCCTGAAGTTCCCGATCCTGATGGAACGTCCCATCGTCGTGACCAACGGAAAGGCCAGGATTGGCCGCCCCCCCGAAGCGGTTCTGGAAATCCTCTAGGCATCGATGGCGACGGACCGCCCAGTAGCCTACGCGTCGGGGCCGGGTCACACCGGCTCCTTTCGCGAACAGGTGGCACAGTTCCAAAGCGGCGCTTCCACGCCGCGGGACTATCTCGAGCGGTTCCTTGACCAGATCGGGCAGTCAGACGGCGAGATCCAGGCATTCGTGACCCTGACGGTCGACGCCGCGCGCGAAGCCGCCGACGCGTCGGGTAAGCGCTATCTCGACGGAAACCCCGTCTCACCGATCGATGGCCTCCCGCTTGGTTTAAAGGACATCATTCAAACGGGCGGTGTGCCCACCCAATCGGGAAGCCCGATCTACAAGGACTGGGTACCCGAACGCGATTCTCCGGTCACGGCGGCGCTCAAGCGCGATGGCGCGGTGATCGTCGGAAAAACCGCCACGACCGAGTTTGCCGCCGGAGCGGTGACGCCGGCGCGCAATCCCTATGACCCGGCGCGAACCCCCGGGACCTCTTCCAGCGGTTCGGCGGCGGCGGTGGGCGACGGAATGGTACCCGTCGCCGTCGGCACCCAACTCATGTCATCGGTCATGCGGCCGGCAAGCTATTGCGGCCATGTCGGGGTCAAGCCGACCTATGGCGCCATCCGCCAGGATGCGATCCATCCCTTTTCACCTTCGGGCGAACATGTGGGTGCCCACGCACATGCCCTTGAGGATGCCTGGCACCTGCTGCGTCAGCTGGCGCACGGTGCCGGACCTGTGCCGGGTTCCCGCGGCCTGACGGGACCGGTCGAATTGCCGGATGCGCGGCAGCCCAGGCGGCTGATGCGGATGTACACGCCGGGCTGGGAGTTGGCCGAGAATAGCGTGCGCGAAGCCTTAGAAGCTGCGCTGGACAGGCTGGCCGACGCGGGTGTGGAGATTGTCGAACCCGACAGTGCGCCGGAACTGGCCACGGTCGAGCAGGATTTTGCCCAGGCCGATTGGTGTATAGCAGAGGTTTCCGCGTTCGAGATGCGTTGGCCGTTCCTGGAGTACGAAGCCGAAGGGCACAGTTTCCATCCCCGGATCGGCAAGCTCCTCGATCGTGCTCACGAGATCACGCTGGCAGACTATCACACCGCTCTGGACTGGAAAGACGGGTTCCGCGACCGGTACCGGGCCATCGCGGAGACGGTAGATGGCGTGATCGGCCTGACGGCGCCGGAGATCGCGCCGGAGGGGCTGGAGAATATCGGACACCCGGTCATGTGCTCGCCTGCCTCCTGCATGGGTGCGCCCTCCCTCTCGCTGCCCACGCTCCATGCGGACGGCCTGCCCCTGGGCCTGCAACTGGTGGGATTCCACGGCGCCGACGCCGATATGTTCGCCCAGGCAAGATGGATCGACGATGCCCTGGCCAACTGAAGGCAGGCCACCACGATGAAGATCTGCATCGTCGGGGCCGGTGCGATCGGCGGCATCCTCGCCGCCCGGCTGGCGCATTCCGGTCATGATGTCTCGGCCGTCGCCCGCGGGGCCCATCTGGCGGCCATTCGCGATCACGGCCTGACGCTGCGCGCCGGCGAGACCGAGTTCACGGTCGAGATCGCGGCATCCGACGACCCCGCCGATTTGGGGCCCCAGGAATTCGTGATCGTCACCCTCAAGGCACCGGCCCTGCCCGGCATCGCCCCGGCGCTTACCCCGTTGTTGGGCCCCGGGACATGCTTCGTGACGGCCATGAACGGGGTTCCCTGGTGGTTCTGCCAGGCACTGGCGGGGCCGCTGACGGGTCGTTCGCTGCCCTCGATCGACCCCGATGGCGCCCTGAGTGAAACCCTGAAACCCGACCAACTGCTCGGCTGTGTGGTGCACGCCGGCGCATCGGTGCCGGAGCCCGGGATCATCCATCATGCTGCCGGTGATTTGTTCATTGTCGGCGACGCGGGCCGCAAGACGACCGCCCCGGCAACCCAACTGGCCGAGGCGATTACGAACGCCGGCCTCACGGGTCGCGAGACGGACGATATTCACGGCGAGATATGGCTCAAACTGATCGGCAATATGGGGATGGGGCCGATCTGCGCACTCACCGGTGCGACACTTGCGGGGCTAGCCCGGGACAGCGATGCCCGTCCGATCGCAGCGGCGATGATGCAGGAGGCCATGGATGTGGGTGAAGCGCTGGGTCTGTCGATCAATATGAGCGCCGAAGCCCGGATCGACCTGGGCGCCGAGCTCGGGGAGTTCAAACCCTCGATCCTGCAAGACCTGGAACTGGGCCGTCCGCTCGAGATCGACGCCATGGTCACCGTGGTCGCCGAGATGGGCGAAATCGCCAACATCGCAACCCCGACGATCGACACTGTGCTCGCGCTGTTGCGCGGTCGTGCCCGGCTCGCGGGCCTCTACTGAGCGATCCGCGTGCCCCTACGCTGGCCTTCCCTTGCCGTCCTGTTCTCGACCATGTTCGCGAGCCAGCTCGCGCTGACGATCTTTCTGCCGGCAGTACCGGATATCGCGCGGGATCTGGACGCGAGCCTTGGCAGCGCCCTGTTGATGATGCCTGCCTATCTGGTCGCCTTCGCGCTCATGCAGCTGGTGGCGGGGCCCCTGTCCGACCGGTTCGGGCGGCGCCCGATCATTCTGGGCGGGGTGACGCTGTTCTTGCTGGCGAGCCTGGCCTGCGCCTTCGCCGGCGATATCTGGCAGCTTTTGGGGGCACGATTCTTCCAGGCCGCGGGCGCCTGCGCCTCGATCGTGGTCGGCCGCGCCGTGGTCCGTGACACCAGCGACGGGAAGAGCGCCGCACAGGCAATGTCATATCTGGCGATCTCACTTGGTGTGGGACCGGCTATCGCACCGTTCTTCGGCGGCCTGCTGGTCGAGGCCTTTGACTGGCGCGCGACCTTCCTTGCAACCGCGGCCATGAGCGCCCTGTCCCTGGCCTTCGCCATTCCGGTGTTGAAAGAAACACTGCCCGCATCCGAACGTCGCCCGCTGGGGGTTCCGCGGCTGTTGCTCGGCTACCTTGCCCTGACCCGACAGGCGGGTTTCATGGGCTACAGCCTGACCATCTCGTTCCAGAGCGCCATTTTCCAGGTCTTCATGACCGCGTCCCCCGTTGTCCTGATTACCCAGCTGGGCCTCGAGCCAAGGGTCTACGGCCTCTACCTGATGATCATCCCGGTCGCGTTCATCGCCGGCAGCTTCGTGTCCGGACGCCTGGTCCCCCACATGCCCATCGACGCAATCATCGCTGTGGGCAGCTGCATGGGCGTGTTCGGGGGATTGCTGCAGGTCGGGTTCGCTGTCTCGGGTATCGCGACGGCCCCGCTCATCGTCGGGGCCATCCTGGTTTCGAACTTCGGCACCGGCCTGGTGCTGGCGAATTGCTACGCCCAGGCGCTCAATACGGTGCTGCCCTCATTCGCAGGCTCGGCCTCGGCGCTCGGTGGCTTTCTCCACATGGGCTGGGCGTTCGCCGTATCCCTGATCGTGGCCAACCTGCCCCACACGCTGTCGCTACAGCTTGGCCTTACCCAGACGGCAACGACCGTCGCAAGCCTGACGGTTTTTATCGTGCTGGTGCGAATCTACAGCCGCCGCGCGGCGTGAGATTCACAACCGGGTCAGACCTGGGCGGTGAGCCCCGCCGCCTCGATCCCGGCCACGGCACAGGCTTCATCATTGTCCGATGAATCGCCCGTCACGCCGACGGCACCGGCCACTTCGCCATTCTCGTCACGGATGAGCACGCCGCCTGCGACGGGCACCACGCGCCCGTTCGAAGCCGCGGCGATCGCGACCCCGAAATGCTCGCGCGTGACGAAGTCCGCTTCGTTCGCGCGCGACGACCGGCCGATGGCGAGCCCGCCCCAGGCCTTGCCGAAGGCGATTTCGAAACGAAGGATTCCGCTCTTGTCTTCGCGCTGCATGGACACCGGATGCCCACCATCATCGAGAACGACGATCGTCAGCGGGCCTATGCCGAGCTCGCGGCCCTTTGCCTGACCGGCTTCGATAATCTTGTTGGCCTGTGCCAGTGTTACTTTCGCCATTGCATGCTCCCCAAAACGGTGTCTGTGCGTTCGATCAGAAGCGCGCAGATTAGCTGCCGCTTCCCGCGAACGCCAGACCGTCCGAACCGGGAGCTCCAGCAGTCACCGGCTATTCGGCAGCTGCCTTCTGGTGGGAATAGGCACCTGCAAGATAGGCGGCAAAGAAGTCGCCATAGCGCTGCGGTTCATACTTGCAAGGCGTCTCGTCCGTGCAGCAACTCTCAACCGGCACGATCACATCGTCGAGATCGGGATTGAAGAAAAACGCAAGCGAATAGCGGTCTTCCGCGGTTGCGGCAGTCACACGGTGGGGAGACGCCTTGAACCGGTCGTTCGACCAACGGCGCAGCGTGGTGCCCGAATTCACGATGACGCCGCGCGAATTGGGCGAGTGGTCCACCCATTCCCCGTCCGGTGTCTTGATCTGGAGACCCGGCTGGTTGCTTTGCGGCAGCATGGTGATAAAGCCCGCATCGGTGTGGGAGGCGGAACCGAACTGATCTTCGCGCAACTCGCCCACCGCGGGGTACTTCACCATGCGGACGACGATCGTGGGATCCTTGAAATAGTCATCGAAGTAGGCGGCCGGCATCTCGAGCGCCCGCGCCACGGCCGGCAGCATCCGATAGCCGAGCTCCGACATCATCGAATGGTAGGCCACCTGGGACGCGCGGAAGCCCGGGACCGAAGATTCCTCCGGCCATTGGTTGAGCCCGCGAAACCGTTCGCCGGACAACACCTTAGGATCGTCGGGCGCACGTTCCTGATGGTAGGTCAGGTTTTCCATCGCATTGGTCTTCAAGCCACTGGTGCTGTCGACCGAGTGATTCTTGTTGAGCGACAGTCCCATCGGCACGAATCCGAGCTGATGCTCGTTCACCTTCAACTCGAGCTTTTCCTCATGCGGCAGGTCGTGGAACTGCTTCGACCCGGCAAAGGCGCTATCGATCACGCCCCAATCGAGACCGTGGTTGACCATCATCATGAAACCCACCCGTTCGAACGCAACGCGAACCTGTGCGGCGAATGTCTCCAGTGCACCGTCCACGCCCGCCAGATAGGGAGCGATGTCGATGATCGGAAACTCGTCTTCGGAGGTGACACGGTATGGGCGGGCGTTGTCCATCTCGATCTCCTGCCGCCGGTGCGGCCTGACTGTGAATAGCGAAGACCGTTCCGCAATCGTCAGCAGGGCGCAAGATTCCGAAAAACCGTGTCTCATCGGCTAAGACTCCGGAAACCAGGCTCGGGGCCGGTCACTGGGTTGTGGCCAATCTGTCTGCCACGGGCTAAATCCCGTGCAACCGCGAAACACAAGGAGAGTGGGATGAGCAAGACGGTCGGTGTCGTGGGTCTCGGCGCCATGGGTTCGGCCATGGCGATCATGCTGGTCAAAGCCGGTTTTGACGTCGTGGGATACGATCCGCGCGACGAAGCGCTCGACGAGTTCGAGGAAAATGGCGGCACACGCGCAGGAAGCCCGCGCGATGTCGCCGCGGCGACCGAGGTTGTCATCCTGTCGCTGCCGACGATCGGAGCCTTCGAAAGCGTATTGCGCGAACAGGGCAGCATCCCCTCAAGCGGCAAGGACGGCCTCGTCATTATCGACACCTGCACGCTGCCGATCGAGGTGAAGCAGGAGGGCGCCCAGATCGCCGAAGCCGCAGGCATGACGCTGATCGACGGGACCGTCAGCGGAAACCGCGATATGATCCTGGCTAAGACCCTGACCGCGTATATGAGCGGCGACGAGGATGCGTATAACGCCTGCACGGATATCCTGTCGGCCTTTACCCGCAAGCACACCTTCGTCGGCGCGTTCGGCAATGCCAGCAAGATCAAGTTCGTGATCAACCATCTGGTCTGTGTGCTGACGGCGGCAAACGCGGAGGCCATGGCGATGGGTCTCAAGGCCGGCCTCAAGGCCGAGGACATCTACGATCTGGTACAGGGCAGCGCCGCCAACTCCGTGCTCTGGGAAATCCGTGGCCAGATGATGGTAAGCGAGAACTATACGAGTTCGCGCGGAAACTTCGGCATGGCCTCCAAGGACGGCCCGGTGATCGGCGAGTTTGCCCAGGACATGAACTATCCCGCACCGCTGTTCCAGGCAGCGCTGCAAATGCACAACGCGGCCGTGGGCATGGGCATGTACGATATCGACACGGCGGCCTTGTGCCGCCTTTACGAGAACCTCGGCGGCGTGGAACGCTGAAGCCCAAGATCGGAGCGCCCTACATATGGGAGAAATCGTCTACCTGGACTACGACGCGGACACCTTGTTTGCCGAATACAACAACCGCGGCAAGGTGCCCGACTTCGAGACTCTCATCGCGGACTGGGACTCGCGAAGCGACGCGATCCGCGCATCGGCAAGCAATGCCCGGATCGACCTGGCCTATGGCGATACGCCGCGTGACCGGTTCGACCTGTTTTTGCCCGACGCGGCCAACCCGCCGCTGCATGTGTTCATCCATGGCGGCTATTGGCAGTGGAACGACAAGGAAACCTTTGCCTTCCTGGCCAAGCCTTTCCTGGACGCGGGGATCGCATTCGCCAATCTCGAGCATACGCTGTGCCCGGAGGTGAGCCTCGCGGAACTGGTCGATCAGGTGCGCCGCGGAATCGCACACCTGTGGACCAACGGGCCCGAACTGGGTTTCGACCAAAACAACATCCAGGTCAGCGGTCACTCCGCCGGCGGTCACCTGACCGGCGTCGTGCTGACGACCGATTGGGCTGCATTCGGCAGCTCTCTGCCGGCGAACCCGATCCGCAGTGCCATGCCCATCAGCGGTATTTTCGACCTCGAACCGATACGGCACACGCCGATCGGAGACCCGCTGGGGCTCGACGCGAGTTCCGCCGCGGCCCTGAGCCCGATGTTCGCACTGCCACGCACCAAGGCCAGGACGGTAGTGGCCCTCGGCAGCCACGAGGGTCGGGAGTTTCACCGCCAAGCCGAAGCGTTTGCCACGAACTGCCGCAATCACGGTACGGATGCACGGATCGCCAGCATCGAAGGGGAAAATCACTTCAGCGTTCTTGAATCCCTCGCGGCCAGCGACGGCCAGTTGTTTCGGTTGGCCCATGACATGCTGACGCGCTAAGCGAACCCGGCTTGTTGCGACGCGGTCCGAAGAGCCAAAATCCGCTACGGTGCAATTGTCTTGCTGCGCATGTTGACGGTGAATCCGTCCGGACCCGTGCACACGATCGGTGGGAGAAGTACTGGCATATGGCCTCGTCGCGGCTCTATCTCGAAGAAAGGCACCACGGTGCCGGCGCACGAAACCTGGCTTGCCTGCCGGGCGCACCGGCTTCGCCCCCCACAGTGCAGCACACGGCCCCTGCAAACCTGTTAGGCTTGGAATGAATGCACCCAGTAACCAATTCTGGCGCGGTCGGCGTGTCCTGATCACCGGGCATACCGGTTTCAAGGGCGCATGGTTGTGCGCCTGGCTGGAGATGCTGGGCGCCGAAGTGCAGGGTTTCGCCCTGGATCCGGAGCCTGGCCCCAACCTGTTTCGCGACCTGGCTGAGTGGACCTATCTCACATCGATGATCGGCGACATTCGCGACCGTGATGCCGTGGAAATAGCCTGTGCGGCCGCCGATCCCGATGTGGTGATTCATATGGCGGCCCAATCTCTCGTCCGCCGCGCCCACCGAGACCCGCTTGGCACCTATGCCACGAACGTACAAGGCACCGGAAACCTGCTCCAGAAACTCGACCGCTGCCAAGGGCTCCGTGCAATCCTCGTCGTGACCAGCGACAAGTGCTACCGCAATGACAATAGCGGGCGGCCTTTCGTCGAAACCGACCCTTTGGGGGGTGATGAACCCTATAGCGGCTCGAAAGCGGCGCAGGAGACGCTCTCGATCGGCTGGCGGCGTGGAATTCTGGAAAACCGCGAGCGCGCTCCGCGGCTTGCGACCGCACGTGCAGGAAACGTTATCGGAGGGGGCGACTGGTCGGAAGACCGCATTCTGCCGGACCTGTTCCGTGCGATCAACGCAAACGAATCCCTCGAAGTTCGCAATCCGACGGCCACGCGACCCTGGCAGCATGTGCTCGACGTCCTGGCCGGTTATCTCGCTTACGCCGAAGCATTGGTTCGCGACACACAAGCGACGCTGCCATCAGCCCTGAACTTCGGACCACCGACCAATAGCGCCCATCCGGTCAGCTGGGTTGTCGACCGCGCGATCGAAACAGCACGCGCGGAGGGCATAGACGCGAAGGATTGGCGCCACACGCCCAATGACGGTCCGGCCGAGGCGGTCAACCTGTCACTGGATGCATCCCTCGCGGCGAAAACGCTCGGCTGGAAGCCTCTGCTATCCCAGGAAGATGCGGCCGACTGGACATCGCGGTGGCATGCGCAAGTATTCAATGGACAATCTCCGCGCAGCATCGTCGAAGCACAAATCGGGGCCTATAGCGAACTGGACGCAGCATGAACATGTCCGCAGCCGGTGCGCCGAAGTTCGCCAAGGCGCTCGTGACGGGCGCCACCGGATTTCTCGGCTCGAGGCTGACCGCAAGGCTGGCCGAGAGCGGGACCGCCGTGTCGGCACTCATCCGGCGAACGAGCGCGCCGGAAAAGGTCGCCGAACTTCCGGATTCCATCGACATCATTCCGGCTGACAGCGACAACGAAGCTCTCATCGCCCACGTGTCAAAAACGACGCCCGATGTGATTTTTCATCTTGCTGCGCGATATACCTATTCCTATTCGCTAGCCGAAATCCCGGGCCTGCTATCGGACAACATCACGCTGACCGCCCAGATCTGCGAAGCGGCAACGACCGCGGGTTGCACCAATCTGGTTGTAGCCGGGACGGCCTGGCAGAATGCAGGAAGCCCGCCGGGTGACGAATCACCCGCCCCAAACACGCTCTATGCCGCAACCAAACAGGCCGCCGACGACATCATCGACTACTACGCTGCTGCGTCAGAGTTGAACGCCGTTACACTGAAGATCTACGACAGCTACGGCCCCGGCGATCCGCGTCGCAAATTTTTACAGGCTCTCGCCGACGCGGCGGACACCGGCGAGACGCTGGCATCCACTCCGGGCGCCCAACTCGTGCATATGGTACATGCGGAAGATCTGGTCGACGGTTTTGTCCATGCCGGCAACCTGCTCGTATCAGGCAAACTTGCGGGACGCACGAGCTACACATTGCCATCGCAAAAGTCGGTGTCGCTCCGCGAGCTTGTCGAAATCTGGCAGACGGCCACCGACAACAACGTGTCGGTCGCTTGGGGTGCCAACGACTACCGTGACGGGGAGGTGATGGTGCCGTGGGAGGGTACGCCCCTGCCCGGTTGGTCGCCGCAAATCGACCTCGAAACAGGGCTTCGCGGATTGCAGAACTAGCTGTCCGCCCCGAACAAATCAGACCGTCCACCAGACAGGAATGGCCTTGGCGCATAACCAAACGCGGCCGCGGCCTCGCCATCGTCATAGGCCAAATCCATGGCCATCCGGCGGGCGACATCGGCCGTCAATTGGCTACCGGGAATGACAGCACCGGCCAGCGACAGCAGGCTGGGCAACGCCGGCACCCGCACCAATCTCGGTGATCGCTCCAGCACTTCGAATATCCGCGTGATCATTTCGCGATAGGTCAAGGTCTCCCCACCGCCAAGCGCGAATGTGCCCCCAAGCGCCTCCCGGGCTTCAAGCGCTGTCAACGCGGCCGCCGCCAAATCGTCGGCATGAACCGGTTGGCGCAAGCCCGATGCCTCGCCCCAGACCGGATAGAGCCCGAAACGCAGAATGAATCGTACCGCGGCCGACACCGTCTGATCCCGACCGGCCCCATAGATCAGGGTCGGACGCAAAATCGTCAGACCCACACCCTTCCTCACGGACCAACCGTGCAAGGCGAATTCGGATTCCATGACTTTGGTCACCATGGCGCGTTCATGCGGATTCTGAGAGTCCGCCTTGCCCAGGACAGATGTGGTGGAGAAACAGACCAAACGCCGTACCCCGGCATCATAAAGCTCATCCATACGCGGCGGCAGCAGCCAGACGGGCACCGTCGCGATTGCATTCTTCAAGGATCGTCCGGTCATGGCCGGCAACGGCCCCACCGCGTCGAACTTTTGCACGGTCACGTCAGCACCGGCAGGCAGACGTTCGGGATGTCGCGCCAAGGCCAGCACGGCGCGGTCCCCCGATCGGGTAAGAATATTCCGCCCGATTTGCCCTGTTGCGCCAATCAAGAGTAACGACCCGGACATCGGTTCATTGACCCTGAATCAAAGTCTGCAGGTAACGGCCATAATCGTTGTCACCATACGCGGCCGCGACCTTTTCCAACTGTGCTTCATCGATCCAGCCGTTGCGCAGCGCAATGTGCTCGGGCACGCCGATCCGCTCGCCGATCCGGTCTTGCTCGGCGGACACCAGCTGAGCGGCCTCAAGCAGCCCATCCGGTGTTCCCATATCCAGCCAGGAAACATCATCAGGCAGGACCACCACAGATAGGTCGCCGGCTTCAAGGTAGGCGTTGTTGATATCGGTAATCTCGAGCTCCCCGCGTCCCGACGGCGACAATCCGCGCGCGATCTCGACGGCCGATGCATCATAGAAATACATGCCGGTCACGGCATAGTCGGACGGTGGAGAGGTTGGTTTTTCGATGATACCCACGACGCGTCCTTTGCCGTCAAACTCAACGACCCCGTAGTGCCCGGCATCGGCCACCTGTTTGACCAGTATGGCCGCCTTCGAAGGTGCGTCTCCGGCCTCGGCCAAACTTGTATCGAACCCGTCGCCACAGAAGATATTGTCCCCCAGCGCCAGAACAAACGGTTCGTCATCTAGGAACGGAGCTGCAATCAAGGGTGCTTCGGCGATTCCGTTTGCTGCGTCCTGGGTGGCGTATCGGATATCCATCCCCCATTGGGATCCGTCGTCCAGCAGAGTGCGGAACCGTTCCAGTTCCCCCGGCCGAACAATCACCAGCACCTCGCGGGCACCGGCCCGCATCAAGGCACACAGCGGATAGAAGATCATTGGCTTGTCGTAAACCGGCAGCAATTGCTTGCTGGCGGACCGGGTAATCGGAAACAGGCGTTCGCCCATCCCGCCGGCAAGAATAACACCCTTCATTGTACCGCCTGCCCCAAGCCAAGCCGTTCACGGCGATAGCGCGCGCTTGTCTCTTCGCACCATGTCCTGTTTTCCAGATACCAATCCACTGTCTGGGAAATACCGGCATCGAACGGAAGTTTCGCCTGCCAGCCCAGTTCGTCTTCTGCCTTAGATGGGTCCGAGGCGTAGCGATAATCATGGCCCGGCCGGTCGGCGACATGGGCAATCAATCGGGCATGGTCAGCCTCGCCGGGTTCGGCCCGGTCAAGCGCGGCACAAAGTGCATGGACCACATCAAGATTGTTCCGCGGATCTCGCGCACTCAAAATATAGCTTTCACCGACCCTGCCGCGGGCCGCCACGGCGCGAAGTCCCGCCACATGATCGTCTACATGCAGCCAATCACGGACTTGGTCACCCGTTCCGTAGACAGGCAACTCATCGCCCTCAACCCCATTCAGGATCATCAGCGGAATCAGTTTCTCGGGAAACTGCCGCGGACCATAGGTGTTGCCGCCGTGCGCGATCACGATCGGCAACCCGAAGGCCATGGACCATGTGCGCACCAGATGGTCCGCAGACGCTTTGCTCGCGGCATAAGGTGAACTTGGGTTGTAGCGGCTGTCCTCGACGAAAAACGCGCCAGGGGCCGCGCTGCCGAAGACTTCATCGGTCGACACCTGAATGTAGCGAAACGATGAGCGATCCACTTCATCCAGTGATTTCCAGTATTCGGTGACCCTCGACAAAAGCTCATGAGTGCCCACGATGTTGTTCTCGAAGCAAACGGTCGGCGTGTCGATCGAACGGTCGACATGCGTTTCTGCTGCAAGATGAAAAACCATGTCCGGGCGNTGNCGCTCCAGCACATTGCGCACAAGCTCTCCGTCGCGCACATCGCCTTCAACGAAATCATGCANATCGGAACTTTCCGGCGCATTCGCCCGGTTGCCGGCATAGGTAAGCGCATCCAGGTTCGCGACANTGACCCCATCTGCTAGCAGCGATTCGACCAGCGCGGACCCGATAAACCCCGCCCCACCGGTGACAAACGCTCGCATCTCAGCCCTTCCGTCCAAAGGGCGAGCGGAAATCGGCGAACATAGGCCAGCTGCGATCACGCTCGACCATGAGTGCTGCGTTGGCATCGACCGGCCAGTCGATCTTCAAGGCCGGATCGTTCCACAGCACTCCCATCATCGAATCTCCCCGATAGGGAGCGGTTAGCTTGTAGAGGCCCTTCGTGTCGGGCTCGAGGGCAAAGAACCCATGTGCGAAACCTGGCGGGATCCACAGCTGGCGCGGGTCGTCACCGGACAACCGCAAGCCCACGCGCCGACCGTAGGTCGGCGAATCGACACGAATATCCAGTGCCACGTCATAGATCGCATCGGTGATACATATAATCAGTTTGCCCTGCTCGTATGGTGGGGCCTGAAAGTGCAGTGCGCGCACGACACCCAGTGCCTGGCTGTGGGTCAGATTATCCTGCACGAATCCGACATCCAGGCCGGCATCGACCAAAGCCGCCGGGTTCCAGGACTCGCTCAGCCAACCGCGTTCATCCGCGTGGCGGGCGGGCTCGACAATCTTCACGCCGTCAATATCGGTATCGAGAACCTGCATGGGTTTTGGGTATCGAAGCGTCCACGACGCGTCAAGGAAAGGCCAGTTCGAGATGCGCACCGAATTCGGCGTTTTCGGCATCCGGAACAGATTTTCATCCGCGGCCGACCCCGGCACGAAAAGCAATCAGCGTTCCCGGAGCCATCCAGACAATTGCGCACAACAACCAAGGATTGCGGGCGTTCGCGCGAAACATATGCAATATGTTCTCCAACGCCCACTGACCAGGCCCATGGCTCGTAAATGAGACCCTTAGCCTCGATCCTTATCGTGAACTACAACGCCGGGACGCATTTGCGCACCTGCCTCAATGCGCTGAAGGCCCAAACGGCACCGGATTTCGAGGTGCTGATCCTGGACAATGCATCCGAAGACGGATCGATCGCGGACGCGAAACAGGCGGTCGAGGACGACCCGCGGTTCACGTTAATTCTTGAAGATCGGAACCACGGATTCGCCGGCGGCAACAATCGCGCGGCCAGTCGGGCGCGGGCGCATTGGATCATCACGCTCAATCCCGACGCGTTTCCCGAGCCGGACTGGCTGGAACAGATCCTCGCCGCGACGAAACAGCACCCGGACGTTGCTATGTTCGGCTCGACACAACTCGATGCCGCCCAACCGGGCCTGATCGACGGCGCCGGCGATCGCTATTTCGCAGCTGGAATTCCCTGGCGCGACCAAACGAGCGACCGGCTGCGGCAATGCACAAACGGAACACACAATGTGTACGACACCTTCTCTCCGTGCGCCGCGGCAGCCGCCTACAGATCGGACGCGTTCAATGCCGTGGAGGGGTTCGACGAACGCTTTTTCTGCTTCGTCGAGGATGTCGATCTTGGGTTCAGGCTACGGTTGAGGGGGGAGACCTGCTTGCAGGTCAGCGACGCCAAGGTTCTGCATGTCGGCGGCGGTGCAGGCGGCGGGCAATCGGATTTTGCCCGCTACCACGGCACCCGCAACCTGATCTGGTGCTTCTTCAAGAACATGCCGATCTTGCTGCTGTTGCTGCTGCTGCCCGTTCACATGGCGACACTTGCCGCCCTGGCCATCAAGGCCTTGTTCCGGGGAAATGCCGGCCCAGTTCTACGCGGCATGAAGGACGGCCTAGTGGGTCTTGGGGCCATATGGTGGTCGCGTCGCGTCAGCCAGCGAGCCAAGGGGGCCAAGGGAAACATCGTGGGTGCTGTGGATTGGTCGCCGCTGCCGTATCTCGCACGGCGCAGGCAACGCTAGTCGAGCTCGAAAGCGTCCTTGTAGTCCAGATTCAGTTCCGGGTTCTGGTCTTCCTTGCGCAAGAAGCAGTTGCCGACCACGAGCACCTCGATATCGGTGCCCATGAAACAGCGGAATGCGTCTTCGGGCGTACACACGATCGGCTCACCACGCACATTGAACGACGTGTTCACCACCACCGGACAGCCGGTGCGCTCCTTGAAGGCGGAGATCAGCGCGTGATAGCGGGGATTGATTTCCTGGTGGACCGTCTGGATACGCGCTGAATAGTCCACATGGGTCACCGCCGGAATATCGGAACGCGCGACATTCAACTTTTCAATTCCGAACAGCGCCTGCTCCTCGGCGGTCATCTCCCGGCGCAAATTCTCGCGAACATCGGCCACCATGAGCATGTACGGGCTGTCGTCATCGATCTCGAACCAGTCCGCGACGTCTTCGCGCAGCACCGAGGGCGCAAACGGTCGGAAACTCTCACGGTACTTCACCCGCAGATTTAGTGTCTTCTGCATGACCGGACTGCGCGCATCACCAAGGATTGAGCGGTTGCCCAACGCACGCGGACCAAACTCCATCCGGCCCTGGAACCAGCCAACGGCCAGCTCATCGGCGAGCGCCCCGGCGGTTTCGGAAATCAGTGCATCTTCATCCAGCACGGTGAACTTCGCACCCGCAGCAGTCAGGCGGCGCTCGATCTCATCATCCGCATAACCCGGACCGAGATAGCTGCCGCGCATCGCATCGAGCGCGCCGTTCACCTGTCGTGGCTGCTCAAGGTGCTGATGGTATGCGGCAAGCGCAGCCCCAACGCTGCCGCCGGCATCACCTGCGGCCGGCTGCACCCAGATCCGGTCATACCGGCCATCACGAAGAATTTTGCCATTGGCCACACAGTTCAGAGCGACGCCGCCGGCGAGACACAGATTCCAGATACCCGTCTCGTCGGCAAGTGCACGGGTGAGACGTAACATGACCTCTTCCGTCACCGCCTGAACCGAGGCCGCGACATCCATATGGAACGGCGTGAGCAGTTCTTCTTCGCCGCGGACGGGCTCACCGAACAGATCGGAAAAGCGATCATTCGTCATAGTCAGGCCGGTGCAATAGTCGAAATAATCCAGGTCGAGGCGAAAGCTTCCGTCGTCCTTGAGATCAATCAGCTTGTCCAGCATCAAGTCCTTGAAGCGAGGCTCACCGTACGGGGCAAGCCCCATCACCTTGTACTCGCCGGAGTTCACCTTGAAGCCCGTATAGTAGGTCGCCGCGGAATAAAGCAGTCCCAGCGAATGGGGAAAGTGGATCTCCTTGACCGTTTCCAGCGTGTTGCCCCGGCCAATCGCCACGCTCGTCGTTGCCCATTCGCCGACGCCGTCGGCCGTAACCACGACGGCTTCTTCGAACGGCGATGGGAAAAACGCGCTCGCGGCATGGGACTGGTGGTGCTCTGCAAACAGAAGCTTCGAATCGCCGGCGAATTCCTCGTCCAGTTCCGTCAACTCGTCGCGCAGCAATTTCTTCTGGAAAAGCTTTTCCTTAAGCCAGATCGGCATGGCCATGGAGAAGGAACGGAAACCCCGCGGTGCAAACGCAGCATAGGTTTCCATCAGGCGTTCGAACTTCAGAAACGGCTTGTCGTAGAACGCAACATGATCAATGTCGCTCAGGCGCAGTCCGGCCTCGCCGAGGCAGTAGGAGATGGCCTCCACCGGGAACCCAGGATCATGCTTGCGGCGTGTGAAACGCTCTTCCTGCGCCGCCGCCACGATCTCACCGTCGACAAGCAATGCCGCGGCACTGTCATGATAGTAGGCAGAAAGACCCAGAATCCGCGTCGGCTGATTCAAGTCCAACTCCCTCTCGCCTAGAACACCGTATAGATGAAGGGCGCAACCGCGCTGCCCTGGGTCAACACGATCAACCCGCCAAACAGCAGGAATACGATCAGAATTGGCGCCAGCCAGTATTTTTTCCGGACCCTTAGAAATCGCCAAAATTCTAAAAGGAAAGACATCGGATTCGCCCCTGGAATTGCTTCCGCTAAAACTGGTCTTTCATACTGCCCGCGTCGGTCTCCCGGATGACCCAGTAACTATCTACCTCCGGGGAAAATCGTGTGCCCAGCGGATCTCTGTTCTTAATCCGCCGAAGAACGGAAACCGGCGTGAGAATACCCCAAAACAGGATTGCCATGACCACCGGACTGACAATTCGATTGAGAAGAAGGCCGAACTGAAGCCAAAGCCGGTTCGCCGGTGCCAAAAGCTGCGGTCGAACCACGGCAACGAAAAGCAAAACGACCGAGATCGCAATCGACCAAAGCCTGATCTCTTCCCACGAAGACCAATTGCCAACCAACGGAAACAAGCCGATCACGATAAACACGATCGCGAAGACAAATCCAAACGATCGTTCGGAACCGCCCTTTATCCTGGAATGACCTATGGTCGATTCATGCGTGACGCTCATGATTGTTGTTTAGCCATGTTCATACGTGATTTGAAGCAACATTCGGGCTTGATCGGTTAACGCACACGACGCGCCGGTGACCGGCCCGGATTCAGGCCGCTGCCTTCGGGAATGAGGATCAGGTACGATCCGACCCGCGCGCGGGATCTATTCTTCCCAGCGAAACGGAGAATCCAGTTCGGCCAAATGAGGCCAGGCACTGTCGCGGCCATTCACGATCGCATGGTCACCCGACACCGGCCAGTCGATCTCGAGCGCCGGGTCGTTCCACAACACGCCGAACGCGCCATGTGTGTCATATGGCGCCGTCAATTTGTAGAGGACCATCGAATCGGGTTTGATCGAGCAGTAACCATGCGCCAGCCCCGGCGGAACCCATAGTTGCCGCGGGTGATCGGCCCGCAGTTCGAGCGCGAAATGTTGCCCGTAGGTCGGCGATCCGACGCGGATATCGAGCGCGACATCGTAGATGGCACCCGTCAAACAAGTGATCAACTTGCCTTGGACTTCGGGAGGAATCTGGTAGTGCAATGCCCGGACAACGCCGGGCATGGGACTGAAGGTCAGATTGTCCTGGGTGAAGGTCACGTCGAGGCCGGCATCCGCGAGCGTCTGCTGGCTCCACACCTCGCTGAGCCAACCGCGGTCATCCATGTGACGACCGGGATCGACAATCCTGACGCCCGGAATATCGGTATTGAGAACTTGCATGGAATCTGGGTATCGGAGTGCCTTGCAACCGTCAAGGAGAGCGTTGTCGCCGCGGATCAGCAAACCGACCATACGAATCCAATCCGAAAGGCCGCCTGTTGGTACTTCCCGCGCACCTTGAAGATCCACGAAACCGGTGAGGAAATGGTATGCTCTCGCCAAGCGATATTTCTCTCGCCCACCTCTCACCGAGAACATAGTCCGGCGTTCGGACTTCTCACCGTATCAACCAGAGCCGAGGTCATGAAACGAAAGTCCGTCGTCTCATTGCTGGTCAAGCTGGCCATATCTGCAATTCTGGTCGCCGTGCTTTCATTCGGCATCGACTTCGGTGAAACCTTCTCGACTATCGCGCACGCAGACCTGATCGACCTAGCCCTGTCCATGGTCATTCTCATGGCATTGATCGCCTTGGGAGCGTTGCGCTGGAAACTGGTGTCCGATCTGCAGAACCCCGGGCTCCCCTTGGGACGCGCGACCGTGGTCATGTTGATCGGGTGGTTCTTCAACCAGGCATTGCCCTCAACAATCGGGGGCGATGTCGTGCGCGGGCATCTGTTGTGGAACGATTATCTGGACAAGACCAAGTTCGTGTCCGCGATCATGATCGATCGGTTGATTGGCCTGTTCGTCGTCGTTGTCTTCACGACCGTCTTTCTGTCCGATATCGACGAAACCCTGGGCGGCGGGCTTCCCTATATCGGCCTGCTGGTGCTCGTCGGCGTCGCATATGTCTGCTACGCGATCGCGATAACCAGCGATCTGCTACTGGCCCGCTGGACCCCGTTTCCCGCATTGGCCCGCTTCACGGCCGGGTTTTCGAAGGCCTTCCGGGCGGTGATTACCTCGCCCGCCCTGTTCGCGAAGATATTGGCGATCGGTCTGATCTACCAGTTGGCGTTTCTGTACTCGATCTTCCTCGTGTTCGAATCCGTGGATGCCAGTGTGAGCTTTCTGGAAGTTCTCATCCTCATGCCGGCAATTCAGCTGATTTCGAGTATTCCCGTCTCCTATTCGGGCTGGGGCGTTCGCGAACAATCCATTGTCTTCGCGTTCGGGATGGCGGGCCTTGCATCGTCGACAGCGTTCGCCGCGTCGGTACTCATGGGGCTGGTGTTTATCGTTGCCGGGTTTCCCGGCGCCATATTGTGGTTTATATTCCGGCGTTCCTAACCCGAACGGAGCCTGACACGAAGCCGGGTTTCGCCCGATACGCGCATCGGTCCGCCGCCTCCCGCAAATACAACCGTTGGTCCAATGAACAGCTCCGCCGAACGCCCAGTGACGACGCAAAAGCGCATCCTGGTGACCGGCGGCGCCGGCTTCATTGGATCCCACCTTTGCGAGGATCTACTCGCACAAGGGCACGAAGTCCTCTGTGTCGACAATTTTTATACCGGCCGACGCGCCACGGTCGCGCATCTCGTCGACAACCCGATGTTCGAGCTTATGCGGTTCGACGTCACATTTCCGCTCTATGTCGAGGTCGACGAAATCTACAACCTCGCCTGCCCCGCATCCCCGATCCACTACCAGTTGGACCCGGTCCAGACGACCAAGACCTGCGTGCACGGTGCCATTAACATGCTCGGTCTCGCGAAACGGACAAAGTCGACAATCCTCCAGGCATCAACGAGCGAGATCTACGGGGACCCCGAGGTGCATCCCCAGCATGAAGACTATTGGGGCAACGTGAACCCCATCGGCTCGCGGTCGTGCTACGACGAGGCGAAACGCTGCGCCGAAACGCTCTTCTTCGACTATTTCCGCCAGAACAGTCTCGAAATACGGGTCGCGCGCATCTTCAACACTTACGGGCCGCACATGCATCCGAACGACGGCCGCGTCGTCTCGAACTTCATCGTCCAGGCGCTTCGCAATGAGCCGGTGACCGTTTACGGCGACGGAACGCAGACGCGCTCGTTCTGCTTCGTTTCCGACCTGGTCGGTGGACTCATCGACCTGATGAATTGCCCGGAAGGCAACGGACTGCCCGTCAATCTCGGCAACCCATCGGAAATCGAGGTCGGTGCACTCGCAGAATCGGTGGTGGCGTTGGCCGGATCAAGCTCCAAAATCGTCTACAAGCAGTTGCCCGAGGACGACCCGCGAAAGCGCTGCCCGGATGTCAGCCGTGCAGAGTCGCTGCTCGGCTGGACACCGGGCGTGGAACTGGAACAAGGCCTGAAGGAAACCATCGCCTACTTCGACGCGTCGCTTTCCAGGGAAACCGCATAGAGTTCCAGGGTCGCATCCAGCATCGCATCCCGTGAGTAATGCCCGGCAATGAACGCCTGGCCCCGCGCACCGGCTTCGCGTCCTCGTTCCGGATTCTGCAGATACACCAGAACATCCTGGGCAATATCCTCCGGTCGTGAGGACGCACAGATGACCCCCGATTGCCCGTCGTCGACGCCATGACGAACATCTCCGGCCTCCGTGGCGACCACGGGAATCCCCGCCGCCTGGGCCTCCAGGATGACGTTCGACAGCCCATCGAACTCGGACGTGTGCAACAGAACGTCGAACGCCAGATAGAGGTCGGTGACCGAGCCCGTGGGCGGGAGATGGTGATACCGGCTGCCCAGCAGCTTGCGGCAGCGCGCAGACAGCTCGGCGCTTAGCGGGCCGTATCCGATATAGACGATATGAACGTCGTCGAGGGACTGCGAAACCAGCTGGACCACATCCGCCCAAAGACCCGGACGCTTGTCGGGATGGGCGCGAAACACACCGCCAACGACCCGCGCATTCTCGGGGATGCCCAACTCGCGGCGGGCCGCAACGCGGCGTTCGGAAATCTCCTCAAGTTCCCGCAGGCTTACGGCGTTCGGAATCAGGTGCAACCGATCCCGCGGTAGACCTAGCCATTCGCTATAGGTCTCGCAACCGGCCCTGCTGTTGGCCGCCAGCACCACGTTCGGCATATCCGCAAGAGCGCGCAGAACAACCGCCAGGTAGGGATCCGTCATCCCCCGAACCGGCGGCGCCACATTGCGAAAGGACAGCACCACTCTCGGCACCCCTTCGATCACCGCGGCAAGCCCGGCCGTCGCCGCCATGGCGTCCTGCCACGCATGTACGATGCGTGGCCGTCGCGCGCGAAACTCTGCGCGGAAGTTCATCACATCGTGCAGAACGTCGGCCGGAAGGCAGGACAGCACAGCCGCCTGTTCTGGTGATTCACCGGCGAGCGCATCGCGAACCGGGCGGAACGCGTCGTGCACCGCCACGACCGTGCAGCCCGTCTCACGCAGGGCCGGGGCGAAGAACTCGGCCCCGCGCCGTCGACCGAGCATGAGACCGAGAAACGTGACCTCGTGCACCCCGTTCTGCTTCAGCCCCGAAACCGTTTCGAGAATCTGGCGTTCCGCGCCGCCGGCAGGCAAGCCAGCGTTCACCATGACGATCGGGCCGGCAACTGAGTCGGCAGGTGGCCGCGCCATACCACCGAGGTAACTTCGCAGGCGGCCTTCGAGAACGGTCTCTCCCTCTCCGACCCCGGAACCGGTTTCCCTCTCACCGAGCAAACCGTGCCAGAGCGCTGTGAAGACCGGCACGCGACGCGTCCACTCGACCAGACGGCGCACCGCGGATTTTTCCGTCGGTCGCCGCAAGACATGCAGAATCGTCGATTTCCACAACCGAAGCAGTAGACCCGGTACCGCAAACCGGTGCATTTGCCCGCCTGCGTCACCCGTCAGCCAGATGTGTCCGCGAAGAAACGCGCCGAACAAAAACCGGAGATTCAGCATCTGCACGGGACCGGCAAACACAATGTGCGCGCCCGGCCCGACATTCACGGGAGCCCCCGGGGCCCAAGACGACAGCCACCCGGCAGTAGATCGGAGGAGTGCGGCGGCGGGATCGCGACACGCAACACCGACGATCCGCCCTGACCGAGGGATACTATCGATCTCGGCATTCGACAGTGACCACGGTACTATAAGCGCGAAGCGTCCCTTCGTTCGCTCGTCAACCGCAGCGATGGCACATGACAAAAGCGCCTGTCTCAATCCCTGGTCCACTGTCGCTCCGCCTGGGCACAATCATATCGGTGACGCCGGTTGCGTCCGCGATGCCGCATACCATACAGCACCTGCCCTCGTCGGCTGAACTGGCGTTGCGCACATGAACCATCGGCTGGCGACACCGGGAAACTGGACAATCCTGACACTCACGTCCCCACCGGACACGACTGGCGTGGCACAGATCGGCATGGGCGTGGATTCGGGCGTAGTTCTGCAAAACGTTGTCGTTGAACTGGCGCCCGGAGAAACCGTCACGCGGCTCGTTCAGAACCGCGGCCAGGACATCCTGATACGGATATCGGGCGCGATACCGCCGGCGCTGGTCCGGGCGCGTCCGGTCGGCCAAATCGAGACATCCGTTCGGCTCGCGGGCCGCTCGCTGGCCCGCCTGCTGCGCGAACAGAACCTTATCGGCAGACGCCTGTCCACACTGGTGCGACTGATTGCCCACGGAGAACTCAACGAGTTGCGCCGCCGCTCGATACGGCTGGGGCGGGGCTTTGAACATGCCCCGGATACTCCGTTCGCTGCAGCAAACAAAGCCCAGGCTCCGGCTCTGCGCGTGCGGCCGGGCATCGGTCCTCTTCGCGTCATGGCGCTGACGCCGTCGCTCGGGATCAGTGGTGCGCCCCTCAGCCAGTTCGAACTCATGGAAGGTCTCAGTCAGCGCGAGGCAATATCGGCGCGCATCATCGCCTGGCAGGATGGTCCACTGGCGCAGCGCTACCGGGATATCGGAATTCCCGTCGAGATCCTGCCGTTGCCCGGCGGGAAGTTTGTCGATCCGGCCGGCCTCAGATCCTGGAAAGCCGCGTTGACGATACGTCTGGCCGGCGACAACACTGATCTGGCATTCGTCAACACGGCGAGCATGTTTGCTGCCATCGAGGCGGCAACGGCAGCCGAGCTTCCGACCGTCTGGAATATCCGGGAAGGCAGCGGCCAGTATGCGGGTCTCAACGATCTACCGCCGGAGCTACGCGCAGATGCCATTTCAGCGTTTGCGCATGCCAACGCCGTCGTCTTAGTGTCCCGGGCCAGCGAGAAGGCCTGGCGCAAGGCCGGGGCAGAAGGCGATTTCGTGCAAATTCCGAACGCGCTGACACCGTTGGAGCAGACGGCCGTCATCGACCGCGACGAAGTGCGTGCAAAATTCGACCTCGACCCCGAAGATATCTGCATCCTCAATCTCGGCACCATCGCCACCCGCAAAGGGCAGATCGACCTTCTCCTGGCCATCCGCGACTTGCCGAGCGCGGTCTCGGACTCCCTCGTTGTCTGGTTCGTGGGCGGGCAGGATGAAGCGTACCGCAAGCGTCTGGACAAGCTTGCGAACGATCTCCCCACACAGGTCCGGGCGCGCATGCGGTTCTGGGGGCCTGTCGAGCACCCGGCAGCGCATCTCGCCGCCTGTGACATCGTTTGCCTGACATCGCGCGAGGAAAGCTATCCCCGGGTCATCCTAGAAGCGATGGC
>PBWR01000003.1 GCA_002727315.1 Alphaproteobacteria bacterium
TCTGGCTGCGCAATATCGATCGGCCGTCCGGCCCAGTTGAAGCCGTCGCCGGAAATGTCGATGACCCGCCGCAGGCCGTCGAAATTGTTGTCGTTGAACAGCCGCGCGGAATAGTCGAGCGCGCCGCTGATCGAAGTCCGTGCGCCGGTATGGAAGGGGGCAGCACGAAGGGCGGTGGCGAAACTTTCGGCGCTGGCCCGGTCCTCGATGATCGTCCAGTCGACAATGGTGCGCTGGGACCCGGCCCATTCGACATAGGCGACCGCAATGCGCTGGAACGAGCCAATTCGGATGCGGTCAAGCACACGCTTATTGGTCAGCGCGGCAATGTAGCCGGCGCGCTGGAGCGCGGCCTCGTGTTCGTCGATGCTGGCAGACGCATCGACCGCCAGGACAAGTTCCAGGTCCACGGGGATCGGATCCGCGGATTGCGCGTGCGCGGTGCCGGCGAGGAGGGCCGAGGCAAGCACTATCGAAAGAAGTGTCTTCAGCACGGCCCGACTATGGGCCAGTTACCGAACGCGGAGCAACCGGCCCAATATTTCGGGCGGCCGACGCGGCTACTTCTTGGTCAAATGTTCGACGAAGACCAGCAGTATGTCAGTTTCATGTCCGTCGCTGGCGAGCGGCAGAATGATGTCTTCGGCGCGAACGAAATTCCGGTGCAGGCCGACATATGGCGTCTCACTGCGCTGATGTTGTCCCGAGCTCGCGACTTCGACGCAGGACGTGAAAATCCTGCTGGGCGGGGACATGTGGGAGATTTCCGACATCCATGCCCCGTCAGATCGCTCGCCAGGAGATAGACCACATTCGTGCCGATCAGCCGGAAACGGAAATCCCAGGGGCCGCGACGGCCATCCAGCAGGATGACCTGGGGCAGCAATGACGGGATATCCAGCGGGTCAATGTCCTGACGGCCGGGGAGGCGTCCGTCGACGCATTTGGACTCCCAATACTACAGACCCAGGTTCAGCACCCGGCTCCGGAACGAAAGGCATAACGTTGGCCGCAAGGGAACTGCGGCGTGCTTCTGCCCGTGTGGTCATTATTCGCTCATCTGTTGCAAAGAGCCTGCGTGAATGCCCAAAACCGGTGGAAAGCTATCACGCTGGTTACTAGTCAAAAGGGGACAAATGGCTCTCACGACAAACTTTCTGTGTACAACTGTTCAACCGCGGACATTGCAGTTAAATGTACCGCACTGGCAGTGTAATTTTCGCCTCAGGATCACGTTTCTGTTAATCCCGGAGTCCCATGCGATCTACTTTAGGGCTGCTCCGATGTTTGCCCGTGGATGTCATGAGCATTGGCAGCCGCGCGTGATGACAGATCTCTTTAGGACGACCGTTCACCATAGACGCCGAACAAAAAAGGGCCAGCCCCGAAGGACTGGCCCTTTGAATTGGCTCCGGCGGTAGGACTCGAACCTACGACCTAGCGGTTAACAGCCGCTTGCTCTACCAACTGAGCTACACCGGATCAGAGGCCGCGGGTTATAGCAAACACGGCGCGAAGCGCAAAAGAACAATTCATCATCCTTTGTCGGGTACGATCCAGGTTCCGGTTTGACCGGCCATAGCGCGTCCCAGGTTTTGCGGATTGGTGATGACACCTGTTCCACCGCCTGCGTCGAGAAACTTCAGGATGGCATCGATTTTCGGGCTCATGCTGCCGTCGGGAAACTGTCCGTTGGCCTTGTGCGCGCGTGCTTCCGTAACGGTCATCCGTCGATCAGGATCTGGGTGACCACAGCGATGCCATTGCGTGCGATTCCGCGTGTGTGCATCTCGGTGCGCATCGCGCGCTGGAACATGCAACCGATGGCGCCTTGCGTGTCGGCGCCGGCATAGTCCAGAGGCACCGGCGGCACTTTGGTGATGGCCATTTCCGAACGGCGCAGGATGAAACCGACCTGGGGCCCATTGCCATGAGTGATGACCACGTTCCAGCCATCCGCGATCATGTCGGCGACATGGTGTGAGGTGGTGGCGGCCGCCTTATACTGATCGGGAATCGCCTTGTGTTGCTCGTCGATGATGAGGGAGTTGCAGCCGGCGGCAACGTCGGCTGTCTTCCGGCGTGGTGGCATCGTGCTGCCTCCTTGGGAAGCGTCAATCTCCCGGTTGCAGGGTTTCCGCCAGGGCGGTCACGGCCGCCGAGAAGCACGCCAGTGGTGCGTTCGTGATTCCGGCGCCAACCTGTCCGACACCGGCATCCCGATGGGCGATGCCGGTATTGATGACGGGCGCGATGCCGGTGTCGACGACCTTGCGGATATCGATACCGGCCGGGGTCGGGGTGAAATCCAGCGCCGGAAGCGTGAAGGCGCTGTTCCGGCCGAGAGTGATGTGCGCCATGCGCCGCGAGTTTGCCAGCGCGTCGCTCGACGTGCCGCCGACGAATTGCACGATCGCGGGCGAGGCGGCCATGGCGAAAGCGCCGATACCCGAGGTTTCGGTGATCGAACTGTCACCCAGGTCGGGATTGGCGTCGTCTGTCGAATATCCGGGAAAGAACAGGCCATCGATGACCGCTGCCGGTGCCTGGTACCAGGTGTCTCCCAGGCCGCTGACGCGAATGCCGAAGTTTACGCCGTTGCGGGCCATGGCGGTGACCATGCTCGATTCGGCCACGCCGTGCGCGGCATCCAGCATGGACTTGCAGGCCGCCATGGAGAGGTTGAGGAAGAAGTGATCGTTGCTGTTGATGAAGGTCACGACCGCCGACAAGGTGTCGGGATCGAGGCGGGCGTCGAGCGCAGCCGGGATCAGACGCTTGATGAGCAGGGCCGAGGCGGCCGCGTTGCGGTTGTGGACCTCGTCGCCCATGTGCAACGCCTGGGCCATCAGCGGCTTGAGTTCGAGCGTGCCGAGCTGTTCCAGGGTGGCAGTCAGGGCAGGCCCCAGGACATCGCGGATCCAGTGGAGATGATCGATCACGTCCTGGTTGTTGGCGCCGAACCGCAGGACCTTGCCCAGGCCTTCGTTCAGATTGGAGAAGGTGGTGTTGTCATGTATCGGATCGTGAAGAATCCATAGCGGCATGGACGGGCTGATGATGCCTGCCATCGGGCCCACGGCGCCGAAATGATGGCACGGCGCAAACGTAATCTCGCCGGACCCGGCAAGGGTTTCGGCCTCGGCATGGGTCCCGGCCCAGCCCTCATACAGGCAGGCACCGGTCACCGCGCCGCGGACGGGCGCGCACATATCCTCCCAGGCGATCGGCGGGCCGGAGTGCAGGATCGTTCGATCCCCGAGATCAGACAGGACGTCGCGTGCCAGGCCGACGCCCGTGAGGGTAGGCTGGGCCGACAAATAGCGATCGAAGGCCTTGCGGTTTGCGGCCTCGATATCGGGATGATTGACGAGTTGCGCGAGCGCACGGGCGACAGCGTCGTCATGCGCCGGCGGCGCCCAGGTTACGTCCACCACGTCGTTGCCGGCGGCGCGGATCGGATCGGCGAACTGGGACAGACCGACATTGATGACCGAAAGCTCGGCCCCGAACAGATTACTCATTGCGATCCCTCCAGCATGCCGCCCGCCGTTCTGACGGCCTGCGCGTTGTTTTCCGCGAGCACCACACCAAGGTCGGCCAAACCTTTCTTCTGGCGGGCCAGGCCCTGTGGGTCGGCCTGGGTGCCGCAGACGAAGCCCAGGAGAACGGGGCCGTCGTCACCATGCTCCTCACGGATCTGGGCCAGGGACGGCGCCATGGCCGCAACCGGGTCCTCGTGGGAGCCGTGTCCCAGCACGACATCGAACAGGATTACTGCGGTTTCCGGATCCGCAGCCTCGGCCAACAATCGTTCATTTCGCAACCGGTGATCGATCATCGGGTGCGGGCGTCCGCGCGTGAACACATCGTCGCCCAGATCGAGCACCGTGTGCCCGGCACTGCTCCATGGGTCGTTCAGCGTTTGGGTGGTGTCGTAGGACGTGTTGGAGTGAACGCCGTCGAACCGTCCCCCAAGCATGCTCAGGGCCTCGTAGCATAAGGTGCCGCCGCTATAGAGCGCGCGCAAATATTTTCGTCCGCGCGCCGGTTCGGGCGCGGCGACCGTCTCGTCAAACGACAACTGGGTGCCGTCCCGGCTCGCAGCGACGGCCAGAAGCGCGGCGGATTCCAGCGTGTCGGCGAACGTAATTCCGGATACCGTCGCGTCGCCGGGCGGGAATCCGAGCAGGCTGGCGATGACCGGTTTGCCCGCCTGTGCCGCGAGATCGAGTATGGCGGCGGCCACGTCCGGGGCTGGCGGTTTGGAAATCATCACGATGACACCTGTATCCGGGTCGTCGGCCAATGCGCGCATGGCACGGATCGTCGTCCTGCCGCCAACTTGTGCGCTGAGGTCCCGTCCACCGGTTCCGATGGCTTGCGAGATGCCGCATCCGGTCGCGTCAATGAGGCAGGAGACTTGCTGCAGGCCGGTTCCCGATGCGGCGATGATACCGATATCGCCGCGCCGCACGACATTGGCGAATCCCAATGGTGCGCCGTCCACGATTGCCGTTCCGCAGTCCGGGCCCATCACCATCAAGCCGTCGCGTTCCGCGCGTGTCTTCAGAGCGATTTCGTCTTCGACGGGGACGTTATCGCTGAACATCATGACATTCAGGCCCAGGTGCAACGCCTTCGTCGCTTCCGCGGTGGCGAACGGACCGGGCGTTGCGATAAGGGCCAGATTGGCACCAACATGCGCGTCGAGTGCCATTTCCACGCTGCGCAGGGGCTCGGATTGCTCGGCCCCCGGCGTCGCGGTAACCGGCTCGGCGCGCAGTTCGGCTTCGGCGGCGTCTAGTGCCCGGGCCAGTGAATCGTCATTGTCTGCCTCGACCGCGATCAGCACCTCGTTGAGTAGCGCGCCGGGGTCCTCACTCAGAAGCCCCGCTTCGTGCAGCAGTTCCAGATTGGCGGGGGTGGCCATGATGCAGGAGGCCTGGCTGACGCCATCCAGCTGCGACACCGTCGAGGAGATCTGCATCAGGGCGACGGAGTCCCGATACAGGTCGGCGATGATGCGGGTTCCCATCGTCATTTGGACATACTCTTGGTCAGGTGTTCGTCCTGCAAGGCCGTGAGCACGATGCGGGTCGGTCGGTCGGCGCCTACGGCCAGTCCGCACAGGATTCCGAACGCCGTATCCGAACCCGAACTGGCGCCTGCGCCGAGTACGGTCTGCAGGCGCGTTGGCATATCACCCGCGCCGGTCACGACCGCATCCGCAAGCCTGACCGATGAACCCGCGAACCGCCCGACGGCGGCATGACCGAGATAATGCCGCGAGATATCCGTGCTGGCCCGCGACCGTTGGCTGCAATCCCGGGCGAGATGTTCGGCCAGCTGCCGGTTTCGCTCGCTTCCGGTGCAGAGGCCAAGCAGGAACCCAACGGTGAAATCGTCGCCCGACGGGGTCAGGCCCGGCCCGGCGCCGATCAGTCGGGCCAGACAGGCGCCTGCATGTTCCAGATTTCCAGCGCTCGCGGAACTCAGTAGGTCGGGGACGGTGGACCGCACGCGGCTCGCAATCGCCTCTGCCAGACTGGAGTTCGAGGATTGCTCATCGAGTGCAACGGCAAACCCTGCCGTCGATCTGGTATCCAGATAGAGATTCCACGCGGTCATCCACCAGGTTTCATCAAGCGATCGATCGGCAATACCGATGGGTTCGATCGCCGAAACGGTCCGGGACGCGTTGCGGAAATCGGCCGTCAGCCGTGAACCGCCGACACGCAAGACACCGGCCCGCATGGACACATGAGTGCCGGGCACGACGAGGCGCCGGAAATCAAGTCCGGGCGTCTCTTCGATCCTTGCCGTGCCGGGCAGGTCGTCGGTGCCGCCGCGGGCATCCAGAACCAGGTGACCAATGTCGTCGAACGACAGGTTGAGGACATCGGCATAGACGCTGTGAACCAAACCGTCGGCGTTGCCGTCGGGCCAGTGTTCCGGCATGTCGATCACGTTCAGACGCAACGATGCTCTCCTGTGCCCGCGGCGGGGCACCGACTGATGGGCGAGGTGCTGGCCAACCAGCTCTGCGTATACTAGCGGGCGGAAACCGATCCAGCTGACAGTCCGCGATAAATATCAATCCAGGGTGTAGTCGCGAACCCGGTCAACCGTGTTACGGGCCATGGCAATTAGGTAGCTCATGTCCTGGCCGGCGAGGACGAACCGCACGCCCATCGAGATATATTTTTGCTGCAGCTCGGGTGAGGGCACGCCCCCCATGCCCATCCACTTGCCGTGTTTCTTGCAGGCAGCGGCCACGGCCTCGTAGTTCGCGACGATCTGCTCATGGCCCACCTGTCCGGGCAGGCCCGAGGCGGCGGCCAGATCATTGGTCCCGATCATCACCACATCGACCCCTTCGACCGCGGCGATCTCGTCCACATTCGCGATCGCGTTGGGAGTCTCCACCATCACGACGATTAGGACCGCCCGGTTGAGGGCCTCGATCACCTCGCCAAGGTCGGGTGCACCGAAGCCGAACTGCGGCAACCCGCCGACGACACTGCGCCGGCCCACGGGCGGATAGCTCAGGCGATCGACGATCTCCCTTGCCTCGTCGGCATTTTCACAGGACGGCATGACGATGCCCAGCGCACCACCATCCAGCGCCCGGGTAGCCATGCCCACTTCGCCCTTCGGCACCCGGACCAGGGACGCGATCCCGGCGCTCAATGCAGCGCTCGAAATCTGCTGGGTTTGGTCGAGGGTGAGGGGGCCGTGCTCGAGGTCGATGAACATCCAGTCCATGCCCGCCGTCTTCATCATCGGGGCAATGTCCGCCGTACGTGCGAGCCGGATGCCGATCCCGATAGAGACCTCTCCGGCCTCGAGGCGCTCGCGCGCCGGGTTAACGAGAGTCACCATGGGTCTGTTCCTTTCGGCGCTTAGCCGACATCCAGGGCGTCGCCGCCGGGCTGATAGGTCATGATCCGCTGGCCCGGGTTCCGGTTGACCAGCGGCCGGGCATAAAGCGGGTGGTGCAGGCTGCGCACCTCGTGCTCGATAGTGAACAGGTGTTCGCCGCTATCGGGGTCGACAATGCCCTCGAAGCGATACTGATGTTCGTCGCTTTCCTCTGTGACCAGCCCGCGTTCCAAAAGGGCTCGATGAGGGCTGGAGAAATCGGCGATATAGACCTGCACATGATGGCCGTCGAACTTCGCCGGCTTCGCAGACGTCTCGCGAAATATCAGCTTCTGATCGGGCCCAGCACTGACCTGGGCCGCGCGGGCGCCGTTGAATCTTTCGACCACTGAAGGTGCGCCGATGATATCCGCGTAGAACCGCGCGATACCGTCGGCGGTGCCCTTGGGCACATCGAAGCAGACATAGGGCATGCCGTGGGCGATGGCGCCTAACCGGCCATCGGGTGGGAAACAGCGATAGCGATTGCCCCACGGGCACGTCACGTCGATCCAATCCTTGCCGCGGCGATACGAAAATTTCGTGCCTTTCAGATCGGGCCGAACCGTCTTCAGGCGGTCGGGCAGGCGCGCATAGTCCTGGATCACCAGGCCGGTATGTCCGCGGAGTACCTGGGTGCCCCGGGTCGGCAGGTGAAACTGGCTGCGCCCGATATTTACCCACATTATGTCGCCGCCGGTCATCATGAACGGGTCGCGCGTGAGGCCCAGGCCGCTGATATAGAAGGTCGTCGCGACCTGCTGATCCGGCACCAGTACGTTGACATGCTCCAGGCTGACGATGTTGCCTACATCCTCTGCTGCGCGATCGTATTTCTTCTGTCGGGCCATGGCCGTCCACCTGTTTGCAATCAGTCTTCGAAGATGGCGACGGCCCGGATCGGACTTGCCGTGCCGCCCTTGATCTTGAGGGGGAAGCCCGCGAATCGGAAACGTCCCTTGCCGACAAGCTGGTCCAGATTCATCAGGCATTCCATGTGTGTGATGCCGCGTTCCGCACATGCCAGGTGGGCCAGGTAGTTGGGCTCGCCCTCAGGGGCTGGGCTCACCGTCTCGACCCCGAACATCAGGATGTCTCGGTCAGCCAGCCAGTGAATGGCGGGAACGGACAGGCCGGGAAAATCATGCACATAGGCGGGGGTGCCGAACAGGCGATTGTGGATGCCCATATGGATCATGACGGTGTCACCGGGCTTGATTTCCTCGCCGGACGCGTCCAGTGCAGCCTCCATATCCTCAATGGTGGCCTCGTAGCGGTTCGGACAGTCACCGAAATCGAGGCAGATCGCCTCGGTATAGAAATTCTCCAGCGGGACCTCGTCTATCGATTGTGCGTCGGGGCGCGGGTCGAAATGCACCGGAGCGTCCACATGGGTGCAGGAATGATCGCTGAGAGAGATCGACAGGGATTTTGACGTGAACTCCGTGTTGCCGGCTTTCTTGATTTCCGAATGGTCGTTCCAGACCGTCATGACAACGGGCGGATGAGACGAATGGGCCGGTGCGCGATGATGAATTTCGCGGCTGAGATCGACGATGTGCATTCTTGGGTCCCCCTGAAACGATTCGGCGCAACACGCGCAACCCATTCCTATCACGAAAGTATCCGGGCTTCCGATATCCCGATGCGCTTTGCGTCTAGACGGGCGCGGCAGGCAAAGGCGGTTTACCAAGGATCATATCAGCGGCCTTCTCGGCGATCATGATCGTGGCAGCATTGGTGTTTGCGGAATGCGCCGTCGGAATGATTGATGCATCGACGACACGAAGCCCCTCCAGTCCGTGCACCTTGAGCTCGTCGGAGACGACGGCCATCGCATCTTGCGAGGGGCCCATCTTGCAGCTCCCCATCAGATGAAAGATGGTGGTGCCCCGTTCGCGGGCGAAGTTGAGCAGTTCGTCATCGCTCTGAGCGCTCTCGCCGGGCGACGTTTCATGCACGTACCATTCTGATAGCTTTTGGGATTGCAGCAGCCGACGGGCCAGGCGCATTCCGTCAAGGAGGAGGTGTCGGTCGGCCTCGGCTTCGAGATAATTCGGCTGGATGAGTGGCTTGTCGCCCGTGTTAGCAGACCGTGCCTGAACATAGCCCCGGCTTTCCGGGCGCATTGGCCAGACGCCGGTGGTCATGCCGGGAAAGTCGTCAAGTTCGTAGACCGCACTTTCCTTGTAGCTTGCCGGCGCGAAGATGACCTGCAGGTCGGGATAATCGAGCCCAGGGTTGGACTTGCATAACGCCACGGCAATGCCAGGGGACTGCGCCAGTACGCCTTTTCTGAGCAGCGCATACTTCAAGGCCTCGACCGCGAGGGGTAGCCCCTTGCTGCGCTCGTTGATGGTCTCAATATTCGCCAACCGGGCCGATAACCGGACGCCGAAATGATCGGACAGGTTCTCGCCAACCCCTGGCAGGACTTGGACGGGTGCAACACCGATATCCGTCAACAGATCTGCCGGGCCGATTCCGGAAACCTGGAGGATTTGGGGCGACGCGATCGCGCCGGCGGCCAGCAGAACCTCCCGGCGGGCCCGGACCTCACGTTGTGTGCCATCGCGACGACAAAACACGCCGGTCGCACGGCGTCCCTGGAATACTATGCGCGTGACCTGGACGCCGGTTTGGATCTCGAGGTTCGGACGTCGGCGCACCGGGTTCAGGAACGCGCGGGCGGTGCTCACCCGGCGGCCATTGTGGATCGTCCGCTGAAAGTAGCCGACGCCTTCCTGGACGGCGCCGTTATAGTCCAGCCCGCGCGGAATACCGTATCGCACGGCGCCGTCGATGAAGGCGTCTGTCACCGGGTCGCGGCGGTCGACATCGGTGACCACGAGTTCACCGTCGCGGCCGCGGTATGTGTCGTCCCCGTCGCCGATGCGTCGCTCGCTGCGCCGGAAGTAGGGTACGACGTCGGCGAAGCCCCAGCCGCGGTTGCCCATCTGCGCCCAGGTGTCGAAGTCCATGCGCTGGCCGCGATTGTAGATATGGCCGTTGATAGAACTCGAGCCGCCCAGTGTCTTGCCCCGCGGCGTCGGAATGCCGCGCCCCGCCGTGCCTTCGCTTGGCTCCGTCTCGTAGAGCCAGTTCAGCCGCGGGTTCGCGAGGGTCTTGATGAAGCCGGCGGGCATATGGATGAAGAGATTACGGTCCGGACCGCCTGCCTCGAGCAGGCAAACGGTCGTGTCGCCCGCGCTCAGCCGGTTGGCCAGCACCGAGCCGGCGGAGCCGGCGCCGATGATGATGTAGTCGAATTCGTCCAAAGTCGCCCCCCCGAAACGCAATTCTCCTACGCCGGTCTCGGACGTCCGGCAAGGCAGTTTCACTTCCGCGATGGGGCGATGCAAGCCGTGGTCTGGTGAGGGCCTAGCAATCGATGGCCGCGCCCATCGGGCTCCCGGCCGCTTCCTCGTGCAACCAGTCCCGGAACGTGCGAACGTGCGGGTTCGCCGCCTTTTCCTCGGTCGTGACGCTGAAAATCCCCCCGCGGAACGGAAGGTCGAGATCAAACGGCGCGACCAGGCGTCCCTGTTCGAGATCTCGGCTGCCCATCGCCCGCCGCCCGAGGACGACTCCAGTGCCCTCGATCGCCGCGTCGAGGCCGTGATCGGCATGATCGAAATGCAGCCCCGCGCTGGCCTCTTGTTCGGGCAAGCCGGCCAGGGCCAGCCATTTCGACCAGGCCGGAACATCCGGCCAGTGCCGAACCAGCGTGTCGTCATGGATCAACGTGTGGTTCAGAACATCAGCCGGCGTGCGGATCGGGAGATCGCCGTCCAGTAATTCGGGACTGCACATCGGCGTCACGGCTTCGTTCATCAGCTTGTCGGCAATCAGCCCTGAATTGTCCCCGAGGTTCCACCGGATGGCGACGTCAGCCTTGTCGGTGGTTAGGTCGACCGTTGTGTTGCTGGCCGCGATCCGCAGGTCGATATCGGGGTGGCGTTCGATGAATCGGGCGAGACGCGGGGCGAGCCACTTCGACGCCATATGCGGAGAGATGGCGGCCGTGACGACATGGTCCGTGGACAGGGGACTCGCGATTTGCGCCACAGCGCGTTTGAGGCCCGCGAAGCCGTCCCGCACACCGGAAAAGATCATGGCCCCGGTGTCGGTCAGCACGACGGCCCGGTTGAGTCGCCGGAACAGCCTTGTCTCGAGCTGATCCTCGAGCGAGCGTATCTGATAACTAACCGCCGCCGGCGTGACATTGAGCTCCTCAGGCGCCTTCGCGAAACTGAGGTTGCGGGCGGCGGCCTCGAAGGCCCGCAATCCATTCAGGGGTGGCAGATCATACATCACAGTCAGACAAGGATAATTTGTGTGAGGACGTAAGATTACTCGTTTGCGATAACCCCCTCGATGTACGGTATTCTAGGAGTTGGGATTGGATGGTGGGCTTCAGTCGAAACGAGTAGTCGACACAAGACCGGAAAAGAAAGGTAAACCATGTCAGAGAACAAGATGAAGGCCGTGGTATTGGGCGACAGTGGCGTCGAGATCGCCGAGGTCGACGTCCCCGAGATCAATGCGAGTCAGGTCCTGGTCAAGGTCGCCGCCTGCAGCGTTAACCGCTCGGACCTCCTGACGACTCAGGGACACAATTACGGACATGTCGGAGGAGAAAAGAAGGTCATGGGCGCATCGTTCACCGGTAACGTCGTGGCCATCGGCGACGACGTGGAGGGCATCTCTATCGGTGACAAGGTGGCGGCTACCGGCGCGGCCGGCTGGGCGGAGTACGCGGCTTCCAACTGGCGCCGTGTCAATCCTGTCCCATCCTCCGGGGTCGACCTGATCGAGGCGGCCGCGCTTTCTTCAGGCGTCGTCATCATGCACGACGCGATTGTCACCAATGGTCACTTCGAGTCCGGCCAGACCATACTGATCCAGGGCGCCAGCAGCGGCGTCGGCATTATCGCCATGCAGATGGGCAAGTATCTGGGCGCGAGCCTAGTGATCGGCACCTCGACCAACGCCGAGCGGCGCGGGCGTCTAGCGCAGTTCGGCGCCGACATGTCACTCGATTCTCGTGACGAGGACTGGGTCGACCGGGTGCTTGAGGCGACCGACGGCAACGGCGTGGACCTACTCGTCGACCAGGTCTCCGGCTACACCGCGAACCAGAACATGTCGGCTACGAAGGTGCACGGCCGGATCATCAATGTCGGCCGTCTGGGCGGCGATAAGGGCGAATTCGATTTCAACAAGCACGCCGAGCGGCGGCTCACCTATATCGGGACGACCGGGCGCACCCGTTCGCCCGCCGAGCATGCCGAGGTATTCCGGCTCGCCCGGGAAGGGGTCTGGGACGGCGTTGGAAGGGGTTCCTTCCGGATGCCGATCGACAGCACCTTCGATCTGAGCGAGGCGCAGGCCGCGCTCGATCGCATGGCCGAGGACAAGCATTTCGGCCGCATCATGCTGACGGTCGGTGCCTAGGCCGCTCCGGCTATTTCGGCCCGGCAACGCCGACACAATCCGAACTGGAGACGGGGACTATGAGTTCTAATCTTGTGAACCGGCGCGTGCTTCTGTCGAGCCGGCCGAAGGGCGTGCCCGAGGCCGAGAGTCGGTTAACCAGAGCCGAATTCGCGGATCCGGCGTCTATGATGACGTGGTCGAAAACCCGAACCGTCGGTTTGCGCCTTGGTGGCCTTGGCTAGCTTTCGGCTTGGAGAAGTCGGTTCCAGGCCTCTAGGCGATCGGCATCCGTCTCACCAGCGGCCGCGGCCTGTGCCGCGACCTCGACCAGCTCGGTAAACAGATCGTCCGTCAGCGGGCCCTTGCGGAGTTTGAGCTCCTTACGCACCTGTTCGAGGACCAGGTTGGCGGTTGCCGTATCGAGTTCCCCGAGGGACATGTCGCCCGCCCGACGCTTTATGGCCATGGGGCCGGAATAGTGGCAAAGCGCGACCTTATCGGTATTCCCGAGTACCGATGGCGCCCAGGCGTTGAACGACCATTGATCATCGCTGGGCAAAACGTAGTGGACTTCTGCGGCATGAGAGAAGGCGGTCCGGCCGTTGCCCGGCAGATGGTCGGGAATGGGCTGGTTCCAGACCTGAGCCACGAATTCCGAGAGTTCCTGAAATCCGTCAAGGCGGATACCCATATCGTATCCGTAAAAAATCTCGCAGATTGCCGCGAGCACGGCAATGTTCGGAACGCCGGCGCGCTCGCCCAGTCCGTTAATGCAGCCTTCAAGAATCTCGGCACCGCCCTGAAGAGCGGATAGCTGGGCGGCCGTTGCCAGATCGAAATCATCGTGGCTGTGAATGGCGAGCGGCAGATCGCCAATGCGTTCTTTCACGGCTTTGGCGTGATGTTCGTAGACGGCCGGTATGCAGGGCGCACAAATATCGTCGATCCGCACAATGTCGGCGCCGGCCTCTGCCAGGCGCTCGATAATCTCGAGCAGCCAGTCCAGGTCGAGGCGGGTGAAATCCATCGTGTTGACGTTGATCGTCGCACCTTTCGATTTGCCATAGGCAACGGCCTCGCACGCCTTGTCGACGGCTTCCTCCCGGCTAATTTTCATTCCGCCCATTGATTCAACCAGCCGGAAATTGAAGTCGGAAACCGCAAATGCCAGGCAAATGATGTCTGAGCCCACATCCATACAGAGATCGATTTCCTGACGGCAGAGTTCCGGATTCAATGCGGCCGTGGGGTGCACAAGCGCCTGGACCTTGAGGTCAAGGCCCAGCTTTTTGACCTGTCGAATTTCCTCGGGATCGTCATGATGCATCTCGATGATCGGAATCCCAACCGCATCGATGCGCCGGGCGAATTCGACCACTTCATCCAAACCGATAGAGACGCCGTCGACCTGCCTGCCTTCGCGCAACGTCATGTCCATCAGCTGGATCATGTCGGGTAGGTTCATGCTGTCGCGAATGGCAGGATCGAAATTATAAGGGCTGACGGCCCACATGCCTTCGCGGTAACCGATCGATTGTGTCACGTGTATCGAGCCTTTGTTTTAGGTGATGAGAGGGCGCACAGGTGCCCAGCCTTAGTTTCCGCTGCCTTATTGAGCGCACACATGGTGCCTTTGATTGTCGGCGACGCAAAGTCAAAACTGGATGATCTGAAGAGGGCGGAACCCGCGCCGCTGATCAGATAACCCGTAGTGTGCTAGTCCAACTCCAGCCCGAACAATGAAACTGCATTGGTCCGACCGATGGCCAGCCGCTCGGCCTCGGACAGTTCTGCCTGGTCAAACCAGATGGCGCCCTGTTCCATCGACTCGTAGGGATAATCGATGGAGAACAATACTCTTTCGACGCCCATCTCGCGGATAGCCAGATGAAGCGGCGTATCATGAAACTGGCCGCTCGTGGAAACATGGACATTGGTTTGCATATAGGTCCGCAAGGTTTCTTTGGCCGGCATACCTTTCGGGTTTTTCTGTAGGCAGTTATCAGCTCGCCACAGGTCAAACGGAATGCGTTCACCGAGATGGCCCAGCACCATCTGAAGGCGCGGATGATCGTCGAAGAGACCGCCACACATCAGACGCAACGCGTGCATGGCGGTCTCCAGCGCGTAGGCCCAGGGGGCAAAGGTCAACCATGGATGTCCAACGAAAAAAGGCATGTCATCGAAAAACGGGTTTCGCGGGTGCAAATAAAAAGGCACCTCCAGTTGCTCGATTGCTGCCCAGAACGGTCGATATTCGGGCCGGTCGTAATAAAGCTGTGGCACTGGCCCAACCGATTCACTGAAGCCGTTTACGTTGGCGCCCAGCAGGCCTAATTCCGCAACCGCACGATCGAGCTCGCGGATAGCCGCATCCGTGTCCTGCATGGGTAGGGCTGCGAAGCCTCCTAGACGATCCGGACGTTTGCCAATCTCCTCTGCCAACAGATCGTTTGCCCGTCGCGCCATATCGACGGCCTTGGCAGTTTCGCTCTGCGCTTGAACGGCGGGTCCGTTCAAAGACAGGATCGCGAAGGCAACCCCGCAACGGTCCATCAGCTCGATGCGCTCGCCGTGAAAATCTTCTAGGCGCCGATGCAGTTCCGGGGAACCGGGACCGAGCGTCTCGGGCAGTGCAAAATGCTCCTCGATGGAAACCTTGCCGTCCATGCCGAGCCTCCGTCCTGTGTCATCAACAATGGGGACCAATAGAAGTGATCGGACGACCGACTTCAAGGGCCCGGGGGTTTGCGGCGCACCATCGCAAGGTGGGTTATTGCCACACCGACGCGCTCACTGGCACGCCGCCGGAAGAACCAGAACAGTTCCTCAGTGGCGACCTAGACGCCATCACGCATGCTGAAGCCGAAGTCTACGCGCATCTCGACGATGAAAGCCGTGTCGTGTCGATCGAAGTCGATCGCGCGCTGGGCGCGCCTGATCCCAGCCGCCCTGAGCCGTCGCATATTGAAGCGGAGGCGGGCGATGAAGAATGAAATGCTGAAATGGAGCTTCACGTTCAGGGTCGGCGTGCTCGAGCCCTACCCCGATCTCAATGCGCAGCTGCAGGGCGCTGAGGACTTTCGTCACTACAGGATGAGGTGGGCCGCGGGGGAGGAAGTAATTCAGCGCCGTCCGGAATGCTGCGATCGTACTCCGGTTTTGTATGGCCTGCGGACTACGAACGTGGGGTAAGCACTAGCCATCGTTTCGGTCAGTGAATGTCCGGGAAACGTCCTGGGTCATCGAGTGCCGTTGTCCAGCGGCATCGAGTGCCGTTGTCCAGCGGCATCCGGTTGTACCGTAACCTTTTGGGAATAATACAAAAGAATTGGAGGCCCGGGCCGGAATCGAACCGACGTACAAGGATTTGCAGTCCTCTGCATAGCCACTCTGCCACCGGGCCGGTGCGCAGCGCGTTTCGCGACGGCGCTTCATATCCCAGAATTGGGCCGAGATTGGAAGACCCCAGGGCGACAGAACATCGATCATGTGCGCGATTGTCTTCACGCGGGGCGATATCTATAAGTTCGGTGCGTCCGAACGATCAAAACGGGTTCCCGACGATGAGCGATTTCGAAACCGCCCGCCGAAATATGGTCGATGGCCAGTTGCGTCCCAACAAGGTCACGGATTCAAGGATCCTGGACGCGATGGAAACGTTGCCGCGGGAAACCTTCATGGACAAGGCGCATCAAGGGATCGCCTATGTCGATGAGGATATCGAGGTCGCGCCGGGTCGGTTCCTGATGGAACCGGTTGTGCTGGCGCGCCTGGTCCAGGCCCTGGAACTCGAGAAAAGCGACTCGGTGCTCGTGATCGGTGCCGCGACCGGTTATGACGCGGCCCTGATCGGAATGTTGGCCGGCCCGGTCGTCGCGATTGAAAGCGACGCCGCTCTGGTCGAACAATCCTCGATGGTGTTGAACCACCTCGGCATCGACAATGTCGCCGTCATCGAAGCACCGCTGGCCGACGGATATGCCGGACAAGCGCCCTATGATGTTGTTTTTTTCAGCGGTGCCGTGCCCGATATTCCGGGGAACACTACCGATCAGGTCGCGCCGGGCGGGCGCATCGCAGCCGTGGTGAGTGAGGGCGAGAACGGCATTCTCGGTCGGGCGCATCTGATGATGCGGATCGATCAAGGCCTGTCCGGGCGTCCCATATTCGATGCGGGCACCCATGCGCTGCCCGGCTTCGAACAAACGCCCGAGTTCGTATTCTGAGTTTGCATTTGGCCGGTTGCTCGGGCACGTTGAAATAGTGATTCGCGGCCATATATCATTGTGACAGCGGACAAATTTCAATTTTGAGAAGCGTTTTGGGCATGGACCTGGAATACGGATTGAGGGCTCTAGCGCTGGTTGCGGCACTGGGGCTCGCGTCCCATGGCGTGAACGCAGAGACGTTGCGTGAAGCCTTGGCGCAGACCTATGACACCAACCCGGATATCGCGGCCGCTCGTGCCGAACTTCGGGCAACCGACGAATCTGTGCCCCGGGCACTTTCGAACTGGCGCCCCAATGTCGAGGTCAACGGGTCCTACAGACTTCGCGACCGGAGCCGTGAGTTCTCGACGGGCACGGATATCGACAACACCGATCAGCCGCAGTCCGTGTCACTCAACATCAGCCAAAACCTGTTTCGCGGTTTTCGGACCATCGCCGAGACCGACCGAGCGCGGAACCTCGTAGCGGCCGACCGGGCGAACCTGATCGACCGGGAGCAGGATGTTCTGCTCCAGGCCGCGACGGCTTACATGAATGTCGTCCGCGACACCGCAATACTCGAACTACGTGAGAACAACGTTCGGGTGCTCGAACAGCAACGGCAGGCCACCGGTGATCGCTTCGAGGTCGGTGAGCTGACCCGCACCGACGTCGCCCAGGCCGACAGCCGACTGGCGCAGGCCGTATCGGACAAGACAGTTGCAGAGGGTAATCTCAATTCGTCGATCGCCGATTATGTCGAGGTGATCGGGACCAGGCCGAACACTCCGCAGCGACCCGGCTTGCCCCAAGGCGTTCCCGGCTCGGAAGAAGATGCCATCGCGCTGGCGCGGGTCAATAATCCGAACGTGGTCGCGTCCGATTTCACGGAGCGGGCCGCGCGCGAAAATGTGGATCTGATTACCGGACAGCTGTTGCCGACCCTCACGCTCTACGGTGAACTCGAAGCGAACAAGGACGTTCTCGGTTCCGATACGGAGGCCACGGAAAAATCGATCACGCTCAACCTCAACGTGCCCCTCTACCAATCCGGTGAAGTTTATTCCCAGGTGCGCGAGGCCAAGCAGACGGCCAAGCAGCGTTTTCTGGAACTGGCCGAGAAGGAGCGGGCCGCGCAGGAGTCTGCCCAGAACACCTGGGCAGACCTGGTTTCCACCACGGCCCAGATCACGTCTCTCGAAGCCGAGGTCCGGGCGCAGGAAATTGCGTTCGAAGGCGTGCGGCAGGAGGCCCAGGTTGGCTCCCGGACCGTGCTCGATGTTCTCGATGCCGAGCAGGAACTCCTCGACGCAAGGGTCGGGCTGGTGCAGGCGCAGCGCAATCATATCGTTGCAGCCTACGAGTTGCTGGCGGCGGTGGGCCGACTTACGGCTGAAGATTTGGAACTGCAGGTCAACCTATACGATCCGACGCAGAACTTCGAAGAGGTCGAAGGCAAGCTGTTCGGAACTGATATCCAGAGCGGAGATAAGTAGAAGCGGTTCTAATAATACCGCTTTCCCGTCCCGCCGGGAAAACGCTGATGAATCGGAACCGGCCCCATTTTTCAGTTCATGTTCAGTTGTCGTTAACCATTTTGTGCGGTCATAGGCGACCATGAGTGATACACCTGATCAGCAAGAACCGTCGATGGAGGAAATCCTCGCGTCGATCCGCCGGATTATCTCCGAGGATGGCGAAGAGGAGGTTGGTGGCGAGGCTTTGGAAGCCGACGCCGAGGAGGTCGAGACATTGACAGAGACTGAACCCGAAACCGTGGATGCGGAACCGGTCGCCGAACCGGGAGGGGACCTCGACGAGGATATCCTTGAGCTGACCGATGTCATCGATGATGAACCCGAACCTGAACCCGCGCACGAGCCGGTCGCCGAGCTTGACGTCCCCGACGACAAGCTCGTCTCCGACGAGGTTGAGGAGGTCAGTGCGGCGTCCATGTCTGGACTGACGGCGGCGCTGGCGGCAACAGCCGCCGTAGGCGACGGCAACAAGACGCTAGAAGAGCTGGTGAAGGAAGTCCTGCGGCCGATCCTCAAGGAATGGCTCGACGACAACTTGCCGGACGTGGTCGATCGCATCGTTCACGAGGAAGTCGAGCGGATTTCGCAGCGCGCCAAGTAAGCCGTTACCGCGGCACCCTGAAAATAGTTATGGTTTGAAGGTCCGTAGGGTCTAGCCGGAGCGCCCGCGCTTCGCTAAACACCTGCGCGAATTGCCGTTCCGCAACATGCCTTTGGCCGCGTGATGATAACAACCCTGGAAAAGACATACGCGCCCGCCGAGATCGAGACGCGCCTGTACGGTCGCTGGGAATCTTCCGGCGCGTTCGCGTGCGGGCGGACGGACAACGCCACCTACACGATTGTCATCCCGCCGCCCAACGTCACGGGCAGCCTGCATATGGGCCATGCGCTCAACAACACACTGCAGGATCTGCTGGTCCGTTGGCGGCGCATGCAGGGCTACGACACATTGTGGCAGCCCGGCACCGACCATGCAGGCATCGCGACACAGATGGTGGTCGAGCGCCAGCTCGCCGAGGGCAATATCCGTCTCGACCGAGGCCGGGCGATCGAGGGTGCTAACGAGAAGCTCATAGGGCGCGAGGACTTTCTGGAGAAGGTCTGGGAGTGGAAGGAAGAGTCGGGCGGCACGATCATCAACCAGCTCAAGCGCCTGGGTGCATCGTGCGACTGGTCGCGCGAGCGTTTCACCATGGACGAGGGGCTGAGCCGCGCGGTCCTCAAGGTTTTCGTGGAGCTGCACAGCCGGGACCTGATCTTCAAGGACAAGCGCCTGGTCAACTGGGACCCGAAGCTGCACACCGCGATCTCCGACCTGGAGGTCGTCCAGAAGGAAACCGACGGGCATCTCTGGTACTTCAAGTATCCCATCGAGGGTGAGGCCGGTCGCTTCATCACCGTCGCCACCACCCGGCCCGAGACGATGCTGGGCGATACCGGCGTGGCGGTGCATCCGGACGACGAGCGCTGGACCGACGTCATCGGCAAGAATGCCATCCTGCCCATTGTCGCCCGCAAACTGCGGATCGTGGCCGATAGCTACGCCGATCCCGATCAGGGCTCCGGTGCGGTCAAGATCACGCCGGCCCACGACTTCAACGATTTCGAGGTCGGCAAACGTCGCGGCCTGGGCATGATCAACGTGTTCGATGCGTCAGCGGTCGTCGCCATCGACAATGACGAGTTCCGCACCGACACCGAGAAAAGCGAATGGGGCGATCCCGACGCCGCGATCTCGGCCTATAACGGCCTCGACCGGTTTGCGGCGCGAGAGAAGATCGTCGCCGAGATGGACGAACGGGGCTTGCTGGCGGAAATCGAGCCGCACCGGCATACGATTCCCTTTGGCGACCGCTCCGAGGTGGTGATCGAGCCCTGGCTGACGGATCAGTGGTACGTCGATGCCGAGACATTGGCCAAGCCGGCCATCGCGGCGGTGGAGAAGGGCGACACGCGATTCGTACCCGATAACTGGTCGAAAACCTATTTCGAGTGGCTGCGCAACATCCAGCCCTGGTGTATCTCGCGCCAGCTCTGGTGGGGACACCAGATTCCGGCCTGGTACGGGCCCGATGAGGAAATCTTCGTCGCCGAAAGCGAGGCCGAGGCGCAGGCGGCGGCGAAAGCTCACTACGGCAAGGACGTGGAACTGGTTCGCGATCCTGACGTGCTCGACACCTGGTTCTCTTCGGCCCTGTGGCCGTTCTCAACCCTGGGCTGGCCGGACGAAACACCTGAGGTCGAGCGTTATTACCCGACCAGCGTGCTGGTCACCGGGTTCGACATCATCTTCTTCTGGGTCGCCCGAATGATGATGATGGGATTGCACTTCAAGGACGAAGTGCCGTTTACCGATGTCTATATCCATGCCCTGGTCCGCGATGAGAAGGGCCAGAAGATGTCCAAGTCGAAGGGCAATGTGATGGACCCCCTGGAACTCATCGACGAGTTCGGGGCCGACGCGCTGCGCTTCACCCTGACCGCCATGGCGGCCATGGGGCGAGACATCAAGCTGTCGGCTTCGCGCGTCCAGGGTTACCGGAATTTTGCAACCAAGCTTTGGAATGCGGCACGCTTCTGCCAGATCAACGAATGCGCGGCACCTTCGGGATTCGCTCCGGCCGGGGTGGAGTTGACGCTGAACAAGTGGATCGTGGGCGGCGTCGCCGCGACCGCCGCGACCGTCAACCAGGCGCTGGAAGAGTACAAGTTCGACCAGGCCGCGGGCGGGATCTACCAGTTTACCTGGCACACCTTCTGCGACTGGTATGTGGAGTTCGCCAAACCGGTGCTGCAGGGCGACGACGAGGCCGCCAAGGCAGAGACCCGCGCCGTCGCGGGATGGTCGCTGCAGCAGATCTTGAAGATCCTGCATCCCTTCATGCCGTTCATCACCGAGGAGCTCTGGGCTTCGTTCGGCGACGGGGCCGAAAACGGCGAAGGGATGCTGATCCACGCATCATGGCCGTCCGACGATGTCGCACCGATCGATGCTGCCGCGAAGACGGAACTCGATTGGGTGGTGCGCTTGATCTCGGAAGTGCGCGCTGTGCGCAACGAAGTGAACGTGCCCGGTGGTGCGAAGATTCCCGCGATCCTGCGCGACGCCAACGATGATACGGTCGCGCGGCTTGCGACCCATCGAGACCAGATCCTGCAGCTTGCCCGTCTCGAAGACATCGCGGTCGACACCGAGGTGCCGGCCGGCGCGGTTGAACTGGTGCTGGACGAGGCGATGCTCGCCCTGCCGCTGGCCGACGTGGTCGATCTTGAGGCCGAGCAGGCACGCCTGGTCAAGGAAATCGCCAAGCTGGACAAGGACATTGCTGGCATCGACAAGAAACTCGCCAACAAGGGTTTCCTGTCCAAGGCACCGGAAGAGATCGTCGCCGAACAGCATGAGAGGCGCGCCGATGCCGCCGATGCGAAGACGAAGCTCGAGGCCGCGTTGAAACGCCTGAAGGCGGCCTGATAGACTCAGGCCCGGTGTCGAACCGGAGTCCGAGATATGACCCACATCCCCCAACTGAAACGCGAAGACCTGCCGGAACTCGAACCCTATTACTAGCGCTCGGACGACCGCATGGGGTTCGTCACGAACGCCCAACTCACGATGGCTTACCGGCCGCCGATATTTAAGGCATTCGTCGAAATGGCAGCCGCGGTGTTTCAGGAATACGTGAGTGTGACGCCGGGCCTGAAGGCGCTGGTGGGCAACATCGCCAGCAAGACGGCCGGGAAACAAGCCGCCGTGTCAGCGTCACACGAAATCTGGTCACCCGGTATCGCCGCCGCTATGCTCCGCGGCGAACAAAGAACCACGCGTTAACCCCAATGGGGAAGGAAAAGGTCATGAACGGGAACACACCTGGCGGCGGATGGGACAAGTCGAAACTGCCCAGCCGCCACGTCTCGGTCGGCAACACCAGCGCACCGCATCGCGCGTTCTACTATGCGATGGGCATGACGGAGGAGGAGATCAAGCAACCCTTCGTCGGCGTTGTCACCACCTGGAACGAGGCCGCGCCGTGCAACATCGCCCTGTCGCGCCAGGCCCAGGCGGCCAAGGCGGGCGTGCGTGAGGCCGGCGGCACACCGCGCGAGTTCACCACCATCACCGTGACCGACGGCATCGCCATGGGCCATGACGGCATGCGCTCTTCGCTGGTGAGCCGCGAAGTCATCGCGGATTCGACCGAACTGACCGTACGCGGCCATTCCTATGACGGACTGGTCGGCCTGGCGGGCTGCGACAAATCCCTTCCGGGGCTGATGATGGCCATGCTGCGCCTGAACATCCCCTCGGTGTTCATGTATGGCGGCTCGATCCTGCCGGGCTCTTTCAAGGGCAAGGACGTCACCATCATCGACGTGTTCGAGGGGGTCGGCGCCAATGCCGCCGGCACCATGTCCGACGAAGACCTGAAGACCCTGGAATGCGCAGCTTGCCCGTCAGCGGGTGCGTGCGGCGGCCAGTTCACGGCCAACACCATGGCCTGCGTTTCGGAAGCCATCGGCCTGGCGCTGCCCCATTCCGCGGGCGCTCCGGCGGTTTATGAGACCCGCGACGACTATGCGGTGGCGAGCGGCCAGGCGGTGATGGAGTTGGTCAAGAACCAGCTGCGCCCCCGCGACATCGCGACCCGCAAGGCTTTCGAGAACGCCGCCGCCATCGTGGCGGCCACCGGCGGTTCTACCAATGCCGGCCTGCATCTGCCGGCCATGGCCGCAGAAGCGGGGATCGAGTTCGACCTGATGGATGTCTGCGAAATCTTCCGCAAGACACCGTATATTGCGGACCTCAAGCCGGGCGGGAAGTACGTCGCCAAGGACCTGTACGACTCCGGCGGCGTGGGCATCGTCATCAAGGAACTGCTCGACGGCGGACACATGCACGAGAACTGCATGACCGTGACCGGCAAGACCATCGGTGAGAATTATGGCTCCGTGGACTTCCCGACAGGGCAGGACGTGGTGCGTAAGATCGACAACCCGCTGTCCGAGACCGGCGGCGTGGTTGGTCTGATGGGCAATCTGGCGCCCCAGGGTGCGATCGTGAAGATCGCTGGGCTCGCCAACCTCGTGTTCACCGGGCCTGCACGGGTCTTCGATCGGGAAGAGGACTGCCTGCAGGCCGTCCTCGACCGCAAGTACGAGGAGGGAGACGTGCTGGTGATTCGCAACGAAGGGCCGAAGGGCGGCCCGGGCATGCGCGAGATGCTTTCGACAACGGGTGCGCTCTACGGCCAGGGCATGGGTGACAAGGTGGCCCTGATCACCGACGGGCGCTTCTCCGGCGGCACGCGAGGCTTCTGCATCGGCCATGTTGGGCCGGAAGCGGCGGTCGGCGGGCCCATCGGCCTGCTGCGCGACGGCGACATGATCACCATCGACGCCGAGGCGGGCACCTTGAGCGTAGATCTGTCCGACGACGAGTTGGATGCACGCCGCAAGGACTGGACACCCCAGGATACGAACTATCAGGCCGGGACGTTGTGGAAATACGCCCAGACGGTTGGTGATGCGCGTTATGGCGCGATCACACATCCGGGAGCGAAGGCAGAAACCCATGTTTATGCCGACCTGTAGGTGCTAAGCGCGGGGCGCTAACAACAGGACGATCGACGTGCGTTCCAGCCAGGTCGCGCAGCGGGTCATCCTGCCTGCGTTCCGGGCCGGTCAGTTCGATATCGGCCTGGAGCCCGGGCTAAACGAGTTGTTTCTGATGCTGAAAGAGGGTGTCGAACCGGCCAATGACGGACGCGCGCCACCTGTCGGAACTGCTGATCGACAAGCGCGTGCTGCTGCCGGCCGGCGCGCTGGCACTTGTGATCGTCTTGTGCGGGCTTGGTCGCAAACCGTGCCGTCGACTGCGCGAGCCCTAAGAAAAACCCCGCCGGATAAGGCGGGGTTGCTCGAGCTACTGTACGCTCGATTTCTTGTTTGCCACGATCCGTTGCACCTGGATCTTGTCCCGGAAGATCAGCTTGCCGACGCGCGGGGCGATGTCGTTCTGCCAGTGCGGGTCTTCATACACGGCCTTGTAGATGCGCTTGCTCTCCGCTTCGGAATTGAACCGGCGGATCCAGACGAAGACGGAATCGTCGGTCTCGCCATGCCATGAACCGCAGATCACCATGCCTTTGGAAATCTGGAACGGGACGATCTCCTCGTTAAAGATTTTCAGCCAGTCTTTCATCTTGTTGCGGCGGATCTCGTATTGCCGGAGTTCGAAAAACGCCATCTGGGTACTCTCCCTGTGTTTGTCTAGTCGTCCTAGACCGATGCTTCATTGTTGCCGTCGGCCTTGACCTTGCCGTAGTGCGTGAAGGTGTTGGTCATATACCAGTTGAAGAAATCCCAATAGGTCTGGGTCGGATATTTCGGCGGATTGTCCCGCCCGGTGCAGGTCGGCAGGCATTCCCCGACGGTGGCGAAATCCGGGTTGACGAAACAGGCCAGCGAATAGCGGTCCGTACCGGTCTGAGGCACGACCCGGTGGGGCGTGGCGCGGAACCGCTCGTTGCTCCAGCGTTCAAGAAATTGGCCCATATTCACGATCAAGGAACCATCGGGCAGTTCCGGCCAGAACCAGTTGCCGTCCGTTTCGAGCACCTGCAAGCCCTCGATATCGGCCGGCGGCAGAAATGTCATGAAGCCCGAATCCGTGTGGGCCGCCAGGCCCATATCACCTTCATCGAGCACGGGCACCGGCGGGTATTTCGCCATACGGAAGTAGGTATAGGCGGGATCGAACTTGTCGTCGAAATAATGGGCCTCGAGCCCCAGCGCCAGGGCCCAGACCGGCAGCAGGGATTTCCCTAGCGCCGTGATTGTGGCCATGTACTCCTCGGCGGTGGCCCGGAAACCGGGAAGGACGTCTTCGGGCAGCCAGGGCATAGGGCCGTAGAATTGCTTGCCCGCGATCACGTTGGCGTCGTCTTCGGGATAGTCGGAGGCAACGACCAGGCACTCGACCGTGTCGAACTTCTTGCTGTCGTGAAACTTGGAGTGGGTGGTCACGCCGTAACGCGCCGGGATGAAACCTTTCTGGTCCCGGGTCACGGCGATCGACATCTTCGTTTCCAGGGGCAGATCGTGGAACCGTTTGGAGGCTTCCGTCATGCCACGGGTGAGGTCGGAAGACACGCCATGGTTGACGATGCAAGCGAATCCGATCGTCTCCCAAACCGTGCGCCACTCTCGAGAAAGGTCAGTGATCGCTTCCGGGTCGCCCGTCAGCGCCGGGGCGATATCCAGCACGGGAAGAGGTTTGCGCGGGATATCGCGCAATTCCTTGGCGTACCGGGTTTGTCCGTCGGCGGTCATCGGGAACCTTTGTCTTGTCGACCGGACTATAGGCTGAATGTCGCGGCTTCAACACCGGGGCGGGAATTCGGCACTATTAATTGATGCCGAGAAGGACGGGGCCAGCGAAGGACCTGATGAAGGTCGACACCAGCAGCATCAGATAGATCGGCGCCAGTGCCGCGACCACTGTCGGCTCGAGGATGCGCCGGAATTGGCTCTTGGGCCGGGTCGTGTCGGTGTTCTGGAACGCGCAATAGATAACCGGATAGGTCATCAGCACCAGGATGATCAGGCCGAAATTGATCAAGAATCCGCGCATAGCCAGGATGAGGATCGATTGCGTATCCCGGGTCGTCAGCATCAACATGATGCCAATGGCGAAGATCCAGAACCCGACACCGTAGGTGATCAACGACACGCGGTACCCGCGCCGTCCCAGATACAGATCGAGTATGAACCGGAGAAAATTGTTGGAGGGGTTCATCGCTCTCGGATTGCGGGCTTAAACCGTGACGTCGTTGTCATCGGCAACCTTGAGCTTGCCGTAATGGGTGTAGGACCGCTTCATGTACCAGTCGAAATACTCCCAGTAGGTCATCGTCTCGTACTGCGGCGGGTTTTCGTCGTTGACACAGGTCGGCAGGCATTCACCGACCGTCTCGAACCCCGGATTGACGAAGCAGGCGAAGGAATAGCGGTCGTTCTCGGTCGGTGGCACCACCCGGTGCGGGGTGGCGCGAAACCGGTTGTTGGTCCAACGCTCGAAGAAATAGCCCATGTTCACCATCACCGCGTCGTCGGGCAGGTCCGGCCAGAACCAGGTCTCCCCATCGGCGTCCAGTATCTGGATGCCTTCCTCCTTTGCGGGCGGCAGGTAGGTGTTGAAGCCGGTGTCGCAATGAGCATTGGAACCCATCTCGCCGTCATCGAGATCGTTCTTCGGCGGATAGTGGGCGACCCGGAAATAGGTGTAGCTCTGTTCGAAGAACGGATCGAAGAAATCGGCTTCCAGCTCGAGAGAACGCGCCCAGACGGGCAGCATGGACTTTCCGAACTCGGTGATACGGGCCATGTAGTTTTGCGCGGTCGCCTTGAACCCGGGCACCACATCTTCCGGCAGCCACGGGCAGGCGCCATAGAATTTCTTGCCGGCGATCACGTCGGGATGGTCTTCGGGATAATCCGTCGCCAGCACGAGGCATTCAACAGTGTTGAGTTTCTTCGAGTCATGGAACTTGGAGTGGGTCGTCAGACCTCCGCGCGCGGGCACATAGCCCTTCTGATCCTGGGTGACCTTGATCTGCATCTTGGTCTCGAGCGGCAAGTCGTGGAACTGCTTCGCCGCGTCATGCATGCCATCGATCAGTTCCGGTTCGAGCCCGTGATTGACGATGCAGAGGAACCCGAGGCTTTCCCAGACATCACGCCACTGGACCGAGATCTCCTCGATGGCGGCCGCGTCGCCCATGCGCGCCTTGCCGACATCGATGACGGGCAGGGGCTTGCGCGGGACATCGCGGACGGATTTCGCGAACTCGGATTCGTTTCTGTCGTGGGCGAGTGACATGATTTCCCCCTGGCTGGCGGAAACTATAGCGTCAGGCGGACAATTCGCACCAGACGGGCGTGTGGTCCGACGCCTTCTGTTTGCCACGCGGGCCCTTGTCGATCTCGCAGGCGGTCAGACGGTCGGTGGCTTGCGGCGACAGCAGTAGGTGGTCGATGCGGATACCATTGTCCTTCTGCCAGGCACCTTTCTGGTAGTCCCAGAAGGAATAGACATTCTGTTCGGTGTGCAGGGTCCGCCAGGCTTCCGTATATCCCAGGTTCATCAGGGTGCGGAACTTCGCGCGGGTCTCCGGCTTAAACAACGCATCCTCAGCCCAGGCGGCCGGGTCATGGCAATCCCCGTCGGCCGGGATGATGTTGTAGTCACCGCCCAGGACCACGGGCTCCTCGACGCGCAACAGGTCTGTCGCACGCTTGGCGAGCCGGTCCATCCATTTCAGTTTGTAGGTGTACTTGTCCGTGTCCACCGGGTTGCCGTTGGGAAGATAAATCGACGCGACGCGCACCCTGTCGTCGCCGGCCTCGACCCAGGCCTCCACATAGCGGGCCTGCTCGTCGGACTTGTCGCCGGGCAAGCCGGTCGTCACGTCGCTCAGCTTGTGTTTCGACAGGATGGCGACGCCGTTGTAGCTCTTCTGGCCGTGGACGGCGCAGTTGTAGCCGCGCTCCTCAATCTCCATCACCGGGAAGTTTTCGTCGACGGTCTTGATTTCCTGCAACAGCGCGACGTCCGGCTGCACTTCCGCAAGCCAGTCGAGGACGTTGGGCAACCGCGCCTTGATCGAGTTGACGTTCCAGGTGGCGATTTTCATAGTCATGTTATGCCCGAATACCGGGCGACGGCGAAAGGGTGCGAGGCTGGATCAGTAGACCGAGAAGGAGGACCCGCAGCCGCAGGACGAGGTGGCGTTCGGGTTCTCGAGCTGGAAATGATTACCGCCCAGGCTCTCAACATAGTTCAGGACACTGCCGTCGATGAATTCCAGCGAAGCATCGTCGACCACGACCTTCACCCCGTCGGTATCGAAGGACTTGTCGTCATCGTTGAGCTTGTCATCGAAATCGAAGGCGTAAGTGAAGCCGGAGCAGCCGCCGCCATTCACCATGATGCGGAGCATCAGCCCGTCGCGGTCTTCGGCTTCGAACAGTCCGACCAGTTGCGTCACGGCAGATTCGCTCAAGCCCACGCCTTTTGGCGCGGGGTCAGTCGCAGATGTGGTTGCGTCGTTCATGTCACTCTGGTCACCTCAATGACTTCAGGTATTTAGTCATGTCACGGCGATTGTCAATTTTCCGTTGCAATCGGGCCGGGCACACGTACCTTGCCGCAAATGCCCGCATCCCCCGCAGAACTTAAGCACTCGCCGGGCGGACCAGACGAATATGGCCCCGTCCTAGCCCCCTATGCCTGCGATCCGCTGGTGACCCGCGGTCGTCTGCATCCCGAATCCGAAAGCGGCTATCGCAGTTGCTACCAGCGCGACCGGGACCGGATTATCCATTCGAGCGCCTTCCGGCGACTGAAGCACAAGACCCAGGTCTTCGTTTATCACGAGGGCGATTATTACAGGACGCGGCTGACCCATTCGCTGGAGGTGGCGCAGATTGCGCGCACAGTCGCCCGGGCGTTGGGACTGAACGAGGACCTGGCCGAGGCGCTGGCCCTGGCCCACGATTTCGGGCACACGCCGTTCGGCCATGCGGGAGAGGACGCGCTAGATGCGGCCATGGCCCCGTTCGGCGGCTTCGATCACAATGCCCAGACCCTGCGCATTCTGACCAAGCTTGAGCAGCGTTACCCCACCTTCGACGGGCTCAACCTGACATGGGAAACCCTGGAAGGGGTGGTCAAACACAATGGGCCGCTGACCGGCGACTATGCCGAAAGTGACCGGGCCATCCCCGAAGCAATTGCGGAATATGTCGCCGACCATGATCTGGAGCTCGACACCTATGCCTCCGCGGAAGCTCAGGTTGCCGCGATTTCCGACGATATCGCCTACAACAGCCACGATATCGATGATGGATTGCGCGCCGGGCTGTTCGGCATCGCCGATATCGAGCGATTGCCCCTTGTCGGGCCGGCATTTCGCGGCGTGCGGGACGAGCATGGCGAGCTCGACCGGGCACGCTTCATTCATGCGGGCATCAGTCAGACGATCGGCGCCATGGTGGCCGATGTGCTGGCGGAGACCCGGCGCCGGCTGGCGGAAGCCGATGTGGGCTCGCCGGAACAGGTTCGGGCGCTCGACCATGCAATCGTCGGCCTGTCCGACGACATCGTCGCGGCGGACCGCGCGGTCAAATCCTTCCTGTACGAGAACATGTACCGGCACCACAGGGTCAATCGCATGACCTCCAAGGCACGGCGGGTCGTCTCGGAGATGTTCGAGCTGCTGTTCCACGAACCGGAATTGCTGCCGACGGAATGGCGTTCCCAGGCTCTGGAAAAGGATGAGGTGGGCCGGGCACGGGTGATCGCCGACTATATCGCCGGCATGACCGATCGCTACGCGTTGGAACTGCATAAGAAATTGTTTGATCCGGAAGTTCTTTGATGAATGTTTTCAGTGCCTTCAAGGCCGTTTTGGATGAAGAAATTGAAGCTCTGGTGGAAGTCGGCACGCTGCCGGCGGGCACCGATCCCGCACGTGTATCGGTAGAACCGCCCCGTGACCCTGAACATGGCGATCTGACGACCAATGGCGCCATGGTTCTGGCCAAACCGGCGGGCCTGAAACCCCGAGATTTGGCCGAAAGCCTCGCCGAACGCCTGAAACAGCGGGAATTCGTCCAGGACGTGGATATCGCGGGTCCCGGTTTCATCAATCTGCGTTTGTCCGACGATTTCTGGCGCGCCCGTCTGGTGGAAATCCTTGCCGCCGGTGAGAGCTACGGCGAAAGCACTGTCGGCGGCGGCAAACCTGTCAATATCGAGTATGTTTCGGCCAACCCGACGGGCCCACTTCATGTGGGCCACGCCCGTGGCGCGGTGGTCGGAGACGTGCTTGCTGCGCTCCTCGACAAGGCCGGTTACGCGGTCACGCGCGAGTACTACATCAACGATGCCGGCGGGCAGGTGGATGTGCTGGCGCGCTCCGCCTATATGCGTTACCGCGAAGCGCTGGATGAGGATATCGGCGAGATTCCGGAGGGACTGTATCCCGGTGACTATCTGGTGCCTGTCGGTGCCGCCATTGCCGCGCGCGACGGTGACAAATGGCTGACGGCGGACGAAGCCGAGTGGCTGCCGGATTTCCGGCAGTTCTCCGTCGACGCCATGATGGACCTGATCCGTGAGGATCTGGGTGTGCTCAACATCTCCCATCAGGTGTTTTCGTCCGAACGCGCGCTGGTCGAGGCCGGCGGCGTGGATGCGGTGATGGAAACACTGGAAAATGACGGCCTGATCTATGTCGGCACCCTGGAGCCGCCCAAGGGCAAGCTGCCAGACGATTGGGAAGAACGCCCGCAAACCCTGTTCCGCGCCAGCGATTTCGGCGACGACACGGACCGGCCCCTGAAGAAGTCCGACGGCTCGTGGACTTATTTCGCCAGTGACCTGGCGTACCACGAGGACAAGTACAAGCGCGGTTTCCCGGTCCTAATCGATGTCTGGGGCGCGGACCATGGCGGCTATGTGAAGCGGGTTGGCGCCGGGGTGAAGGCTCTGACCGACGGCGAAGCCCGGATCGACGTGAAGCTGTGCCAGATGGTGCGGCTGCTCGAAGACGGCGAACCGGCCAAGATGTCCAAACGCTCGGGAACCTTTGTGACCCTGCGTGATCTGGTCCAGGCCGTGGGCAAGGACGTCGTCCGCTTCATCATGCTCACTCGCAAGAACGATGCGCCCCTGGACTTCGATCTGGTGAAGGTCCGCGAGCAAAGCCGCGACAACCCGGTGTTCTACGTTCAGTACGCCCATGCACGCACCCACTCGGTCGCACGAATGGCTGCGGACGCCTTTCCCGATGGTGATTTCTCGATCGTGGCCCTCAAGGGGGCGGACCTGGCTCGCTTGACCGACTCGGACGAGCTTGCGTTGATCAAACAGCTCGCGGCATGGCCTCGCACGGTGGAGGGTGCGGCTGAAGCGCATGAGCCGCACCGCCTGGCGTTCTATCTCTACGACTTGGCGGCGGCCTTTCATGCGCTTTGGAGCAAGGCCCGCGGAGAGCCGGGTTTGCGGTTCGTCATCGCAGAAGATGAGGAACTGACGCGGGCAAGGATGGCCCTGGTGCTGGCGGTCCGGACGGTTGTGGCGTCGGGGCTGGCGGTAATGGGGGTCACGCCCGTCGACGAACTGCGCGAGTGAGACATGGCATGAGCGATCCCGAGATCTTGGTCCCCGACGAGGCGTTCGAAGAACCGCGACGGGGGAGGAGCCCGGTCGCGAAACTAGCCGCCCGAACCACGATCGTTGCGGGCGTTGTGGTCCTTGGCGGTGTGGTCTGGTTCGCCTACCAGCAAGGCATCAAGTCGGGCGCCGAGGAAGCCGCCCCAGTCATCACTGCGGACGGGGAGCCGTTCAAGCGGAAGCCGAAGAAACCGGGCGGTCTCGACGTGCCGCATCAGGACAAGCTGGTCTTCAACCGCCTGGCGCCCGGGCAGGTCGAAGAGCCGGTCGAAAAACTCCTGCCGCCACCCGAGGAACCCGCCGAGCGTCCAGAGGCCTCCGTGGATACCGCGGCCGCAAGTGTCGAGGAAGTTGTCGAGACGGAACCCGAACCTCCTGCACCGCCGGCACGACCCACCGCGGCCCCGCCGCCGCCCGAACCTGTCATGGTTACGCCGCCGCCGGTTCCGGCGCCGCCTCCCGCCAAGGCAGCGGAACCGGAAGGGGATCGCTGGCGCATCCAGCTGGCCTCGGTTTCGAGCCGGGACCGGGCTCTGTCGGAGTGGGACCGGCTCAAGACCCGCAATACGGATCTTCTCGGTACACTCAAGCTGAATGTCGAATCCGCAAAACTGAGCAATGGAACGTTCTACCGGATTCAGGCCGGCCCCCTGGCTGGCCGATTGGCTGCAAGCGATCTGTGCGGCGAACTGAAGTCACGCAATCAGGATTGTCTGATTGTCGCGCCCTGACGTGACGGTTTCGACATGACCGCACCGCGTGCGGTTGTTTTCTCGGTCTCCGGTCCCGAACTGACCGCCAGTGAGCGTGATTTCCTGCGCGATGCCGATCCGCTCGGCTTCATCCTGTTTGCCCGCAACTGCCCGGACCCCGCCGCGACCCGTGCTCTGACGGGCGAATTGCGTGCGGCTGTCGGGCGCGAGGACGCCCCGGTCTTGATCGACCAGGAGGGCGGCCGCGTGATGCGCCTGCGCCCACCGGACTGGCACGATGCCCCGGCGGCGCGGGATATCGCAGATCTCTACGGGGCCGATCCCGACGTCGGTCAGGCGGCAGCGGAAACCCTTGGCCGCATGTTTGGCGCGGAACTCGCCGAGCTGGGCATCGACGTGGACTGTGCACCGGTGCTGGATCTCCGGTTGCCGAACACGACCGAAGCACTTGGGGACAGGGCATACGCCGACGATCCGGCGGTTGTTGCGACACTGGGCGGCGCGATGGCCCGCGGCTTGATGCGTGAAGGATGTCTGCCGGTGATCAAGCACATGCCGGGGCATGGCCGGAGCCCCGTCGACAGTCACAAACAGTTGCCACGTGTCACTGAAACCCTGGAGAAACTGCAGGAGACCGATTTCGCGCCGTTTCGGGCCCTCAATCACCTGCCGCTGGGGATGTCGGCCCATGTGGTCTATGAGGCAATCGACCCGGATCGGCCCGGAACCGTTTCACCGGCAGTGATTTCAAGGGCCATTCGCGAGGATATCGATTTCGACGGCTTCCTGTTCACCGACGACATCGTGATACAGGCGCTGAGCGGTACCCCGGCGGAACGTGCGCAGGCCGCGCTGAGCGCCGGTTGCGATGCCGTACTTCATTGCAGCGGGGATCTCGACGAGATGATATCGGTCGCCAAGGCGATACAGGCCCTCTCACATTCCGCTGAAGCCCGCTGGACACGGGCACGGGCCGCACGTCACAAACCAGAGGGGGAGAGCCCGGCCAGTCTGGCTGCGGAACTCACCAATCTCCTGCAAGGCGGACACTGACACTGTGAACATCGACGATATTCTTTTCCTCGCCTCGATCTGGGTCCTGCCGATCCTCCTGGCCATCACCCTGCATGAGGCTGCACACGGCTGGGCTGCCTGGAAGCTTGGTGACGACACCGCTAAACAAATGGGCCGGGTCACGTTCAACCCGATCGCCCATATCGACCCGTTCGGGACCATCATATTGCCAGCCATCCTGATCTCGGCCGGGGGGATCCTGTTCGGCTGGGCGAAGCCGGTTCCGGTCAATTTTGGCCGACTCGGGAACCCGCGACGCGACATGGTGCTGGTTGCTGCGGCGGGCCCGGCCATCAATATCGCGCTCGCAATAGTGTCTGCAATCGCCCTTCACGCGATCCCGTTTCTCGGCCCGACGGCGGGAGAATGGGTTGCGCGTAACCTACTAAACTCCATTACAATCAATCTTTTGTTGGCAATCTTTAACATGTTGCCTTTGCCACCCCTGGACGGTGGCCGCGTGGCGGTGGGCATCCTTCCGCGACAGCTTGCGTCGCCGCTGGCCCGGCTCGAGCGATACGGTTTGTTTATTCTGCTCGGCGTGATCTTTATTCTGCCCATACTTGGGCGTCAGCTCGGGTTCGACCTCAACATCTTGCGTTGGCTCGTCCTGGCACCGTTGGATTTCTTGCGCGGGTTGTTGCTGCAGGGCGTCGGGTTGATATGAGCGAAACGAGCGAGAGCTTCGAGCAGGACGTACCGGACTATCAGGCCGGACAAGCCGCTGTGGTCGCCCAAGACGGCGAATTGGTGGTCAATCTCGAAGGCTTCGAGGGGCCGCTCGACCTCCTGCTCACCCTGGCACGAGACCAGAAGGTCGACCTAACCAAGATCTCGGTTCTGGCCCTGGCTGAGCAGTATCTCGAGTTCATCAACGCGGCCCGACAGTTGCGCCTGGAAATCGCCGCCGATTACCTGGTGATGGCGGCCTGGCTGGCCTATCTCAAATCGCGGCTCTTGCTACCGGTCGAGGCCGACGAGGAAGAACCGACCGCGGCCGAAATGGCGGCGGCGCTGCAGTATCAGTTGGAGCGTATCGAAGCGATGCGGAATGCCGCGGAAACCCTGTTTTCCCGGCCGTTGCTTGGCCGCGACGTGTTCGACCGCGGAGCGCCGGAGGGAATTCGGGTTATCACGCACCCTGTCTACGAGGCCTCGCTGTACGAGATTCTCGACGCCTACGGCGCGATCACCCGGCGCGGGAAGGCAGAAACCCTGACTATCGAGCAGTTCGAACTGTTCTCCATGGACGAGGCTCTGGGGCGCCTTCGCCGGGTCCTGGGCCGTGCGCCCGACTGGGCCACCATGATGAGTTTCCTACCCGATGACCTGGCCGAGGGCCTCCCGAAACGCTCGGCCATCGCCGCGACGTTCGCCGCCAGCCTTGAATTGGTGCGCGATGGGCACGCCCAGATCCGCCAGGACAGCCGGTTCGGACCGATCTTCTTCCGGCGTCATCCGGACAGCGATTCTGTAACTCAAGCGCACGAAGGGGGCGAGACCCTTGATGATTAATGCTGAACTGGAACCCGATGAACGCACCGAGTTGCTGCGCCTGGTCGAAGCGGTGCTGTTTGCCGCCGTCGAACCGCTCGACGAGAAATCGATTGCGGCCCAGCTGCCCAAGGGCGCGGATATACCCACGTTGCTGGACGATTTGCGCAGGCTTTATGCCGGCCGTGGCGTGAATCTGGTCAACGTGGCCGGGAAATGGGTCCTGCGGACGGCGCCCGATCTCGCCGACAAGCTCAAGATCGAGCGTCAGTCGCAACGCCGCCTGTCGCGGGCCGCGCACGAAACCCTGGCGGTGATCGCCTATCACCAACCGGTGACCCGTGCCGAAATCGAGGAAATTCGCGGGGTCAGCCTGAGCAAGGGCACCATGGACGCCCTGTTCGAGGCAACCTGGATCAAGCCGGGCCGCCGTCGTAACTCGCCGGGACGCCCGCTGACCTGGGTCACCACGGAAACTTTCCTGTCCCATTTCGGACTCGAGAGCCTGAAAGAACTTCCGGGGATTCAGGAGCTGAAATCGACCGGATTGATCGATTCCCGGCCCGCGGTCAGCATATATGCCTCGTCGGCCGGTATAGACGAGCTTCCGTTCGATTCCATGACCGGAGAGGATGAATCCGAACCCGAGACACCGGAGCCTCTGGAAGTCGTAGACGCTGGCGACGAGGTGATGGAGGTCGAGGACGAAACCGGTACCTGACGCGCCTTGAGGCCGTGTCCGGTTGCGGGCAGGGGCCGTATTCAATAGGGTCCGCCCACCGTAACGAACCCGGCCCGACCAGCCGGATTGAGACAATGGCGCGCGAACTCAACGACCTGGCCCTCGAGCATCTTTCCCACAGGTTCGACCAGACGATTGCGGTCGACGATGCGAGCCTGACCGTGGGGGCAGGCGAAGTCGTGGCCCTTGTCGGGCCGTCCGGCTGCGGGAAAACCACATTGCTGCGGGTTGCGGCCGGCCTCGAACCCTTGCAACAGGGCCGTGTACTGATCGGCGGTGAGGTGATGGCGGACGATCGGACGGCCGTACCGCCCGAAGAGCGCAATGTCGGTCTCGTGTTCCAGGATTATGCCCTGTTTCCCCACCTCACGGTGCGCGGGAACATCGCGTTCGGGCTCAAGCACCTGACCACATCGGAACGGGATAACCAGGTCTCCCAGGCCCTCGAACGCACGGGCATGGCCGGATACGCATCGATTTACCCACATCAGCTCTCCGGCGGACAACAACAGCGTGTGGCTTTGGCGCGTGCGATCGCGCCGCGCCCGCGCATCGTTCTGCTTGATGAACCATTCTCTGGGCTGGATGCCTCCCTGCGCCACCGGGTGCGGGATCAGGCGGCGCAGATCCTGCGTGAAAGCGGGATTGCGACCCTGATAGTAACCCACGACCCCGAAGAGGCGATGTACCTGGCGGACCGCATCGCGGTGTTGGACCGGGGCCGTATTCGTCAGGTCGGGACACCGGACGATATCTATCTGAAACCCGCAGACGGTTTCGTGGCGGCGTTTTTCGGCGATGTGAACAGGTTTGCAGGCCGAGTATCCGATGGGTATGTCGCAATCCCGCTGGGGGCGGTTGCCACCAACGGACACGCAGAAGGAACGGCGGTCGATGTGCTGGTCCGGCCGGAGGCACTCAGCCTCGGAAACGGCCCTGACAGCGGTGTTCCGGGCTCGGTTCTTGCCGCACGCTTCCTCGGGCGCAGCAGTCTGGTGGATGTCCGGCTGAAAGATTCATCAGCGACCACCGTGCGCATACATCTTGCTGGTCGACAGTTGCCGGACGCCGGTGAAACGGTCTATGTAGCCCGGGACAGCAACCAGACATACGTCTTCCCAAGCGGCGACGATCCGAAAAACTGAGTGATCCCAATAAAGTATGAGGCACATGCCCGTGACCAGCCATTGCGGGCGTGTGTCCTTTCTGCGATAGTCCGCGCAACTGGCCCCGAAGGTTCGGGGAACGAAGTGATACGATTGGAGAACCGGTAAATGGGCACTTTTTCAATCTGGCATTGGCTCATTGTCCTCGTGGTTGTGCTGGTCCTGTTCGGCGGGCGCGGCAAGATCCCCAGCCTCATGGGTGACGTCGCCAAGGGCATTAAATCCTTCAAGAGCAACATGAAGGACGAAGGTGCGGAGACGGCGAAGATCGAGGAAAACACCAACACGGCCACCCGCGAAGACGAAACGGCCAAGAGCTGACCCTGCGCGTCGTCGCAAGCCCGGCTTCGACCGGGCGCTGAACGGACCCCGCGATCATGTTTGATATCGGTTGGCCGGAGCTCATGCTGGTGATGGTCATCGGCTTGATGGTGATCGGCCCCAAGGAACTTCCGAATGCCATTCGTACGGTCACGCAGATCGTGCGGAAGCTGCGCATCGCCGCGCGGGAGTTTCAATCCGGCCTGGACGACATTGCCAGGGAATCCGGGCTGGACGATGTCAAACAGCAGATGGACGATATCGAGTATTACGATCCCGGCGAGGCGTTGAAGAGCATCGCGGATTCCGACAGCGATCTGCTCGGCCTGGATGACGACCCCGAGCTTTCCTCGGGCAACAGCATTTTCGATGCCAATGCCGCCTATACCCCGCCTGACGAGGGGAGTGGCGACACCGAAAGTGCAGACGCCGAGTCGGAGGCCGGTCCCGAAATGGGAGAACCACGCCCGACGAGCGGGAACAGCGCGACATGACGGCCGGGAGCGATACGGACGCTCCGGGCGAAGACGCGGCAACTGACGAAGCCGGTCTCGATGACCGGAAGATGTCCCTGATCGAGCATCTGACGGAATTGCGCCGGCGGCTTTTTTATTCGAGCGCGGCCTTCATCGTCGTTTTCCTCGTCTGCTTCTACTTCTCCGACACATTCTTCAACTTCCTTGTCGAGCCGCTGGCATCGGTTTGGCAGGGCGGCGAGCGGCGCCTGATCTTCACGGCAATGCACGAGAAGTTCTTCACCAACATCAAGGTGGCCTTCTTCGCCGCAGCCTTTATCTCGTTTCCGATATTCGCCGTGCAGATCTGGATGTTCGTCGCACCGGGGCTCTACAAGAACGAGAAGAACGCCTTCCTGCCGTTCCTGATCGCGACACCGTTCCTGTTCTTCGGCGGCGGCGCCTTCGTCTACTACGTCGTCATGCCTGTTGCCTGGCAGTTCTTCACCAGCTTCGAGCAGCTGGCCACGAGTGCATCCGGCGGGTTGCCGATCGAGCTCGAGCCCAAGGTCAACGAGTATCTATCCCTGGTCATGCGCCTGATCTTTGCATTCGGGCTAAGTTTCGAGCTACCCGTCGTCCTCTCCCTGCTGGCCAAGGTGGGCATCGTGACCGCCGAGGGCCTGAAGAAAAAACGCCGCTATGCGATCGTGATTGCATTCATTGCAGCCGCCATCCTGACGCCGCCGGATCCGCTCAGCCAGCTGGCGCTCGCGATCCCTATCATCGTGCTCTACGAGATCTCGATCTACTGCGCGACCCTGATCGGCCGGCAGAAGGATGCCGTGGCCGAAACCGACGCCTAGCGGCGCAAAACTGGACGCGATTCGCGCGTCTTCCCTATAAAAGGGCCACCTTCAGTTCGACGGACGTCGCATGTTCGATCTCAAATGGATTCGTGAAAATCCCGGCGCTCTCGACCGCAGCCTTCAACGGCGCGGCGAAACGGGTGTGTCGGAAAAGGTGCTCGAACTCGATGCCCAGCGCCGGGCCGCGCAGACGCGGCTGCAGGACATGCAGCAACGCCGCAACACCGCCTCCAAGGAAATCGGCGCCGCCATGAAGGACGACCGAGCGGACGAGGCCGAGGGGCTGAAAGCCGAGGTTGCAAGCCTGAAGGACGAGATGGGGGCTGTCGAGGGGGAAGAGAAGGCGGCATCCGACGCCCTCAACAATTTGCTGTCCGGATTGCCGAACATTCTCGACGAAGATGTCCCCGATGGCGCCAACGAAGATGACAATCTGGAAATCCGCACCGTCGGCGAACCGCCGGCCTACGATTTCGACCCGAAGGAGCATTTCGATATCGGCGAAGCGCTCGGCCTGATGGACTTTGAGGTGGCGGCCGAGCTTGCCGGGTCCAGGTTCGTCATTCTCAAGGGCGCATTGGCCCGCATGGAGCGCGCGCTCGCCGACTTCATGCTGGATATCCATACCCAGGAATTCGGCTACACGGAAATCAGCCCGCCGACCCTGGTGCGCGAGGAGGTCCTCTACGGCACCGGCCAGTTGCCCAAATTCGGCGACGATCTATTCCGGACCGCAGATGATCGTTGGCTGATCCCGACCGCCGAAGTGCCGCTGACGAACATGGCTGCCGGCAAGATCCTGGAGGCCACGGAATTGCCCATGCGGGTGACGGCCCACACGGCGTGCTACCGGGCCGAGGCCGGCGCGGCCGGACGGGACACGCGCGGCATGCTCCGCCAGCACCAGTTCTACAAGGTCGAACTGGTCTCGATCGTGCCACCGGAGGAGTCCGAAGACGAGCTGGAACGCATGACCGGATGCGCCGAAGAGGTTTTGAAACGCCTTGGCCTGGCTTACCGCGTGGTCGTGCTGTGCAGCGGCGATACCGGTTTCGGTGCAGCCAAGACCCATGACGTCGAGGTCTGGATGCCGGGGCAGGCAGCCCATCGTGAAATATCCAGCTGCTCGAACACCCGCGCCTTCCAGGCCCGGCGCATGAATGCCCGATACCGGCCGGCCGGTGAGGGGAAGGGGCCGGAATATGTGCACACCCTCAACGGATCGGGGGTGGCCGTGGGCCGCGCGTTGATCGCGATCATCGAGAACTATCAGAACGAGGACGGGTCGATCACGGTGCCCGAGGTCTTACGGCCCTATATGGGCGGGCTAGAGGTGATCCGGTCCGATGCATGAGTTTCCACGCCCGTACGACAAGCTGCGAATCCTGATCTCCAACGATGACGGCGTGCGCGCGCCGGGCATCAAGGTGTTGCAGCGAATCGCACGGGAAATTAGCGACGATGTCTGGGTGTGTGCCCCCCTCAACGAGCAAAGCGGTTCCGGACACTCGCTGACCCTGCGCTATCCGATCTGGCTGCGCCGCCTGTCAACGCGACGCTACGCGGTCGAGGGCACACCGACGGACAGTGTCCTGGTCGGAATTCACCAGGCCCTGAAGGACAAGAAACCCGATCTCGTCCTGTCGGGCGTCAACCGGGGCTCGAACATGGGTGAGTTCATCACCTATTCGGGCACCTGCGCGGCGGCGATGGAGGCGACCATCCTGGGGGTTCCCGCGATCGCGTTCAGCCAACAGACGGATTTTGATCGCAGCTACACCCATTGGTCGACGGCCGAGAAACATGCGCCGGGGATCATCCGGACGCTTCTCCGTGCCGGCTGGCCGGAGCGGACCTTCATCAACGTCAACTTTCCCGACTGCCTGCCCGAAGACGTCAAAGGCGTCGAGGTGACGGAGCAGGGCACGCGGCCGATGGGTGATTCCCTGGTGGAAAGCCGTCACCCGCGCGGCGGCCGGTATTTCTGGGTGGGGTCGCTGCCGACCCATGCGAAAGGGCGCAAGGGAAGCGATCTGGCCGCCGTCGAGGCGGGACGCATTTCCGTGACCCCGATCGATCTCGACTTCACGAACCGCCGGGCCATGAAGCCGCTGGCGAAGGCACTGGGGACCACAGGCCGCAAATGAGCACGCCCGCCCATCGTGCCCGTCTTGTGCTCGGTCTGCGCAGCGCCGGCATCACCGACACCCGCACGCTCGCCGCGATCGAGCGCGTGCCGCGAGAGTTGTTCGTGCCCGATGCCTTCCAGGACCGGGCTTATGAGGATACTGCGCTGCCGATCGGCTACGGCCAGACCCTGAGCCAGCCGTTGGTCGTGGCGACCATGATCCAGGCGCTGGAGCTCGGCGAACGGGACAAATTGCTCGAAGTCGGCACCGGCTCGGGCTATCACGCCGCAATTCAGTCCCATTTATGTCGCCGGGTGTACACGATAGAGCGCCACAAGCCCTTGCTCGCGGAAGCGCATACACGGTTTGGGACGCTTGGATTGACTAATGTGGTGGCCATGACAGGCGACGGAATGAAAGGCTGGCCGGAACAGGCCCCGTTCGACCGGATCAGCGTGACCGCGGCGGGCGATGCACCGCCCCAGGCACTGCTCGACCAGTTGAAGGTCGGCGGCATCATGATGATGCCGGTCGGAGGCCAAAGCCGCGTGCAGCAACTCGTCCGCTATCGTCGGACGGAAGATGCGATCGAACGCGAAGCCATCATGGATGTGCGCTTTGTGCCGTTGCTGCCCGGTGTTGCCGACGCGCCCGAGGCTTGAGCCATGTCCAGTGTCGCGTATCAGGCGAGCCGCAACCGCTCATTGATCTGGGTGATGCTAGCGGCACTCACACTGGCTGCGTGTGGGGGATCCGGTGGCCGCGCGGTTGTCGTCGATCGAAGCTACGAGAATCAAACCCAGACGGCCGCAGTGACGGGCGGGTATGTCGTCCGGCGCGGCGATACGGTCTACGGCGTGGCCCAGAAACACGCGGTCTCGACCCGTGCATTGATCGACTGGAACAAGCTGCATCCACCCTATCTGCTGGTGCCCGGACAAACACTGCGCTTGCCTCAAAGGCGCACCTATACGGTCCAGCGCGGGGATTCCGTCTATGCGATATCCCGCCAATTCAAGGTCGACATGACGACGCTGGTCCGGCTCAACAATATTCCCCAGCCCTATACGATCCATGTGGGGCAATCCCTTCAACTGCCGGCCAATGCCGCGCCGGAAGAACAGGTGGCGAGCAGGCCGCCCGCGACAAGTGAGCCTCGGCCCGCCGAGCCTGCGCGCCAGGCAACGGCGTCATCAACCACGGCAAGCCCGATTTCCAAGCCGGCCGCGCCGACCCGGGTGGTGACGGTGCCGCGGCCGCCGGCCCGTGCCGGAAACGGCTTCGTGTGGCCGGTCGAAGGTCGCGTGATTTCCTCGTTCGGGTCCAAGACCGGGGGGCGTCACAATGACGGCATGAACATTGCGGCTCCGCGTGGCGCGCCAGTGCGTGCCGCAGAAAACGGTGTCGTAGCCTACGCGGGCAAGGAGATTCGGGGCTTCGGAAACCTGCTGCTCATCAAGCATGACGGCGGCCTGATCACCGCTTATGCGCACGCGGATTCCCTTCTCGTCAATCGCGGTGACGTGGTCACGCGGGGGCAGGTGATTGCAAAGGTGGGCAAATCCGGAGATGTAGACAGTCCGCAGCTGCACTTCGAGGTGCGCCGCGGTACCAAGGCCGTCAATCCGAGCCAGTTTCTGCCGAGCTAGTCGCGCAGTTCGATAGGCTTACCGAGCCGGCCGGCAACTTCCTGGACGAACTGCCATGCCACACGGCCCGATCGTGAGCCACGCGTGACGGCCCATTCCTTGGCCTCGGCCCGAAGTTGGTCCGGGTCGACCTTCAACTCGAAATGGTCGCAATAGGCCTGGACCATGGCGAAAAACGTGTCCTGGTCGGTGTTGTGGAAGCCGAGCCAAAGGCCGAACCGGTCTGACAGTGAGACCTTTTCCTCGACGGCTTCGGACGGGTTGATCGCGGTCGACCGCTCATTCTCGATCATATCGCGCGGCAGCAGGTGGCGGCGATTGGACGTCGCGTAGAAGACTACATTCTCGGGCCGGCCTTCAATGCCGCCTTCCAACACCGCCTTGAGGGATTTGTAGCTGGTGTCCGAGTTGTCGAAGCTCAGATCGTCGCAGAACAGGATGACCTGACGCCCGCTGTCCCGCAGCAATGTCAGTAACGCGGGCAGGGAGTGAATGTCCTCCCGGTGGATTTCGACGAGAACCAGCCCGTTTTCGGCTTCCGCATTGATCTCGGCATGCGCGGCCTTGACCAGACTCGATTTGCCGGTTCCGCGCGATCCCCACAGAAGAGCGTTGTTGGACGGCAGGCCGTTCGCGAACCTGCGTGTGTTCTCGATAAGGATGTCGGCTTGCTGGTCGATTCCCTGAAGCAGGCCGAGCGGCACACGGTTGACGGACGGCACGGGTTCGAGGTGGCCCTGGTCGGGCCCGTCGGAGTGCCAGACGAACGCATCGGCGACCGAAAGATCGGCCACGGAGGATGATTTCGGTGCAATCCGGTCGAGGGCATCCGCAATGCGTGCGAGGAGCGGACCTAGATCCTGATCGTTCATTGACTGTGGTTCCAACGTTCGGCGCAAAAGCGGGCGGAACCTAAGCCCAGCCACTCGGATGGTCAACGCCGTTCACAAATTCGGCGAATTTCGACCGATCCTCCGTTTTGCCGCAATTTCACTGCATTTTGTCCTTACGGGTTCATTGCAATTCGAAGCGGCGTCGCTATCATCCGGCGACTTCGAGATAAGCGCCCTGGAGGGGACATGTTCATCACACCGGCCTATGCACAGGGGATTGGTGGAGGCGATGCATTCACATCGTTCCTGCCGATCATTCTGATCTTTGTCGTTTTCTATTTCCTGCTCATTCGTCCTCAGCAGCGCAAGATGAAGCAGCACCGTGAAATGCTGAGCCAGGTGAAGCGCGGCGACCGGGTCCTGACCGGCGGCGGGATCCTCGGCACCGTGACCCGGGTCAAGGAAGAAACCGACGAGGTGACCGTGGAAATCGCCGACGGCATCAAGGTGGATGTCCTGCGCGGCACGATTTCGGATGTCATCCGCGACACAAGCACACCGGCCCCGAGTAGCGGTGGCGGCGGTGGCAAGGACGGCCCCACGGTTGTCGGTCCTGCTGCGAATGACGGTGGCCGCGGCGGTGGTTTGCTGGGCGGCCTTTTCGGCGGCCGCAAGTAGCAAGACCGCGAAGGGCGCACCAGGATGGTCAACTATCCCCGCTGGGCGATTGTGACCACGGTCGTGGTCGCACTTCTGGGCGTGATCTACGCTCTGCCAAACTTCATCGGAGGTTCAGAAGAACCCGTTGACGGGGAGGTTGCGAGCCAGCCATCCGCAGTCCTGCCCGGCAAGACGATGAACCTGGGGCTCGATCTCCAGGGTGGCTCGTCACTCCTGCTCGAAGTTGGCGTCGATGAGGCGGTCCGCGAAACATTGGAATCGGTTGAATCCACCATTCGCCGCGAACTGCGCCGGCGCGGCGATCGCATAGGCTATTCAGGACTGCGGGTCGAGGGCAAGGGGGTCTACTTCACCCTGCGCAATGTCGCGGATTCGGATGACGCCCAGGATCGAGTTCGCAATATCGAGGACGGTTTCGAACTCGAAGTGAACAATGACGTGAACTTCCGCCTCGAAATGACTGAGGAGGCCGAACGCATTCGCCGTCAGAGCGCGGTGGAGCAGTCGATTGAAATTGTTCGCCGGCGGGTCGACGAAACCGGTGTTGCCGAGCCCCTGATCCAGCAACAGGGCGACGACCGAATTCTGGTTCAGCTGCCGGGCATCAAGGACCCGGAGCGCATCAAGCGCCTGCTCGGGCAGACCGCGAAGCTGAATTTCCACATGCTTGATGAGACGGTTTCCATCCAGGAAGCCGAGAACGGCAACCTTCCGCCGGGCTCCATTCTGCTCTACAGCCCCGAAGATGACGGCCGAATTCCCTATGTTGTACGCCGGGCCGTCGAGGTAGCGGGCGACCGACTGGTCGACGCCCAGCCAACCTTCCAGGACGGCCAGCCCATTGTTTCGTTCCGTTTCGATACTGCGGGCGGACGCCGCTTCGGTGAACTGACGTCCGACAATGTCGGGCGCCGACTGGCAATCGTGCTCGACCGTGAGGTTGTAAGTGCGCCACGTATCCAGTCCGCCATCGTCGGCGGCAGCGGCATCATCACGGGACGGTTCACCGTACAGGAGGTCAATGACCTCTCGCTGGTTCTGCGCGCCGGCGCCCTGCCGGCCCCGTTGACCGTCCTCGAAGAACGGACCGTGGGTCCGGGCCTAGGTGCAGATTCGATCGAAGCTGGCAAGACGGCGAGCATGATCGGCCTGGCCGCGGTTATCGTGTTCATCTCCATCAGTTACGGCCTGTTTGGCCTCATGGCGGCGGTGGCCCTGTTGTTCAACCTGTCGCTCATTGTCGCGCTGCTATCGGTCCTGCAGGCGACGCTGACGCTGCCGGGCATCGCCGGCATAGTCCTGACCATCGGCATGGCGGTGGATGCGAATGTGCTGATCCTCGAACGGATCAGGGAAGAGGTGCGCAACGGGCGAACGCCGATCTCGGCGGTCGATGCCGGTTACCGGCGCGCACTGACCACGATTATCGATTCGAATTTGACGACCCTGATCGCCGCCGTGTTGCTGTTCCAATTCGGCACCGGCCCGATTAAGGGTTTCGCGGTGACCCTGTCGATCGGGATCCTGACATCCATGTTCACGGCCCTGATGCTGACCCGTCTTTTCGTTGTCGTCTGGTTGCGCCGCCGCCGGCCGCAAACCCTGCCGATCTAGGGGGGCTGCCGTGCGCTTGAACATCGTTCCGGAGAACACCAACGTCAATTTCGTGGGCATGCGGAAGTTTGCCTATCCTCTGTCGATTGCCCTGATCATCTTTGCGGTCGGCAGTTTCCTGGTTCAGGGACTGAATTTCGGTATCGATTTTCGCGGCGGCATCCTGATCGAGATCAAGACCGAGGGGCCGGCCGATGTGGCGCAGCTGCGGAGCACCGTGGGCGGCCTCAACCTGGGCGAGGTCCAGGTTCAGGAGTTTGGGGCCCCCGACGACGTGCTGATCCGTGTGCAGCAACAGGACGGCGCGGAGAAGGAACAACTGGCCGCGATCGAGACCATCAAGGCGGCACTGGGCGACATTGTCACGGAGTATCGGCGGACCGAGTTTGTCGGCCCGACCGTTGGCGCGGAACTGATTCAATCGGCGATCTGGGCCGTCGTACTCGCGATAGGCGCGATCCTGATCTACATCTGGTTCCGCTTCGAATGGCAGTTCGGTGTCGGTGCGGTCATCGCGCTGACCCATGATGTCCTCACCACGATCGGTCTCTTCGCCATCACCCAGCTCGAATTCAACCTGGCGACCGTGGCGGCCATCCTCACGATCGCCGGTTATTCCATCAACGACACCGTGGTAATTTACGATCGGGTGCGCGAGGAGTTGCGACGCTACAAGAAGCTGGACATGCCCTCGCTGCTGAACCTGGCCGCGAACCGCACCCTGTCGCGAACCTTCATGACCAGTGTCACGACGTTGATCGCACTGATCGCCCTGGCCATCTTCGGCGGCACGATTATCCGCGACTTCTCGCTGGCGATGATCTGGGGCGTGATTATCGGCACCTATTCATCGATCTTTGTCGCTGTACCCATCCTGCTGGCACTCAAGCTCAGCCGCGAAAACCTGTCGGCTGGCCTGGAAGAGGGGTCCGAAGACGAGGGTGACGACACTACACCTGCGGACGAGAAGGGGTGAACGACACGCCCGGCGATCCCGCCGCCAGCTATCAGGTGGTCGAGCGCTACGGCACGGGACGGTTCCAGATTTCCGGGCAGAGTTTCGAGAGTTCGGTTCTGGTGTTTCCCGAGCGGGTGCAGACCTGGCCCATCATGACATTTGCCGAGCTAGACGAAGCCGCATTCGCGCCGGTCCTAGAGGCTGCCGACGAAATTGAGCTTCTGCTAATTGGTTGCGGCCCCCGCATGGAACTGGTCTCCCAGGCGATGCGGGCACCGCTGCGCGCAGCCGGTATCGTGATCGAGCCCATGGATACCGGGGCCGCAGCCCGGACCTTCAATCTGTTGTTGTCCGAAGACCGACGCGTGGCGGCCGGGCTGATTGCACTTCCTTAATCGTTAGGGCGCTCACGAACGAAAACGGGGCCCCGAAGGGCCCCGTAAACATTTTGCTGTCCGGTGGATCAGAACGGAGGGTTCTGGGCCGCAATCATGCCGTAGAGCATGGGAATGGAAAGCAAGGTGTTGGTGCGCGAGAACAGCATCGCGGTGCGCGCAGATTTCGGCTTGCGGTCCGCATCGGCTTCTACGATGCCCAGTGCGATCTTCTGGTTTGGCCAGATCACGAACCAGACATTGAAGGCCATGATGAGGCCGAACCACATGGCAATGCCGAGCATGGCGCTGACGAAACTGCCATCCGACAGACCGATCGACAGTGCGCTGCCGAGCTGGCCCTGCATCCAGGCCAGGATAAGGCCGAACAGGACCGTCGAGGCCGCACCCCAGCGGAACCAGAACAGGACGGCCGGGGCAATGTGCTTGCCGATCGCCGGTTTCATTTCGTCGGGAATTTTCGGCATGGTCGGCACCTGCACGAAGTTCAGGTACCAGAGTAGACCAATCCACATGACGCCGCTGATGACATGCAATGTACGGACCAGGTGCAAAAGGAAAGGATCGAATTCCATGATGTTTTTCTCCCTCCGCCGCTTAGTTGCCGATGCCTTGCGCGACAATCACCATGATGACGGTCAGCACGACCCCCAGCACGACAGTCGTCGGCAGTGATTCCAATGGGTTTTTCATAGTATCCCCCTCTGCAAGAACCCGAATCGGACTATAGCAAATTCACCGCGTTGATCCTACGTGGACACGGAACGCCCGATGAGCGTGGGCAAAGGCACCGATGAACCTGACCGAAAGCGAGCGTTATTGCTTTGCGCAAGTTCGGCGTCACGATCATGACCGTTACCTGACGGCCCTGTTCCTGGCGTCAGAAAGCCGTGCCGATGCCCTGGCACTGTACGCCTTCAACCAGGAGGTGGCACGAAGTCGCGAGATCGTCAGCGAACCCTTGCTGGGCCAGATCCGGTTGCAATGGTGGCGCGAGACGATCGAGGGCATCTATGCGAACACGCCGCGCGAACATCCGGTGGTCGAGGCGCTCGGTGTCGCGATCGCGCGTCACGATCTGCCCCATGCGGCATTCGACAGCTTGATCGACGCGCGCGAGGCCGACCTTGAAGACGGCCCGCGGGAAAGCCTGCACGCGCTGGAAGTCTACGCCCGGGACACGTCGGGCGAATTGGCCGCACTCGTAATGCAAACCCTCGAGCCGGGAAATTCGCTCGCCAGTGACACGGCCCGGCGCGTGGGCACCGCCTGGGCGCTGGTCGGGCTGGCACGCTCCGTCGTATTTCACGCCCAGTCCCAGCGGCTCTATATCCCCGAGGCGTTGCTCAGCGAGTACGAGATCGAACGACGGCGACTGTTCGATCTCAAGCCTTCGTCGGGGCTGAACCGCGCGATCAAACGCATGATCGATCTTGCGGCCAGTCACCTGGATAACGCCCGTTCGGTTTCGGGAGAGATGTCGCGTGCGGCGCGCCGTGGCCTGCTGTTGGCGAGCCTTGCGGACCGGCACATCGCCGCCATTCGCAAGGTGGGGTACGATCCGTTTGCAATCCCGGCGGGTGACGTGGCGCCGGTGTTACGGCTGGCCTGGACCGCGTGGCGAGGGCGCTACTGACCGTCCGGCAGACTAGTCGGTCGAAGGCCCCTTGAATTCGACGATATTGCCTTCGGGATCACGGATGTAGACGCTTGGGCCCGTCCCGTCGGCACCGTAGCGCGGGCCTTCCTCGACGATTTCAAGCCCGTTTTCCACGATCCAGGCGTGCAGTGCGTCTTCGTCGAACGTCTCGATACGGATGGCGAAATGGTCGATGTTGCGGCCTTCCGCGCCGGGGGCGGCGCCTCCGCGCTGACCGAGGACGCCGTCCACGGCAATCAGGTCGATCAACTGGTCTCCGGCCCGCAGGTGATACAAGTCGAATTTCTTGTTATGGCGAACGAGCGTGCATCCGACCAGGTCACTGTAGAAATGCACCATTGCCTCGGCATCGGCACATCGGATGACCAGATGGTCGAGGCCGATCATGTTAATCGGGGCTTTCGTCGCCATAGTTCGCTCCCGTTCCGTTGTCAGTTGTAGGCCGGGTCCGGCGGCCCCTTGAGCGTGAAGAGCGTATCTCCGTTCATTCGCTTCTCCTCCGGGCCCGGAGCCGGATCACCGCAGCCGGGCCGCCATGGCGTTCGCTGGCCGGCAGTTCCGTCTTCAGGGCCTCGATCTTCTCGAACTCGAGAAGACCCTCGAAATCGTGCCGCAGCCGGTCTTCGGTGCACATCATGTCCCTGACCGGCGGTCCGCCCTTGCCATAATTCAGATGATCGGGCGTAAAGCCCTCCAGAAGCAAGAGCCCGCCGGGCTTGAGGGTTCGCGCGATGGCCCGGTGCACATCCGTGCGATCACCGGGATCGACATGCAGGAAGGCCAGGACGACTAGATCGTATCTTGCTTGCGGCGCGGCCCAGTCGCGCAAATCGGCGACCACAGTGTCGATCTCGACGCCACGCGCATCGGCGAGTTTCTTCGCCTTTGTGACACCCACCGGTGACGCATCGATCGTGGTCACGTTCAGGCCGTGTTCGGCCAGCCAGACGCCGTTCCGGCCTTCGCCGTCGCCCGGCACCAGAGCCGTCATGTCCGGCCTCAGGAGATCGGCATTTGCCGCCATCCAGACATTGGGCTCGTGGCCGAACACATAATCATCGCCGTCATAGCGCTGGTCCCAGAACTCACCGGGCTGGCTGCGCGGCGATTTCATCACTCTACTCGGCCGCCATGGGCGTGTCGCTGTTCCACACCGCGATGTCCGACAGGGCGCGCCGGGACATCAGGCGGCGGCGCTCCTTCTTGCGTTCCTTCCGCTTGACGTCCGCCAGCGCACCGTCATCGAGCGGCGGGAACAGCCCGAAATTGACATTCATGGGCTGGAAGGTCTCATCGTCGGCACCGCCCGTGACATGGGACAGCAGGGCACCGTGAGCGGTCGTCACGGGGGGCAACACCAACTCTTCATTGAACCGCTCGGCCGCGGCGAACCGGCCGGCCAACAGGCCCATGGCGGCGCTTTCCACATATCCCTCGACCCCCGTGACCTGGCCGGCGAAGCGCAGGCGTGGCAGGGCCTTCAGGCGCAGGCTCGGATCAAGCAGGCGCGGTGAATTCATGAACGTGTTGCGATGAATGCCGCCGAGGCGGACGAACTGGGCGTTCTCTAGACCCGGGATCATGCGAAACACGGTTTCCTGGGCGCCATAGCGCAGCTTGGTCTGGAAGCCGACCATGTTGAACAGAGTGCCGAGCGCGTTGTCCTGGCGCAGCTGCACGACCGCGTGGGCCCGAGTGCCGGTGTGCGGGTCGGTCAGGCCGACAGGTTTCATGGGGCCGAAGCGCAACGTGTCACGGCCCCGGCTGGCCATCACCTCGATCGGCAGGCAACCTTCGAAATAGGGCGTGTCCTTTTCCCAGTCGTGAAAGTCGACCTTGTCACCTGCAATCAGGGCATCGATGAAGGCGTTGAAACCGTCTTCGTCGAGCGGGCAGTTGATGTAGTCCTTGCCGGTCCCGCCGGGACCGGGCTTGTCGTAACGCGACTGGAACCAGGCGACCGACATATCGATGCTGTCGCGGTGGACGATCGGTGCGATCGCATCGAAAAACGCCAGGTTTTCCTCGCCCGTCAAATCTATGATCGCCTGACTCAGCGCCGGCGAGGTGAGGGGGCCCGTGGCGACGATGACATTGTCCCAATCCCCCGGTGGCAGCCCCGCCACTTCGCCGCGCTCAATTTCGATCAGTGGGTGACCGGCCAGATTCTCGCTGACCTGGGCGGCGAACCCGTCGCGATCTACCGCCAGCGCGCTGCCCGCTGGCACTCGGTTGGCATCCGCGGCGGCCATGATCAAGGAGCCCAGCAACCGCATCTCGGCATGCAGAATGCCGACGGCATTGCCCTCTGCATCGTCCGAGCGGAAGGAGTTCGAGCACACGAGTTCCGCCAACCGGTCGGTCTGGTGTGCGTCGGTCGCACGGTCCGGGCGCATCTCGTGGAGCAAAACGGGGACCCCGGCGCGCGCAAGCTGCCAGGCGGCTTCGCTGCCGGCGAGGCCGCCGCCGACCACGTGAACGGGGCTGAGTTTCGAACGTTCCATGCCCCACGACATAGCGATCCCCGGTGTTGAAGGCAAACCTGCACGGCTTCGTGATTTGACGCCGATGCGCACCCGCGACAGTTTCGAGCGGGCCGCGCGCAACGGCTTCAACATCATGATGAACCAGTATCCGATCTCGCCGGAAGACGCCCGCGAGCGGTTACAGTGGTATCTCGATACCTTGGCGGCCGAGGACCATCCGGAGGGCGGACACGAGGCGATGATGTTGGTGTTCCTGCATATCGCGGACAGCGAGGAGCAGGCGGTCGATGAAGCGCGCCGGGCGGTCTAGGAACACGCCAACCTGTTCCGCCTGCTGTTTTCTGGCGATCAGTGGAACGAGGATTATGTCGGCGACGAGAGTGTTTTCGAATTTCTCCCGCCCGACGGCGATATCGCGAAGATGTTCGGCGAACGCACTTGCATCGGCACCGCCGAGCAGGTCGTTGAGCGCATTTGGCGCTATCGCGACTGGGGCTTTACCGAAATGAGCTTCATCGTGCGCACGGGCGAACCCAGCCACGACATGGCATTGAACACCATGCAGCGCTTCAACGACGAGGTTCTGCCGGCATTCCGGTAGATCGGGGCTGGCGACCTACATCCCCTCGACGAAGATCACCCGGTCGTTTGCCGCGTTCAGCCGTAGGGGAAGGACGCCGGCTACCATCTTGTAGGGCGCGAGTTGCGAGCGGAAAAAACGGTCCCCAGACGATCCGCCGGCACCGTCTGGAGAGCCCAGAGCAACATCCCCTGATTGTACTGATTGTACCTCCCGATACTCTGCTCGGCCGACGAAAACAGACCGCGAGCACACCCAGGAGCGGCAACAGGAAGATGGGGCGCCGGAGACGGCCAAGAATCCCGCCCCACATTGTGACTAAAGTCCCGGCACCAGCACCAGGCTGTCGTCGGCCGCGACCTGCCGCAGCGGAATGATCTCCTGATACTCTGGTGAGTCGTACCAGCTGCGCGCGGCCTTTTCGTCGGCAAACTCGAGGATCACCATGCGCTTCGGGCACCAGTCGCCTTCCAGGGACGCCGGCGAATTGTTGGCGATCGGCTTGCCGCCATGGGCTTTCAGGATGGCGCCGACACGCTCGGCATAGGCCTTGAAGGCCTCGGGGTCATGAACGTTAGCGTCAACGACGATGTATGCGGACATGGTGCTCTCCGGGTTTGACGTGATTGTTGGGTTCAAGCTTAGACGCCGGATCATAATCCGACAAACGCCACGCAGACCGACAGTTGTGCCCGAATGTTAAGCCCGCTTCTTGGTCTTCTTCGCAAGCGCCGGTAGGTAGGGCGCCAGGAAACTTCCCGTGAAGCTGCATTTCTCGGCACAGATATCCTCCGGCGTACCAACTGCGACGATCTCACCACCCTTGTCGCCGCCTTCTGGGCCCAGATCGATGATCCAGTCCGCGGTCTTGATGACCTCCAGGTTGTGCTCGATGACCACCACCGTGTTGCCCTGCTCGACGAGGGCGTGCAGCACTTCGAGCAGCTTGCGCACATCGTGATAGTGCAGGCCCGTGGTCGGCTCGTCGAGGATGTAGAGCGTCTTGCCCGTCGCCCGGCGCGACAACTCCTTGGCAAGCTTGACCCGCTGGGCCTCGCCGCCGGACAGGGTCGTGGCGGCCTGACCCACATGGATGTAGCTCAGGCCCACCCGCTCCAGGGTCTCCAGCTTGTCGCGGATCGACGGCACCGCCTTGAAGAACTCGCGGCCTTCCTCGACGGTCATGTCGAGTACATCGGCGATCGACTTGTCCCGATACAGGATCTCAAGGGTCTCGCGGTTGTACCGTTTGCCGTGACAGACATCGCACTCGACATAGACGTCGGGCAGGAAGTGCATCTCGATCTTGATGACGCCGTCGCCCTGGCACGCTTCGCAGCGACCGCCCTTGACGTTGAAGGAGAAGCGGCCGGGCTTGTACCCGCGCGCCTTGGATTCCGGCAGGCCGGTGAACCAGTCGCGGATCGGCGTGAAGGCACCGGTGTAGGTCGCAGGATTGGAGCGCGGCGTGCGCCCGATGGGCGACTGGTCGATGTCGATCACCTTGTCGAGATGGTCGAGGCCCTCGATGGCGATATGGACGCCGGGGCCGGCGCGCGAGCCATAGATATGGCGCGCGGCGGCCTTGTAGAGTGTGTCGATGACCAGGGTCGACTTGCCGGAACCGGACACGCCGGTGATGCAGGTAAACGTGCCCAGCGGGATTTCCGCCGTCACGTCCTGGAGATTGTTCGAGGTGGCCCCGACGACGCGCAGGAACTGGCCGTCCTTGCCCGGGCGGCGTTCGACGGGAACGGGGATCTGTTCGATGCCGGTCAGGTATTTGGCCGTCAGGCTCTTGTTGACCTGCTGCATCACCTTCTTCGGCGTGCCGTGGGCCACGACCTGGCCGCCATGGACACCGGCACCGGGGCCCATATCGACTAGATAGTCGGCGGTCCGGATCGCATCCTCGTCATGTTCGACCACGACCACGGTGTTGCCCAGGTCGCGCAGGCGCTTGAGGGTCTCGAGCAGGCGCGCATTGTCGCGCTGGTGCAGGCCGATCGAGGGTTCGTCAAGGACGTAGAGCACCCCGGTCAGGCCGGAGCCGATCTGGGAGGCCAGCCGGATGCGCTGGCTCTCGCCGCCAGATAGGGTGCCCGCCTTGCGGTCGAGGGTGAGGTACTCAAGCCCGACATCGTTGAGGAAGCCGAGGCGCTCGTTGATCTCGCGCAGGATGCGGTCGGCGATCTCCTGCTGCTTGGCCGTCAGATGGTTCGACAGATCGGCGAACCACGCGCCCGCCGTCGCGATCGACATCTCGGTCGTCTGGCTGATGTGCTTACCGTTGATCTTCACCGCCAGCGCCTCGGGCTTGAGCCGGGCGCCGGCACAGGTCTCGCATTGGGAGGTGATCTGGTACTTGCCGATCTCCTCGCGCACCCAGCTGCTCTCGGTCTCCCGGTAGCGGCGCTCCAGGTTCATCACTACGCCCTCGAACGGCTTGGTCGTCTCGTAGGTGCGCAAGCCGTCGTCGTACTTCATCTTGATGGTCGTTTTGTCCGAGCCGAAGAGCACGCATTTCTGAACCTTGTCGGGCAGCTCTGACCAGGCGTCCGCCGTCGAGACCTTGAAGTGGCGCGCGATCGCATCCAGCGTCTGGACGTAGTAGGGGCTCGAGGAGTTGGACCAGGGGGCCACGGCACCGTCGCGCAGGCTCTTGGTCTTGTCCGGGATCACCAGGTCGGGATCGACCACGACCTTGGTGCCCAGCCCATCACAGGCCGGACAGGCGCCGAACGGGTTGTTGAACGAGAACAGCCGCGGCTCGATTTCCTCGATGGTGAAACCCGATACGGGGCAGGCGAACTTGGCCGAGAAGATGGTCTGCTCTCCGCTGTCGGCGTTTTCCGCGAAAGCGAGGCCGTCGGCCAGCTCCAACGCGGTCTCGATAGAATCCGCCAGCCGGGTCTCCATGCCGTCGCGCACCACGATCCGGTCCACCACCACGGAGATGTCATGCTTGTAGTTTTTGTCGAGCGCCGGTGCATCGGCGATCTCGTAACTCTCGCCGTCGATCTTCACGCGCTGGAAGCCGCGCTTCTGCAGATCGGCCAGTTCCTTGCGGTACTCGCCCTTACGCCCGCGCACGATGGGCGCCAGCAGGTACAGGCGCGTGCCTTCATCCATCTCAAGCGTGCGATCCACCATCTGGGAGACCGATTGCGCCTCGATGGGTAGCCCGGTCTTGGGCGAGTAGGGGATGCCGACCCGGGCATAGAGCAGGCGCAGATAATCGTAGATCTCCGTCACCGTGCCGACGGTCGAACGCGGATTGCGGCTGGTCGTCTTCTGCTCGATGGAAATCGCCGGCGACAGGCCCTCGATCGAGTCCACGTCGGGCTTCTGCATCAGCTCCAGGAACTGGCGGGCATAGGCCGACAGGCTTTCCACATAACGGCGCTGGCCCTCTGCGTAGATGGTGTCGAAGGCGAGAGAGGATTTGCCCGAACCGGACAGGCCTGTGATCACCACCAGGGAGTCGCGGGGCAGCGACACATCGATGTCGCGCAGATTGTGCTCGCGGGCGCCTCGGACGACGATTTTCTTTTGCATCAGTGCCTTGCGGGCAAGGGTGGAAGGCGGTTTTGGTTCGCCCCGGGGTCGGATCCACGACCGTTTGCGAATATGGCGGCAAGACCGTCAAAAGGCCAGTGGACAGCTACCGGTTGAAATGAGAACAAACCATGAATATCATGGGGATAACTCGGCGTCTAGGCGCTTGTGGGGCAACAGGCTGCATGCCAGTGTGAGCTTGGTTTTCCGCCTCGAGTCCCACCGTATGTCTCCGGGTGCATGAAGATCGGATTCGAAGCGAAGGAACATCCCTATGTCAGGCAGTGTCAACAAGGTCATGCTCGTCGGAAATCTGGGCCGCGACCCGGAAATCCGCTCCATGCAGTCGGGCGACAAGGTGTGCAACCTGTCGGTCGCCACGTCGGAACGCTGGAAAGACCGCAACAGCGGCGAAATGCAGGAGAAAACCGAATGGCACCGGGTGGTGATCTTTGACCAGAAACTGGTTGATGTCGCCGAACGCTACCTGCAAAAGGGCGCCAAGGTGTTCCTGGAGGGCCAACTCCAGACCCGAAAATGGACCGATCAGTCCGGACAGGACAAGTACACCACCGAGGTGGTCCTACAGCGTTTTCGCGGGGAAATGGTCATGCTCGACAGCCGTGGCGGCGGCCAGGGACAAGGCGGTGGATACGATTCCCAGTCCGACTATGGCGGCGGTCAGCCGGCGATGGCAGCGGCCGGCGGAGGCGGCATGGGCGGCGGCGACGATCTGGACGACGAAATCCCGTTCTAAAACGCCCGAATCCGGCGCAAATCGACTCTTTTTTACAACCCCGCCATTCCTTGCCCGAATCCCCGGATTCGGGTAGGTTTTGACGATGAAAAAGCACCGGATTCGGCTCCCTCGATTTTGCTTTAAGAACGCACTGTACAGCGTTGTTAATCCACAATGAGTGATCAATCGGCAGAGCTTCAGCCGGACGGAGTAGACATCGCCCCGGTGACTATCGAGGAGGAGATGCGCTCCTCCTATCTCGATTACGCCATGAGCGTCATCGTGGCCCGTGCGCTGCCCGATGTGCGCGACGGCCTGAAACCGGTGCATCGGCGCATCTTGTACTCCATGAAAGAGTCCGGTTTTGAGTACAACCGGCCCTATCGGAAGTCGGCCCGAATCGTCGGCGACGTCATGGGTAAATATCACCCCCACGGCGACTCCGCGATCTACGATGCCATGGTGCGCATGGCCCAGGATTTCTCCATGCGCCTGGAATTGATCGACGGCCAGGGCAATTTCGGCTCGATGGACGGCGACCGGGCCGCAGCCATGCGCTACACCGAAGCGCGCCTGTCCAAGGCGGCACACGCGCTGATCGAGGATATCGACCGGGAAACGGTCGATTTTCAGCCGAACTACGACGAATCCATCAACGAACCGTTGGTCCTGCCGGCCCAGTACCCGAATCTGCTGGTCAACGGCGCCGGCGGCATTGCCGTGGGCATGGCGACCAACATCCCGCCGCACAATCTGGGCGAGGTGATCGACGCCTGTTGTCTGTATATCGACAACCCTGAGGTCTCGGTCGACGAGATCCTGGAGGTCATGAAGGGGCCGGATTTCCCGACCGGCGGCACCATTCTGGGCACCAGCGGCATCCGCGCAGCCTTCCACACCGGGCGCGGTTCGGTCGTGATCCGCGCCAAGACCGCGTTTGAGGAGGTCCGCGCCGGGCGCAACGCCATCATCGTCAGCGAAGTCCCGTATCAGGTTAACAAGTCGCGGATGATCGAGCGGATCGCCGAGGTCGCCCAGGAAAAGATCATCGAGGGCATCTCCGACCTGCGCGACGAGAGCGACCGTCACGGCGTGCGCGTGGTCATCGAACTCAAGCGCGACGCCGAGCCCGAGGTCGTCCTGAACCAGCTGTTCCGCTACACGCCGCTGCAGACCTCCTTCGGGGTCAACATGCTGGCGCTCAACGGCGGCCGGCCGGAATTGCTCAACGTCAAGGACATCATCTCGGCGTTCGTGGCCTTCCGCGAGGAGGTCATCACCCGGCGCACGATCTATGAACTGGGCCGCGCGCGCGACCGGGCCCACACGCTGGTCGGCCTCGCCATCGCGGTCGCCAACCTGGACCCCGTGATCGAGCTGATCCGGGCCGCTAAGGATTCCAGCGAGGCGCGCGAGCAGCTCTGCGGCAAGATGTGGCCAGCCAAGGACGTGGCCCCGATGATTGCGCTGATCGACGAGCCGGGACGCGCGGTCGACGAGAAGGGCAATTACCAGCTCTCCGAGGAGCAGGCCAAGGCCATCCTGGAGCTGCGCCTGCATCGCCTGACCGGTCTGGAGCGCGACAAGATCGCGAAAGACCTGGAGGAACTGGTCGAGAAGATCCGCGGGTACCTGGAAATCCTCGACAGCCGCGAGAAGCTCTACGCGCTGCTGCGCGACGAACTTCTGGCCATGCGTGACGAGTTTGCCGACCCGCGGCGCACCGAGATCGTCGAGGGTGAATTCGAGCAGGATATCGAGGATTTGATCCAGCGCGAAGATATGGTCGTCACGGTCACCCACAACGGCTACATCCAACGCGTTCCGCTTTCCACCTACCGGGCGCAACGGCGCGGCGGCAAGGGACGGGCAGGCATGCGCGCGCGCGACGAGGACTTCGTCAGCTCGGTCTTCGTGCTCAACACTCACACTCCGGTTCTGTTCTTCTCCTCGCGCGGCATGGTCTACAAGCAAAAGGTCTACAAGCTGCCCGTGGGCACGCCACAGGGACGCGGCAAGGCGCTGGTAAACGTGCTGCCGCTGGAAGAAAACGAGACCATCACGACCCTGATGCCCCTGCCGGAAGACGAGTCCGAGGCCGAGGATCTGTTCGTGATGTTCGCGACCGAGTCCGGCAACGTTCGCCGCAACCGGCTGTCCGACTTCGTGCAGGTCAAGGCGAACGGCAAGATCGCCATGAAGCTGGACGAGGGCGACCAACTCATCGGCGTGCAACCGTGCGAGGACACCGACCATGTATTGCTCGCCACCGCGAAGGCCAAGTCGATACGTTTCGAGGCGACCGACGTACGTGTCTTTGCCGGGCGCAACTCGACCGGCGTGCGCGGCATTCGCCTGGGCAAGGACGACAGCGTGATTTCCATGTCGATCCTGAGCCACGCCGAATTCTCGATCGCCGAGCGCGAGGCCTATCTCAAACGCAGCCGTGCGGAACGCGCTGACCCGGACGATGCGAACGGCAATGGCGGCAACGGCGCTGCGGAGGTCGATCCCGACAGCGATGACATCGAATTGTCCGTTGGGCGCTATGCGGAACTTGCCGAACAGGAACAGTTCATCCTATCTGTGACGTCGAACGGTTTCGGCAAGCGCACGTCGGCCTACGAATACCGGATCACAAATCGCGGCGGGCAGGGGGTCGTCAACATCACGTTGGCCGACGCCGACAAGGATGCGGTGGTTGCATCCTTCCCCGTGGAAGACGAAACCGAACTGGTGATGGTGACCGATGGCGGGCAACTGATCCGCACCGGCGTCACCGACGTTCGTATCGCGGGACGCTCGACACGCGGCGTCACCCTGTTCCGTGTGGCCGATGATGAACGGCTTGTGACCGTCGCCCATTTGCGCGACGATGACACGGACGACGAGGACATCGACGAAGCTCCGGAAACAGAGGACAGCGCAGAACAAGACGCCGACAACGGCGCGGACGAAGGGGATGAAACGCCGGACAATGCTGAGGACACGGGCGAAACGGCGACCGAGGACGAAGATGGCGAAAACTGAACGGGTCGGTGTTTATCCCGGCACTTTCGACCCGACCACCAACGGACATATGGACATCATTCGGCGCGGCGCGCGCGTCCTCGACCGGCTGGTCATCGGCGTCGCGGTGAATGCGGGCAAGGGCCCGCTGTTTTCCCTCGACGAACGGGTGGAAATGGTGCGCGACGAGGTCGCGGCCCTGGACGACCCGAACATCGGCGCGATCGAGGTCAAATCCTTCGATTCGCTGCTGGTGCACTTTGCCGAGGCGGAGAAGGCCGGCTGCATCCTGCGCGGACTGCGCGCGGTGACGGATTTCGACTACGAGTTCCAGATGGCCGGCATGAATGCCCGCCTCAATCCTGACATAGAAATCTTGTTCCTGATGGCCTCCGAGAATCATCAGTTCATAGCCTCGCGCCTGGTCAAGGAGATTGCGGCGCTGGGCGGCGACATATCGAGTTTCGTCTCGGAAGCGGTTGCCCAGCGCGTCAACGAACGGCTTGGGCGGCCGGATCTCCAGGCTGTCAACGAGTAGAACCGAACCATGAAACGAAGATTTCTTCTCGCCGCGCTCGCTGCGGCAATCGGTATATTCACAATCGACGGTTTCGTGTCCCAGACAGGTTCCGTCCAGGCCCAAAACCGCACACAGGAGCGCGACTTGGAAAACACCCTCTATCTGGACCTCGAAGGGGGTCGCGTGACCATAGAACTGCGCCCCGACCTGGCCCCCAACCATGTCGCACGCATCAAGGAACTGACCCGTGAAGGCTTCTACGACGGCATCGTTTTTCATCGCGTGATTGATGGTTTCATGGCCCAGACCGGCGATCCCACCGGAACCGGCCGGGGCAGCTCGGACAAGCCCGACCTGGACGCGGAATTCTCGGACGCCAACCACGGCCGCGGTGCCGTTTCCATGGCCCGCGCCCAGAGCCCAAACAGCGCCAACAGCCAGTTCTTCATCGTCTTCGACGACGCCTCATTCCTCGACGGCCAGTACACCGTCTGGGGACAGGTGACCGACGGGATGGAGCTGGTCGACAAGATCAAGCGCGGCGAGGGCTCGAGCGGTGCCGTCACTAACCCTGACAAGATCATCAAGATGCAGGTCGCAGCTGACGACCAATAGGCGCGAATTGTTCCTGGTCGAAGCCAGGCGAGCTCACCACCATTTACGCCTGGCGACCGGGACAGGGGAGATGTGATGAGCGCTTCGGATGATACAGACCGAGATCGGCGAGTGGATTCCATCCAGGCCGGACAATACGCCTTTCCCTACCACTATATCCCGTCCCATGACCGGTTCCCGATGTTTAGCCGGACCTGGGGTTTCGCGGCGTCCTATATCGCCGCAGTCCAGATCGCGGTCGACTGGTTGGCCGGTTTCGACGAGCCGCAATCGGGCGAAACTCGGCGCCATATGGATTACGGGTGCGGTGACGGCGGGTTTGTATACGCCCTGACGAAGGAGGCCCGGCTCGGCCATATCGCGTTCCACGGCATCGACATCGACGAGCGGGCCATCCGGTGGGCGAATATTTTCGCCGACGGCAAGGTGGCGTTCACCTGCGGCGATTTACAGGACCTGGGGCCCGAGACCTTCGACAGCGGCACCTTGATCGAGGTCATCGAACATGTGCCCCCGTCGGAGGTACCCGAGTTTGTCGCCGGAATCGCGCGATCGCTGAAGCCGGGGGCGCCTCTGTTCGTCACGGTTCCGAGCACCGAAAAACCGCTCGAGGACAAGCACTACCGGCATTTCGACTTCGAGTCTCTAACCCGCTGCTTCGATGCCGAGTTCCGGATGACAGGGATCTTCGGATTCGAGAAAAGGTCGTTCGTGCCGCGCAAACTGCAGAAATTCCTAATGAAGAAAAACTACTTTATCGAAACTACGGCGACGTCCCGGTTCCTAGTGCGAAAGATGGGAGAACGGCATACTGAGGTGAAGGGCTGCGGCAGGATTGGCATGTTCCTTCAACGGAAGTAGGGCCCCTGTGAAATTGGTTCGAAATCCGGCCAAAGAAACCGGCCGTCATCCGGCCGGAATTAACGCGTGACCGTCAAGCCGCGATCAATTTACAAATCTGCACGTCCGGTCATTGACCCGGCGCTCGCACGTTTCTAAATAGAAGCACTCTGCACCGTGCCGGATATCTCAGACGATGACCGCGCGTGCCGTGTGGGCGCATAGCTCAGTTGGTAGAGCAACTGACTTTTAATCAGTAGGTCCCAGGTTCGAGCCCTGGTGCGCTCACCATTTCTTGCCAAGGTCAATCGGCCGAGCAGTGTTGAGAAGCCGCTTCGGTCAATCTCATTTCTCCGACAATTGAGTGATAGAATCGCGCACCGTACCGCGTGCCCTGCGGCCGTTTGCGACAAGAACATCTTTTGCGACCATATTGGCAAAGTGCTTCAATGGAGCATCAGGAACAGGCGGAGAACCGGTTAGACCCCAATGACAGACGACCACGTCCAGGCTCAGTTCGAGGCCTATCCGTATCCGGCAAGAAATCCACGAGGACATTCTGCAGGTGCGCAGCGACCTGAACTGGACAAACTTCAAGAACCAGTTTGATGAACTCTACGATACCTTGCACGCCATCAATCGCATGGTTCTAAAACTGCCACTCCACGAAAATGATGGCGCCGCAGGCGGCCGATAACCATCCGTCGCGGATGTCCGTGACACACAGCCGGAGAAATGACGATGGCCATTCCGAAAATTTCCGTCGAAGAAATGGAGACGAAGTACGTTGCCCGAGAGGCGAAATCCCAAGGTTCCGACCTGGCTTTCCTTGATCAGCGTTTGCCGGGCTTTCAGCGTGAGATCATCAACATGATCGGCACCAGCGTGACGGAAAACCCCGAAGACCCGGCGCTGGAGCCCAAGATCAGTTCACCGGCACATGGTTTCGCGGTGATCTACAACCGCGCCGAGAACGGAAACGGCGCGGCATTGCATGCCCATTTGACCGAAGAAGTCTTCGTTCCGATCCGCGGCACATGGGAGCTGTATTGGCTCGAGGGCGAGGACGAGCGCGCCGTGAAACTCGAGCCCGGCGATATCATCAATGTGCCGACCCTGATCTATCGGGGCTTTCGCTGCGTTTGCGACGATCCGGATGCCCTGATCCTGACCATCGTCGGCGGACCGGATGCGGGCAATGTCGCCTGGCATCCCAGCGTCGTCGAGGCCGCACGCGGCACCGGCCTTGAGGTGGACGAGGAGGGGAACCTCCGCGAGATCGATAGCTAGAATCCGGAACGGACATCGACGACATGCCCATCGCAGATATCGGGAACGGCGAACTCCACTACGAAATCCACGGGGAAGGGCCGCCGCTGATGCTGGTCGCCGGCCTCGGTGGCACCGCCGACTACTGGAATGCCCAGATCGAAGCCTTCGCCAAGGACTATATGGTGGTCGTTCATGATCACCGCGGCACCGGGCAAAGCACCCACTCCGAAATAGACTATTCCGTCGATCAGATGACCGAAGATCTGTCACGCCTGATGGATTTTCTGAACATCGACCGGGCGCATATCGTGGGGCATTCGACCGGTGCCGCAATGGCAATCGTTCTTGCGGTGAAGGCGCCCGAGCGGCTTTCCAGTGCCGTCATCTACGCCGGCTGGACCAAGGCCGATCCGCAGATGAGCCGTTGTTTCGACGTTCGCAGGGCATTGCTGCGGGATTCCGGGGTGCAGGCCTATGCGCGCGCGACACCCTTGTTCCTGTTTCCGCCCTGGTTTATTCGCGATCACGGCCAGGCGATGATCGAACATGAACCGAATGCCGTCGCTGCGCTACCCTCGGCCATGATCATGGAGAGCAGGATGGATGCTGTGCTCGCCTTTGACTGCACGGACTATATCGGCGCGGTGGGCGTGCCGTCGCTGGTGATTTGCGCGGAAGACGATTTCCTCACGCCAGCCTATTTCTCGCGCGAACTGGTGGAGCTTATTCCGGGCGCCGAACTAAATATCATCGAGAATGGCGGCCACGCCGTGTCCGTCACGCGCCCGGAATTGTTCAACGAAGCGGTCCTGGCGTTTCTCGACCGTCAGGCCTTGCCTTCGTAGACCTCGATCACCCGGGTCGCGTCGTCCTTGGCCCAGCCGGCCTCCGCGGCACGCTCGAACATGGCGCGGGCGGCGGGGACCACTGCTAGGTCGATACCATTGTCCTTCGCCAGATCGATAGCGATGCCCATATCCTTAACAAAGATCTCGACCGCGCCGCGCGCGGTAAAGTCACGCTGGGTGAGGGGGCCGATCGACATGTCCAGCATCTTGCCCTGGACCGAGCCCTTGGGCAGGCAGTGAGCCAACACATCGTGGGACAGGCCGGCGCGTTCACCGGTGATGATCACCTCGGCGAGAAGCGCGGTGCTCGCGTTTACGAACAGGTTCGTCACCACCTTCATCACCGCGCCGCTGCCCGACGGGCCCGTATGGGTCGCATCGGCCGACAGTTTCTCGAGGATCGGGCCGACACGGCTGAAGGCTGCGTCGCTGCCACCCACCATGAAGGTTATGGAGCGGTCGTCGACCTGGGGGTGGGAGCCGGAGATCGGTGCGTCCAGCATGTCGATCCCCGACCCGGCAAGTTTCTCGCACAGGCCCTTGCAGTAATCGGGGGGCATGGTGCTCATCTCCACATGGATGAGACCGTCCTTGCCGGCCTTGTCGATGCCATCCGGGCCGAACAGGTTCTCTTCGATATGCTTCGGCTTCAGCAGGATCGAAAAGGTGATGTCGCTGGCCGCGGCCACCGCACGCGCATTGTCGACGGGTGTGCCGCCCGCATTGGCCAGCATCTGCATGCGCGTCGGGTCGATGTCGTAAGCGCACACCGTATGTCCGTCGGCCATCATCTCCCGCGCCAGTGCCAGGCCCATCTTGCCCAGCCCGATCATTCCCAGTTTTTCGCCCATAACATGCTCTCCGGTGCCTCGTTTGGTGACGTTCATTGCCGCGGAATATAACCGACATGCATTCAACTTTAAGCATTCGACGCCCGGCAAATTTCTGATTTCCTTGACAAATCGGCGGCGCGGGCCCACATATCCGTCATAAGTTGTCTCGCGATTGCGCGAAGCGCCGAATAAGAACGGCGCATATCCTGAGAATAACAATCAAGAAAAATGCCGAACCGGCCGCGCCCGGAACAGGCAATACGCCGAGGCAGACCGTGTCGCAAAGCCGACCCGGCCCTCAGGCGCATAAGGACTTATCAGTGAACAATCCTGGTTTTGCGGATCTCGGCCTGGCCGATCCGATCCTGCGTGCATTGGATGCACGCGAACACACAACGCCGACTCCCATTCAGGAGAAGGCGATTCCCGAACTCCTCGGCGATATGGACCTGCTTGGCATCGCCCAGACCGGTACCGGCAAGACAGGCGCCTTCGCGTTGCCGATCCTGCACACGCTTTCGCGTGCCCATGTCGACGGCAAACGCCGCCACCCGCGCGCGCTGGTGCTGGCGCCGACCCGCGAGCTTGCAATCCAGATCGGCGAGGAATTCCACGGCTATGGCAAGTTCCTCCACCTACGCCACGTCGTCATCTTCGGCGGCGTGTCCCAGCATCCGCAGGTGAACAAGCTGCGCCGCGGCGTCGACATTCTCGTCGCGACGCCCGGGCGGCTGCTCGACCTGATGGAGCAGGGCCACATCAATCTCGGTTACATCGAGCATCTAGTGCTCGACGAGGCCGACCGGATGCTCGACATGGGCTTCATCCGCGATGTTCGCAAGATCATCGCAAAACTGCCGGAAGACCGGCAGTCGTTGCTCTTCTCGGCAACCATGCCCGGCGAAGTGGCGAAACTGTCCCAGGACATTCTCTACGAACCCGTACGGATCGATATCGCCCCCAAGGCCGTCGCCGTCGAGGTCATCAAACAGAGCGTTCATTTCGTCGACACCAACGAGAAGATCGGGCTGCTGCGCGATCTCCTGGCCGACAAGCAGATGAAACGCGTGATCGTGTTCACCCGCACCAAGCACCGGGCCAACCGTGTCGCCGATGCTCTGACCAAGGCCGATATCCAGGCGGATGTCATTCACGGGAATAAATCCCAGGGTGCCCGCCAGAGGGCGCTCGACGCGTTTCGCTCGGGTTCGGCACGGGTCCTGGTGGCCACGGATATCGCGGCACGTGGGATCGACGTCAGCGGGATCACCCATGTGGTCAATTTCGAGTTGCCCAACGACCCGGAAAGCTATGTTCACCGCATCGGCCGAACGGCCCGGGCCGGCGCCGATGGCGCGGCCCTGTCGTTCTGTGATCCAAGCGAGTACGATCAGCTCAAGGATATCGAGAAGCTGATCCGGCAGACGATCACCGTCGCCGGCGGAGAGCGGCCCACCCAGGTGGTCCGGATGAAGCCAAGTGGCAGGGGCGGGCGTAACCGTCCGGGACGAAATAGAAACCGGTCGCGGCGCAACAGACGACCATCACGCCGCGCGGCTTAAACATTTGAACCGGACCCGTCATGCTGCCGGGTCCGGGTGCGAGGTGAGCATGGCACGCAAGACGAACTACAATTTCGAAAAGCGCCAGCGGGAAATCAAGAAAAAGGAAAAGAAAGCCGCGAAGGCCGAGGCCAAACGTCAGCAGGCAGAAGCCCGCAAGGCCGGTTTGACCGAAGACGGAGAGATGTCCGGGACAGACACCGACCAGGTATAATTCCGGGCCCGAGTTCGGCTTGAATGGACGAAGGATGTTCAGTTCTCGCAGCCGTTTGATCCTCGCCATGGTGCCGGGACTGGGCCTGGCGTTTATCCTCAGCCAGTTCCTGCGTTCCGTTCCGGCGGTAATCGCACCGGACCTGCGGGCCGAACTGGACTTGACGGCGGCCCAGCTGAGCGCGCTGCCCGCGGCCCTGTTCTTCGGCTCCGCGATCATGCAGCTGCCCGTCGGTGTGCTGTTCGACCGTTTCGGCCCACGCCGGACAGTCGCCGCCTTCATCCTGCTGACCGCAATCGGTGTTCTGGGCTTTTCCTACGCACAGTCGACGACTTGGCTTTCGTTGAGCCTCCTCTTCGTGGGTTGGGGCATCGCACCGGTCTTCATGGGCACCATCGTGCTTCTGTCCCGCTGGGTGCCGCGCGACCGCCTGTCGACGGCCTCGGCGCTAACCGTCGGGGTCGGCGGTCTTGGCATGCTGCTGTCCGCTTCGCCGTTTGCCGCCGCAACCGATGCGTTCGGATGGCGGGCTACGCTCGCCGCGATAGGATTGTTTTCAATCCTGCTGGCGCTTCTCGTGATCCTGACGGTTCGCGATCGACCGCCCGACGATCCGCCGCCCGTCGAGGCGGGCGAGAGCCTCGTCGAGACGATCCGCGGCCTGGCCGTGGTCTTTCGCGAACCCAAACTGTATGCGCTGGGCCTCATCGCCGGCCTGGTCGTGGGTTCGTTCCTGACGTTTCGGGCGCTCTGGGTCGGGCCTTATCTGAACGACGTCTACGGTTCGGACCTGCTGCAACGCGGCAACATTATCTTCGTGATCTCCCTGGCCTGGTTGGTCAGCGCGGTTGCCATAGGGCCTCTCGACCGTGTGTTCGACACGCGGCGCGGCGTCGTGGCCGCCGGCACGCTCGGCATGTGTATCTGGTTCGGCCTGCTCGCCACCGCCGATGGCAGCTCGCTGACCTACGCGATCGTGGTGATGGTCGTCCTGGGCCTTTGCTCGGGCCTGTCGTCACCGATCTTCGCTCATGCCCGCGCTATGTTTCCCGATCGCTATGTCGGCCGGGTGGTCACCGCCATCAACCTGTTCGTGTGGGGTGGGGTGTTCCTGATCCAGGTCGGGACGGGTGCCTTCATCAACGCGTTTCCCGCCGATGCGCTGGGCCAAACCCCGGTCGAGGCCTATCGCTGGACGTTCGCGGTCCTGTCGGCAGCACTGCTGATATCGATCGTCATCTACTGGCGTGTCGGCGATGAGCCACCGTCGCGCGACAGGCCGGCCGTCGAGGGACGTTGAGCGCCGATCTCTGTGCTAGACTTTCCGGCATGAGACGTCCGCTCGCATCCAAATTCCTGGTTGTCGCGCTGACCGCCTGTGCCAGCGCTGTCACGGCCCAGATCGCCGATCCGCGCAATGGCTGCATCGTCCACAATCCGAACCCTAAACCGGGCGAATCGATCACCTGGTCCGGCGGATGCCAGGATGGACTGGCGCACGGCACCAGGACGATTGCATGGTTTCTGGATGGTGAACCCAACGGACGCTTTGAAGACGTGCTCACGAACGGCCGAATCGTGGGCGAAGGAACGAACCACTACGCCAGCGGCAGCCGTTATTCTGGGCGATTTCTCGACGGCATTCCGGAGGGCCCGGGAACCTTCTATTTCGCTGACGGGCGCCGTTATGTTGGAACATGGCGATCGGGCAAGCCCGATGGCGCGGGAGTCCTGTTCTCACCGGACGGAAAGGCGACCCCGCAGACATGGAAGAAGGGCGCCCGAGTCAACTAGCCGCGGGTCCGTGCCTTTCGAACAGTTTCAGGATCAGCCAGGCTGCCGCCAGGCCGAGAATTACGCCCACGGTGTTCGACACGCCGTCGGCCACGCTGCCGTTTCGTGATGCCCATCCCAGCTGCGCAATCTCCAGAAAAATTCCGATCCCGATGGCCGAGGTACCCGCAAGCACCCGATGGTTCCAGTTGGCGAAACCAAGGCCCGCGCATCCCGCGATCAAGCCATAGGCGATCAGGTGCAACGCCTTGTCCGTTCCCTCCGGGGCACCCAGGTCCGGCTGCGGCACCAGCGACAGGATAATCACGGTGAAAAGGGCAGCAAAATAGGCCACCACGAATATCCGGTGGGGCAGGCGGATCACGATCCGCGGTGCTCCGCGTCCTCGATATAGAGATCGTCCAGGCTACGGAAGCTGCAGGCACCGCAGCTGGTTATGATCCGGCCGCCAACCTCGACGGTTTCCACATAATGGGCGCCGTCATCGGCCACCCGCATCTGCCCGTTCGGACCGAAGATGAACGCAACCGTGCCTTCACCATCTTCGGCAAAGGCCAGGTCGAAGGTCGAGCAGGTGCGCTGGTCGCAGCGCCGGTAGATCCGCTCGACGAAATCGATTTGCACCTGGAGCTGGCGGCTGTCGTCGGGAACGCAAACCCATTGCCCGGCCCCCTCGGAGATAGCCGGGTCCGCCGCAGCCGTTGCAATCATCCGGACAGCGAGAAAGGTCGAGATCAGAAGTGCCGTGCGCATATCGTATATTCGCATATCGTTTAACAACGAACAGCAAGGATGAAAGGCTCGTGTGATTGTCTTCGGCGTTGATTGACACGGACCGCCATCTGTCGGAAGTGTGGTCCCGGATTTGAAGACGAGGGCCCAATGTCACAATCACCCAAGATCGTGCTCTTCCACGTCCACAAGGACGCGATGAATGCGGCCGTTGCCGCGTTCGAGCAGGACTGGCCCGAAGCGCGCATCAGCAACATCGTCGAGGACGGCTTGTTCGACTGGGTGCGCGAGACCGGCGGCGTGGTACCCGAGATGTACGACGCCTTCCAGCTGCTGACAGGCTATGCCATCGACCGGGGCGCGGACGGGATTCTCTATTCCTGCTCGGCGTTTCGCGAATGCATCGATGCCTGTATCGAGACCTTCGACCGCCCGATGCTGAAACCCAACGAAGCCATGATCGAGGCGGCACTGGAGACGGGCTCCCGGATTGCCGTGATCGCGACCGTCGCGCCGACAATTGTGTCCATCTCTGCGGAAATTGAGGAAATGGCACGGGCGACGGGCCGGCAGGTCGAGCTGACACCCCATTTCGTCGAAGGCGCCTTCGATGCGATGGCAGCCGGCGATGGGGAGGTCCATGACAGGCTGGTGGCCGACGTGGCGGCCGGTATCATCGATGCCGATGCCATCATGCTTGCGCAATTCACCCTGGCCCGGGCCGCACCTGCGGTCGAAGCAGTCACCGGCATACCCGTTTTCAATTCACCGGGGGCCGCAGTGGTGAAAATGCGCGAGCTGCTGGCGGACTGACCTCAGTCGCCGTGCTTGTGCGACTTGAAGCTCAGGGAAAATCCGGTCTTGACCGGGCACGACGCGCCGGGCGGGTCGCTGACCGAGGCCTTCCGCCGTTTCGGGCGATGAGCCGCCGAGCCAGGAACGCACCTTGCGGTAGACCGCCCGAATGGCGCGGAAGATTTTTGGCAGCAGCCAGATCATCAGCAGGATAATGAACACCCAGGGATGGTTGAGCGCCGCCCGCAGTCCGGCGATGACCGCGATATCTTCGAGGATGGACGCCGTCCAGGTGGAAACCGGTTCGGGTGATGTGTTGATCGCCAGGCGTGTGCCGGCCTTGGTGAAGTGGGTCGCACCGGCCAGCGACCCACCGGCGATCGCGGCGTAGAGATTGATTCCGCTGGCCCAGGCCACGCCCATGGTCAGGGCGATGGCGACATCCCAGTACCGGTTGTCTCCGACGGCGCCCGGCCGCCGAACGCGCGCAATCGACCACGGTAACGGCGGCGGCAGAGGCGATGAACTCGTGATTGCCGCGCGCGCAGGCACGCATCGGGTACCGGTAGTCGGCGATCTTGTTCTAGGGTAAACCCGCAGCCTTGGCAGCTACCTGAAGATCGTGTGATAATCCCTTGTAATTAAACGTTCTGTCGGGCTTAAGAGGCATGCGAAGTAAATCGGCGATAACCGCAGCCGGCGCGCCGGCATCTTCCATCGCATAGGCGAAAAGTTCGTTCACGCAAACCCACGCCAGCAGCCAGGCACACTCATACTGGCGCCCGTCATTGGTGCCCATGCTCTACGGGGCCAGCAGTTTCAGGCCCTGACGTGTATCACAATCGACGGAATCGTTGATCTTGATGCAAATGCCGCGATCACGGGGCAGTCCGTGTGCCGGTCTCCGGCCAGCGAGGCAACCAGCGACATCAAGCACAACTCGCCCTCGCGGCGTTCACCGACACGCGGCACGTGTTCGACGTAACGAAAGAGGCTTTCGAGTTGCACTCAACCCGGCATAATGACGAAGCTTACTCCGGGATAGAGAATCGGTCCATCCGCGACCGTTCACGAGTTTTGCGCCATCAGGGGAAGGCGAATGATTGAAATCGAACGCGAAGTCGTCGAAGCCAATGGGATCAAGCTACACGTCCGGTCCTGCGGCAACGGGCGGCCCATGGTCTTGCTGCATGGCTGGCCGCAAACAGCGTGGTCCTGGCGTAAGGTCATGCCCTTGCTCGCGCCGCACTATCGCTGTATCGCGCCGGATTTGCGGGGCATGGGCGATTCCGACAAACCGGTCTCGGGCTACGATATGCGCACGGTCGCAAACGATATTCACGCCCTGTGCGAGGCGCTCGAGCTTGAAAATGTCTACCTCGTGGGCGCCGACTGGGGCGGACTCGTGGCCCGCCGCTATGCCCTTGACCGGCCGGGCGTGCTCGATCGCGTGGGGATTGTCGACATCGTCCCCCATGACCAGATTTTCGCGAACTTCACGCCTGGCTACGCACGCGGTGCCTGGCACTATTTCTTCAATGCGGTGCCGGATATGCCCGAAAAGCTGGTCGCTCAGGATGTCCGGACGTTCCTGATGGCGATGTTCCGGCCGAAATATCACAATCCGGCGGATCTCGATGAAGCAATCGAGGAGTATGTGCGAGCCTATTCCAAACCGGGCGCCTTGCGTGGCGGATTCGCCTACTACAAGGCCATGTTCGATGAAAATCCCGCGCTGGACGCCGAAAACCCCAGGGCGACGATCGCCGAACCGGTCCACTGCGTTTGGGGCAACAGCGGCGGGATAGGCGGCCCCTTCGATGTCCTGAAGATGTGGCGTCCGGTGGCACCAAAGGTGACGGGGCGGGGACTCGATGCCTGCGGGCATTATGTCCACGAGGAGCAGCCGGGCATCCTCGCCGAGGAGCTTATCGCCTTCGGGAAGGCTTGACCGGCGCCCGCCACAGCGGAGGTCAGCCGGAAATGACCGACAGCATCATCGACGACCTGTCGACCGAGCAGCTCGCCACGGTCATCGAACTGCAGCGCGTGGAACTCAACCGCCTGTTGTCCGAACAGAAGCGGCTGAACGACCGCATCGACACGCTTCTACAGTTGCAGGAACGCGAGCAGGTGCTGCGGCAACAGATGCAGGCCTCACTAGACCGGCTTGCCGAACAGCGCGCCATCGATGGTCCTGCGGCAACACCTCCAGTCGCAGGTGAAACACTGCTTCTGTCGGATCGTCTCGAGCGGACCGAGCGGAAATTTTCGGCCCTGCGTACCGCCGTCGGGCAGCTTGTCAGCGTGATCGAGCGCCAGCGCGCCGACGCCGATCATGTGCGCGTGTTCACGCCCGCGTCCCCGGAACGCTGAACCCGGCCTAGTGGGCCATCAACACCGGTATTTCCGCGTGTGCCAGGATCTCGCTCGTGGCCCCGCCAAAAATCATCTGGCGAAGCCGGCTCTGGGTGTAACCGCCCTTGATCAGAAGGTCGCCTTCGAGCGCCCTTGCCTCCGACAGGATCAACCGTCCGGCTTCCGCGGCCGAACGACGGCCGGAAAGCTCGCAGACATCGACCTGCACGTCGTCGCGCGCCAGGTTCATCCGTACCTCTTCTGCGGTCGGGCCCGGCACCATGCCGCCTTCCACGGCCAGAACCGTGATCTTGCCGGCTTCGCGCATCAGCGGCTTGGCGAATGCGATGGCCCGGGCCGTCTCGGTCCCGCCGTTCCACGCGACCACGATATGTTGCCCAATATCCTGCGGAACCGACGGCGGCGCGATCAGGACGGGCCGACCGGATTCAAACAGCACCGTCTCCAGCGTGTTCATCGCCGGCGTCATGGCGCCCGGCATGGGGCGGCCCACCACCGTCAGGTCGAAGACCCGGGCCCGCTGCCCGAAGATGCCGATTCCCGAAGCTTCGTCCTCGACCCAATCCGCACACAGCTTGTTCTGGCCCGACTGCGGTGTCGGAATATCGTTCTGCGCGATAAACGCCTCGAACTGTTCGCGCAAACGGTCGGCACGGGCGCGTTGTTCCTGTTCAAATTGCTCTTCGGTTCCGGACAGGGCCGCGGCACCGCCTTCGAATCCGACCGCGACCGCGCCGGCCAGGGTGGGGCGGATACACAGGCCCTCAATGTAGCTATCATAGCGTTTGGCGAACACCAAAGCGGTCGCCAACACATATGAAAGGATCTCGCTCTCCTCGAGCGGGACCAGAATTGAGCGGTACGCCATTTTGCCTCCCAACGCGAATGGCTGCTTTTTCTTACAATAATGCGCCGGGCCGGTCGATTGGGGCAAGTAGGTTGATATTGTGCGTGTGACGGTTGCTTCACCGATGGCGTTCGGGTAAGAAATCGCGCTTCCGATCAGGCGCGGCAGTGGCGGAATTGGTAGACGCGCAACGTTGAGGGCGTTGTGAGAGCAATCTCGTGGAGGTTCAAGTCCTCTCTGCCGCACCAACATCGGAACGGATATCGGGTCACGCGGCAGTGGCGGAATTGGNAGACGCGCTAGCTTCAGGTGCTAGTGGGGGTAACCCCGTGGAGGTTCAAGTCCTCTCTGCCGCACCACNCGACAGAATTGCCGACGAAACACCTAGTGTTTTCGCCATATTGCGTTGGCAGCCTGATCCCGCAGCGCTTATATGTGCACGGTGACGCGGAGGTCCGATGGCAGCCAGAAAATCAAATCGCGCAGAACGCACCGACAGGGTCGGCCTTGGCGGCCACAAACGCCATGGCATCGTGGCGCGTTTGCGTGGGTATTTCCTCGCCGGCCTCCTGACAACCGCGCCCATCGGCCTGACGCTCTGGCTGTTCTGGGTCCTGCTCAAGTTTATCGATGCCCGGGTCACACCGTTGATCCCGGCCCAGTACAACCCGAACACCTATCTGCACGCCGTCACGCCGGTGAATTTCGACATACCGGGCGTCGGCCTGATAGTTTTGATCGTGGCACTCATCATTGTCGGTGCGTTGACCCGTGTTCTGTTCGGGCGCTGGATCGTGCGCGCCAGCGAACACGTGCTCAACCAGATGCCGGTGGTGCGCAGCGTCTATGGCGCGACCAAACAGATCGTCGAGACGGTCCTCAAGCGCCAGTCCGAGGCATTCCGCCAAGTCGTGCTGTTCGAATATCCGCGCCGGGGCACCTGGGCGATCGGGTTCGTGACCGGCACCACGCGCGGCGAGGTGCAGAACGTCACCGACGACGAGGTGGTCAACGTCTTCCTGCCGACAACGCCAAACCCGACTTCCGGCTATCTGCTTTTCCTGCCGCGCCGCGAGACCATCCCCCTGTCCATGTCGGTGGAAGACGGCATCAAGATGATCATCTCCGGCGGCATCGTGACGCCCGAGGATGCGCGTTCCATGTCGGAACAGCAGACGAAACTAGTCGCGTCCGCCGACGGCGACAAGCCGACCATCGGCCCCGAGGCCAAGGTCACGGCACAGATCGATTCAGATAAAGCCTCTGCCGACGGCGACTGATCAGCCGGCCCGCGCATAGCGCACCGTCGCATCCCGCTCGAACAGATACAGCAAGGTTCGCAGTGCATCCCCGCGCGCCGATTCGAGACCCGGGTCGCGCTCGATGATCAGGCGAGCATCGTCGCGCGCAACGGCCAGCAACTCACCATGGGCGGCGAGATCAACCAGCCGGAAGTCGGGCAAGCCTGACTGCCGTGTACCGAGCACGTCACCGGCACCACGCAGACGCAGATCCTGTTCGGCAATCTCGAACCCGTCATCGGTGTCACGCAAGACCGTCAGGCGCTCGCGCGCGGTCTTGCCGATTCCGTGTCCGTACAGCAGCAGGCAGGTAGCATCGCGTTCGCCGCGGCCGATCCGCCCACGCAACTGGTGCAGCTGCGCTAGACCGAACCGTTCGGCATGTTCGACGATCATGACGGTGGCGTCGGGCACATCGACCCCCACCTCGATCACAGTGGTTGCCACGAGGATATCGAGGCTCGGTTCCTCGCTACCCGCGAAGCGGGACATGACCGCATCCTTCTGCTTGCCCGACATGCGGCCGTGGACCAGGCCAACCTTGTCGCCGAACCGGTCCTGCAATGCGCTGTGGCGCTGGGTGGCCGCGGCGACATCCTCGGTTTCGGATTCCTCGACCAGCGGACAGACCCAGAATACCTTGCCGCCCGCATCCAACTGGCGTCTCACGCCCGAGATCGCATCTTCCAGCCTGTCGACGGACGCGGTGCTGGTCTTGACCGGTTTGCGGCCGGCGGGTTTCTCGCGTAGCTGGGATTCATCCAGGTCCCCATAGGCCGCGAGCATCAGGGTCCGCGGGATCGGGGTCGCCGTCATCAACAGCACATCGACGGCGGACCCTTTATCCGCCAGCAACAGGCGTTGATGCACGCCGAACCGGTGCTGCTCATCGACCACGGCCACAGCCAGGTCGTGGAATGCGATATCGCCCTGGAACAAGGCGTGGGTGCCGACGACGAGAGGGACCGTGCCATCCGCCAGTTTCTCGAGGATGGCGTCGCGCGCCTTGCCCTTGTCGCGGCCCGTCAGCAGCACGCAGGGAACGTTCGCCGCCTCCGCCAATGGCGCGATCGTGGCGTAATGCTGCTGCGCCAGGATTTCCGTCGGGGCCATCAGCGCGGCCTGCCGACCGGCCTCGACCGCGGTCAGCATCGCCATCAGTGCCACCACCGTCTTGCCGCTGCCCACATCCCCCTGCAGCAGCCGCAACATCCGGTGATCGGACCCCAGATCCGAGACAATGTCGTCGATCGCCGTGCGCTGACTGCCGGTCAGCGCAAAGGGCAGGGCGCCCAGCACCTGTTCGCGCAGATGTCCGTCGCTTGCGACCGGAAGGCCGGGCTGACGGCGGACATGTGAGCGGATCAGCATGATCGCAAGCTGGCTCGCCAGCAGCTCGTCATAGGCCAGGCGCATCCGGCTCGCGGATACGGGTTCCAGGTCCTCGGCCTCGTTCGGTGTGTGTGCGGCCAGAACGGCGTCCTTCCAATCGGGCCACGCACGTTCCCCGGCCAATGCCGGGTCGAGCCACTCGGGCAGGGCGGGCAGCCGCTCCAGCGCGCCGGCGATGGCCTTGCCTAAGACGTTCTGGGACAACCCCTCGGTCAATGGGTAGACCGGCTGCACGCGCATAACGGTGTCACGTTCGGCCGGTTTGGCGATGATATCCGGGTGGGTCATCTGCAGCTTGCCGTCGTAGAGTTCGCTGGTACCGCTGATCAGGCGGACCTCACCCTCGGGCAAGACCGAGGTCAGGTAGTCGGAGCGTCCGTGGAAGAACACCAGCGTGATCTCGCCGGTGCCGTCGAAACAGTCGATACGATACGGAATCCTGCGGTTTGCGACAGGGGGCGGATGATGTTTCGCAACGGTCAATTCCAGCGTCGCAACACGGCCCGGCTCCAGGTCCGACAGGACCGGACTGTAACGCCGGTCGATGATCCCACCGGGCAGTTGCCACAGCAGATCGACGATCTGGGCGCCGGCGAGGCGTTCGAGATGGGCGCCGATGCGCGAACCCACGCCCTTGAGCGCCGTCACGGGCGCAAACAGGGGAAACAGGATCTCTGGACGGGCGCGTTGGGGCACGGTTGGACCGATTGTGGGGTTCGCTCGGCTGACAGCACTTCGCAGGAACGCTATATCCTACGGCAGCGTGAACATACGAGTCAGCATCCACGCAGACAGGATCGTCAAAAATGGCAGTGGAAAGCCGTGACAACCGCATCAAGCGGTTGATTTACCGAAGCATCTATACGGGTACGAAGGAGACAGACCTTCTGCTCGGCACCTTCGCACGCCGGAACCTGCCGAATTTCGACGATGAACTGCTCGATGCCTATGAGGCGTTGATCGAGAACAGCGATCCCGACCTGTACATGTGGATCAGCGGTCGCAAGCCCGTCCCGGAGGCCTGGAGCGGCCCGATCATGCACCTTCTACAAGACTTTAAAATTGAAGAATAACATGTTGTTAAAACGGAATTTTACCTGGAACGAAGCAGGTACTGTCACACGGTACACGGGTGTTCCGGATGGCTGCGACGTACTTCTGCTGACCGAGTTGTTCTCGGGTGCGGAACAGACCCTCGTGCATGTCTCAAGCGACGATGTGGGCATGAACCGGATTGCCGAGGCCGTCGGCTTCCTTGTACCCGAAATTCCCATCCTGAAGTTTCCGGCCTGGGATTGCCTGCCTTATGACCGGGTGCCGCCACGCGCGGAACTGGTCGCCGAGCGTATGGCGACGCTGGGGGAACTGGCCGCCGAAACTGCGAACTCCGGGCCCTACCTGGTCCTGACGACCGTATCGGCGATCCTGCAGCGCGTGCCGCCGCGCGCGCGTATTCGTGACACAAGGATCTACTTGCGGCCGGGAGACAGTGTGGATTTCTCGGACATCGTCGGTTTCCTGAACGCAAACGGCTACCAGCGCACGGAAACTGTGCGTGAGCCCGGGGAATTCGCCAGCCGCGGCGACATTATCGACCTGTTCCCGCCGGGGTTTCCCGAACCGGTGCGCATCGACCTGTTCGGAGATGAGATCGAGGGCTTGCGCCATTTCGACCCGCTGAGCCAGCTCACGACCCGGCGTCTCGACACGCTGACGCTGCTTCCGGCCAGCGAAGTCCTTCTGGATGACGCGTCGATCGAGCGGTTCCGTTCCGCCTATCGCGCTCAATTCGGCGCGGTACGCGGCGACGATCCGCTCTACGAGGCGATCCGCGAGGGCATCCGCCATCCCGGCATGGAGCACTGGCTGCCCTTATTCTACGAGGCCCCGGAAACCCTGTTCGACTATGTCGACGGCCCGATCGTCCTGGGCGCCCAGACGCCGGATGCCGGCGCCGAGCGGTTCGAGCAGATTGCGGATTACCACAACGCCCGAGCAAACACGCCGAAACCGGCGGAAGGCGAGGCGCCCTACAATGCGCTTCCCGCCGATGCACTGTATCTCACCGCCAGCGAGTGGGAAGACCTGCAGCGCACAAGGCCAGCGGTCGAGTTCGACAGTTTCGAGGCGCCGGAAAACAGCACGGACAGCCACTCGGTCGGCGGCCGCAGGACCATCGATTTCGCCGATGCGCGCAACCGCGCCGACATGAACCTGTTCGACGCGGTGAAGACCCGGATCGCCAACGAACGCGCAGACGGCCGGACCTTGGCGATCGCCTGCTACTCCAAGGGCTCCCGCGACCGGTTGGCACAGCTCCTCGAAGATCATGATGTCGCCGGCATCCAGCCGGTCGCATCGTGGCAGGAGGTCGTATCGGCCCGCGCGAACCGGGTCTCGGTCTGCGTCCTTGCGCTCGACAACGGGTTTTCCGTGCCCGGCCTCACGATCTACTCCGAACAAGACATCCTCGGTGAACGGCTGGTGCGCCGGCGGCGCCAGAGCCGACCGGCCGAGCATCTGATCTCGGAGATGTCGAGCCTGTCCCTGGGTGACATCGTGGTCCACACAGATCACGGGATCGGCCGCTATGACGGGCTTGAGACCCTCGAGATCGGCGGCGCGCCCCATGATTGCCTCCGGCTTGTCTATGCCGGCGAAGACAAGCTCTTCCTGCCGGTGGAAAACCTCGATCTCCTGTCGCGCTTCGGATCGCAGGAAAGCGAGGTCCAACTCGACAAGCTAGGCAATGCCAGCTGGCAGGCGCGCCGCGCCCGGGTCAAAAATCGCATCACCGAGATGGCGGACAAGCTGATGGCCCTGGCGGCCGAGCGCGAACTGCGCCATGCGCCGCGCCTCGATCCGCCGGCGGGGCTGTACGAGGAATTCTGTGCCCGTTTTCCCTTCGCCGAGACCGACGACCAGAGACGCGCCATCGATGATACGGTCGCCAGCCTGTCGGCGGGCAAGCCGATGGACCGGCTGGTCTGCGGCGATGTGGGCTTCGGCAAGACCGAGGTCGCGCTGCGTGCGGCCTTCGTCACCGCCATGAACGGACGGCAGGTCGCTGTCGTGGTACCCACGACCCTGCTGGCCCGCCAGCACCATCAGACATTCCAGGCCCGCTTCGCCGGTTTGCCCGTGAACATCGTCCAATTGTCGCGCCTGATGACGGCCAAGGAGGCCCAGGATATTCGCGAGGGGCTTGAGTCCGGGCAGGTCGACATTGTGATCGGCACCCATGCGCTGCTGTCTCAATCCATCTCGTTCAACGATCTGGGCCTGCTGGTGGTCGACGAGGAGCAGCATTTCGGCGTCGCCCAGAAGGAACGCCTGAAGGGCCTGAGCAGCGACGTCCACGTGCTGACGCTGACGGCGACCCCGATTCCCCGGACCTTGCAACTGGCGCTGACCGGTGTTCGCGAACTCAGCCTCATCGCCACTCCGCCGATCGACCGGCTGGCCGTACGGACCTTTGTGCTGCCCTATGACAGCGTGACCATCCGTGAAGCGATCATGCGAGAGCATTTCAGGGGCGGACAATCCTTCTATGTCTGCCCCCGGGTCAGCGATATCGCGCGACTCGAAGAACGCCTCAAGGAACTGGCGCCCGAGGTCTCGATCGGGATCGCCCACGGTCAGATGCCCGCGCGCGCGCTCGAAGACGTCATGACGGCGTTCTACGACCGGATGTTCGAAGTGCTGCTGTGCACGAACATCGTTGAATCCGGGCTCGACGTGCCGTCCGCCAACACCATCATCGTGCATCGCGCCGATATGTTCGGACTCTCCCAGCTGTATCAGTTGCGCGGCCGGGTCGGGCGCTCAAAGGTGCGCGCCTACGCGTATCTGACCCTGCCCATGGACCAGGTGCTGTCGGAAACCGCCCGACGGCGTCTCGACGTGATGCAGACACTTGATACGCTGGGCGCCGGATTCAGCCTGGCTAGCCACGATCTGGATATCCGCGGCGCCGGCAACCTTTTGGGCGAGGAACAATCGGGCCACATCCGCGAGGTCGGCGTCGAGCTCTATCAGCAGATTCTGGAAGACGCCGTGGCGGCGGCCCGCGAGTCCGGCTCCGGCGCATTGGCGACCGAGGAATGGACCCCCGTGATCTCCATCGGGGCACCGATCCTGATTCCGGACACCTATGTGGCCGATCTGGGTGTCCGGCTAGGCCTGTACCGGCGCATCGCCGCGCTGGTCGACCCTTCGGAGATCGAGGGGTTCGCCGCCGAGCTGATCGATCGGTTCGGCCCGCTGCCCGACGAGGTGGAAAACCTGCTGGAAGCGATCACCCTGAAGCGCCTGTGCCGTGATGCGGGTGTCGAGAAACTCGACGCCGGCCCTAAGGGCGCAGTCGTGACATTCCGGGACAATGCATTCGCCGACCCCGCCGCGCTAGTGTCGTTCATTTCGGAGCAACCGGGAACCGTGAGCCTCAGGCCGGACCACAAGCTGGTCTATCGCCGCGACTGGACGGACCCGAACAAACGCGCCGTTGGCGTACGCCGGTTCATGCGGTAATTGTCGGATGTTGCGCGCGGTGAGGTGGCGGAATCGCGCGAACCCGCCGCGGAGTAGTGACTACTCCGCGGCCACGGCGATGTTGGCCAGGTCCAGCAACGGATAGAAGGCTTCCGGCTCCTGGGCGCCGGAAATGGCATAGTCACCGTTCACGATGTAGCAGGGGATCGCGCTGATCCCCATGCGCCGCGCCCGGATATCCTCGGCCATGACGGTGTCACGGTCTTCGTCACCCGCCAGGAAATGTGCCACCGCATCGCGCTCGAGGCCCTGTGTCACGGCGATCCGTTTCAGCGTCTCGTCGTTGCCGATATCTTCGCCATCAAGGAAGAAGGCCTTGAACAAAGCCTCGACCAGCGCCTCCTGTTTTCCTTCGCGGTCGGCATAGCGGATCAGACGGTGGGACTGGACGGTGTTGGGCATGCACTCGATCGATTCGAAATCGAAAGGAATGCGCTCCAGATGGCCCGCGCGCTCGATGATTGCGTAGACGCTGGCTGCGCGGTCCGGCGCGCCGAACTTGCTCGCCAGATAGTGCGCGCGGGACATGCCCTCGGCCGGCATGTCCGGGTTCAACTGGAACCCATGCCACTTGATCGAGACCTCCAGGCCCTCGCGTGTCGCCAATGCGCGTTCCAGGCGGCGCTTGCCGATAACGCACCACGGGCACACGGTGTCGGAGTAGATGTCGATCCGGACCATTCGGGGAACCTGCGATGCGGACGGTGCAGGGTCAAGCCCCGGGCGCGATCTTCACGGTTCTCCACACCGCCCTTGTTCGGCATACTCGCCGCCGGGGAAGGGAGTGCCGGAATGATACTCGAACATCGCGCCTATACCATGAAGCCGGGCCTGAGCGAGCGCTTTTACGAGACTCAGATCGAACGCGGGTTCGACATCGTACGTCCGATCATGGAGCGGCTGATCGGGTATTTCACGACCGTGAGCGGTCCGACCGACCAGGTCGTCCACCTCTATGCTTTCGATTCCCTCGAGGATTGGCACGACCGGTTGCACGGCCTGTATGGGCTGCCGGAGCTCGAATCCTATTTCCCCAAGGTCCGGCCCCTGATGCTGGCTCAGGAAAACCATATCCTGCTGCCCGCACCATTGCCGGCGCTAACCCCGCACTTCTCCGTCGGTTCCTACTGGACCCCGGACGACGCGCCGCTGGCCGATCCGGCCGAACTGCGTAACATCGTGGTGGAAGAGGAGATAACCAGCCTCACGCCCGGCGCGCTCGACAAGTATTGGGAGCTTATCGAGCGCCATGGCATCCCGGCGATGACCCCGCTCGAGACCAACCGGATCGGCTGCTTCTCGATGATGGTGGGGGCCCTGCATCAGGTCTATCACTACTGGTTCTTCGACGGTCATGACGACCGCACCCGTCGACACAACGCGGTGCACATGAACCCGGACTGGGTGACTTTCCAAAAGGAGGTTCGGCCGATCGTGGTCAAACGGGCAAGCAAGCTGATGGTCCCGGCGCCGGTGCCGGAGATGATGCCGCTGTTCCGATCCGTCGGACCGTAACCAAACTGTAATGATGTTGTAACGAGAGCGCTGCATACCGTGCTCTCAACTCACTCTCGAGCCGATTTCATGTCCTCCTCGCCGCAATACAATGTCTTGTTTATCTGCACCGGAAACTCCGCCCGCAGCATCATCGCAGAAGCCATTCTGAAACGGGCCGGCGCAGGTCGTTTCACGGCATTCAGCGCCGGCAGCCACCCCATAGGCAAGGTCAATCCGCACGCGCTGACACTGCTGAAGAACTTGAACCACCAAACAACCGAATTCCGATCGAAAAACTGGGATGAATTTGCAGCCGATGGCGCGCCGGAGTTGGATTTCATTTTCACCGTCTGTGACCAGGCTGCCGGAGAGATGTGCCCGGTCTGGCCTGGCCAGCCCATGTCCGCGCACTGGGGCCTGCCGGACCCGGCGGCAGTGGAAGGGACCGAAGCGGAAATCGCAGCCGCGTTTGCCGACACCTACCGGATGATGATCAACCGCATCGAGATCTTCGTGAACCTGCCGTTCGAAACCCTGGACAACCTTGCACTGCGCAAGCGCGTCGCAGAGATCGGGCAAGCGATCCCGGAATCGGCGTAAATTGTCGCTATGAACGAACACAGCACGTCACGGCGCCTCGCGGCGGAGTTCATTGGAACCGCGTTTCTGCTCGCCACCGTTGTCGGCTCCGGGATCATGGGCGAGACGCTGTCCGGCGGGAACGACGCGATCGCACTGCTCGGCAACACCATCCCGACCGGCGCCATTCTGGTCGTGCTGATCCTGGTGTTCGGGCCCATATCGGGCGCACATCTCAATCCCGCCGTCACACTGTCCTTCCTGGTTCGACGCGAGATTTCGCCGGGGATGGCCCTGGCCTATGTGATCGTGCAAGTGGTCGCGGGCCTGCTCGGCGTCTTCGTCGCCCATCTCATGTTCGGGGAACCGTCCTTCACCCCGTCGCTCCACGCACGCACGGGGCTCGGTCAGTGGACAGGCGAGTTCGTCGCCACGTTCGGCCTGCTGGCCGCCATCCTGGGCAGCCTCAGGTTTCGTCCCGAAGCAGTGCCCTATGCCGTGGGTCTGTTCATCACGGCCGGCTACTGGTTCACCTCCTCAACATCGTTTGCCAATCCCGCAGTCACCATCGCGCGCTCGTTGACCGATACGTTCAGCGGTATTCGCCCGGAAGACGCGCCAATGTTTATCCTCGCTCAGCTGATTGGCGCCCTGGTGGCGACCGCTGTATTCGCCTGGTTCGCCTCGGCGCCGGCATCCGGTAATACTTCAGGATCAGAATAAACCAACGTGTTCAATCCAGTTTGGCCTTTTGCGGCCAAATTTCCTAGAGTCTGCGCCGGATTATTCAGGCGGTGGAGACTCGCCGACACTCTTGAGAGGAAATGACATGGCCGATGGACCACCAACACGCTCTATGATTCTCGAAGCCAGCGGCGACATGCTGAAATGGCAGGTCTACGTGGTGCACACTTTCCCCACCGACGGTATGGACCCCGTAATGGAAAATATCGGCCCACACCTGGCTCACCAGGCAAAAATGGAAGAAGAGGGCGTCTACATCGCCGCCGGTCCGCACTGGGCCGATGACGAGGAAACCTGGGAAGGCGAAGGTATGTTCGTCGTCCGCGCCCGTGACCTCGCCCATGCGAACGAAATTGCGGCGTCCGATCCCATGCACTCCAGCGGCGCACGATCGTATCGCGTGCGGCCCTGGCTGATCAACGAGGGTACCATCACCGTCAAGGTGAACTTCGCCTCCGGCAAGCGCGAAGTTCTCTAGTAATTTTAACGGGTCACAGACATCCAGCGGTCGCCACAGCAAAGGTCAGTGTCGAGGAACTGACCCGTGCGGCCATGAAGGGGGCGGAGAAGGCCGTCGAAGAAGTGGCCCGCGAGGCCGCCGGCAAGGCCCTCGAACGTGTGTCGACGCTGGCGATGTCGGCAGGCACGCTGGCGACGGGGTCACGGGCCTGCTCGAGTGGATCGCCGGTAGGCAAACTCCACACCGTCCCATTAAATCGGAAGGCGGCCTCCGGGCCGCCTTTTTCACCCAGGCCTATGTTGGTTCGGCTCGTGGCGCACAACCGAATGGAATGGCGGATAGAGGTGGGATTTGAACCCCGCGACGCGTGAACGCCTGTTAGTTTCCATGACCAGCGAATCCGGGGCATAACACATTGATTGAAAATATATAATTATCATTGTTGGTCAGGTATGGCGGAGAGGGTGGGATTCGAACCCACGGTACGCTTGCACGCACGCCGGTTTTCAAGACCGGTACTTTCAACCACTCAGTCACCCCTCCAAATTAGTTACGTTTACAATGCAATAGCTTCCCTTTCTATAAATTCTTTAGCTAAATTCATATATGCAACGCTACCGGAACAATTATGATCATATACTAATGCTGGTATACCATGTGATGGAGCTTCTGAAACTCTTACATTTCTCGGTATTACTGTTTCGAAAACAGTTGAACCTAAATTTTTCCGTGCATCGTCGGCAACTTGCTCAGAAAGATTGTTACGCTTATCAAACATAGTTAGAATAATACCATCAAGTT
>PBWR01000004.1 GCA_002727315.1 Alphaproteobacteria bacterium
TGCTGGTCCGGATCATCCGCATCCCGCTGCGCCTGCTCGCGCCGCTGATCATGCTGCTCGCGATCATCGGGGCCTATGCGATCCGAAACAACATCTTCGACGTCTACATCATGCTGGCGCTCGGCGTGTTCGTGTTCCTGATCCGGCGGCTTGGCTTCCACCCAGGCCCAATCGGGCTGGGCCTCATCCTAGGCCCCATCATCGAGCCGTCGCTCGTCCAGGCGATGTATATCTCCGATGCCACGTCGGTCTGGAACGTCTTCTTCACTGGCACCATCAACATCATCCTGATCACGCTCAGCGTGCTGTCCATCGTGCTCGTCGTCTGGACCCGGCACCGGGACCGGGCGAAGGGCCGGGAGGGGGCAGCAGTCGGTGGGTCGCGGGAAAAGCCGGACGGACCTGAGTAGGGCCATGATCAAGAAGCTCGCAGACCTCGATCTCCTGACCGCACTTATGCTTTTCGTTGTCAGCGCTGTCTTTTCCGTCGGCTCCAGTTCCGATCCGAAGGACTGGGCGTTCCCGCTTCTCGCGAACTACGTCACGCTGGGAATCGCGATCGCGTTTCTTGCGAAGTTCCTTTACGCGAGGGCTGTGAAGCACACGCCCGACCTGGTGGACATGACGGCGGAAAACTGGGCCTCGGCCGTCGACGTGGTCGTCTCGCTCGTCATCGTGCTCATTTACCTGTTCGTGATGTTCGGTCTCGGATTCTGGCCGGCGAGCCTGATCATGCTGATCCTGACTTCGCTCTACCTGACCCGGGAACGCACGGCGCGAAACATCCAGCAGGCCTTCATCGTGCCGATCTGTATCGCCATCGTGGCTTACCTGATCTTCACCCAGGTGTTTTACGTCCCGTTTCCCGAAGCCGGTTGGTTCGTGGGCTAGAACGACAGTCTCTTCGTCACATAAACCAAGGAGCAAGAATCATGCTGGCGTTTGATCTCATAGCCGAGCAGGAATTCACGCCTGAGCGCCATGTGGAGAAGATTCTTGGTGCCGTGTCAGGCGGCGACGTCACGGTTGCTTGCTGGGCCCCATCGGCACGCCTTTGTTTCGGGAGTTGCCGGTTCAGCAGACCATCCCTTTCTCAATCTGCTCGTCGGCACAATCAGAGACCTCACTGAAGCTTGCCAACTGCTTACTGGCCGCGCGCCTTCAATATCTGGTTGGCCAGGGCGGTAATGTTTTCGCTAACGGCTTCGCGCAGTTGCTGCTGGAAACCTGATTTAGGGCCCACCATAACAAATGAGGTTGAGCTGGCCTCAACCAATCCAGAGGTTCCGTCTACCAGGGTAGCAAATTTGTATAACTGAAAAGAGAGTCCGGCGGCGCAGCCGCCTTTGATGGCAAAACCGACTGTACCGATTGCGTACGTATGTCCGACGTATTTATTCTCCGTAGTTTTTATCCCCGATCTGCGAAGAACCAACTCAGCTTCGTTCTTCAACGTATTAGGGTGCGGAAGGCAGCCATCATCCACGTCGTCGGCGACAAACACATGCACCTCCCTGACCTTCGCGAGTTGAGATTCACTGAAGTACTGTGCTGATGCTGGCGTTGCCGCGATCAGGCCGATGAAAAGAGCCAAGGCAAATCGCATGTCTACTTCCCACTCTGACTATTTTGCACGCTTGAGTTCGGACGAGCGCTCTCACGGTACGTCCCTGTGCGTCGCCTGATCAAGTTTCCAAACCCGTAGGTTTCCTTCAGCGATGCGCGGGGTTCTATCGTCGGGGGCGGGCAAGGCCCTATCGCGACCCGGATTAAGCCGTATTTGCAGGTCTCATATGGCCCGCAATTTGAACTAACTAAATCAGAGGCGACCTTGATGAGAACAAACAGCGCCAATCAGGCTCTTAAAACCGGCTAGACCGTGGGACCAAGTGTGGGACTGGTAGATAATAGAGTTTTATTTTATAATATATAACAGATACATATGGTTATTTATTGGCGGAGAGGGTGGGATTCGAACCCACGGTACGCTTGCACGTACGCCGGTTTTCAAGACCGGTCCTTTAAACCACTCAGGCACCTCTCCGGCAGCGCAGAACATACCGATCTTTTCCGAGGATGGAAGGTACTAAGTGCGTGTTTTTTTTCGGGGAAGGGCGAGAGGGATGTGTCACTTAATTGAATGAAAACTCATTGACGGAGGACGCGATTATGACCCCGAAAGAAATCGTTTTAGGTGGATATCAATCATTTTCGGAAGGAGACCTTGAAAGTCTCGGGAAAATATTTCACGAAAACGCGGGGATTAGAGTTAATGGTAATCACAAACGATCTGGAGAATATAACGGTTTCGATGATTGGAGAGATAATTTTCTCTTACACCTACCCAATGATTATCCAAATTTCGATTTGGAAATCTTACACGTCGTCGCAGAGGACGATCGAGTGCATGTTTTTGTTAAATACACGGCAGATAATCTAGATGCCAACGGCGTTCATATGTTTCTAGTGGAAGACGGACTGGAGACCGAATTTATAATTTTTGACGACTCCCAAAAAATGGCAGCAGCGCTAGGAAATTGAAGGATGCAGTGGAAATTTCTGGGTAAACCTTCATCCCAGTCTTTATTTGTTTCCTTCCCACCTCCTTAAAACTGGGGTTCTTTGAGACTTAACGGGTAAGTCGAACTAGGTGGTCTTTCAGATGTACAGAAGGTTCACCAGAGGTGCGACCAACCAGAGTGTCGCAGAGGTCCAAAGGATCGGATTGTTCGGTAGTCCATGTCCGATGAAGTGTGACACGAACATCACGAGAAGCAGAACGTTCAGTACACTGCGATAAATTTCAAACTCATATTTAACTCCAATAATGGATCATTCTGTTTCCAGAACCCGCTTGGTCCGCAGTTGCCGTGTAAACTTGGGCACCTGCGGTGAGAGATGGGTGAGGTAAAACTTCTCCAACATTAGAACGCTTGTCCTCGCGTTCTTCGCCAATCCAAAAAGGTCGTTGCAGCCCGGCCGAGAACACGTGACCATTTCAGCCATCAAACCATCGGGCAACGGGATCCCGCCGAACGTCATCGGTATAGGGTGGATGGTCGCATCCACCTTCGTCGCGGTTTCGACCCACGCCATGATTCGGCATGTCGCCGAGGGCGAAATGCATGCCTTCGAAGTCGCGTTCTTCTACAACCTGTTCACCCTGCCGATCATTTTGCCGCTGATCGCGCGCAACGGTTCTGGCATCCTGCGGACGCGCCGGCACGGCCTGATGTTCGTTCGTGCCGTGCTACACCTGTCCTCGATGCTCTTTTTCTATGTCGGACTGACCCTGGCCCCGCTGGCGGCGGCGAGCGCGCTCACATTCCTGGCCCCGCTGTTCGCCGTCATCCTGGCCGCGCTGTTCCTGCGCGAGGGGTTTTCGGCACGAAGATGGATTGCCCTAGCGGTAGGCATCGCGGGCATGCTGATCATCGTCCGACCGGGGCCGGCCGCCCTGGATTCGGGTGCGCTGTACTTCGTCGGTGCCGCGTCCCTGTGGGGCGCGGTCCTGGTGATCATCAAGTTCATGAGCCGGACCGAGTCCAGCGCCACGATCATATCCTGGATGGCCCTGATGATGACCCCGCTGGCCCTGTTGCCGGCACTGTTCGTCTGGACCACGCCGCACTGGACGGACATTGCATGGCTGGCCGCCGCCGGGTTCCTGGGTGCGTTCGCACAGTGGGCGCTCACGCAGGCCCTCAAGACCGGATCCACAAATGCAGTGATGCCGATTGATTTCCTGCGCCTCGTTTGGGGCGCCCTGATCGGGTTCGCGATCTTCACCGAGATACCTGACATCTACACCTGGGTCGGCGGGGCGGTGATCTTCGGATCTTCGATGTGGCTGACCTGGCGCGAACGGGTCGCGGCCAGACTGTCGGGGGCAGGGGTGCCCTAGCTGGTTATTCTGCTGCCGCGCGCAGGTCGCGCAGCATGACCAGGTACTAAATCACGTCGAAGGCGTTGCCCGGCAGTTCAATAAACGTACCGCCGAACGTGCCGTCGTCGACGGAAACGTTGTTCACGATGACCAGAATCAGGGTTTCGTGGCCCCGGCAGTCGGTGAAACTCAGCTCGGTTCCTTGACCTTCTACAGGCCAGATCACGCCCTTAGTGACCTTCTTCGCGCCGGTTGCGCCAAGCCCGGATAGGGCGATATTGGATATCGTGATGGGGTCCCCATCGAGGGTCGCCTCGAGCACGATTTCCCGTCGCCACTCGTTGTTCTGATATCCAATTACACGTGTGCTCATGTCACGCTCGTAAGGTCTTGTAATTTCCAAACGTGTGCAAACTCGTGAAGCAAAATTGAATACCGCCATGGCGGCGTGACAATACCGGGCGGCTCGGCCATAAATCGTGGGATTTCACGCAAGGTTCGAGGCATTCAGGTTGGTTAAGGTTATCGTCCAGATGTACCCGGTGATCCCGGCGGCCTCCGAAGCCGAACGCATGGAGATGCGACCCATTGGCCGCAACGCCGAGTTGTTCCAGCAGACCCTGCGGGGCTGGTGCGAGATCGTCGAGGAAGCCGACCGTCTCGGCCTGTGGGGCGTGACCGCCATCGAACATCACTTCCATTCGGAAGGCTATGAGGTCAGCCCAAGCCCCGGCGTGATGAACGCGTTCTGGGGCGCACGCACAAAGGATATCCGCGTCGGCCAGCTCGGCTATGTGATGACCACCCACAATCCGGTTCGCGTCGCAGAGGAAACCGCGATGCTCGATCATCTGACCGAGGGGCGGTGTTTCGTCGGCTTCTCGCGCGGTTTCCAGTCACGCTGGACCGATGTCTTCGGCCAGCACACCGGCGCCCGTGCAACCCTGTCAGACGGTAGCGACGGGGACCGTCTGAACCGCGAAATATTCGAAGAAGCCGTGGAGATAGTGCTTAAGGCCTGGACCGAGGAAAGCATCGAGCACAATTCCGAGCGCTGGCAGATTCCCTATCCCCACGAGACCGGGCTGCAGAACTGGTTCATGGCGCCGTGGACGGGGAAACTGGGCGCCCATGGCGAGATCGGCTCCGACGGCGAGGTCCGGCGGGTCTCGGTCGTGCCTGCGCCCTATACTAACCCCCATCCACCGGTCTTCGTGGCATCCAATGCCAGTCAGGAGACCGTCGAGTATGCCGGCAAACACGGTTTCATCCCGGCCTACTTCTCACACATGGACAAGGTCGCGAACTACGGGCCGGCCTATATCGAGGCCGCACGCGCGGCGGGTCATGAATTCGCGCTCGGCCAGAACCAGGCGATCGTCCGTATGCCGCGCATCGCCGATACCATGGCCGACGCCCGCCAGGCCTTGGCCGATTATGACGGCATGATCTTCAAGCATTTCTACGAGAACTTCCTGCCACTGGCATTTCGCGAGAAGATTTCCGTCAACCCGGACACGCCGCTCGAAGACTTGGTTGACCCGATGATCGAGACCGGCCTGTTCGTGCCCGGCTCGGCCAACGAAGTGCGCGACCATTTCGTCGAACAATGGAAACACCTGCCGGCCGAGTATGTGATCCTGATCTATCACTACGCCCAGCAACCCAAGGCGAGCGTCATAGCCGACCTCAAGCTGTTCATGGAAGAGGTGAAGCCGGCGCTGGACGAACTGACGGACTACGAGGACTGAGGGGCGGGTCGGTTAGTCCAACATCAACGTTGCGCCGCCATCGACGACAAGCTCAAGTCCGGTGACGTAGGAAGATTCGTCCGATGCCAGGAAGACCGCGGCGTTGGCAATATCCCAGGCATCGCCCCAGCGGCGCAGGGGAATCTTTTCCTCGCGCCAGGCGTAATACTTGTCCAGCGTCATGTCCGGATCCGTGCCCTTCTGGACCATCTCGACCACAGCGTTATCGACCATCGGGGTGCGGTTGAAGCCCGGCAGGATCGCATTCACCCGGATGTTCCAGGAGCCATATTGGCCGGCCGTCACCTTGGTGAACTGGTTGATGGCCGCCTTGGTCGTCGGATAGGCGACATAGTTGATCCCCATGTAGCGCAGGCTCGAGATCGACGAGAGGTTGATGATCGAGCCACCGTTCTGATCCTGCATGATCGGGATCACCTGCTTGCAGGTCAGGAACATAGAAGTGAGATTGGTGGCGACGACCTTGTCCCAATCCTCTTCAGATTGCTCCCCGGCACCCCCCGGCGCGACGATCCCCACATTGTTGTGCAGCACATCGATCCGACCCCAGGCATCGTGGCACGCGGCCACCATGTCGCGGACCTGAACGGCGTCCGTGACGTCCGCGGTGAAGACATCCGCGACACCGCCTTCGTCCTGGATGATATCAGCGGTCTCCTGCGCGGCATCACCATTGATGTCGGCGCACAGGACCTTCGCCCCCTCGCGTGCGAACAGGACAGCCGCGGCCTTGCCATTGCCCCAGCCGGGCCCGATTGATCCTGCACCGGTGACCAGCGCCACCTTGCCCTTCAGTCGGTCGGTCATGTTCGATCCTCCTCAGATCGGATCCCAGGCCGGCCCGAAAGACGGGTCCGAACCCCTGAGACCGTTTGGCAGCGTCTCGATAGCAGCCCGGTCCGCATCGTCGAGCGTAAAATCGAAAACATCCAGGTTCTCGACGATTCCCTCCTGGCGCGTCGACTTGGGCACCAACAGTGTGTCGGGCTTATCCAGTTGCCAACGGATCGCGACCTGCACGGCGGACTTGCCGTACTTCGCGCCGATCCGTTCGAGCACCGCGTTTCCCGGTACCTTGCCGCGGCCCAGCGGCGAATGCGCCGTCACGCTGACACCAAACCCATGCGTTGCCGCCTCGACACCAGGTTGGCGCAGCATCGGATGGTTCTCGAACTGGTTGGTGAACAGGGAAGCCCCATGGGTTTCAACGGCCGCATGAATAAGGGGGATCGTGAAGTTCCCGACACCGATGACCCGGACCTTGCCCGCCGTGCGGGCATCGGCGAGCGCTCCAAGCGTCTCGTCCAGCGGCACGTCGCGACTGGGCCAGTGAAACATCCAGAGGTCGACATATCCGGTTCCCAGTTTCTCAAGGCTGTCGTTCAGCTCTGCAAGCACCGCTTCGGGCGTNGCGTCGAACACACCGCATTTGGTGGTCAGGAACAGTTCGTCGCGCGGCACATCGCTNACGGCAAGNGCGCGGCCGACCTCCGCTTCATTNTCATAGAGCTGCGCCGTATCGATGTGGCGATAACCTGCCTCAAGAGCCCACAGGACCGCATTAACGCAATCCTCACCCCGCATCGGGAAGGTCCCGAGCCCGAGAGCCGGAGCGCGAACACCATCCTTTTCGACAAATTGCACTGGCGTCCGCCGGCTAGAGCCGCTTCCCCGCCGCGGCCTCGGCGCCATGCAGGTCGGCCTTTGCCAGCATCACGTGACACCCCTTGTTGACGTTGACCAGCTGTGACACGCAGACATCGGCAGCCAGGCTGCACAGGGAGTAGGCGTCTTCGGCCGAAAGGTTCGTGCGCTCCTGGATTAGCACGATCATGTCGCGCAGGGCCTGCTTCGCGGCATCATCCAGGTCCTGGTCGAAGCCGATGGTGATGTAGTGTGTCTCGGTCTCGGCCCGCGGCATCTTGTAGGACAGGTCCTTGCGAACGTGGAATTCGAAGGTCCCGATGAGCGCCGTCTCGGCGGCCGACAGGCAGCTTTCCCCATCACCCTGAAGGGCGTGGCCGTCGCCGGTCTGGAAGTTCGCGCCCGGCACATAGACGGGCAGGTAGAGCGTCGCCCCGGCGCCGAGCTGCTTGATATCCAGGTTCCCGCCATGGGGTTGCGGGACGATCGAGGTGATGGTTCCCCATTCGGCCGGCGGCGCCACGCCCATGACGCCGAAGAAGGGGTTGCACGCCAGCTCGACACCCCAGGGTAGCTCCGCGACCATGGCATCCCGGTCGAGGGGGATGTTGAGCAGACGTTTGTTGGGAAAATCCTCGGGCAGGGAACCCTTGAGCGGCGCGATCATGTTCCAGGCCCAGTCCTGACGCAGCTCGACATCGAGGATCCGGACTTCCAGCACATCGCCCGGCTCGGCACCGCGCACCGCGACCGGTCCAGTCATGATGTGGCCCGGCAGGATCGGCTTGTAGTTGGCGATGAAATTCGCATGGTCGGGAAGGAGGTTGTCTCGCAACTCGGGCGGGATCTGGTCCGGGCCGCCGGAAATCGTCTCGATGGACACCCGGTCGCCGGGATCGACCTCAAGGACGGCCTCGAATTCCGCCGAAAAGGCACCCCAGCGCAGATTTTCCGGCGCCGATGTCAGTCGATGTTCCTTGGTCATGTCATCCCCCCGTTTGTTTTCGCATTTGCACCCATTGTGTCGGGCAGCCGGAGCGGGGGCAAGCGCGGCTACATGGCCGAGATGCCACCATCCAGGATGAGTTCGGACCCGGTCATGAAGCGGGATTCGTCGGACGCCAGATAGACCACCGCATAGGCCACATCATAGGGTTCTCCGACGAGGCCCAGGGGTATCTGACGCGCCAGCCGGTCTAGGCCTTCCTCGCGGGTACCACGCTTCAGGATCGTATCCAGGATGGGGGTGTCCACGAAGGCGGGATGGACCGAGTTGCACCGCACCTGGTTGGCCTCGCGCGCGCAGTGGAGTGCCACCGACTTGGTCAGGTGGCGCACGCCTGCCTTGGCGGAATTGTAGGCCGCGAGATTGTGGCCGGCGATGATGCCCGAGATCGAGGAGATATTGACGATCGAGCCGCCGCCGGAGCCGGCAATGTGGCGAATGGCGTGCTTGCAGCCAAGGAAGACGCTGTCGAGATCGAGCGCGTGAAGGGCGCGCCAGTCTTCCAGCGAGGTGTCCTCGACCGTGCCGTTGATCGCGGTGCCGGCGCTGTTAACGAGAATGTGCAGGCCGCCGAACGCCGCCGTGACCGTGTTCAACGCCATGGTCCAGGCGTCTTCCTTCGTCACATCATGATCGATGGCAACGGCACCGTCGCCAATGGCGTCGGCCACAGCGCGCGCGCCGTCCAGATCGATATCCGAGACAGCCACCCGCGCGCCTTCACGCGCGAGCATGATGGCCGATGCCCGGCCGATCCCCGATGCGCCGCCGGTAACCAGCGCGGTTTTTCCTTCGACCCGTCCCAAATCACCGATCCTCTCTTACACTTACTGGCATGAAGGCGTATGGGAACGGGCAATGCAACCGCTGATCACCGACAGGCTCGCGCTGCGGCCGTTAACAAGGGCCGACATGAAACCCGCCTTCGCCTTCTTCGGCGATCCCGACGTCATGCGGTTCAGCCTCAACGGCCCGCACACCTTGCGCAAGACGACGGAAGATTTCATCGTCACCAACAACAACCGCCAGGAACGTCTCGAATAAGCGATCTGGGCGGTCGTAGAGCGATCGACCGGTGATCTGATCGGCATGTGTGGTCTGGCCCAATTCGGCCACGGCATGCCCGGGATCGATCTCGCCTAACGGCTGCGCCGAGACCGTTGGGGGCGGGGTTATGCGACCGAGGCGGGACGGGCCTGCGTTGCACGGCCTTCGACGGCATCGGGCTCCACCGGCTAATCGCCGCCGTAGAGCGGGAAAACACACCGTCCATCCATGTGCTAGAGAAATGCGACTTCAACCCGACCGGCGAACAGGACGTCGCCGGAAAGGACGCGCTCGTCTTTGAGAGCCGGAAACGGGCCTAAGCCAGGAGCCCGCCGGCTTCCTTCCAGGCATCAATCCCGCCGGCGAGGTGGCACGGATTCTCGATGCCGCCATCGAGCGCCGCCTCGACCGCCATTGCTGAACGCTCACCATAGGCACAGTAGAACACCACCCGTTTGCCCGAAGACCGCGCCAGCTCGAACAGCATGCCGCCGGGGTGCACATTTTCGTCGAGATCGGGGTAGGGGGCGTGGACCGAGCCGGGGATGACTCCGTTCTTCTCGCGCTCCTGTTCGTCGCGCAGATCGACGAGGATGATACTCGGATCGTCGACCCGGGCGATCCCGTCTCCGCAGTTGAGCGACATGCCCATCCGTTCCAGATCGTCCTGCTTCAAGCCGATCTTCAGGTTCGCCGGCACGGCCACGTCCATCATCTTGGGATTGGCGAGGTTCAGGTTCTCCATGATCCCCACATACTCAGCTTCGGAGGAAACCTGCAGGCGCGGATTGTAGGCGCGCTCTTCCGCGATGGTGCTCACCATATCGCCCTTATAGTCATGGGCCGGATAGACCAGTGTGTCGTCGGGCATCTTCAGAAGCTTGTTGAAGATCGAATCATATTGGGCGCGCGCATCGCCGTGCTGGAAATCGGTCCGCCCGGTTCCCCGGATCAGCAGCGTGTCGCCTGTGAAGACCCGGTCATCCATGCGGAAGCTATAGGAATCATCCGTGTGGCCCGGCGTATAGACCACATCGAGGCTGAGCCCCTCCACATCGATCGTGTCGCCTTCCGCCACGCGCATGGAGACCACATCAACACCGCTCGCTTCTCCCATCACCGTGATACAGCGGGTGCGATCGCGCAGCGCCCCCAGCCCGGTGATGTGATCGGCATGCACATGGGTGTCGACGGCTTTGACCAGCTTCAGGTCGAGCTCATCGAGAAGCTGGAGATAACGATCTACCTTCTCCAGCACCGGGTCGATGATCAGCGCTTCGCCGCCGCGCCGGCTCGCCAGCAAATAGGTGTAGGTGCTGGACTCGCTGTCGAAGAGCTGACGAAAGATCATGGCCCATGGCTCCCTGGGGTAATTCACACACAGATTACGTGAATTCGCCCCACGCCGGGAGACACTTTCGTGCGATCAGATCCCGTAAAATCCACAGGCCGTGTCGTGAAAGAACTTCTCGTTCTCGGCGTCAGAGCGCGCATCGAGCGCGTTCTTCTGGGCCGAAATATAGTGGCCGAAATTGGTCCACATGCGTTCCACCGGATAGTTGCTGCCGAAGAAGCAGCGGTCGGTGCCGAACATATCGAGCGCGGTGTTCGACGCGATGCTCATCATCGTATCGTCCAGCGTGCGCGTGAAGGTGTTGAGGCCGGACACCTTGATGAACACGTTCTCATACGGCAGCAGAACCTTCAGCGCCTCGCGCCACTCCTCGACGGTGGAATCGTCGGTTCCCGTCAGCATGCCGGCATGGACCAGACAGATTTTCAGGTTCGCGTTCTCCTTCGCAAGCATCGCCAAATCGCCGAACTGGGACGCGAAGCCCTGGAAGTCGAAGGTCAGCCCCTTGTCTGACAGAACCGCCAGTCCGCGCCGGAAACTCGTCGAGAGACAAAAGTCCGCGCGGTCCACATGGCGCCAATATTCATTGCTCGGATGCCAATAGACCTGCTGTCGGATGCCGCGGGTGTTCGCATGGGCGAGGTGCGCGTCGAGCACGCTTTCCAGGTTGGGGTCCGTTAGATCGGTATAGGCGACGATCCCGTGGGGGTAGTCGTGCTCATCGGCCATCGCCTGTAACCCGGCGGTTTCATCGACCGGCCGGGAAATATCGAAATTGGCCTGCACATGCACCGACTTCACGACGTCGTGCGGCGCGAAATCGGTCTTCAGATCGGTGACGAGATACTCCTGCTTCATGGCCGACCAGTCGTCGCCGAAAATCATCGGTCGCATCGGCCGGTTCATCCAGGGATAGTTGTTCTCAAGATCCCACAGAATGTGGTGGTGGGAATCGACCACGGGACCATCGTAGCGGGGCATTTCAAACGCTCCTTGTTAGTCCGCGCTTTCACCAAGCGCCTTGTTGACCCGCGGCATCACTTCGTGCGCCATGAGCTCCATCGAACGACGGGAGAGGGGAATGTCCGCCCAGTCGTGGCCTGTATACATCAGTTGGCCGAACGGTCCGATGATTTGACGCAATTCAAGAATCTGCTCGACCACGTCTTCGACCCCGCCGGCAATGACCTGTGTTTCGAGCGACTGGTGCACCGAGACGTCTTCGTCCGGCTGATCGGGATATACCTTGAAAAGCCCGAGCCCCATCGCGCCGCGTCCCTTCAGCAGCTTCTTCTGAATGTTGGTGAAGTAGAAGCCGTAAGGCCCGCTTTCGTCGCGGGCATACTTGATCGCCGTATCGGCGTTATCGGCGACGAAGATGCTCTTCGCAATCGACCATTGCGAAGGATCTTCCGGTAGACCGGCATTGCGTTGACCCTCGACGAATTTAGGCAGATGGGTCGCGACCCAGTGGGCCTGGACATAGTTCGACGAGATGCCGCGCCAACCTCGTTCGGCCGCCGCGGTGATGCCCTTGGAGTAGGGTGCAAGCGCGGTAAAGACGATCGGGGGATGAGGTTTCTGTAAAGGCTTGGGGACCATGCCTTGGCCGATCTCCGGATAGAATGTTCGCTCCGTCGAGGTCTTGAAGAACTTGCCCTCGAGATTATAAGGGGCCTCCCCATCCCAGATCGCCAGCACCTGGTCGATCGCCTCGACCATCTTCTCGTTCTTTTCGAGATCGAGATTGCCGAACACCTCAATGTCCGAGGGAAGCCCGCCGGGGCCGATGCCGAACAGGAAACGTCCGTCGAGCAAGTGGTCCATCATCGCAACCTGGGCGGCCACATGAACCGGGTGGTAGCTCGGCATGTTGATGACGCCAGTCCCCAGCTTGATCTGCTTCGTGCGGTCGATCAGCGTCGCCAGGAAGACAAGGCAGCTCGTGATCGGCTCCGCGAGGTCGGTCATGTGCTCGCCAACAAAGGCTTCCGAATAGCCCAGCTCGTCGGCCAGGATTATCCCGTCCTGGTCCTCGCGCAGGACCTCGCGATAGTCGCGCGTAATCGGATGCACCGGTTGCGTGAAAAACCCGAGTTTCATGACTCCCTCCAGATCGAGAGGCCTTCATAGCGGGACAGCCCGCGCCGGTCACCCGAAACAACCGCATCTTTGCCGCAATCTGTCGCACAATCGTGATTGCACGACGCGAAGCCAGTGTGGCACGCCTCGTGGACCGTAGAACACTGAGGCGTCATGGGAATGATTCGAACCGTCTTGCGCTGGATGATCGCGGTTCCGCTGGTCCTGGGCGCCAGCACCGTACAGGCCGAAACCGACGACGCGTTTCTCAAATGGCTGGACGCATTGCGTGTTGAAGCCCGCACCAAGGGGATCAGCGACACGACCCTCTATCGCAGCCTGGTCGATGTGAAGCCGATCCCGCGCATCATCGAGCTGGACCGCAAGCAGCCCGAATCCACCATCACCTTCGCCCAGTACCAGAAGCGTATCGTCAGCCAGACCCGCATCAAGAACGGCCGCGCCCGCCTGGCGCAGCACCGCGACCTGCTTGAGAAGGTGGGCGCGGAGTTCGGCGTGCAGCCACGCTTCATCGTAGCGCTCTGGGGAATCGAAACCAATTTCGGCCAGTTCACCGGCGGCTTCCCGGTCATCAATGCCCTGGCGACGCTGGCCTACGACGGCCGGCGCAGCAAGTATTTCCGCGGCGAGCTGTTTAACGCCCTGCGGATCATCGAACAGGGGCATATCGAACCGTCGGAGATGAAGGGCAGTTGGGCCGGCGCCATGGGCCAGAGCCAGTTCATGCCGTCGAGCTTCTTGAGTTTCGCCCACGATTATGACGGTGACGGCGCCAAGGATATCTGGAACACCCAGTCGGACGTGTTCGCATCCGCGGCCAACTATCTGAAAGGGGTGGGCTGGCGCGACGACATCACCTGGGGCCGCAAGGTCCGTCTGCCCGCCGGGTTCGACGCCGAACAGGCATCGCTCGACATCATCAAGCCGATCAGTGAATGGCAGGCCCTCGGGATAAGGCGCGACGACGGGTCGGACCTGCCGACCCGCGACATTCGGGCTTCGGTGATTCTGCCAGGCGGCGAGGCAGGGCCCGCCTATATCGTCTACGACAATTACCGGGCCATCCTGCGCTGGAACCGGTCCCACTATTTCGCCATGGCCGTGGGACAACTGTCCGACCGAATCGCGGGCCGGTAAGGTAAAAAAAGCGTGATGACCGCGATGTCCTTGGATACGCAGGAAAATCGCCCGCTTCGCCGCCGGTTGCGGCCGCTTGTGCTGGTCTTGGTTTGCTGCTTCGGTCTCGCGGCCTGCGCCGAGACCGAGTTCCTGGTCCACACTGCAAAACAGCTCAAGGATGGCGGCGAGAGCTCCGGCCCGATCGGCCGCTACAAGGTCGGCTCGCCCTATCAGATCAAGGGCCAGTGGTACTACCCGGCGGAGAATTACGAATACACCGAAACGGGAATCGCCTCCTGGTACGGCCCGAACTTCCACGGGAAGAAAACCGCGAACGGCGAGATCTACAACCAGAACGACCTCACGGCCGCACATCGCACCCTGCCGATGCCCAGCGCAGTGCGGGTGACCAACCTGGAGAACGGCCGTTCGATCGTCCTGCGCATTAACGACCGGGGTCCTTTCGCGCGCGGACGGATCATCGATGTCTCGCGCCGCGGTGCCCAGCTTCTGGGATTCGAACGCAACGGCACGGCCAAGGTGCGTGTCAACATCATGGTCGACGAAAGCCGCCAGCTGAAGGTCGCGGCCCTGAACGGTGAGCGCCAGGTCCAGGTCGCCGCATCCCCGCGTGAGGCCGTCGTGTCCCAACCGTTACCGGCAAGCGGATCGCCGGCCGGAAATCCCCCGGCCCAGACCGAACCGCCGAAACCGTCCCGCGAGGCTCGCACCGAATCCTTGCCGCCCGCGCGCGCGCCTGTTCTCACGAAAGAGGTGGACGTGCTGCCCGTATCCCCGACCGGGATCTACGTTCAGGCCGGCGCGTTCTCGAACCTTGAGAACGCACTGCGCATGCGCGACCGACTCTACACCATGGGGCCGACCCAGATCAGTCGGTTCGCCGCGGCCGGAAGCGAAATCTATCGGGTCCGCATCGGTCCCCTCGACAATGTCAAGATTGCCGACGTAACCCTGAACCAAGTTGTGGACGCGGGGGTTTCGGAAGCCCAGCTCGTGGTCGAATAGGCCATGTCCGCAGCGACATCCTTCCGTCCCATTCGTCGCTATAGTGAAACGCTACATTTCCCCAAGACCGGTTCCGCAGCCATGACCCGCATTGCCTACTGGTTCCGTCTCTTCGCCGTCATCGCGCTTGCCGCCGAGCTCGTCACACCCGCACAGGCCGCACCGCCGACGTTTAAAACGACGGCCAAGCAGGCGATCCTGATGGATTTCGAAACGGGTGCGGTCCTGTTCGAAAAGGACTCCGATTCCCCGATGTTCCCGGCGTCCATGAGCAAGATCATGACGTCGATCATGATCTTCGAAGAACTTCGCGCCGGTCGCCTGCAACTCGACAGCACATTTCGTGTGTCCGAGAAGGCCTGGCGCATGGGCGGATCCAAGATGTTCGTGCACGTCAATGACGAGGTCACGATCGAGGATTTGCTGCGCGGCATGATCGTGCAGTCGGGCAACGATGCGTCCATCGTCCTGGCCGAGGGGCTCGCGGGAAGTGAAGAAGCCTTTGCCGACCTCATGACAGAGCGCGCGCGCGAGATCGGGCTCACGCAGAGCGAATTTCGAAACGCGACGTGCTGGCCCGACCCCGAGCACGTCACATCGGCGCGCGACTTGGCGCTGCTGGCCATGTTCCTCATCCGTGAATATCCGGAATTCTACGGCTACTACTCTGAACGCGAGTTCACCTACGGCAAGAGCCTGGAGGGAAAACCGATAACCCAGGGCAACCGCAACCCGCTGCTCTACAAGGCGGTTGGGGCCGATGGTCTGAAGACGGGGCACACCCAGGCATCCGGTTTCGGCCTGGCGGCGTCGGCTGTACGCGGCGAGCGGCGACTGATCATGGTGATCAACGGCCTGAACAGCGTGCGTGAACGCAGTTCGGAATCCGAACGGCTGATCAACTGGGGGTTCCGGACGTTCAACAACTATCCGCTGTTCACCTCCGGCGAGACCGTCGAACAGGCCAAGGTCTGGCTGGGCGATGCCGCGACGGTTCCGCTGATGCTTGAGGATGCGCTGACGGTGACCATCCCGAAATCGGGGCGGCGCGGCATGCGGGTCAAGGTGATCTATGACAGTCCGATCCCTGCGCCGATCAGCGCGGGTGTCGAAGTGGCACGCCTCGAGGTCTCGGCACCGGATATGGACACCATCGTGCGACCGCTGAAAACCGCGCAGAATGTGGGGCAACTCGACTTTTTCGAACGCATCAAGAGCGCCATCAACTTCATCATCTTCGGCTCCTCCACGGGCAGTTGACGGGACCGGCAGCGCGTGTGACATCTGCCGGTATGAATTCGACACAGCCGCACGGCAAATTCATCACGTTCGAAGGTGGGGAAGGGGCTGGCAAGACCACCCAGATCACGCGCCTGACCGAACGGCTGCGGGAACGGGGGCACAACGTGGTCACGACGCGTGAACCGGGCGGTGCACCGGGCGCGGATTCCATTCGCGCACTGCTGGTCTCAGGGGCGACCGACAAATGGGACCCGATCAGCGAAGTCCTGTTGCTCTATGCGGCCCGGCGCGAACACCTCAACCAGACCATACGGCCCGCACTCGATGCGGGGGCCTGGGTCCTGTGTGACCGGTTTGCGGACTCCACACTCGCATATCAAGGCTATGGCCACGGTGTGTCGCGCGAATTTATCGCCCAGTTGCACGCCGCGGTGGTTGGCGACGACGATCCGGATCTCACCCTGATCCTCGATATGCCCATCTCCGTCGGCCTGGGGCGTGCGCACGCCCGCAACACCAACACGAAAAGCGCCGAGGACCGGTTCGAGCGCATGGGGCATGAGTTTCACGACCGGCTGCGTGCGGGGTTCCTCGAAATCGCAGCCGCGGCGCCCGCGCGCTATGCGGTCATCGATGCCGACGACAGCCTAGACGGGGTCGCGGGCGCGGTCTGGTCGGCCGTCACACGCAAGTTCGCGGACGACATGGCGGACGGCGATGAGTGACGAGTTGATCGAACGGATTGAGCGGCCGCGCCACGAGTTGACCCCGCTCGTGGGTCACCCGGAGGCGCGGCAGACCTTTGCGCAAGCCTGGCAGAGCGGTCGCATGCCCCACGCCTGGCTGATTTCCGGCCCAGCCGGGATCGGCAAGGCGACATTGGCCTGGCGGCTGGCACGGCTGGCGCTGGCAGAATCCGGCGCCCAGACCGGTGCAGACGATATCGAGACCGACCCGGATCACCCGGAGGTCCGCCGCGTGATCGCCGGCGGCCACCCCGATTGCCGTTTGATCCGGCGCAGCATGACCAAACGCTCGCCCTACCGGTTCCGGACGGAGATTTCGGTCGAGGATATCCGTGACGCGAGCTCGTTTCTCCACCACACCGCGGCCATCAGCGAATGGCGCTGCATGATCGTCGATGCGGCCGACGAGATGAACACTAACGCCCAGAATGCCTTGCTCAAGGTCCTGGAAGAGCCGCCGCCGCGCACGCTTATCCTGCTAATGGCCCACGCGCCCTCGCGCCTGTTGCCGACGATCCGGTCGCGCTGCCGGGCCATGGCCCTGCAGCCGTTGTCACAGGTCGAAGTCTCGCAGGTGCTGAGCCAGCAGATGGAAAGCGAACTGACGGCAGACGAAATGGCCATCATCGCCGATATCTCGGGCGGATCGCCTGGCCGGGCGATTGATCTGGCCCAGGCCGGAGGGCTCGAGCTCTATCAGGAGCTGACCCAACTGGTCGAAACCCTGCCGAATGTCGATACCGAGCGCCTGCACGCTACGTCCGACAAGTTCGCCGGAGCCGCGGGAGAGGCGGGATACCGCACATTCTTCGAGATTTTGAATTGGTGCCTGTTGCGCCGCATTCGCAACGATGCCACATCCGGTCAGAACGCAACCGCAGCGGCACGCGGCGGGCTTGAGACCTGGTTGAAAGCGTGGGAGAACATCAGCGAACTGACCAGCCGCGCCGACAGCGTGAATCTCGACAGGAAACAGGTTGTTTTGAATACGTTTTTCGAACTGTCGACCGCCGCCCAGAAAACGTGACGCAAGGAACCAGGTGACCCGAAATGAAGGCATTGCTCCTGCGATATCTGACGCCACTCACCTATCTGATGTGGGCAGCTATCATCATCGGGATGGTCGACCACTTCTTTCTGGAGCCGCGGGGGCTTGCGGTCCTGCCGCCGGCGGTCTTCGACTGGCTTCTCATCATCATGTGGCCCTTGCTGGCCGCGGTCTGGTTCGGCTGGAAAGAGGCGGAGAAACGGAAAGCCCAGAGCAGGCTCGATTCGCCCGTAGATGATTGATTTTACAAGCTAATTAACCCTGGACGCGAAAGAACCACCCAGTGGCAGACAGCCCGTACTATCTGACGACGCCGATCTACTATGTGAACGATCGGCCCCATATCGGCCACGCCTACACGACGCTGGCCTGCGATGTGCTGGCCCGGTTCCAGCGCCTCGACGGGCATGATGTGCATTTTGTGACCGGGACGGACGAACACGGCCAGAAGGTCGAGAAATCCGCGCAGGCCGCGGGCGTGGACCCGCAGGCGTTTACCGATGAGGTGAGCCAGAACTTCCGCCGTCTGGCGGGCGAGATGAACTATTCGAATGACGACTTCATCCGGACCACCGAAGACCGGCATATCCGCGCATCTCTGGCCATCTGGAAGGCGATCAAGGACAACGGGCACATCTATCTGGGGTCCTATGCCGGCTGGTATGCGGTCCGTGACGAAGCGTTCTATGCCGAATCCGAGCTCGAGGAGAACGAGGACGGCCAGAAGGTCGCGCCGACGGGCGCGGAAGTGGAGTGGGTGGAGGAGCCCAGCTACTTTTTCAATCTGTCGGAATGGCAGCAGCCGCTGCTCGACTTCTACGCTGCGAATCCCGACTTCATCGGCCCGGAAACCCGTCGGAACGAGGTGGTCAGCTTCGTCGAGGGCGGTCTCAAGGACCTGTCGATCAGCCGCACCAGTTTCAAATGGGGCGTGCCGGTTCCCGACGACCCAGATCACATCATGTATGTGTGGCTGGATGCGCTCACCAACTATCTGACGGCCGTGGGCTATCCGGACGAAAAAAATCCCGACTATTCAAAGTACTGGCCGGCCGACCTTCATATGGTGGGGAAGGATATCGTGCGCTTCCACGCGGTCTACTGGCCGGCCTTCCTGATGGCGGCCGGACTGCCGCTGCCCAAACGGGTCTATGCCCATGGCTGGCTGCTCAACCGCGGGGAGAAAATGTCCAAATCCCTGGGCAATGTGGTGTTGCCGGAGGATCTGGTATCGCAGTACGGGCTCGATCCGGTGCGTTACTACCTGCTGCGCGAGGTTCCGTTCGGGAATGACGGTTATATCAGCCACGAAACCATGGTTTCGCGGATCAACGGCGATCTGGCCAACGATCTGGGCAACCTGGCCCAGCGCTCCCTATCCATGATCGCGAAGAACTGCGATGGCGCGGTGCCGGAGCCCGGCACGCTCGCCGATGACGACGAAAAGCTGCTCGCGGCCGCGCGGGACGTGCTGGACCAGGTACGCAGCGAATTCACCCGGCAGGCCTTCCACCGGGGCATGGAGGCCATCTGGCTGGTCGTCGGCGACGCCAACCGGTATGTCGACGCCCAGGCCCCGTGGACGCTGCGGAAAACCGACCCGGTGCGCATGGAGACCGTGCTGTACACCCTGGCCGAGACCATCCGGCATCTGGCCATCCTCGTACAGCCCCTGATGCCCCAGTCGGCGGGAGCGATGCTCGATCAGCTCGCCGTGCCGGGGGACGCCCGCAGTTTTGCCCATCTGGGTTCCGGTCACGCGCTCACTGCGGGACAGACGCTGCCCAAGCCCAGCCCCGTGTTTCCGCGCTACGTGGATGAAGGCTAACCCGATGCTGGTCGACAGCCACTGCCATCTGGATTTCCCGGATTTCGCTGACGAGGTCGACGATATCGTCGCGCGCGCCGGAGAGGCCCGGGTCGGCACGATGGTGTCGATCTCCACCCATTTGAGCCGTTTCGACGGTGTCCGGGCCATGGCCGAGCGGTTCGACAATGTCTGGTGTAGTGTTGGCGTGCATCCCCATCATGCGAGCGAGGAGGGCCAGGACAGCCCCGACCGCCTGATCGAGATGGCCGCACACCCCCGTGTCGTGGGGATCGGCGAGTCCGGTCTCGACTATTACTACGATCGCAGCCCCCGCGACCGCCAGCAGGCAAGCTTCCGGGCCCATATCGCCGCTGCGCGGGAGACCGGGCTGCCCTTGATCGTGCATGCGCGCGAAGCGGACGAGGACACGGCCGACATTCTGCGAGACGAAATGGGCAAGGGCGCCTATACCGGGGTCATGCACTGCTTTTCCAGCGGCCGCGGCCTGGCCGAGGCGGCGCTGGAACTGGGCCTGTAAATCAGCTTTTCCGGCATTCTGACCTTCAAGAACGCGGAAGAGTTGCGCGATATCGCCCGCGACGTGCCCGCCGACCGGCTGCTCGTCGAGTCCGACGCGCCGTTCCTTGCCCCGATCCCCAATCGCGGCAAGCGCAACGAGCCCGCCTACTTAGCCCACACGGCCGAGGTGCTGGCCGATGTAAGGGGCATGAAATTCAAGGCGTTGGCGGAACATACATGCGACAATTTCTTTCGCGTGTTTTCCCGCGCCGAAAGGCCCGCCGGGTCGTGAAAATCACCGTTCTGGGATGCGGCAGCTCCGGCGGAACCCCGCTCGTGGGCCCGGACGGGTGGGCCGATATCGACCGCGACGACCCGCGCAACCGCCGGCGGCGGCCGTCGATCCTGGTCGAGACCGACACGACCCGTATCCTGGTCGACACCTCGCCTGATCTGCGCAATCAGCTTCTCGATGCAAACATCTGGAATATCGACGCAATTCTGTTTACTCATGCCCACGCAGACCATGTCAACGGGATCGACGACATCCGCTCGCTGAACTACCAGAAAGGCGAGCCGATCGACGCCTATTCGAACGCGTTCACGCTCGACATCCTGAAAGAGCGGTTTGCCTATGTTTTCGAGCCGTATCGCACCCGGAATCCGCAGTTCTGGCGGCCCTGCCTGACACCGCACGTCATCGACGGGCCGTTTTCCATCGGCGACATCGAAATCCAGCCCTTCGACCAGGAACACGGGCGCATGCCGTCACTCGGCTTCCGTTTCGGGCGGTTTGCGTACTCGACCGACGTCAAAACCCTGCCGGAGACGGCATTCGAGCTGCTCGACGGCATCGCGGTGTGGATCGTCGATGCCCTGGGCGAAAAGCCGCATCCGACCCACAGCCATGTGGATCAGACCCTGGACTGGATCGCGCGGATCGGCCCGAAACGGGCGATTTTGACCCATCTGGGCCACCGGACGGATTATGCCAGGTTGGCGGACCGGCTGCCGGCGGGCGTCGAGCCAGGCTACGACGGAATGGTGATCCGGATTACCGAGTGATGTGACGGGATTGGGTTCGCCTTGAACCCAGGCGCGGACTAGGTTGGTGACGAGCTTTCGAGATCACCGGGCCGCACGGGCTGAAAGGCGCAAGACATGGAACAGGCATTGGACAAGGAAATCATCTACGTCGGCGACCCGATGTGTTCCTGGTGCTGGGGGTTTTCGCCGGTTCTGCAGCATATCGAGGCCGATTATCGCGACCAAGCGCCGCTGCGCTTGATTGTCGGCGGCCTGCATGCCTTCGATACCGATCCGATGACCGATGAATACAAGGCGCGGATCAAGCACCATTGGGAACAGGTCGCGGAAGCGACCGGACAGCCCTTCAATTATGCGTTTTTCGACCGCGAAGGCTTTGTCCTCGATACCGAACCGGCCTGCCGCGCGACCGTGGTCGTCAGGCGCATGAAACCCGAGGCGCTGCTGTCGTTCTACGAGCGGATCCACAAGGGCTATTACCTGGAAGATACAGACACAACGAAGGTCGAAACCTTCGTCGACTACGCGATGAAGGAGGGGATCGACGCCAACCAGTTCGCCGAGGCCTTCGAATCCGACGAAGCGCGCCAGGAAACCATCTCTGACTTCACCTGGTGTCAGCAGTCAGGTGTGACCGGGTTCCCGACGATGGTTTTGCGCGAAGACGACACCATGGCGGCGCTTGCCGTCGGGTATCAGCCGTTGGAGGCATTGCAGCCGATCCTAGATTCCTGGGTGACGGGGGAGTTGAGCGTCAAAGCTCAGGTCGCCGCGGCCCAGGCGAACGACGAAACCGCGCATTAAGGCGGGAGATAAGAGAATTAAGTTCTTGGTTTAACTGCAGATATCGGATTTTACATAATATTTATTATGCGCCTTATTACTTGTTGCCGTTTAGGCTCCTTTCTTCGCAGGTACGTCCCGATACAGCTTGAACCGAGGCAGCGGCCAATTGATCAGATACAGGTACTCACCCATGCAGGACGACGGCCCAAATCACGATCTCCGAGACACCCTCGTGGATATCCTCATAGGCCTCTCCACCATCCATCAAGGTCAGCAGACCGGTCAGCGTCGCGAGGATCACCGACACGGCGATCGTCAGGACCAGCAATTTGCTGATAGCCGGATGCGTCAGTCCTTTTAACCAGCTGATGCCATCGAACACGGGATAAAACTTATTGAGGCCGAGTTGGCGCGGATTGAACACCGCCCAACCCAGGCGGAGTACTACAATCACCCCGACGGCATAACCCAGCCAGTCGTGAACGCCGCCGAACGAGCTGCCGGTCGACTATGACACCCCGCTGATGGACAAGGTGGCGATCATGCTCACCGACGGCGTCAATCAGTGTTACGACTGGCCGACCGGCCTGCCCAACAACCCCGATGCCGATTACACGCGGCCTATGGTCGGGTCAGCGAGGGACGCCTGGGCACCACCAGCGTCGGCGCGGCAACGACTGAAATCAACAACTGGATGATGACCGTCTGCAATGCGATGAAAGCCCAGGGAGTTATCATTTTCGGGATCACCTTCAGACTCAACAACCAGACGACGCAGAATCTCTACCGGGATTGCGCCACCTCGCCGGCGCACTATTTCAACTCGCCGTCGAACAGGAACTGCGGGACGTCTTCCACGAAATCGGCAACGAACTGACCAACCTGCGCCTGGCGCAATAACCGGTCATTCCCTCGACTCTCCAAGCGGTCTAGGTTCCGCTTCCCGGATCGGCTGGAGGCGGACATGAAGGCACGGAACATCGATCGGCTTATCGACATCATGGCGCAACTGCGCCACCCGACGGATGGCTGTCCCTGGGACGTCGAACAGGATTTCAAATCGATCGCGCCCTACACGATCGAGGAGGCGTACGAGGTCGCTGACGCAATCGAGCGCGACGACCGAGACGGCCTACGCGAGGAGTTGGGTGATCTGCTGCTACAGGTCGTGTTCCACGCCCGCATGGCCGAAGAGGAGAAATCCTTCGATTTCGAAGATGTCGCGGGGGCCATCGCCGACAAGCTCGTCCGCCGCCACCCGCATGTCTTCGATGTCGAGAATCACGACCCCGATGCCACCTTGCGCGATGCTTGGGAATCCCAGAAGGCCGAGGAACGTGCCCGCAAATCCGAGACCCGCGGCGAGGAACCGAGCCTGCTCGACGATGTCCCGATTGCCCTGCCCTCCCTCACCCGTGCGGAGAAGCTCCAGAAACGCGCCGCACGCGGTGGCTTCGACTGGGCCTCGATCGGGCCCGTTCTGGAAAAAATCGAGGAGGAGTTGGGCGAGCTGCGGGCGGAAATCGACGGCCGCGGGAGTGCCGACCAACTGGCCGACGAAATGGGCGATCTCCTGTTCTCCTGCGTCAACCTCGCCCGGCACCTGAAGATCGATCCGGAATTCGCCCTGCGCGGCACCAACGCCAAGTTCGAGAACCGCTTTCGACACGTGGAGGGTTCGTTGCGCACCGACGGCCGGCAGATGGACAAGGTCAGCCTCGACGATCTGGAAGCGCTCTGGCAGCAGGCGAAAACGACCGCACCCTAACGGTGGATCGTCGGTAATCCCTTAAACTCCAAACCGATAAACGCCACCTTCACACTGTCGGACATTTTGCCTCCCTGTCTTTGTTCTAGGCGGGGTCGCCTTTCGCAATCACCGCATGTACCTCTTGCCAGACTTCCCGGCTGCGTGCCGTCAGCAATTCACCCGACGGGCGCGCCAGATCATAGTGTCCGCGATCTAGCAACGCGCTGTACCCGCCTGCCTCGCGCACCAGGAAACTACCGGCAGCATGATCCCAGGGCATCAGCTTAGTGTAGGCTGAGAAGGCGCGCTCACCCGACAGGATCTGCACATACTCATGGCCGGCACAATTGGGACGGAAGACCTCGCGGATCGTCGTTGAATCCTGTTCGGCGCGCACGAACAAATGTCGCGCCGCCGTCCCGACATAGCCGTCGTCACGCCCTTTGCCGCCGAGTTCGACGTTCTCGCCATTGATTTGCACGCCGTCACCGCGCACGCCGACAACGACGTTCCGCAAGACCGGTTCGTAGATCCATCCGGCCGCAACCTGCCCGTTGACCACGTAACCGATAATGACGGCAAAGATCTCCCGGCCATGCGCGAAATTCCAGGTTCCGTCAATCGGGTCGATGACCCAGACCGGCGCGTCGCCGTTAAACCGCTCGAACACCGACCGGTCCGCAAACACAGCCTCCTCACCGACGACCGTGCTGCCGGGTTGCAGTTTCGTGAGCTCTCGGGTCAGCCAGGTTTCGGTCTCGAGGTCGGCCACGGTAACCAGCTCGCCGCCATCCTTCTCGTCGATTTCTCCATCCCCAAGCGCGCGAAAGCGGGGAAGAATGATCTCGGCCGCCGCCGCCGCGATCAGTTCGACCACCCGGTTCGGATCGGGGCTCTGGACACTCATTCGGACGTCGGCCTTTCGTCAGAACCCAGCCGCTTGCGGAACCGCGCCAGATCGCGCGGCGCCATGCGGACAGTCACCCGGCAACGCATGCCGTCGTCGCTGCGCTCAAGGACCTCACCCCGGTCATAGAGCCACGCCATCGCAGCGCCATCGTGGAGCGGGACGTCAAACGTCTCGACGGATTCGTTCGATGCCAGAATCCCATCGAAACGGTCCAGCAAGTGGTCGCAACACTCTCCGGTCTGTGCCGATACGGCCACGACATCACGGTTGCGACGCGTCTGTTCGAAGACGAATGCGCGTTCGTCATCGTCAAGCAGGTCGATCTTGTTGAGAACATCAACAAGCGTCGTCCCCTCGCCGTCCGTATCGGCATCGGGTTCGGCGTCTTCCAGCAGGCCCGACAGAATGGCCTCGACATCCCGGCGCTGGGCTTCGCTATCCGGGTCGGCACAGTCGCGCACGTGAACGATGATGTTCGCAGCAATGACCTCTTCTAGGGTGGCGCGAAACGCCGCCACCAGGTCAGTCGGCAAGTCCGAGATGAACCCGACCGTGTCGGAAATGATCGCCGCGCGGCCCGATGGAAGCTTGAGGCTGCGCATGGTCGGATCCAGGGTCGCAAACAGCATGTCTTCGGCGAAGACATCGGCTTTTGTGACCCGGTTGAACAGGGTCGACTTGCCCGCATTCGTGTACCCGACCAGTGCGATCAGCGGATAGGGCACCCGCTCGCGCGCGCGCCGGTGCAGGCCACGTGTCCGCCGGACCTGGTCGAGTTCGCGCTTCAGCCGCGCAATCCGGTCGTCGATCAGGCGACGGTCGAGCTCGATCTGGCTTTCACCGGGGCCGCCGACAAACCCGAACCCGCCGCGTTGACGCTCAAGATGGGTCCATGAGCGGACCAGCCGGCTTCTCTGATAGCTGAGTGCGGCGAGCTCGACCTGCAATTGGCCTTCCCGGGTGCGTGCACGCGCGCCGAATATCTCGAGGATCAATCCGGTCCGGTCGATGACCTTGCACTTCCAGGCCCGCTCCAGGTTCCTTTGCTGTACCGGGGTCAGCGGACCGCCGACGATCACCAGGTCCGCCTCCTCGGCAGAAATGCGGTCGCGAACCTCCTCCACGACACCCTCGCCGAACAAGGTTGCCGGCCGTGGCCGGTTGAGGGCCACGGCACGGCGGCTGACCACGTCGAGGGCGATCGCGCCGGCCAGCCCGGCGGTTTCATCGAGCTGTGTGTCGGGGCTCCTCTGGGGCTGGGAATCGGCGCGGGTTCGCAGAACGGGCTGTAGTACGACCGTTCGCGTCGGCGCCGCGCTGGTATCGCCGGCCGAGTGGGACCCGTTGCTACCCAAAACCTGCAGTTACTCTGCCGCTTCGGCCTCTGAATCGGCGTCGTCGGTTTCCGGCTCGAAAAGCTGAACCGGCATCGACGGCATCACCGTGGAGATCGCGTGTTTGTACACGAGCTGCGAATGAGCATCACGACGCAGCAGGACACAAAAATTGTCGAACCAGGTCACGACACCCTGCAGTTTCACGCCATTGACGAGAAAAATTGTGACCGGAGTTTTGTTTTTGCGAATGTTGTTCAGGAATACGTCCTGAACATTCTGTGACCGTTCTGCAGTCATCTTATTACCTCAGCTCTTGTTTTTGTGTTGGTTGTGTTAGCGCTGTAAAGGTTGTGGAACACGGTTACACGCTGGCCCGACAGCCAGCGGTATATACGTTAGGCTTCCGCCGACGTAATTCCAGTCAAACTTGAGTTTATTTCGCCCGATGCACGCTATGGCACGGCAAACGGCTCGGATTCCATGAATTGCAGGTAGCGTTCATGCAACGCGAGGCTCAGGGAACCCGGTTTTCCGTTCGCAATCGTGACATCTCCGATCCGGGTCACCGGTGTCACAAAATGCGATGAATTGCTCATGAATACCTCGCGCGCTGCGGAGGCCTCGTCGGCCGTGAATTTTCGTTCCTCGAACGGGATGCCCAGTTCGTCTGCCAGCGCGATAATTTCCTGCCGCGTGATGCCGCGCAGGATATCTTGGCCTTCGGGATGCGTGATCAGCGTGCCAGCGGCGGTGACGATCCAGGCGTTCGACGAGGTTCCCTCGGTGATGAACCCGTCGGCATCGCGCATCCATGCCTCGAATGCCCCCTCCTCGGCCGCCATCTGCTTGCCCATCACATTGGGCAGCAAAGCGATGGCCTTGATGTCGGGCCGTTTCCAGCGCATATCGTCGATCACGATGATCTTGACGCCGTCCTCGATCATCTCGGCGGGAAATTCCAGCATGGGGCGAACGGTCATCACGAGGGCCGATCGCACATCCTCTGGGAACTTGTGATCGCGTGGCGCCACCCCGCGGGTCACCTGGATATAGACAAGCCCTGTCGCATACCTGTTTTGGCGAACAAGTTCGCGCATGATGACCTTCATCGCCTGCCGCGACATCGGCCAATCCATCTGCAATTCCCGCAACGACCTGTCCAACCGGTCGAGATGTGCATCCTCGTCGATCAGTCGATTGCGATACAGATTGATGACTTCATACACCCCGTCGGCGAACTGATAACCGCGATCTTCGACATGAACGGCGGCATGCCGGTGATCCAGATAACGGCCGTTCACATAAGCTATGCGCGGCATCCACCACTCTCCTGTCGCACCACCGGACCGGCGGCCAATCCTCTCGGACGGAACCTGCGGTCTAGAAAAATTCCAGGCGCACCGCAAACATCCGCTCGATCTTGCGGACCACATCCTTGGTGGCAAACAGGATCACCCGGTCGCCAACATTGATGACGGTGTCCTTGTCCGCCATCAAGACCTGATCATCGCGCAGCAACGCCGCCACGATCACACCTGGCGGCAGCTTGGCTTCCTTGATCGTTTTGCCGACCAAGCTGGATGTCTCCAGCGCATCGGCCTCGATCACCTCGCCGAAATTCTCGCCGATCGAGTGCACTGACCGAATGCGGCCCCGGCGAATGATCTGCAGGATCGTGGACACGGTGATAACCCGGGGATTGACCACCACATCGATGCCCAGCGGCGCCAGCAGCGGGTTGTAGGTGTTGCTGTTGACCAGGGTCACCGCGCGCTCCGCGCCGTATCGCTTGGCCAGCAAAGAGGCTAGAATGTTGACCTCGTCATCATTCGTCACGGCCACGACCGTGCTTGCACGGCTGAGATTGGCCTCTCCGAGGATTTCCGGATCCAGGGCGTCACCATGGATGACGGTGGTCTTTGGCAATGCCTGGGCTGCCTGCTGGGCGTGTTCCTTGTCGATCTCGATGATCCGGGCCGACAGGCCGGGGAAACGTTCCTCGATATCGGCCGCCAGGTTCTGGCCGATATTGCCGCCGCCGATAATGATAGCCCGGCGCGCTTCCGGCTCGTTATGACCGAATACCGCCATGGCCCGCTCGACATGTTCTGCATCGCTGACGATGTAGACCTCATCACCGATTTCCAGATGATCATCGCCCGTCGGGACGATCGACTTGCCCTCCCGGATGATTCCGATGATCGAGATGCGCATGTCCGGGAACAGTGTTGTCAACTGGCGCAGCGGGGTGTTCAGGATCGGGCAGTCATCCTCGCAACGTACGCCGATCAGGCGCAGACGATTGTTGGCCAGCGGGATCATCTCGAATGCACCCGGCACCGTGAACCGGCGGCCAATCGCGCGCGCCACTTCTATTTCCGGCGAGATGATGACATCGATCGGCATGTGGTCGCGCGAAAACAGATCGGACCAGATCGGATTGCGGTAACTCTGCGCGCGCACCCGCGCGATCTTCATCGGGACCTCGAACAGTGAATGCGCCACCTGGCACGCAATCATGTTCACCTCGTCGGCGAATGTGACCGCGACGATCATGTCCGCGTCACGCGCTCCGGCGGCCTCCAGGACATCCGGATGGGACGCGAAGCCGACCATTGTCGTGACATCGAGCGTATCCCGAATACGCCGAATCAATTCCGTGCTTTGGTCGATCACGGTCACGTCGACGCGCTCGGAGGCGAGTTCGCCTGCGATGCTCGATCCAACCTGACCACCTCCGCAAATAATCGCTTTCATTGGGATTCCCCGGATTCAGATCTGCGACGTCGAAGCCGTCCGACAGACCAGGACCTACTCCGCGCTACGAACGGCCGGTCCTTTTACTCCAAGAGATTTCAGTTTGCGATGCAAAGCCGAACGCTCCATCCCTACAAAGGTCGCCGTTTTCGAAATATTGCCAGCGAACCGGGTGACCTGTGCATCGAGATACTGGCGCTCGAACTCCTCGCGCGCATCGCGCAAGGTCAGCGTCAAAAACTCGATGTTCGACGCGCTTTGCAGGACGCGGGGCGACTTTTCGACGATTTCCGGCGGCAACATGTCCGCACGAATGGGCTCGTTCGGATCGTTCGATGCCATGATCATCAGCCATTCGATAACATTGCGAAGTTGCCGCACATTGCCGGGCCAGTCGTGGGTCTGCAACGCCGTCATGGCATCCGGACCGATACGCCGGGGCTGCATCCCGCCGAGATCGGAGGCCCGGCGCATGAAATGTTCGGCCAGTTTGGGAATGTCCTCGCGCCGCTCGGTCAGATTGGGCACTTCGATGGGCACCACGTTCAGGCGATAGAACAGATCCTCACGGAACTTGCCGACCTCGATTTCTTCCTGCAGGTCACGGCTCGTCGTCGCCATAACGCGAACGTCCACCTTGATCCGCTGGCTGCCGCCCACCCGTTCGAATGTCTGGTCCTGGAGCACACGCACGATCTTGCTCTGGGTCTCGACAGGCATATCGCCCACCTCGTCGAGCAACAGCGTTCCGGTATGGGCCTGCTCGAACAAGCCGATCTTCCGGCCCTCTTCATTGTCTTCACGGCCGGCCTCGACACCGAACAGCTCGATCTCCATGCGTTCCGGTGCCATGGATGCGCAGTTCACCACCACGAAGGGTTGCTCGGCGCGCCGTGACAGGGCGTGCAGCTTGCGCGCCACCACTTCCTTGCCGGCCCCGGCCGGCCCCGAGATCAAAATCCGACTCCCCGTGGGCGCCACCTTCTCGATGCCACCGCGCAGTTGCACAATGGGCGCCGCGTCGCCGACCAGCTCTGTCTAGGCACCGGCGCGCAGACGCAGTTCCCGGTTTTCCCGGCGCAGCCGCGCCGCCTCGATCGCGCGGGCAACGATGGTGATCAACCGGTCTGTTTTGAAGGGCTTCTCGATATAGTCATATGCGCCGACCTTGATCGCCTGGACCGCCGTTTCGACCGATCCGTGACCACTGATCATCACGACCGGCACGCTGGGATGTTCCCGGCGGATCTGATGCAACAATTCCATCCCATCGAAACGACTGTCCTCGAGCCAAATATCCAGGATCACCAGACCGGGACGACGCAGGGCGATCTCATCGATCGCCTGCTCGGCATTCGCCGCCTCGCGAGTCTCGTAGCCCTCATCCTGAAGGACCCCGGCGATCAAAAGACGGATATCGTCTTCATCATCGACTATGAGAATGTCTTCGGCCATTTGCGAACTTCTGCCTTACGCCCCTGCCGACCGTTCTTCGGTTTCTATATCCGCGGATTGCGGGAGATTCGTCGGCACCGTCAACACAACCCGCGCACCCGGAACATCCGGACCGCGGTCTTCGAGCGTCAGCGTGCCATTATGTTGTTCGACCACACGTGAAACGATTGCCAGACCTAGCCCCGTGCCCTTTGTGCGGGTCGTGACATAGGGTTCCGTCAGACGGTCTCGTTCTTCCTTGGGTAAACCCCGACCATTGTCCTCGACGACTATCGACGCGGTGTCCCCCGATTCGATCAATTCCATTCGCACCCAACCCGGCGCCGCACCGGCATCCTCGCGAACAACGATCGCATCGACCGCGTTCTGCAGCAGGTTGGTGAAGGCTTGGCTCAACAATCCGGAATCACCATTCATTTGCACCGGCTGCTCCGGCAGATCGGTCTCGAACTTGATCTCCGCATGCGCCTGGTCCTGCAGGAATATGGCTTCCCGGCAGATCGACGACAGATTGACCGGGTTCATCACCGGGTTCGGCATACGCGCGAACGCCGAGAACTCATCAACCATGCGTCCGATATCACCCACCTGACGCACAATGGTGTCGGTGCATCGAGCAAACGTGTCGGGGTCGCTCGTGACCTCGTCCAGATATTTACGTTTCAATCGTTCCGCCGACAGCTGGATGGGCGTCAGCGGATTCTTGATCTCATGTGCGATCCGTCTCGCGACATCAGCCCACGCCGCCTTGCGCTGCGCGGACAGAAGCTCCGTCACATCGTCGAACGTGACCACAAACCCGATCACGTCCTGCTGGGCATCGTGTTCCGCGGCGATCCTGATATGCAGTGTCTTGCTGCCTTGGCCCGTGGCCACAACCACTTCATCCTCGACCAACCGTTCGGGATCCCGGATGGCGCGCTCGATCAACGCCGCCAGTTCCGGCACGGTTTCGCCGAGTTGCCGCCCCATGAAATTCTCAAGACTGACGCCCAGGAGCGCGGTGGCAGAGCGGTTCGGCAGGCTGACTCGCCCGGCCCGGTCAAGCCCGATTACACCCGCCGATACGCCGCCGAGAACCGCTTCGGTGAAGCGGCGCCGATCCTCGAGTTGGCGGTTGGCTTCCGTCAGTTCCCGCCGCCCCTCGTCGAGTTGGCGCGTCATGCGATTGAACGAGCGCGTCAGCATGCCCAGCTCATCGTCCGAACGCGCAGCCTCCGACAGGCGGACACCCAAATTGCCGGATCGCACCATTTCGGCCGCATGCACAAGGCTTGCAATCGGTCGGGTGAGACGGTTCGCGAACGCAAATGCCACCGCGACCGCCATCATGAGCAACAACAAGGTGACGATGGCAAAGATCGCCGCCAGCTCGAGCTGCAGGTCGGTCAACTCCGATTCCACCAGCGCATAATCGCTTGCGGCACGCTGGGTCACTTCGCGCAACTCAAGCACATTGGGGTCAATGAAACGACCAACATAGAGGAAGGATTTCGGCCGGATATCGAGACCGACCAGCGCGCGAACCCGATCCCGCGTCTCGGTGATAAGGACAACCGGATTGCCGTTGGCGGAATCCGAATAGGCCCAGACCGGCGGAAGATCGAATGTCAGCGAGGATGTGAAACCCGCCTGCCCCAGGGTACGCCCGAACGGGTCCAGCAGCAGCGCACCATGCACGCCGTGGCGCTCGGCCAGGTCCTCGAGACTGCCGCGGGTGCGTTGCCGGTCGGTCGCAACCTCGGACCAGACCCGATTGAGTTCCTGAGCCATGGCAAACGCATCGGAACGGAATATCTCCTGATGTTCCTTGAGATACGCCTCGGAAACGCGAACCGAACTTTCGACGGCCTGTCGGACGCGGTCGCTGAACCAGTTCTGGATCGTGACATTGAAGAACAAGGCCGCGAGGACCACGGCCAGGATCGCGGGCACGATGGCGACCACGGAGAACAAGCCGACGAGGCGCACATGCAGCCGCGCCGCGGCAAGGCCCGACCGGCGTTGTCCCCACATGCGCACGAGGCCCTGGACCACCAGCGCGCCAAGCGCGAGCACCAGGACGAGATCGACCGCGACGAGCACATCGAGCGCGGAATCGCCCATGCCGAAATTTGTGTTCCCCGTCAGTGTCAGCAGTGTGGCGACACCGGCGCACGCGCCAATGATCATGAGCACGAAAGCAAGCCGGCGGCCGATATTGGCGCGACCTGCCCACATCGCCGCCCGGCGCAGCGCAGCGGCTTGCCGCCGGCTTGCGCTGCCGGGGTATTCCGAAGGTGCGTCGGACGTCACCTGCATTGTGCGTCCCTGCGCCTTCACAGGAGTTACCTCATCGGTCATTCAATGCTCGATAATGCACGCGCATCCGTCAGGGCCAACCGGGCCACGCAAGGAAACAGCACGACGGCCTATTTTACGCCCCGCACAACATCAATGTCTAACTCACGGATTTTTTTACGTAATGTGTTCCTGTTGAGTCCCAGCAATTCGGCCGCGCGAACCTGGTTGCCGCGCGTGGCTTCCAGCGCCAGGGACAGCAGTGGCCGCTCGAGTTCGTGCAGCACCCGACCGTAAAGACCCGGTGCCGGCAATCCGTCGCGATGCGCCGAGAAATAGTTGCGCAGATGCCGTTCCACCGCGCCGGACAGGGATTCGTCTTCCCCGGCACCGTTCGCGCTGCCGGGCGCGGAAGGGGCCAACTCCGCCTCGACGGTCTCCACCGTGATGACATCCTGGCTGTAAAGCGCCGTCAGGCGTTGGACCAGGTTTTCCAGCTCGCGCACATTGCCGGGCCAGCGATAGCCCTGGAGCCGCTGCATGGCTTCCGGTTCGAAACTCTTGGCGGGCAGATTCTCTGCTTCGGCCCGGGCCAGAAAATGACTTACCAGTTCAGGTATATCCTCGCTGCGCTCGCGCAGCGGCGGGATGCGCAACGGCACGACGTTCAAGCGATAGTAGAGATCCTCACGGAACAGTCCCTGGCGGACGGCGGCGCGTAAGTCACGATGGGTGGCCGCGATAATCCGGACGTTCGTCGAGATCGGCGTCCGCCCGCCGACCGTGGTGTATTCGCCTTCCTGCAGCACGCGTAACAGGCGCGTCTGGGCTTCCGTCGGCATGTCGCCGATCTCGTCCAAGAACAAGGTGCCGCCTTCGGCCTGCTCGAAGCGGCCGGAATACCGGCTCGTCGCCCCGGTGAAGGCCCCCTTCTCGTGTCCGAACAGCTCGCTCTCGATGAGTTCGCGCGGAATGGCGGCCATGTTCACTGCCACGAACGGACCGTACCGGCGCTTTCCGTAATCGTGAAGCGCTCGTGCGACCAGCTCCTTTCCGGTTCCGGACTCGCCGGTCACCATCACGGTCAGGTCGGTGTTCATGAGCCGGGCCAGCACCCGGTAGATATCCTGCATCGCCGGCGATCGACCGATCAGGGGGAGCTCTTCCTCCTCGCTGCCCTCTAGCGGCACGCCGGGCGCCGGCGCGGGACTTTCCGAGAGTGCCCGCTGGACGACTTCGACGACCTCTTTCAGGTCGAACGGCTTGGGCAGATACTCGAACGCGCCGCGTTCGGTCGCGCGCACTGCGGTCAGTAAGGTGTTCTGCGCACTCATCACGATGATGCGCAGATCGGGGCGAATCTTGCGAATGCGCGGGATCAGGTCGAGACCGTTCTCGTCGGGCATCACCACGTCGGTGATCACCAGCTCCCCCTCGCCATCGGAGACCCAGCGCCAGAGATTGGCCGCCGTCCCCGTCGCGCGAACCTCATGCCCTAGGCGGCCGAGCGCCTGCGTCAGCACTGTCCGGATGCTGCGATCGTCATCGGCAATGAGAATGGTCGCGGTGCTCATCGGCTGTCCTCCAGGGGGCTCGCATCGACCGGCAGCATCACCCGGAATTCCGTGCCTGTGCCGTCGCTGTCGAGATCGACCACTCCGCCATGATCGCCCACCAGCTTGGCAACCAGGGCCAGGCCCAGACCGGTGCCGTTCTTCTTCGTCGTCACGAACGGATCGAACAGGAACGGCCGCAGATCTGCCGGCACACCGCTTCCATTGTCGCGGATGGTGATTTCGATCGGCAGGTCGACCCGCTCGCCCGTGCCGGGTAGCGCCAGGCGCAGGCCATGGCGGTACCGAGTCTCAAGGCGAATTTCGCCGCCCTGCTCCTCGACCGCTTCGGCCGCATTCTTGACCAGGTTGAGAACCACCTGGATCAGCTGATCGCGATTGCCGAACACTAGCGGCAGGGAGGGATCGTACAGGGCCAGAAAGCGGACATGCCGGGCAAACCCACTCTCGGCCAGCCGCTGCACCCGATCGAGCACTTCGTGGATATTCAGGGCCGAACGTTCGGGCAGACGCTCGTCGGAGAACGCCTCCATCCGGTTCACCAGCGAGACGATCCGGTCGGCCTCGTCGCAGATCAGCTGGGTCAGCTGGGTGGCGTCCTCGTCGGCGCCGTCTTCCAGCAACTGTGCGGCCCCGCGGATCCCCGAAAGCGGGTTCTTCACTTCGTGTGCCAGCATGGACGCCATGGCCGTGACCGAACGCGCCGCACCGCGATGTTCGAGCTGGCGGTCGATCTGGCGGGCAAGGGTTTGCTCGTGCAGGCTGACCACCACAACGCCCGACCCCTCCGAGACCGGTTCCGCGCGAACCGACATCACCCGTTCATCCAGCCGGGGCCCGTCGATCCGAACGTCCCGCTCCGCATAGCTCGCACCGAATTTCTTGGATTGTTTTATTATGAAAAACAGTGGGTTATCGTCGGTTATGAATCCTTCAAGAGAGGCCCCAACTAGGCTGGGCGCTCCCATGCCGAACAGCTGCTCGGCAGCCGTGTTGGCATAGCGGATGACATTGTCGTTCCCGATCGCAAACACCGCGTCGCCAAGGGAGTTCAGGACCGCCAGCGGGTCGATGCCCGAAAACAGGCCTTCCGCTCCGTCGAATGCATAATCATCAGCCACGGACATCACGCCGTCTCCAGCGAAAGGTCCCGGAACCGGCTGATTTCCGCTGTGACGACGGCCGGATCGAGGGTGTTGTTGATGACGTTGCGGAACTCCGCCGCCCCGGGCAGTCCGGTCAGATACCAGCCGACATGCTTGCGCGCGTTCCGGATCCCCGTGCTGACCCCGTAAAGGGAAAACATTTCGTCGAGATGCTCGCGCAAAATCGCCCAACGTTGGGCCACATCGGGCTCGGGGCGCTGCTGCCCGGTCTGGAAATGATGGGCCACATCCCCTGGAAACCAGGGCTTTCCCTGGGCAGCGCGGCCAATCATCACCGCATCCGCTCCGGAGCTGCGCAGACACCCATAGGCGTCGTCGATCGAGCGGATATCACCGTTTGCAACCAGCCGCACCGAGACCGCATCTTTAACGGCAGCAATAAATTCCCAGTCGGCCACACCGGTATAGAACTGGCAGCGGGTGCGTCCGTGCACCGTGATCATTTGAGCACCCAGAGATTCCGCGATTTTCGCAAGTTCCGGCGCGTTCCGGCTGGCAGCGTCCCAGCCGGTGCGCATTTTCACGGTCACCGGCACATCGACGGCGCCGATCACGGCCTTCATGATCTCGGTCGCCAGGGGCACATCGCGCATCAGCGCCGATCCGCTGGCCTTTCGCACGATCTTCTTGGCCGGGCACCCGAAATTGATGTCGATAATGTCGGCGCCGCGATCCGCCGACAGGCGGGCCGCATCCGCCATGATATCCGGCTCCGTGCCGGCAAGCTGGATACAGACCGGCCCCGCGTCGCGATCAAACCGCATGCGCTGCTTGGACTGTTTTGTGTCCAGCAGCATCTGGCGGCTCGCGACCATCTCGGACACGACCAGCCCCGCGCCAAAGCGTTGCGCCAGGCGGCGAAACGGCAAATCGCTGACACCGGACATCGGTGCCAGGATGACCCGGTTCGGAATCCGGATCGGCCCGATATGCAGGGATTCGTGGACCGGCAGGTCGATACTGCTCATTTTATGTGCAAACCATTGAAGTGATTATTGAATGTGCATCATAACCTAAATTGTGCGCTGCACAAGAGGTTACTGACCCGCCTAGGCGATGATGACGTCCGTCACGAACTTCACGCCGGGAAATGCCAGGGTGATCAGCAGATAGGCGAAGAGCACGACCCGCGCGGCGCGGCGCCCGCGCAACCCGCTGCCCCAGATCAGCAGCAGCAACATGGCGATAATCACGAACGTCGCGACCGAAAGGACGGTCTTGTGGTCGAGCACGACCACAGCCCCGGTCGTGTAGAACTGGGTCGCCATGCCGCTGAGCAGACCGAGCCCGAGGACGATCTCGGCGCCGATGAGCAGGCGCAGCTGCAGTTTTTCCGCATCGGTGACGGCCGGCAGGATATCGGTCCAGCCCGAACCGCTGCGTGCCCGCAGGGCCCGCTCCTTCAGCCACACCGACAATGCCGCGACGGCGGCAATGCTGATCAGGCCGTAGGTCGCCAGCGAGACCCCGATATGCACCTGCAGCCACGCCGTCAGGCCGGTCGCCGTCAGTGGCCGGTCGGGCACCGACGACCAGGCCAGGGCGATCAATCCAAGCAAGACCACATAGGGCAGCAGGAGACCGCTGAGCTGACGCGACGAACGCGACATCAGGCACACCAGCAGGAATATCACCATGGTGGCAGCCACAATGGTCCAGAGCGTGGCGCTGAATCCGGTCCGCCAGATTCCACCTGTCACCGAGCCGTCCAGTACCAGTGGCCCGAGCGTGGCGGCCGCCAACAGGACCCAGAACAGGAAGCCGCCGTCGGTATCGTCCCGGGACCCGCGCATGAACGGGAACAGCGCCGCCGGGACCAGTGTCAGCAACGCGGCAATTCCCAATGTGATCGAACCGTTCATGGCGCCATCATACGTGTGTGCGGCGAACCGGTCACTCGTACACGGGTGCACCCGGCACCTTGGCAACGTGCGGGCGGGCGACTAACGTGCCGAAACCTTCGAAAGACGAGGTCCCGCGTTGCCCGAAACCGTTGCACTTGTCGTCGCCGCCGGCCGCGGATCCCGCATGTCGGGCGACACTCCCAAACAGTATCGCAACCTGCGCGGGCGCGCCGTGCTGCGCCATGCGCTGGAGGCATTTGCGGCCCACCGGTCGATCGATCGCATCTTCCCGGTCATCCACGGTGACGACGAAGCCGCGTTCGCACAGGCCAGTCAGGGCTTGGCACTGGAGGGCCATGTGATCGGCGGCACCACGCGTCAGGAATCGGTCCTGCGGGGGCTTGAGGTACTGGCCGCGGGCCGCGCACCCGAGCGGGTGCTGATCCACGATGGCGCGCGTCCATTCGTTTCCGCCGGCCTGATCGACCGGGTACTGGGAGCGCTCGATGGTTTTCCGGGTGCGGTCCCGGCCCTCGACGTGACCGACACGGTCAAGCGGGTCGACCGGAACCGGGTCTCCGAAACCGTGGATCGCTGTTCACTGGTCCGCGTGCAGACGCCTCAGGGATTTCGTTTTGACGATCTGTTGTCGGCCCATCGCGCAGCGGCCGGACAGGCATTGACCGACGATGCCGCCATCTCCGAGGCGGCCGGCCTGGCGGTGGTCACCGTGCCGGGCGAGGAGAGCAACATCAAGGTCACCCATGACGACGACCTGGCGCGCGCGGCGGCCTGGCTCGACGCCCGGTGCGAGACCCGCGTCGGCAGCGGCTTCGACGTTCATGCCTTCGGCCCGGGGGACCATGTCCGGCTTTGCGGCATCGATATTCCGCACGACCAGTCGCTGGCCGGACTCTCGGACGCGGATGTGGGCCTGCACGCGATCACTGATGCCATCCTGGGCGGACTCGGCGACGGGGATATCGGGTCCCATTTCCCGCCATCCGAGGAACGCTGGCGCGGCGCCGATTCTGCGCAATTCCTTCAGCATGCAATGTCCCGCCTCGCGGCACGGCGGGGATATCTGGTGCACACCGATGTGACCATCATTTGCCAGGCACCGCGGGTCGGCCCGCATCGCGATGCCATGCGGGCAAGGGTGGCTGAGATTCTCGCCGTCGATGTCTCGCGGGTTTCGGTCAAGGCGACCACCACCGAACAACTCGGTTTTACGGGCCGCGGCGAGGGCATCGCGGCACAGGCCACGGCAACCATTGCGCTGGACATCGGCGAATGAGCGAAGCACCCGACAATCGAAATCAAGCACCGCCACCCCGCCTGGCGCAGGCCCTTTCGACCTCGTTCGGTGCCGGCGACCTGCCGGGCGCGCCGGGCACCTGGGGGTCGCTGGCCGCCCTGCCCTTCGCGGTGATCGCCGTACTGCTTGGCGGACAGATACTCCTGATGGCACTAATCCTGGTCGGCTTCGTGGTCGGCGTGTGGGCCAGTGGCCGACTCGCGGCCCATCACAGACTCGAGGACCCGCAGCGTGTCGTGATCGACGAGGTGATCGGCCAATGGCTCGCGATCCTGCCGGTGGCGCTCGACTGGCGTTACTACATCGTCGCCTTCGTCCTGTTCCGCTTCGCCGATATCACCAAGCCCTGGCCACTGAAAAATCTTGAACGCCTGCCCGGCGGCGTCGGCATCATGGCCGACGATATCGGCGCCGGCGTCTATGCCGGCATTCTAACCTGGCTGATCGCGGTCTGGCTCGGCTCGACCGGAACCCTTCCCACCCTGTTCGGATAGACTGCAAGATGTTCGATGCCCAACTGCTCCACGATGCAGCAGAACTCCTGAAACTTTGCCGCCGCGCCAGACTGAAGGTGGCGACGGCGGAATCGTGCACCGGCGGATTGATCGCCGGCTGCATGACCGAGATCGGCGGCTCGTCCGATGTGATCGAGCGCGGCTTCGTGACCTACTCCAACGAGGCCAAGATCGAGATGCTCGGCGTGCCGAAGATGCTGATCACCCTGCACGGCGCGGTCAGCGAACAGGTCGCGCGTGCGATGGCTGAAGGCGCCCTGTCGCGTTCCCTTGCGGACCTGACCATTGCGGTGACGGGTGTTGCGGGACCCGGCGGCGGGACAAAGGAAAAGCCGGTGGGGCTCGTACACTTTGCCTGTGCCGGTCGGGGGCGCCCGACGATCGCGCACCACGAGGCCTTCCCCGGTGACCGCGCGGCCGTGCGCGACGCGACCGTCCAGACCGCGTTCTCGATCATACGCCACACGGTCCAGGGCAACGCCTGAGCGAGGGAGCAATCATGGCTGACAATGAGATCAACAAGGCGGCCTTCGACAGCCGCGACTTCTCCGCGATCTTCGATCATGTCTCGATCGGCGTGAGCGACATCAAACGCGCCATGACCTTCTACAGGCCCGCGCTGGAAACCCTGGGCCTGGAACTGGTGATGGACAAGGGCTTCGCCGTCGCGTTCGGCAACGGCAGCGGTCGGCAATGGCTGTGGGTCAGCGAACCCATCGACAAAGATGCCGAGGTGGCGCCCAACAACGGGGCTCACTTCGCCCTGATCGCGGATTCCCGAGCCACTGTGCGCGCCTTCTACGATGCGGCGATGGCGAATGGTGGCCGCGAGGACGGCGGCCCCGGGCTGCGCCCGGAATATATCCCGACCTATTACGGGGCGTTTGTCCTGGACCCGGACGGCAATAAGATCGAGGCCGTCTGTCGCAAGGACGAGGATGCCTAGTCCGGTATCGGCGCCGATGCGCTTTCCTGTCCACGGGAACGCCGTTACCGGAAAGCATGTCAGGCTGGAATATGGGCGTCTTGGAAAACACGATACTCTCCGAGGCGAAACCAGCAGGCCAAGAACGTGCCTTATGTAAACCAGTCTCCCTTATTCCTGGGCCTCGTTATCCTCGTTGCCCTGGCCGAGTACATCTGGCGCCGGCGGCGCAAGCAGACTTACGACGTCAATGCCGTCCTCGCGACGATTGGCGTTGCCGCAGGCCAGATCGCATCGCGATTGGCATTTGCATCGGTCATTGCTTACGCCCTGCTCATTGCGTACGGCCTGTCACCGCTGCAATTGGCGCTCGACGATTGGCGAACATGGGCATTCGGGTTTTTCGCCGTCGAGTTTGCCTATTACTGGCAACATCGGTGCAACCACACGGTTCGTTGGTTTTGGGCTTCCCATGCCGTTCATCATTCGCCGAACCAAATGGTCCTTCCCGTCGCCCTCAGGCTGAGCTGGACCGCCGGCGTTTCAGGCGCCTGGGTGTTTTTCCTGCCGTTGGCGCTGATCGGCTTTCACCCGTTGGTGATCGGAACCCTGCTGATCATCAATCTGCGTTACCAGTTCTTTCTTCACACGGAACTCGTCGGTCGGTTGGGGCCGCTCGAATGGATTTTGAACACGCCTTCCCATCACCGTGTTCACCATGGGGCCAATCCCTGTTATCTCGACAAGAATTACGGCGGTGTACTGATCATCTTTGATCGAATGTTCGGGACGTTCGCGGCCGAACGCCGGGACATCGAGATTGTGTATGGACTGACCAGTCCGTTGCGATCGCACAATCCGTTTGTGATCGCGTTTCACGAATGGATCAATCTCGTTTGCGACCTCAGGGCGTCGTCAAACCTGCCCGACATTTTCGGAGCGCTCTTCGGGAGGCCAAGACGGTCGGTATTTGAGAAAACAGAGCCTTAGAATTCCGCGCGGAAACGCTTCATCTCTAGTCCACCCCGGCCGATGAGGCTTCCCCCGGACCGTACAATTCCGCCGCCCGCTTCTCGAAAGCGCCGACCATGCGCGTCACTGCTTCATGGAACAGCGCCCCGATCATCTTTTCGAGAATCTTGCTGTGGAACTCGAACTCCACATAGAAGTCGAGCTCGCACGCGCCATCCTCGCGCGGCACGAACACCCAGTGGTTGCGCAAGAATTTCAGGGGGCCGTCGACATATTCGACATCGATCCGCGCCTCGGCCTCGTCCGAGTCCGGTGTCAATGTTACCTTCGAGGTGAACCGCTCGCGTATGAGTTTGAAGCCGACGATCAAGTCCGACCATAGAAGCTCCGACTCCCCGTCTCTTTCGCGCTTGCGGTTTCGCGCCGCAATGCACCAGGGCAGAAACTCGGGGTAGCTCTCCACATCTCCCACCAGCGCGAAGAGCTGGTCGGGACTGTACGGCAGAACTCGATTTTCCTTGTGAGCGGGCACGCTGATCGACGGTCTGCGAGCTAACCCGCGGCAAGCTTGCCTTCGCGTGCCTTGCGCAGCTTCGCGAAATCGTCGCCCGCGTGATAGCTCGAGCGGGTGAGCGGAGCCGCGGAGACCAGCAGGAAACCCTTGCCGCGGGCCATCTTCGCATAGCCCTCGAATTCGTCGGGTGTGACGAAATTCTCGATACGCGCGTGCTTGGGGGTCGGCTGCAGGTACTGGCCAATGGTCAGGAAGTCGACATTCGCGGCGCGCAGGTCGTCCATCACCTGGCCCACCTCCTCTCGTGTCTCGCCCAGTCCGACCATCAGGCCCGACTTGGTGAACACCTTTGGCACCCGTTCCTTGATCCGTCGCAACAAATCCAGGCTGACGAAGTAGCGTGATCCCGGGCGGATCGTCGGATACAACCGCGGCACCGTTTCCAGGTTGTGGTTGAACACATCCGGCGGGTCCTGGGCCAGCAGATCTAGCGCGCCCGGCTTGTCCTTGAAGTCCGGGGTCAGGATTTCGATCGTTGTACCTGGTGCAGAACTGCGAAGCGCGCGGACCACCCCACCGAAATGGGCCGCGCCGCCATCGGCCAGATCGTCGCGGTCGACCGAGGTCAGCACGACATGCTCAAGGCCCATGCCGCCGACCGCCACGGCAACGTTCGCTGGCTCCATCGGATCGAGCGGTTTTGGGATGCCGGTCGCGACATTGCAAAACGCACAGGCGCGCGTGCAGGTGTCGCCCATGATCATGATCGTTGCGTGCTTCTTGGCCCAGCACTCGCCGATATTCGGACAGGCGGCTTCCTCGCAGACGGTCGCAAGGTTAAGATCGCGCATCATCTTGCGGGTCTCGTGATAGGCCTTGCTGGTAGGCGCCTTCACCCGGATCCATTCCGGCTTGCGCTGGATCGGGTTGTCGGGCCGCTTCTGCTTCTCCGGGTGGCGGAGTGCAGGGTCGGTGCGCTTGTCGCGGACGGGTATAGAGGTCATAAGCTAAAAGTGGATAGTGCGCCCATAGGCGTCAAGCACGGACTCATGCATCATTTCACTCAGCGTGGGATGCGGGAAGACCATGTGCATCAGTTCCTGCTCGGTGGTCTCCAGCGTCTTGGCGATCCCATAGCCCTGAATCAGCTCCGTTACCTCGGCGCCGATCATGTGGGCGCCGAGCAGCTCCCCGGTGTCAGCATCGAAGATCGTCTTGACCAGCCCTTCGGGCTCGCCGAGCGCGATCGCCTTGCCATTGCCCTGGAACGGAAATCGGCCGACCTTGATCTTGCGCCCTGCCTCCTTGGCCGCGGCCTCGGTCATGCCGACGGACGCCACCTGCGGGCTGCAATAGGTGCAGCCCGGGATGCGGCTCTTGTCCATCGGGTGAATACCTTCGAGCCCGGCGATCTTTTCAACGGTGATGATGCCCTCGTGGGAGGCCTTGTGGGCCAACCAGGGCGGGCCCGCCACATCGCCGATGGCCCAGATTCCATCCTCGCCGGTCGCACCCCATTCGTCGGTAACGATATGGGCGCGGTCCACCTTCACCTTGGTGTCCTCCAGCCCGATATTCTCGACATTGCCGACAATGCCCACCGCCATGATCACGCGGTCGGCGTCGAGGTTCTGGAACTTGCCCTTGCCGGTCTCGACGGTCGCCGTGACCTGGTCGGCCTGCTTGTAGAGCGATTTCACCGTCGCGCCGGTGATCAGGTTCATGCCCTGGGCCTCGAAGGCCTTGGCCGCCAGCCCGGAAATCTCCTCGTCCTCGACGGGCAGGATCCGGTCGAGCACCTCGACGACGGTCACCTCGGCCCCCAGCGTGCGATAGAAAGACGCAAACTCGATCCCGATCGCGCCCGAACCGACGACCAGTAGGGATTTCGGGAACGTATCAGGGACCATGGCGTCCTTGTACGACCAGATCTGTTCGCCGTCCGCCTCCATGCCGGGAATGTCACGCGCCCGCGCACCCGTGGCCAGGATCACATTCTTGGCCGTGACGTCGGCTATCTTATTGCCGTCCTTCTCGACGACCAGCTTGCGGGCACCAGCCTTGCCACCGGCCAGCTTGGCCCAGCCGTCGATGACCTCGACCTTGTTCTTCTTCAGCAGGAAGCCGATACCCTGGTTCAACTGATTGGCCACGCCGCGCGAGCGCTCGACGACCTTCTTCAGGTCGAACGAGACCTTACCCACCTTCAGGCCGTAATCCCCGGCATTCTGCATGTAGTGGTAGATCTCGGAGGTGCGCAGCAACGCCTTGGTCGGGATGCAGCCCCAGTTGAGGCAGATCCCACCCAGATGGTTGGCCTCGATGACAGCGGTCTTCATCCCGAGCTGGGAGGCCCGGATTGCCGCGACATAACCGCCAGGGCCGCCGCCAACGACAACCAGATCAAATTGCTTTTCAGCCATTCTCTAAATCCTTTCCGGCGCGTCCACGGTCAGTTCACCACCCGCGTCACCCGTGTTCGTCACCCCGCGCTGTTCGAAGAGCCGCACTGCACACTCTTCCTCCGCGAAGGGTATATGCTCGACACCGCGCGGAACGATGATCATCTCGCCCGTACCGACGTCCACTTGTCGGTCTCGAAAGTCCATCCGGAACGCACCATTCAGCACGAAGAAGAGCCCATCCTCGTTTTGGTGGGCATGCCAGACGAAATCTCCTGCCAACTTTGCGATCTTGCTTGCGTAGTCATCGACGTCGCCGACGATGCGCGGCGTCCAATGCACCGAGAAGGCGGAGAGCTTCTCCGCCAGGTTTATCTTCTCGACCGACATTCGGTGTCCCCGCTGCCTAGAGCAGCATTCCGACCGGTTGTTCGATGAGACTCTTGAGCGCGGCCAGGAACTCCGCGCCGATCGCGCCGTCGAGCGCCCGGTGATCGACCGACAGGGTCAGGCTCATCACCGTCGCCACCGCCAGTTCGCCATCGTGCACGACCGGGCGCTGTTCGCCCGCGCCCACCGCGAGAATCGCTCCCTGGGGCTCGTTGATCACGGCGTCGAAATTCTTCACGCCATACATGCCCAGGTTTGAGATGGTGAAGGTGCCACCCTGGTAGTCTTCGGGCATGAGCGAGCCGTCGCGTGCGCGCACGGCCAGGTCGCCCATCTCGGCCGAAATCTGGCGCAGGCCCTTGCCTTCCGCTCCGCGGACGATCGGCGTGACCAGGCCTTCGTCGATTGCGACCGCCACCGAGATGTCCGCCCGCTGGTAGAGGCGGATGCCCTCCTCCGACCAGCCCGCATTCGCGCGCGGCACCTGGGTCAGCGCGGCCGCGCAGGCCTTGATGATCATGTCGTTGACCGAGATCTTGAACTCGCCGTCCTTCGCGCGTGCATTGATAGCTGCGCGTGCCTCGAGCAGCCGGTCGATTTCGCAATCCATGGTCAGATAGAAATGCGGAACGTTCTGCTTCGACGCGGTCATGCGCTGGGCGATGACCTTGCGCATGTTCGACGGCTTGGCTAGTTCGAACGGTGCATCGCCCGCCGTGGCCTGGGCAACCGCCGCCGGTGCGGACGCCACGGCCGGTGCGCCGGTGAAGGATTCGATGTCGGCTTTGACGATACGTCCGTTCGGCCCGGTGCCGGTGACCTGGCTGAGTTCGATCCCCTGCTGTTGCGCCAGGCGGCGCGCCAGCGGACTGGCAAACACCCGTCCGCCGGAAGGCGCCGCGGGGGCCGGAGCCGCCGGGACCTCCGGTTCGGCAGCGGCCGGTGCGGCGTCTTCAGCCGGTGCCGGCGCGCCACCGGTGTCGAAAACATCCAGGGCGCTGTCATCCTCGCCATCTTCCAGCAGAACGGCGATCGGGGTGTTGACCGCAACATCCTCGGCGCCTTCCGGCACCAGAATCTTGCCGAGGGTCCCCTCATCGACCGCTTCGACTTCCATCGTCGCCTTGTCGGTTTCGATTTCCGCAATCACATCGCCGGACGCGACGGTGTCGCCCTCGGCCTTGAGCCATCGCGCGAGGTTGCCTTCGGTCATCGTCGGTGACAGGGCCGGCATAAGAATGGAAATAGGCATCAGATTGTCCCTTGAGATGTACGCGCCGCGATCATATCGCCGGCGGCATTCATCGGTGTTGCGAACATTGTCGCGGATTCACAGATTTGCGCAATTTTCAACCAATAAAACTGACTAGATTGACTGATCGTGCCAATTAATTCGGTAACGGCGCCCTGCATGGCGTCAGCTCCGGTAAAGGGTCCGTTTCGCCGCTTCGGCGATACGGTCGGCCTGCGGCACGGCAAGCTTTTCGAGATTGGCGGCGTAGGGCATCGGCACATCCTCGCCGGTGACGCGAACCACCGGAGCATCGAGATGGTCGAAAGCCTCTTCCATGATCCGCATGCCGATCTCCGAGCCAATGCCGGCGAAGGGCCAGCCCTCCTCGACCGAGACGATGCGGTTGGTGTGTTTGACCGATTCCACGATGGTGTAGATGTCGAGCGGCCGGATGGTCCGAAGATCGATGACTTCGGCCTCGATCCCCTCCGCCGACAGCATCTCGGCCGCCTCGAGCGCCCGCCCGACCATCAGTGAAAATGCGGTGATGGTCACATCACCGCCTTCGCGCACCACCTTTGCGCGGCCGATCGGAACCGTGACGTCGTCATCGTCGGGCACCGCAAAAGTGCTGCCGTACAGCATCTCGTTTTCCAGAACGATAACCGGGTTCGGGTCGCGGACGGCGGATTTCAGCAATCCCTTGGCGTCGGCCGCCGTGTAGGGCGCGACCACCTTCAGCCCCGGACAATGGCCGTACCAGCTGGCGTAGCACTGGGAATGCTGGGCCGCCACCCGTGACGCCGCGCCGTTGGGGCCGCGGAACACGATCGGCACGTCCATCTGACCGCCCGACATGTAAAGGGTCTTGGCGGCCGAGTTGATGATCTGGTCGATCGCCTGCATGGCAAAGTTGAAGGTCATGAACTCCACGATGGGCCGCAGGCCATGATAGGCCGCGCCCACGCCCAGGCCGGCGAATCCCTGCTCTGTGATCGGCGTGTCGATCACGCGCCGGTCGCCGAATTCTTCCAGCAGACCCTGGCTGACCTTGTAGGCGCCCTGATATTGGGCGACCTCCTCGCCCATCAGGAAGACCGTCTCGTCCCGGCGCATTTCCTCGGCCATGGCATCGCGCAAGGCTTCGCGCACGGTCAGTTCGACCGTGGCGGCGGCCAGTTCGGCAGCCGCTGATGCGGGCGCGTCTTCGACTGCGGGTGCGGCGGGCGCGGCATCGTCGAGATCTCCGGCGCTTTCGCCGTCGCCGAGTATGAGCGCGATCGGCGTGTTGACGGCAACATCTTCACTGCCCTCGGCGACCAGGATCTTGCCCAGCGTGCCCTCATCGACAGCTTCGACTTCCATGGTCGCCTTGTCGGTTTCGATTTCGGCGATCACATCGCCCGACGAGACACTATCACCTTCGGATTTGAGCCATTTGGCGAGGTTGCCCTCGGTCATGGTCGGCGACAGCGCCGGCATAAGAACCTGGATTGGCATGTTTGTGTTTCCTCCCTGTCCCGGCGCGAGTCAGGCTTCGATCAGAACGTCGGTGTAAAGCTCGGACGGATCGGGTTCCGGGCTATCCTGGGCGAAATCCGCGGCCATGTTGATTTGCTCGCGAATATTGCGGTCCATCGCCTTGAGGGCGTCTTCGTCGGCCGCGCTCTGCTCGAGAAGAACATCCTTCAACGTCTCGATCGGGTCTTTCTCGGTCCGCATCTTTCGGACCTCTTCCTTGGTCCGGTACTTCGCCGGATCGGACATGGAATGTCCGCGGTAGCGATAGGTCTGCATCTCGAGAATGAAGGGACCCTTGCCCGCACGGACATGGGCGATTGCGTCCTGCCCCGCCTCGAAGACCTGGACCACGTCCATGCCGTCGACCTGGCGGCCGGGAATTCCGTGGGCCTGGCCGCGGTTCATGAGGTCGGGCTCGGCCGAGGCGCGCTCGACGGAGGTGCCCATACCATAGCGGTTGTTCTCGATGATGTAGACGACCGGCAGGTCCCACAAGGCCGCCATGTTGAAGGATTCGTAGACTTGCCCCTGGTTGACCGCGCCGTCGCCCAGATAGGTCAGGCACAAGCCGCCGTCACCCTTGTACTTCTGGGAAAATGCGATCCCCGTGCCCAGCGGCACATGGGCACCGACGATGCCGTGGCCGCCGTAGAAATTCTTCTCTTTCGAGAACATGTGCATCGAGCCGCCCTTGCCGCGCGAATATCCGCCTTCGCGCCCGGTCAGCTCGGCCATAACTCCCTTGGGGTCCATGCCACATGCCAGCATATGGCCATGATCGCGATAGGTCGTGATCACGGCATCCTGTTCGTTAAGACTGGCCTGCATGCCGACAACCACGGCCTCCTGGCCGATATAGAGATGGCAGAACCCGCCGATTAGCCCCATGCCGTACATCTGGCCCGCCTTTTCCTCGAACCGGCGGATCAGGAGCATTTCGTGATAGAAGTCGAGAAGCCTGTTGTTGCCGAGCGCCGCCTTGGCCGGCTTTTTCGCCGCCGTGGACTTCTTGCGCGGGGCTCTGCCCTTCGCGGCCGACCGACTGCTTGTTCGAGACGATTTCGTGGCTGGCTTTCGCGCCATCACACTTCCCCTTCAACGTTGATCGGCGAACGCCGCCCGTCCGACAAGTAGTTGAAAAGTCACAACACGACAAGTGCGGAGGGGGAAAAAGACGAGTAATTTCAGGGAAAAAGCAGTTATTTACCGATATTCAGTTAATAGTCCGGAATCCGATTGAAATAATCGTTCCGGCGAGTGGAATGAAGTTATCGGTTGTTGCGTGTTGTCCCGTCCAGGATCACCAACTCATTGGGATGGGCAAAATTGAGCATGACCCGCGCCCGCTCCTCGAGCATGTCGGGATCCAGATTGTCCGGCCGCAGCAGCGCCACCCGGGCTTCGAGCTGTTCGCGTTCTGTCTGCAGAGATGCGTGCAGGGCGTTCGCCTGCTCGACCTTGGTGCGAAGCTGCAACAATGACAGCAGACCGTGGTCGCCCTGGACCATATGGTAGGAGAAATAGGCCAGCAGCAGCGCTCCGATCACCGGCCAGAGGGCGCTGCGGGCGCATTTGCGTATCTCGTCAAGAACTGCCATGGACACAGCGGATCACAGGCCAAGTCGAACCGTCAAGGTCGATTATCCCTTTGATTCTAGTTCCTTGGGCTGGACCGGAAAAGTGTTGCAAAAGTGACTCAGAGTTCTCGTTTTGGACTCATCGTCACACGTCAGCCGGCAGAAAGGATAGCGCGACCGGCATAACCGGCTGCGGGCCCGAGAGCTTCTTCGATACGGATCAACTGGTTGTATTTGGCTAGGCGGTCCGAGCGGCTCAGGGATCCGGTCTTGATCTGCCCGCAATTCGTGGCCACCGCCAAGTCGGCAATCGTGGAATCCTCGGTTTCCCCGGACCTGTGGGACATCACCGCCGTGTAAGACGCCTTGTGGGCGGTCTCCACCGCCTCGAGGGTCTCCGACAGGGTGCCAATCTGGTTGACCTTGATCAGTATGGAGTTAGCCGCACCGCGCTCGATACCGTCATGCAGGCGCACCGGGTTGGTGACGAACAGATCGTCACCCACGAGTTGCACCTTGTCGCCGATGGCAGCGGTCAGCGCCACCCAGCCGTCCCAATCGTCCTCGCCCATCCCGTCCTCGATCGAAACGATCGGATAACGGCCGCACAGATCGACGAGATAATCGACCATTTCACCAGAATCGAGAGACCGGTTCTCGCCGGCCAGTTCGTATTTGCCGTCGACGAAAAATTCGGTCGAGGCCGCATCCAACGCGAGCACCACGTCGCCCCCCGGCTTATACCCCGCCGCCTCGATTGATTTCATAATGAAACCAATGGCCTCATCTGCGCTTTTAAGGTTCGGTGCGAATCCGCCCTCGTCACCCACGTTCGTGCCGTGTCCAGACTCTGACAGCTGCCCTTTCAGTATCTGAAATACTTCGGAACCTATCCGCACCGCATCGGCCAGATTGTCGGCCCCGACCGGCATGATCATGAATTCCTGTATATCGATCGGATTGTCGGCATGGGCGCCGCCATTGACGATGTTCATCATCGGCACCGGAAGCGTCCTGGCATGGCTGCCGCCAACATAGCGATAGAGCGGCAGCCCGGCATCCTCGGCCGCCGCTCGGGCGACCGCGAGCGAGACCCCCAGCAGCGCATTGGCGCCCAGCCGGCCCTTGTTCTCGGTCCCGTCGAGATCGCGCATCAGCTGGTCGATATGTTCCTGCTCGCCGGCATCAAGCCCTGACAGGGCCTCAAACAGTTCCGTATTGACCGCCTCAACGGCACCCAGGACGCCCTTCCCGCCATAGCGGCCCGCATCACCGTCGCGGCGCTCCACGGCCTCGTGGGCGCCCGTGGAGGCACCCGAAGGCACCGCAGCGCGCCCGAATGCCCCGCTTTCGAGGTGGACATCTACCTCCACCGTGGGATTACCCCGGCTATCGAGGATTTCGCGGCCAATAATGTTGACGATGGCACTCATCGTTCCGTCCGTTCGTTCTTGGATATCGTTTCGGCGATGGAAACCGGGTTCGCCTTGGCGATCCGGTCGATTTCAAGCAGTGTTTCGACGATTCCCGGCAATTCGCTGAAGTGAATCATGTTGGGGCCGTCGCTAGGTGCGTTGTCCGGGTCTTGGTGGGTTTCCAGGAAGACACCGGCGACACCGATCGACACCGCCGCACGCGCCAGCACCGGCGCAAACTCCCGCTGACCGCCGCTCGACGTGCCCTGCCCGCCGGGCTGCTGTACCGAGTGGGTCGCATCGAACACGACCGGACAGCCGGTCTGGGCCGCCATGATCGGCAGTGAGCGCATATCCGCGATCAAGGTGTTGTATCCGAAACTCGCACCGCGCTCGCACACAAGCACGTTTTCATTGCCGGCCTCGAAGGCCTTGGTGACGACGTTCTTCATGTCCCAGGGCGCCAGAAACTGCCCCTTCTTGATGTGCAGCACCCGCCCGGTTTCGGCCGCCGCCACGACGAGGTCGGTCTGGCGGCACAGAAAAGCCGGGATCTGCAGCACATCAGCGACGGATGCCACATCGGCGCAATGCGCCGGGTCGTGTACATCGGTCAGTATCGGCAGGCCACTGGTCTCACGGATTTCGGCCAGGATCGGCAGGCTTTTCTCGAGCCCAAGACCCCGTTCGGTGCTAATCGAGGTCCGGTTGGCCTTGTCGAAGCTGGTCTTGTAGATCAGGCCAACCCCGAGCCGGTCGGACATTTCCTTGAGCGCGGTGCTCATTTCCAGCCCGTGGTCGCGGGATTCCAGCTGACAGGGGCCCGCAATCAGCGTCAGTGGCTGATCGGCCCCCAATGTGAGCGCGCCAACCTTGACGTGCCGGGCCGCTAGCATCGCTCAGACCAGCCGGGACTGGTCGAGTGCCGCCGCCACGAAAGACTTGAACAGCGGATGGGGCTCGAACGGTTTGGATTTCAGCTCCGGGTGGAATTGAACCCCGATGAACCAGGGATGATCTTCCAGTTCGACCGTTTCCGGTAGCAGCCCGTCAGGCGACGTGCCCGAGAATTTCAGCCCCGCCCCCTCGAGCGTGTTCCGATAATTGATATTCACTTCGTAGCGGTGACGGTGGCGCTCGGCGATCTCTGTCAGCCCATAGATTTCCGCGATATGGGTGCGGCTTTCCAGGCTCGCGGGATAGGCGCCCAAACGCATGGTTCCACCCAGATTGTCGCCCGAGGAACGCTGCACCTTGGCGTCGCCCTGCTGCCATTCGGTCATCAGGCCGACCACGGGATCGGCGCAGGGCCCGAACTCGGTGGAACCGGCCTCCGGCATGCCCGCCAGGTTGCGCGCCGCCTCGATCACCGCCATCTGCATACCGAAACAGATCCCGAAATACGGAACATTGTGCTCGCGGGCGAACTGGACGGCCTGGATCTTGCCCTCTGCCCCGCGCTCGCCGAACCCTCCGGGCACCAGAATGCCGTGCACGCCGTTCAGATGCTCGACCGTGTCTTCCTCTTCGAAGATCTCCGATGCGATCCAGTCGAGATTGACCCGTGCATGGTTGGCGATCCCGCCATGGGCCAGCGCTTCCGACAGGGATTTGTAGGCGTCGGGAAGGTCCGTGTACTTGCCGACCACGGCGATGGTCACCTCGCCGTCGGGCTCCCGGATGCGGCCGACGATTTCGCGCCAGGTATCCAGGTTCGGCGTCTCGCCGGCCTCGATCCCGAAATGGGTCAGCACCTGGGTATCGAAGCCTTCCTCGTGATAGGAGATCGGGACCTGGTAGATTGTGTCGATGTCGATCGCCGGCACCACGGCTTCCGGCCGGATGTTGCAGAACAGCGCGATCTTGTTGCGCTCACCGTTCGGAATCGGACGGTCACAGCGGCACAGCAGCACATGGGGACGGATACCGACGCGTTGCAGTTCCATCACGGAATGCTGGGTCGGCTTGGTCTTGAGTTCACCTGAAGAGGCCAGGTACGGCACCAGGGTCAGGTGCACGAACATGGCGCGCTCGGGGCCCAGCTCGTTGCCCAGCTGTCGAATGGCTTCCAGGAAGGGCAGGCTCTCGATATCGCCGACCGTGCCGCCGATCTCGCAGATCACGAAATCCTCGCTAAGCAGGTCGGCGGTCACGAATTTCTTGATCGCGTCGGTGACGTGGGGAATGACCTGGACGGTGCCGCCCAGATAGTCGCCCCGGCGCTCGCGCCCGAGCACGTCGGAATAGATACGACCGGTCGTCACGTTATCCGACTGGGTGGCCGCCACGCCGATGAACCTTTCGTAGTGGCCGAGGTCGAGGTCGGTCTCCGCACCATCGTCGGTGACGTAGACCTCGCCATGCTCGAACGGGCTCATGGTACCCGGATCGACATTCAGGTAGGGGTCCAGCTTTCGAACGCGGACACGATAGCCCCGCGCCTGTAGCAGCGCCCCCAGAGCAGCGGACGCAAGCCCTTTACCCAGTGAGGAAACGACACCGCCGGTGATGAAAATAAACCGTGTCGCCATCGTTACGTTTTACTCAATTGCGGGGGCCGCGCCAAAGCGGATTCATCCACACCCGGAAAGCTGTGGAGATACCGGCATTTGGCAGAGAAAAAGGCGGCCCGAAAGCCGCCTTTGGTGTTCGACTCGGACCGCGCCGCCATCTATTCCGAGGTCGGAACCGACGGGGTCGTCGGCTGCGCCGGTTCGGCAGGTAGCGGTGTCATCCGGTCGCCATGCGCCGGCGGGGCCTCATCCACGATCGCGCCGCCCGCGCTACCGCCGTCATTGGCCAGGATCGCCAGCGAAACGCTGGTCACCATAAAGGCCCCTGCCAGCACTCCGGTCGTGCGGGTCAGCAGGTTCGCGGTTTCACGGTTTCCCAGCAAGCCGCCCATGCCGCCGCTGGCACCGCCGCCGCCGCCGCCGCCGCCGCCGAGCCCACCGAGGCCGCCCTCGGAGCGCTGCAGCAGCACGACGCCGACAAGCGCGATGCCGATCAGCATGTGAATGACCAGTACGATGGTTTCCATGGTTTTTGCCGGTTCCGGTGGTTGTGCCCGCCCGTTTAAACGGCCGGTGCGTTTGTCTGGGCGGGTATTTAGTCGGTTGTGCGCTGCAATTCCAGTCCCAATACCGTCAACCGGCGCCTAGGCGGCCGATGCGGCGGCGATCGCAAGGAAGCTGTCGGCCGCCAGGCTGGCGCCACCGATCAGTCCGCCATCCACATCCGCGACCGAGAGCAGGTCGGCGGCATTGTCCGGTTTCATTGAGCCGCCATACAGCAATCGAATGTCCAAAGCCGCCGCGCCGAGCGCTCCGGCACCCAGATGACTGCGCATATGGGCGTGGGCGGCCGCAACTTCGTCGAGGGTCGGCGTCCGGCCCGTGCCGATCGCCCAGACCGGCTCGTAGGCGATGACGGTCGTCGACCCGTCGACACCGACATCCGGAAGCGATCCGTCCAGCTGCCGTGACAGCACATCCAGGGTCTGACCCGCATCGCGCTCCGCTTCGGTCTCGCCAATACATACGATCGCCACCAGCCCCGCGGCCAGCGCCGCCTCGGTCTTCGCGCGCACCCGCGCATCGCTCTCGCCAAGCCCGTGACGCCGTTCGGAATGGCCCAGAATGACATGGCTCGCACCCGCATCGCGCACCATCACCGCCGACAGATCGCCCGTGTAGGCTCCGTTTTCGGCCTCGTGACAATCCTGACCGCCAACCGCCACCGACGAGCCCGACAGGGCTTCGGTCACCGGACGCAGGATCGTCGAGGGCGGACACACCAGCAGGTCGCACGCGCTGTTGCCGCCGCCCTCCGCGATCGCCGCCGCCAAGGCCAACCCGTCGGCGGCCAGCATGTTCATTTTCCAATTTCCGGCGATCAGTTTATTCGACACGGCCATATCTTCACCAAATTGTTGCTTTTCATTGCGTTAGCGGGCCAATACATCGGCCCAGTTGTTCATTCGCCCGTGCTCTAGCATACGCCCTCACCGTCGGCCAACCGGAGCGGCCTGGAAACGTCTCCGCGGCGCTTGAGGGGCCGGAACACGATCACTATCATGCGCCGCCCCGGCGACGGGACGACGCACGGAACCGGCACCACCCGGCAAACCAGAACCACGACAGGTCACGAAGCATGCTTGAAGCCCTGAGACGAAGCTCAAAAAGCTGGGTGATGAAGGTCATTCTCGGCGCCCTCGCGCTGACCTTCGTTTTGTTCTTTGGCACCGACTTCGGCGGCGGTGGCGGACAAGGCGGCGGTTCGCACTCCGGCTCGGCCTCTGTGGTCGAGGTCGGCGACACGAATTTCACGGCTCACCAGGTCGGTCGGGCATTCAACGACCAGATCCAGCGCGCGAGCAATCTCACCGGCCGGCAATACGATACCCAGACCGCCATCCAGGCCGGCCTTCTCGATCAGGCCATCGCCGAGCTGGTGACCCGCACCCTGTTCGATCAGGCGGCCCAGGATTTCGGCATCACCACATCGCTGGATGCCGCCTCGACCGCGATCCGCAGCCTGCCGCAGTTCCAGGGCCCGAGCGGCCGCTTCGAACGCGCCCAGTTCGAACAGTTCCTGTCGCACAGCGGACAGTCGGAGGCCGAATTCGTCAACGAGGTGCGCCTCGATCTGCTTCGCACCCAGTACATCGACACCATCCGCAACGCGGTGACGGCGCCGTCGCCACTCACCGACACCGTCTTCAAACGCCGCGGCGAGCGCCGCGTGGTCGATCTGGTGGTGGTCCCCCGGCAGCCTGGCGCCCAGGTTGGCAATCCCGACGAGACGCAGCTACTGGGCTTCTATGACGAAAACCGCGAGGCCTTCGAGACGCCGGAGTTCCGCGTCGCGACGCTCGCCTCAATGGATGTCGAGACCCTGGCCCGGGACGTTGTCATTCCCGAAGAAGAACTTCGCGAGGAATACGAACTGCGCGGCGACGAATTCTTCGTGTCCGAACAACGCGGCGTCTCGCAGGCCACCTTCCTGTCGCGCGACGATGCCGCACGGGCCGCTGCCCTGATCCAGGGTGGGAAGTCCTTCGACGAGGCTGCCGAGGAGGTCTCGGGCCTGCCCCCGATCGATCTCGGGTCGGTCACCCGGTCCGACATTCCGGTCGCCGAGCTGGCCGATGCCGCATTCGGATTTTCCAGCGGTGCGATCAGCGACCCCGTCGAAAGCGATCTGGGGTGGCACCTGATCCGCATCGGCGACATCACGCCCGGCCGCACGGTGCCTTTTTCGGAAGTGCGCGAAAGCCTGCGCAGCGAGCTGGCGCTGGATGAGGCGCGCGATCTAATTTTTGACGTCCTGAACGATGTGGAAGACGGCCTCGCCGGCGGTGCCTCCATCGAAGAGGTTGCCCGCGATAGCAATCTCACGGTGACCCGCATCGACGGCGTGTCGCGGCACGGCGCGTTGCGTCTGGGCCAAACCGAGGCACCGGCGGCCTTGACCCCGGACGTCGTGCAAAGCCTGTTCGAGATCGAGGACAAGGCCTTCACGGAAACCGTCGAGAGCAGCCGGGGCGGTTTCACCGTGGTTCAGCTTGACGACACCATCGCGCCCCGCATTCCCACGCTGGATGAGGTCCGCGAACAGGCGATCGCGGCCTGGCAGGCCCAGAGTATCAGCGAGATCGCCGAGGAAACGGCTGCGAAGATCGCCGACCGCGTGCGCGGCGGGGCGGACATTCAGAGCCTGGCGAGCGAGTTCGGTGCCCGATACGAACGTACGCCGGCCTTCGACCGGATGGGCGATGCCTCGACCATACCCGGTGAGTTGATTGCACCCATCTTCGAGGCGGGGCGCGGCGATGTCGTCGACCAGCTCGTCTCCGCCGGGGCGGCCGTGGCCAAGGTTGTCGACATCGAGGCCGCCGACCTGACCGACCCCGCACGAGACGAATTGGCGGCCGCACTGACCGGGCAGATCGCCAACGATCTCGTGACCCAGTTCTCCGCGGCCCTGCAGGACCAGGTCGGTGTCGACGTAGACCGGGAAGCGCTCGAAGAAGCGTTCGCCCCCCGGTAACCGCCCGTGTCCGTCCAGCCAGTCATCGACACGGAATCATTCGCCGCCCGGTACGCGAACGGCGAACCCCAACTCGTGTGGACTGAACTGGTCGCCGATCTCGAAACACCGGTCTCTGCCCTGCTCAAGCTGGCCGATGATGAAAAGCACTCGATCCTGCTGGAATCCGTCGAGGGCGGCGCTGTTCGGGGCCGCTACTCCATCCTCGCCTTCGGTCCCGACCTGATCTGTCGCTGCCGCGGCGAGGACGCCGAGATCAATCGCAACGCCCGGCACGATCCCGAGGCTTTCGAACCCATGGACGGCAAGAGCCTGGACGTCCTGTCGGACCTGGTCGACGAATGCCGGATCGAAATCCCCGCCGAGTTGCCGCCCATGGCGGCCGGCCTGTTCGGCTATTTCGCCTACGACGCGGTGCGCCTGATGGAACGTCTGCCGGACGACAATCCCGATGCGATCGGCATCCCCGATTCCGTGTTCATTCGCCCGACCATTATCGCCGTGTTCGACAATGTCGCCGACAAGGTCACGCTCGTGACCCCGGTCTGGCCCGACGCGGGACAGGATGCGGATACGGCCTACGCCGCGGCCTGCGGGCGCCTCGACGACGCTGTCGAGAAGTTCGATCGCGGGGTCCCGCGGATCGCCAGCGTGCCCGCGGGTTCGGAGGTCGAACTGTCGATCTCCTCGAACCGCACCCAGGCCGAGTATCACGCCATGGTCGAGGCCGCGAAGGAATACATCCGCGCCGGCGACATCTTCCAGGTGGTCCCATCCCAGCGCTTCAGCTTCCCCTTCGATTTGCCGCCGACCGCGCTCTATCGTTCGCTGCGCCGGCTCAACCCCTCGCCGTTCCTGTTCGTGCTTCGGGTCGGGGAATTCTCACTCGTCGGCTCAAGCCCCGAAATTCTTGTCCGCCTGCGCGATGACACGGTGACGGTGCGGCCCATCGCGGGCACCCGGCCACGCGGCAAGACGCCCGACGAAGACAGCGCACTGGCCGAGGAATTGCTGGCCGACCCCAAGGAGCAGGCCGAGCATCTCATGTTGCTGGACCTGGGCCGCAACGATGTGGGCCGTGTGGCCGATATCGGGACCGTCGAGGTGACCGAGGAATTCACCATCGAGCGCTACAGCCACGTGATGCACATCGTCTCGAATGTGCAGGGCAAGGTCCGTAAGGGCATCAGCGCGGTGCAGGCGCTGGCCGCGGGCTTCCCGGCCGGCACCGTGTCCGGCGCACCGAAGATCCGCGCCATGGAGATCATCGACGAGTTGGAATCCGAACGCCGGAGCTTCTATGCTGGTGCAGTCGGCTATTTCGCTGCTGACGGCAGCATGGACACCTGCATCACCCTGCGCACCGCCCTGATTAAGGACAGGAAGATGTACGTCCAGGCCGGTGGCGGCGTAGTCGCGGATTCCGACCCCGAGGCCGAGTATCAGGAAAGCAACAACAAGGCCCGCGCCCTGATCCGGGCGGCCGAACAGGCCCACCGCTTCATGAATTAGCCGGACAATTGTACCGGAAAGCCCCGAAATTCCGGGCCTGCGGTTGAACCTTCCGCATCTGCCATGTTAGCGAGGAGGCATTCCGTTGGGGAGATGGAACGATCTGCGCCGCGCACAATACTGAGATGGGTCCGCCGAAGAACGAACCGTGGCGTACTTACCGGGCCCGCAGCAGAACCTAGGTTTCCCCATGAAATTGACGGCAGACCTGCTCGTGTCCGCGCAGGCGGTACTCGGGGTGGATCTGATTCCTGACGACAGTGCCGCGATGGCAGAACTGCGGGGCGCCTTCGGCGACCGCACATTCCAGCTGTTCGAGCATGGTCTCCTTGTCTTTGAACCCGACGCAGACCCGGAGACGAGCGGCAACTTCGCCCGGCTGATGATCACGGCCCAATGGGCTGACGAGGCGAAGACAAGTTTGGCGGCAGACGAGATCGTGGCCCTCGACCCGTCTTCGGACATGATCGCCCGCCTGGATGCACAGGCCCTGGCGAATGTGCGAACCGTCAATCACGCCCTGACGCGGGACCTTGTTGTCAACGATCCAGTGTTCGCCACGCGATTCCACCTCGTCACGGCGTCGTCGGTCAGCGCGTTCGTACCCGACCTCGCTGACACCCTGTCGGTGATCCGAGGCCTGCCTGAGACGGGTGGCCGGTTCGAGCAGTAGGACTGGAAATCGACATCCGACAATCCGGACTTCGGGTTTACAAGCGCCAGAATGAATAAGGCACTGGAACAGGCGGAATTCACGAATATCGCCATGACCGACGCCTTTTCGACTGCCGGGCTCGAAGCAGTTCAACCGGTGCTCAGGGCAATCGCCGAAAGCCGCTAGCGCTCGCCAGCACCCAGACGCAGCGCCACGGCACTCACCGGCACCAGAGCGAAGCCCCGGGCGCGCACATCGGGCAGCCATTCGGCCAGGGCCGCAATCGTCGTGTCCTTGGGGTGTCCGATCGCGATGGCATGCCCCTTCGATCGGGCAACATCCTCGATCTCCAGAAGTGCGGCACGGACTGCTATCTCCGAGGGGTCGTGATCGATAAACACGTCGCGGCGAAGCGCCGGGATCCCCAGGCGTTCGGCTTCGGCCTGAGCCACGGTCGCGCCCGAGGTGCGGCTGTCGAGAAACAACAGGCCGCGATCCTTGAGTTTCGCCATCACCGCGGCCATCGCCGCGCGGTCGGACGTCGCCTTGCTGCCCATATGGTTGTTCATGCCGACGAACTTGTCGAACTGGGACAGGTTCCAGTCGACCCGGCGGCCGATCTCCGCCGCCGTCAGCTTGGTCAAAAGCGCGTTGGGGCCCGGATCCAGATTGTTACCGGGCTCCATGGGCACATGCACCATCAGCTCGTGGCCTGCCTCCCGCGCGGCACTTGTCTGTTCGTCCAGGTCGCTCGCGTAGGCCAGATAGGCCAGGGTGAGCGGCGCCGGCAGGTCCGCGGTGCGCTGCGATCGGGCCCGGTCGAGCCCCATATCGTCGATCACGATCGCGATCATCGGCTGTCCGGGCGCCACATCCGACGGCATGGCGTGGCGTTGCCATGTGGGTTTCGGGGCCAGCGGCACGGCCGCGACCTGCGGTTCGGCCGGCGCGGCCGGGATCGGCCGTTCGGTGCCTGCGGTGATGGATGCTGTTGGGTCTTTGGCGTCGTTCGAGGCCAGCACAAACACCGCAGCGGCAGCGACCCCGGCCACCAGGACGACAACAGCGGAAAACCGGCTTACGCGCGAAGTGCTTTTTCGCGCGGACCGTTTCTTCGTTCCCGATTTTCGAGACTTCTTTGCCGAACGTCGTGCCATGGCGTGGCGACTCGCCTCCTCTCACCCGATCAGATCGTCAGGCAAATGCGGCACGCTTATGACACAGGCGCGCGGAAACCGGTCAATCGCAAACATGCCAGCCTGCTTTGCCGCCCCAGACAACGCTGTTATAAGTCTCCGCCGTTGCACGGGCGGACCCGACAACGCGTGCGCAGACTTGAAGAACACCGAACAAGCCTTTGAGATGTTTCTGTTAATCGACAACTACGATAGCTTTACATACAACCTCGTCCACTTCCTGGGCGAGTTGGGGGTGACGTGTGACGTGCGGCGCAACGATACTCTGTCGGTCGACGAGGCGATGGACCTCAAACCGGAGGCGATCGTGATCTCACCGGGCCCGTCCGATCCCGATCATGCCGGCATCTGTCTGGACCTCGTCTCCAGGGCCGCCGAGGCGAGGATGCCGCTCCTGGGCGTGTGCCTGGGGCACCAGACCATCGGCCAGGCCTTCGGTGGCACCATCGTGCGCGCGCCCGAACCCATGCATGGCAAGGTTGACCGTGTTCGGCACACGGGAGCCGGCGTGTTCCGCGGCCTGCCCAACCCCGTCGAGGCCACCCGTTATCATTCATTGGCGGTCGAGGCAGAAACCCTGCCCAATTGCTTTGAGGTCACGGCCACCACGTCCGACGAGGTGATCATGGGCCTCGCCCACACCGAGTTGCCTGTCCACGGCGTGCAGTTTCACCCCGAAAGCATCGCGACGGAGAACGGACACGACCTGCTGGCCAACTTCGTGGAACTGGCAACCGGCCGGGCCGCAGAGACCTACGGCGAAGAGACCCCCGCCGGAGAGATGATGGCGCTATGACCTCGGATATGGACGATCTGAAACCGCTGCTGGCCCGCGTGGCCGATGGCGAAATGCTGGGCGAGGACGAGGCCGAGACCGCGTTCGACATCATCATGTCCGGGAACGCGACCCCGGCCCAGATCGGTGCGTTCCTGATGGCCCTGCGCGTGCGCGGCGAGACCATCAGCGAGATCACCGGCGCCGCCCGCGCCATGCGCGCCAAGGCAACCATCATCGATGCCCCCGACGGCGCGATGGACATCGTCGGCACCGGCGGCGACGGCACCGGCACCCTGAACATCTCTACCGCTTCCGCAATTGTCGTCGCGGGTTGCGGCGTGCCAATCGCCAAGCACGGAAATCGCGCACTGAGTTCCAAGACAGGCGCCGCCGACGTCCTGACAGAGCTGGGCATCAACATCGATGCCCAGTTCGAACTGATCCGGGAATCCCTATGGGAGAACAATATCGGCTTCCTGATGGCGCCACGCCATCACAGCGCCATGCGCAACGTCGCCGGGCCGCGCGTCGAGCTTGCCACCCGCACGATTTTCAACATCCTCGGCCCCCTGTCGAACCCGGCCCTGGTGAAGCGCCAGATGACCGGCGTCTTCGCGCCGCAATGGACCGAGCCGATGGCCGAGGTGCTGGGCAATCTCGGCCTCGATCGCGCCTGGGTCGTGCACGGCTCCGACGGCACCGACGAGCTGACGGCCACCGGCCCGTCGCGGGTCTCGGAGCTCAGGGACGGGAAGGTGACGACCTTCGAGGTCACGCCCGACGACGCAGACCTGCCGCGAGGCACGCTGGAGGACATCAAGGGCGGTGATGCCGTCTACAACGCCAACGCAGTTCGCGAATTGCTCGACGGCACGCCGAGCGCCTATCGCGACGCCGTGGTGCTGACCGCGGCCGGTTCGCTGATGATCGCCGGGCGGGCCGACGATCTGAAGGCCGGCGCGAAGATCGCCCAGGAGGCGATCGATTCCGGCGCCGCCCGCGATTGCCTTGCCCGCCTTGTCAAGATCACAAACCGGGGCGCATGAACATGAGCGATGTCCTGACAAAAATCTGCGACGATAAGCGCGAACACATCGCGGCCTGCAAGGCCGCAACCTCCCTGGCCGACCTCGAGGCGAGGGCGGGCAGCGCCGGCGAGACCCGCGGCTTCGCACGCCGGCTTGCCGAGCGGGCCGCGGCGGGCCGGTTCGGGCTGATCGCCGAAATTAAGAAGGCGAGCCCGTCCAAGGGCCTGATCCGCGAGCATTTCGATCCACCGACGATCGCCACGGCCTACGAGGCCGGCGGCGCCACCTGCATGTCGGTCCTGACTGACACGCCTTATTTTCAGGGCAGGGATGACGATCTGGTCACGGCACGCGGAGCCGTGTCTCTGCCCGTCATTCGCAAGGACTTCGTACTCGAACCCTATCAGGTGGTCGAGGCGCGCGCGCTGGGCGCGGACTGCATCCTGCTGATCATGGCGGCGCTGGAAGATGGTCAGGCGGCCGAACTGGCCGCGGCGGCCCACGACTGGGGCATGGACGTGCTAGTCGAGGTGCACGATGCCAACGAGCTCGATCGCGCACTCGCTGTCGATTCCGACCTGGTCGGCATCAACAACCGCAACCTTAAGACCCTGACGGTCGATCTCGCCACCACCGAGGAGCTCGCGCCGCGGGTGCCGTCCGACCGAGTCCTGATCTGCGAGAGCGGCTTGTTCACGCCGGACGATTTGATCCGCATGTCGGGCGTCGGCGCGCGCTGCTTCCTGATCGGCGAATCCCTGATGCGCCAGGACGATATCGCCGGCGCCGTCCGCGACCTGCTGGCGCCGGGCGACGCGCTGGCGAAGAGCGCCTGACATGAGCGACAAACTCACCCACATCGACGCCGACGGGAATGCCCGCATGGTCGATGTCTCCGACAAGAACGTAACCCGGCGCACCGCGACGGCGGGATGTTCGGTGATCATGCAGGCCGAAACCATCGCCCTCATCCGCGACGGCGCGTTGAAGAAGGGCGATGTCCTGTCCATTGCGAGGCTCGCCGGCATCCTGGGCGCGAAGAAAACCTCCGAGTTGATCCCGCTCTGCCACCCTCTGCTGATCAACAAGGTGGACGTAGAATTGACTGTGGATGAATCCCGCAACGCCGTCGGTATCGCCGCGACGGTGCGTGTCGACGGCAAGACCGGGGTCGAGATGGAAGCGCTGACGGCGGCCACCGTCGCGGCGCTGACCGTCTACGACATGGTCAAGGCGGTGGACCGGGGCACGACGATCACCGACGTGCGTCTGCTACACAAGGCGGGCGGCAAGTCGGGAACCTACGAGGCCGAGTGAGCAAGACCCTGACCATGATCCTGCTGCTCGTCGCCGCCGTCGTGGGGCCCGCCACCGTTGTGGCAGCAGAGTGGCTGCGCACCGTGCCGGGCTACCTGAACCTCAGCCCCGGTATCCTCTACATGCCCAATGGGTTCCTGCAGTTCTACCTGATCGTCACCGCTGCAATGATTCTCGTCGCGGTCCCGATGTCGCTCGGCCTCCTGCGGCTCGGTGAGCTGCGGGTCACGCGCTATATCCGCAACGCCCTGATGGTCGTGATCTTCTGGAAGATCATCGACGTTACGATGCTGTCGGGCGGCACGCACGGGTTCGAGGATATGGCCTCCACCCTGGTCTTGTCCCTGGGGACCTTCGGCTATGGCCTGCTCATCGGCCTGGTGTTCTGGCGCATCGCTATCCGGCCCCATCGCCTTGTCGCACAGTCCGAACCGGTCGAGGCGGAAAGCAAATGACCTGCGAACTCATGCCCGTCGCCGACGCCCGCGCGCGGATCCTGGCCGATCTACAGGCGATGCCGGCCGAACCGGCGGTGCTGACCGAGGCGCATGGTCGTGTCCTGGCAGAGGATGTCGCGGCGCGGACGACCCAGCCGCCGCTCGCCGTCTCGGCCATGGACGGCTACGCGGTGCGCGCGGCCGACGTGGCGAGCGTGCCGGTCGCCCTGAACGTGGTGGGCGCGGTGCCGGCTGGCGGACAGCACGAGGGCACGATCGGACCGGGCGAGGCCGTGCGTATCTTCACCGGCGCGCCCCTGCCCGACGGCGCCGACACCATCGTCATCCAGGAAGATACCGAGCGTGACGGCGATACGGTCACGGTCAACGAAGGCGCCGCGGAAGGCCGCTATGTGCGCAAGGCCGGCCTAGACTTCGCCGAGGGCGACGTGCTGCTGCGCGCCGGGACGACCCTGTCCGCCCGCGATATCGGGCTGGCCGCCGCCATGGATCATCCCTGGCTCAAGGTCAGCCGTCGTCCGCGCGTGGCGCTTCTGGCGACCGGCGACGAGATCTTCCTGCCCGGCGAGCGGCGCGGTCCGACGGGTATCGTCAGTTCCAACACCTTCGCGCTCGAGGGCCTGGTCCGGGCCGCCGGCGGCGAGCCCGTCACCCTCGGCATCGCGCCCGACGACCGGGCCGCGATCTCGGCCATGGCCGAGGGCGCCCGCGACATGGACATGCTGGTAACGACCGGCGGCGCGTCGGTGGGCGAGCACGATCTGGTGCGGGATGCGCTCGGCGATATCGGCCTGGAGCTTGATTTCTGGCAGATCGCCATGCGGCCGGGCAAACCGCTGATGTTCGGCCGGCTCGGCGACGTGCCCATGCTCGGGTTTCCCGGCAATCCGGTCTCCTCGACCGTCTGCGGGGTGCTGTTCCTCGCCCCGGCGCTGGCACAGATGCTCGGCACCGGTCAGACCGAACCCGTCCGCGAAACCGCGGTGCTCGGTGTTGACCTCAAGGAAAACGACCGGCGCGAGGATTATCTGCGCTCGGAACTGGCACGCGAGGGCGACCGGCTGGTCGCCACGCCCTTCTCGTTGCAGGACAGTTCCAACTTCGCGCGGCTGACCCGCGCCGACTGCCTGGTCATCCGTCCGCCCCAAGCCCCGGCCGCGAAATCGGGCGACCCGGTCGAGTTCATCCGCCTGGGTGACGGGAGCATCCGAATCTGACCCTCGCACGTGGTTCTCGTTCCGGTTGCTTGACGAGTCAAAAGAACATCACTAGAACACCCACAAATGTTTGCGGTTTGTTCCACGCGGCGTGGTACCGCCGTACGCAGCGGGATCAGTGAAAGCGGACCGGGTTATGGGGGCCCACGCCATATGTTGACGCGAAAACAGCACCAGCTTCTGACCTTCATCAACGAACGGCTCAACGCGACCGGTGTCGCGCCGTCCTTCGACGAGATGAAGGACGCATTGGGCCTGAAATCCAAGTCTGGCATCCACCGCCTGATCACTGGGCTGGAGGAACGCGGTTTCATCCGCCGCCTCGCCCATCGGGCCCGCGCGCTCGAGGTGCTTCGCCTGCCCGACGAGACGGGCGTCGGCAACCAGCAGTCCGGCTCCGAACCCTTCGCACCGCAGGTCATCGAGGGCGGCCGCAACCCGGACGCCTCACCGATCATCGCACCGTCGGAAATGCCCGGTCCCGACAGCGGGTCGTCCGGCGGCAGCGAAATCGATGTGCCCCTGCTCGGCAAGATCGCGGCCGGCACGCCCATCGAGGCGCTGCGCGACACGACCCAGCACATCGGCGTGCCGCCATCCATGCTCGGCCGGGGCAATCATTATTGCCTTGAGGTCGCGGGTGATTCGATGGTCGATGCCGGCATCCTGGACGGCGATACGGTCGTCATCCGGCGCACCAACACCGCCGATAACGGCTCGATTGTCGTGGCCCTGGTCGAAGGCGAGGAAGTGACACTCAAGCGACTACGCCGGCGGAACAATTCCGTCGCGCTGGAAGCCGCCAATCCGGCCTATGAAACCCGCATCTTCGGCCCCGACCAGGTGGCCGTACAGGGCGAGCTCGTCGGGCTGATCCGGCAGTACTAATCTCGACCTCTAGCACCCTGGGCGCTAGACCGGCCGCATCCACGGCCGCAGCGGATGCGGTATGCGTGCCTGCCAGACCCGCGGTTCCCCGCCGGCTAGCCAAACCGCGTGGGCACCGTCGCACCAGAGATCGAACCGTCCGATCCGGATTTCCTGTTGCCCGCAACTTGGCGGGATCGGCACCTGCGCGATCATAATCTGGGCCACGCGGCAATCCTCCTCGAAGGCGCGCGCATCGGAGACTACGGCCACCACCCGCCCGCCGGCAAGCCCCAGACATCCTAGCGGATCGCACAGCATCGTGTCGGCGCCACCCGTCGCCGCGAAAAAGGCGACAAACCCGTCCACCCCCATCCGCCGTTGCCACAGATCGCGGACGAAGGGTGCGGCGCGCGGTTCGGATATATGGACCGCGCCGCCGCCGGTGCGCACGGCGACGAAGCCAAGCACGACCATGATGGCAAGGACCGAGAGCAGAAATGGCAACGGAAGGCCCCGTACGACCAGGAATATGGCAAGGAGCCCGGTCAGCAACGCAGGTCCGGCCAGATGCGGCGGCTCCTGAGGCAATGAAAAGTAGATTCTGATACCGAGACCGAAGGCCACGGGCAGCCACAGCGGCCCACGCGCACGCTCTGCATCGAAGCGCCCGCAAAGAGGCCTGAACAGGCCAATATCGGTGATTGAAGGGTCCATGGTCTCCCTGCGAAAGCGTCCATCGGCCGGGTTCAGCCCGTCAACAGCCGGAATCCCGCTATACGGGGAAAACTCATCACTTTTCTCGTGTGTCGATAGAACCGCCCGACCGTTTGCCCATTGACGCATGCCGCGCGCACGGCCATACGGACGTTCCAACCCGCCACCGACAGCCGCATCGAACCCGCCCATGTCCGTCGTCACCCGTTTTGCCCCCTCTCCCACCGGCTTCCTACATATCGGCGGCGCCCGGACCGCGCTGTTCAATTGGCTGTTCGCCCGCCACCACGAGGGTTCCTTCACGCTGCGGATCGAGGACACGGACCGGAAACGCTCGACCGACGAGGCGATCGCAGCGATTTTCCACGGGCTTTCCTGGCTCGGGCTGGACCATGACGGCAATGCGGTGTTCCAGTCGAACAACGCCGCACGCCATGCAGAAGTCGCCGAACAGCTGATTGTCGAGGGCAAGGCCTATCGGTGCTACTGCACGCCCGAAGAACTGACGGAAATGCGGGAAAACGCCAGAAATTCGGGCGGCTCAACGCGAATCTACGACGGCCGTTGGCGCGATCGGGACCCGGCCGAGGCGCCGGACGGCATCGCGCCCGTGGTGCGCATCAAGATGCCGCTGGACGGTGAGACGACGATCTCAGACCTGGTCCAGGGCGATGTCACCCGCGCCAACGACACCCTGGATGATTTCATTATCCTGCGGTCCGACGGCACCCCCACCTACATGTTGGCCGTCGTCATCGACGATCACGATATGGGCGTCACCCACGCGATCCGCGGCGACGACCACCTGAACAACGCGTTCCGCCAGTACCACCTGTTCGAGGCGTGCGGCTGGGATGTCCCGCATTTCGCCCATATCCCGCTGATCCACGGCGCCGACGGCGCCAAACTCTCGAAACGCCACGGTGCACTGGGGGTGGAGCACTATGAAGAGCTCGGAATCTTGCCCGAAGCCATGCGCAACTACCTGCTGCGCCTTGGCTGGTCCCATGGAGACGACGAAATCATCCCAACAGAGCAGGCGATTGCCTGGTTCGAGCTGGATTCCGTCGGGCGCTCCCCGGCCCGATTCGATATGGACAAGCTGCTGAACCTGAACGCCCACTACCTCAAGGAAACCGATCCGGAGGAACTGGCTGCGCAGATCGTGGCAATCGCCGCCGACACGCCCGGCACAACAGTTTCGCCGGCCGCGAAAGCGCGCCTTTCGGCCGGATTGGGCGGGCTGACGAAACGTGCAAAGACGATCAACGAACTCATTGATTCTTCGGAATTATATCTCCGAGATGCCCCGTTGGCCGTAAACGACAAGGCCGCAGCGATTCTGGGCGATCCGGAGGCCCGTCAGACCTTGGGTGCGCTTGCCGAAGAGCTTGGTAAGATTACATCCTGGACCGAGGCGGAACTCGACCAGATTGCGCGAAACTTCGCGGAATCCAAGGGTTTGAAGCTGGGGCAAGTGGCGCAACCGTTGCGCGCCGCCCTGACCGGCAGCAACGTTTCGCCGGGCATTTTCGAGGTAATGGCCGTGCTCGGCCGGGATGAAACCCTCACCCGCCTCGAAATTGCTGTGAATTGACGTTCACACTCTGAAACAAGCGGCCTTGCAACGTTGCTCAAAGGCCCGCCGCCGACTAGAGTGCGGCGCAACATAAGCACTGGCTCGCCGGATATGCAGACCTGCATGTCACGCGCGAAATCTCGGGGGAGATATCTATGAGTGACCCGAAAGTCGTAGACACCGCGACCCTGACCGTTGGCGACAAAATCGTCGAACTGCCGATTCTCGAAGGTACGGAGGGACCGCGCGTCATCGATGTCCGCAAGCTCTATGCCGAAACGGACATGTTTACCTATGACCCGTCCTACACTTCGACCGCGAGTTGCGATTCCGAACTCACCTACATCGATGGCGATGTTGGCATTCTACGCCACGGCGGCTACTCCATCGAGGAGCTGACCGAAAACAGTTCCTTCCTCGAAGTCTGCTATCTCCTGCTCCACAAGGAGCTGCCGAGCCAGTCCGAACTGGCCGAGTTCGAGACGACCATCACCAACCACACGATGATCCACGAGCAGCTGCGCAACCTCTACAGCGGCTTCCGCCGGGATGCGCACCCGATGGCTGTCCTGATCGGCGTGGTGGGAGCCATGTCGGCCTTCTATCACGACTCCACGGACATCAATGATCCCCAGCAGCGCCTGATCGCGTCCCACCGCCTGATCGCCAAGATGCCGACGATCGCCGCCTGGGCGTACAAGTACACGGTCGGTCAGCCCTTCGTTTATCCCAAGAACGATCTGAGCTACGCCGAGAACTTCCTTCACATGACATTCAGCGTGCCGGCCGAGGACTACAAGCCGAGCCCGGCCATCGCGCGTGCCATGGACAAGATCTTTATTTTGCACGCCGACCACGAGCAGAATGCCTCGACCTCGACGGTCCGGCTCGCCGGCTCGTCGGGCGCGAACCCCTTCGCCTGTATCGCATCGGGCATCGCCACCTTGTGGGGGCCGGCCCATGGCGGCGCCAACCAGGCTGTGCTCGAGATGCTCGGGCAGATCGGTGACAAGAAAAACATCCCCGAGTTCCTGGAGCGTGCCAAGGACAAGGACGACCCGTTCCGTCTCATGGGCTTCGGGCACCGGGTCTACAAGAACTACGATCCGCGCGCGGGCGTTCTCAAAGCTTCAGCCGACGAAGTCCTCGCGGAAGTGGGTGCCGCCAACGACCCCCTGCTGGCGCTGGCCATGGAACTCGAGCGGATCGCGCTGGAGGACGACTATTTCGTCGATCGCAAGCTGTTCCCGAATGTCGATTTCTATTCGGGCATCATCTTCAAGGCGATCGGTTTCCCGACCAGCATGTTCACCGTGCTGTTCGCTCTGGCCCGCACCGTCGGCTGGATCGCCCAGTGGAAGGAAATGATCGAGGATCCCGGCCAGCGCATCGGCCGTCCGCGGCAGCTTTTCACAGGCCCCACCGAGCGCGCATACGTCCCGATCGACAAGCGGTAGACACGGTTGGCGGACGACAGGCACAGTCCGTCTACGCCGGAGACCGACGACGCGCACGATACCGAGCCGGCGGGGATGATAGACCCCGGCCGGATTCCCCTTGAGGAACGTTGGGCCCCGATCAGCGGGCATCGCCCGGCGCCCGAATTGCCGGCAGCTTTTCGGACCCGCTGGCTTGCCGCGGTCGTTGGTCTGGCCGTGATTATCGGGGTTCTGGCCCTGCTCGGCTGAAAAGTCTTAGTCCGCCTCGAAAGCCGAGCCGTCCTTTTTCAGAAAATGGGGTTTGCCCTCGCGCACATCATTGCGCATGTCGATGTCGGGATACGTGACATCCTCCTCACGCGGCCGGTTTCCGACCTCGAGCACCAGAACATCGGCATCGGACCTGTTCGCCAGCGTGTGACCATTGGGATTGCCGGCGGGAAACCCCGCCGCCATGCCCGCCGACAAGGTCGTCTCTCCCTCATCGGTCACAAGCGTGGCCTCGCCCTCCAGGACATAGACAAATTCATCCTGCTCCGAGTGCCAGTGCCGGGCCGAGGATTGCGCGCCCGGCTCGATCCGCAGGAGGTTGACCCCGAATGCGGACAAGCCGAGCGCCGGTGAAAGGCGCGAACGGGTGCGGCCGACAACAAACTGGTCGTGCGGAGACGGATAGGGCGAACCGGATTCCGCCGGAAGATCTGCCGGGTCGACGATCATGTCGTTGGCTGAACGTTTGGTCTCGACCATGTCAGGCACCCGTCTCGATCAGCTCGATCTTGTAGCCATCGGGATCTTCTATAAACGCGATCACCGTGGTGCCGTGCTTCATGGGCCCCGGCGGCCGGGGAATGCTGACCCCTTCCTGCGCCAGGGCATCGCAGGTGGCATAGATATCCGGCACGCCGATGGCGAGGTGCCCGAACCCCGATCCGTGAGAATAGGGTTCGTCCTGGTCCCAGTTGTAGGTGAGTTCGACCACCGTCTCGCTAGACTCGTCTCCGTAGCCGATGAAGGTGTTGGTGAACCGGCCGCCTTCGAAATCCTTCTGCCGAAGCACCTTCATCCCAAGATGCCGCGTGTAGAAATCGATCGATCTGTCCTGGTCCTCCACCCGGATCATCGTGTGAAGAAGCCGGTATGCGCCTGTGTCAGACATCGTCTGCCCCCGGTCCCTGGTTTAACTGTCCAACCGGTTTTACCGGCTCTGCGCAGCCTCGACAATCTCCAGCACTGCGCGTGCGGCGCGCGCACCCGGGCGTTCGTCCCCGCCTCCTATATCCAGCGCGATGCGCTGTGCATGCGCACCCACGGCCTCCCGACGGGCCGAATCCGCGAGCATGGCATTTAATTCGGCTGCAATCAGTTCCGGCCGGCAGCGCGGCTGCAGGAACTCCGGCAGCACCTCTCGGTTCGCGACGATGTTCACGATCGAGGCATGGTCGATCCGGATCATGCGCCGTGCGATATGCCCCGTCAGCCACCCGACCCGATACATCACGACAGTCGGCACCCCGGCCTGCGAAAGTTCGAGCGTGACGGTGCCCGACGTGGCCAACGCCAGATCCCCCGCCGCGAATGCGTCGTAGCGTTCACTGGCGCCGTCCACCACCTTGACCGTCCAGGGCCAACCTTCGACGGCCTCCTCCACGTCACGGCGGACATTTGCGGCGGCGGGCAACACCAAGACCAGATCGAGATTGTCGGGCATGACCCGTGCAAGGGCGTCATGGGCAACCGGTAACAGCCTCGACACCTCGCCGCGACGGCTTCCCGGCAGCAGACACATCAATGTTGCGTCTGCCGCAATTCCATGGCGGGCACGGAACGCCGCTCCGTCACCGTCGTCGACATCGCCCTCGGCCACCGGATGACCGACAAACGTGCATGCAAGCCCGGCTGCCTCGAACAACGCCGGCTCAAACGGAAACAGGGCGAGCAGATGGTCGAAATGCCTGCGGAACTTGCGCACACGCCCGGCGCGCCACGCCCAGATTGTCGGCGCCACATAATGGACACGCGGACAAGATCTGTCGCGCAACCGTCGTATGACCCCGAACACGAAGCCGGGAGAATCGATCGTGACGATGACATCGGGCTCGCGTTGCTCGATATCCCGTGCCGTTTGCCGCATCCGGCGAAGCAAACTGGGAACGCTCGACAGCACCTCGAACAGGCCCATAATCGCCAGCTCGCCATAGGGAAAAAGGCTTGAGAGCCCGGCTGCCTCCATCTCCGGACCGCCCACGCCGGTCACCTGCAGTTGCTCACCGTACGCTGCCTTCAATGCCCGGATCAGGTGTGCACCGATCACATCGCCCGAGGGTTCACCGGCAATCAGATAGACATGCAAGGGTGTCTCAGGATCGACCCGCGCGTCGTCGTTCATCATCCGGTCCCGCCGTCCCCGGCGATATCGGCGGGCCGGATCCCGATCACAAAGAGCCCGGCGCGGTCGGCGGATTCGACAAGGCCAGCCCGGTCGATAACCAGGGTCGAACCGGCCGCCACGGCAATGCCGGACAATCCAGCCTGTGTCGCCGCGCTCATCGTCTCCGGGCCGATCGTCGGCATGTCTGCGCGTATCTCCTGACCGGGCTTGGGAAGCTTGACCAGCACGCCGCCACGGCCTTCACGGCGCAGATCGCCACAACGTTCGATCAGGCGCCGTGTTCCTTCAGCCGCTTCCAGGCCGAGGACGATGCCCTGCTGAACCACCACCGCCTGTCCGATATCCAGATGACCGGTTTCCCGCAGAACTCGTACCCCTTCGTCGATGTCCTCGCGCATTCCGGAATCCGGCTCGACCTGTCCGAACACACCCTCGGGCGCCCGCAAATACTCGAGCACCGTATCGGCACCGACCACGCGGAAACCTTCCTGTTCCTCTAGCGTGCGCACGATCGCCCCGAGCAGGCCGTTGTCACCTTTGTTCAGCAAGCCGCGGGCGAGGAACTTGGCGGCCCGTCGGTCTGGCCTCAACTCCGCCAGCGTCGGGCGACGGACCGGGCCGGCCATGACGATTTCCTCGACATTCTCGGCCCGTAACCGGCCGAGCGCGTCTTCGGCAGCCCCCAGGCGCACCCAGGCATGGGGCGCAGCATTGACGACATCCGCATCGGCCTGGCCCTCGAATGCGATCACGAACACATCTCGGCCGGAAGACCGGCAGGCTTCGATCAGGTATCCGGGTAACGGTCCGCCCCCGGCGAGAATTCCGAGCTTAGCCGCCATTCGCAGATTTGGGCTGGAGGATGGCACGTGATGTCTGTTCGCGAACGAAATTCACGATCTCCATCACCCCTTCATCCTCGGAATACAGCTCGACCACGTCGTCGACGCGTTCCTGCATCGTCCCTTCCTGCGCGAACAAAAGACGATAGGCCGTGCGCAAATTGTGGACCTCGTCCCGCGAAAAATCCCGCCGCTGCAGGCCGACCAGGTTGAGACCCCGCAGACGCGCCCGCTCACCCATGGCCGAGCCATAGGGAATCAGATCGTTCTCGACACCCGACATGCCCCCGACCATGGCGTGAGCACCAATCCGTACGAACTGATGGATTGCGGCAAGGCCGCCGATGATCGCGAAATCCCCGACATGCACATGGCCCGCCAGGGTAGCGTTGTTGGCGAGTATGACGTTGTTGCCGACGATACAGTCATGCGCGACATGGGAGCCGACCATGAACAGACAATCGTCGCCCACCTGCGTCACAAGGCCACCACCCGACGTGCCCGGGTTCATCGTGACATGTTCGCGAATGCGCACCCGTGCACCGACGATCAGCTCTGAATCCTCACCTGCAAACTTGAGGTCCTGGGGAGCCAGCCCGATCGAGGCGAACGGAAACATTTCGGTCTCCGCGCCGATACGGGTCCGTCCACCCACAACCACATGGCTTTGCAGGCAGACGCCGTCACCGAGCTTCACCTGGCTTCCAACAACGCTGTAAGGGCCGATTTTGACATTGGCGCCGAGTTTCGCCCCGTCCTCGATAACAGCCGTGGGGTGAATATCGGTCATTCAGGAATCCATTATCATCGCGGAATAGGTCGCCTCGGCCACCACCGTCTCTCCGACCTTGGCCTCACCGCCGAATTTCCAGACATTGGCGCGGTTGCGCTGAATGGAGACGAACAATTTCAGCTGATCGCCGGGCACCACCGGCTTGCGGAACCGGGCGCTGTCGATGGTCATGAAATAGACCAGCTTGCCCAGCGCTTCCTCACCAAGCGTCTCGACGACCAGGACAGCCGCCGTCTGGGCCATCGCCTCGATGATGAGCACACCGGGCATGACCGGGCGAACGGGGAAATGGCCCAGGAAGAACGGCTCGTTGATGGTGACATTCTTGACGCCGGTCGCGCTTTCGCTGATGACGATATCTTCCACCCTATCGATCATCAGAAACGGTTGGCGATGGGGAATCATCTCCATCACCTCGAGGATGTCGACCGTCTCGCGGGCGTTATCGTTCAGTTGCACCTGTCCGACTTTAGTATCCATGGGCCAAGACCGACTGTTTCGTGATTTCGTGACTAACTGTTGCGGTCCTTGGTGAGCTTCGCCAGAACCGCCATTTGGCGAAAATATTCCTTGGCCGAGATCGCCGGATTCCCTGCCAGTTTCGCTCCCGGCTCAGAGGCCCGCATCAAACCGCTTCGCGCAGCAAGCTGGGTGCCGGGGGCCACCGTGATATGTCCGGCGACACCGGACTGGGCAGCAAGAACAACGAAATCCTCGAGAGTGGCGCTCCCTGCAACGCCTGCCTGCGCGACAACAACACAGCCATTACCCATGCGGACGTTGTGCCCGATCTGCACCAGATTATCAATCTTGCAGCCGTCACCGATGACCGTATCGGGGCCCGCGCCACGATCGATCGTGGAATTGGCACCAATCTCCACCTGATTACCAACGATGACCCGGCCCAGTTGCGGCACATCGAGATGTCCTTCGGCAGACATATCGAACCCGAACCCCCGGGTTCCGATCCGCACACCGGGGTGTAACTCGCAATTCGCCCCCACGTCACAATGGGACAGACTTGCGCCCGCACCGATCTGTGTCCCCTCGCCGACCGTCACGCCCCGACCGAGAATTGCACCCGGCCCGACCAAGACGCCGTATGCCAGGCTTGCATCTGCTTCCACGACGGCGTTCGCGCCGATCGAGACATTCTCCGCTAGCGTCGCCGACGGATCGACGCTTGCGGACGGATGGACGGTCGCGTCCGGACGTGTGCCCGGATACATCGCATGGGCGATTTTCGCGTAGGCCCGATACGGCGTATCGGTCAAGATCAGGGCCATGCCGTCGGGTGCCCGATCCTGGAACTCGGACATCACGATGCAGGCAGATGCCTTTGAGGCCTCAAAGGCTGGGACATATTTCCGATTGTCCAAAAAACTAATGTCGCCCTCGCCGGCCTCATCGAGAGGGGCGACATCCTGGATCTTCAGTTGCGGATCGCAACCGTCCGACAGTTCGCCCCCGACCGCGTCTGCAAGTTCCGCAATCGTAAACGGACCATCATTCTTGAAAAATCGCGGGTCAGCCATCGATCCCGGTCAATTGCGCGGCTGCGGAGCGTTCTCATCCCGCTCAAGTTTCATCTCGACTTCCGACAGTCGGGCATTCAGGCGTTCGAGAGACTGCTCGCTAATGTCGAAGGAATCGAACGCGACAACAATCTGCGAACGGGGAAGCACGAGGTTGACCCCCATCTCCTCAGACAGTTTTCCGATTTCCTCAAACAGGACCAGCTGAATTCGCTGCATCGTCTGCGCCATCCCGCGATCGAGAGTCTGTCGAAGCGAACGTGCACGCTGCTGTAATGCGGCGGCGCGTTCCTGGAGCGCCTGACGCCTCTCGGCATAGACTGCGGGCGTGAGGATGGCACGCTGCTGCTGAAGCTGCTGCTCTTCTGAGCGCATTTTCTCTTCTTCCTGCGCGATCTGCTGCTGCAAACCGCCAGCGATATCATCGATCTGGCCCCGCGCGGACTTCACCGCAAGGGATTCACGCAGAATCCTCTCGACATCGACGATCGCGATCGAGGGCACGGGCGGCTTGGAAGCTTCCTGAGCGGACGCCGCCCCGAAGGATGAAACACCCAAGCCAAGAATGATTGCAGCGGCAAGCCGGTGCATTCGCATTGCGTTAACTCCGTCTAGAAGCGCGTTCCGAAACTGAAACTAAACACTTCGGTCTTGTCATAATCTTCTTTCAGATAAGCACGGGAGAAATTGACCCGGATCGGACCGGCCGGCGATGCCCAGCCCAATCCAACGCCGATCGATGCGCGCAGTGAGGAGTCATCGGCGATACCCGAGAAAGGGTCATCGCTCTCCCACACACTGCCCATATCGTGGAACACCGCACCCTTTACATCAAATTCGTCGGGCAAGCCCAATGGGATACCAAGCTCCGCGGATGCCCGGTAGAACTTGTGACCACCAAGCGAATCGTCCGTTGTCAGGTCGCGCGGCCCAATTCCGCCAACCTTGAAACCGCGCAGCGAGCCACTACCCAGGAAAAAGCGTTCCGAAATTCGGATAGGGTCATCGTCAAACGATGTGATAATCCCGGCCTCACCCTCAAGACTGCCGATAAGTGACGAACCGAAGACCGACGTGTAGTAACCGCCGCCAACCTCATTACGCAGGAATTTCTCGGACCCGCCAAGACCAGCAACATCAACACCGTAGCTGGCGAAATAGCCGTCGGTTGGATTGAATCGGCTGTCCCGCCTGTCAAAAAAGAAAGCGTTCTCGATGGCCGATGTCGTGAAGGCACCTTCCTGGGCCCTCACAGCAGGAGATGCGCTGGTTGAAACGTCGTCAATGCTGTCACGGGTAAATCGATACCGGACAGTGTGACGGAAGTTTTCTGCAAGCTGATAGCCCGCGCGCAAGCCGAAACCGACTTCATTCTCCTCAAACGAGCTCCGGTCGCCGAAGTCCGTGGTCCGCAAGAACACATCAAACCCGGCCGTCAATTCCCGATTGAGAAAGTATGGTTCCGTGAAGCTCAGATCGACCTGTTGCTGTTTGGCAGCGAGTGTCGTCCCCAATCGCAGATCCTGTCCGCGGCCAAGCAGGTTGCGTTCGCGAACTGAAAGATCCGCAAGCGCCCCGGAAGTCGAGGAAAATCCGGCACCGATCGACAGTTCGCCCGTCGACTGTTCCTCCACGGTCACGCTGACGACCGTGCGGTCTTTCGCGCTGCCCGGCGTGTTGTTGATATCGACCCGGGAGAAGAAGCCCAGGTCCTGAAGCCGCTGCCGTGTCCTGCGGAGTTTCGCTGTGTTGAAGGCATCGCCTTCAACGACGGAGAACTCGCGTCGAATGACTTCGTCGAGCGTGCGCACATTGCCGGCAATGTCGATCCGCTCCACGAAGACACGGGGGCCTTCACGAATCTCGTAGGTCACATCGATCGTCATGGCCTTGCGGTCGCGATTCACCCGCGGTCGGACGTCAACGAATGCGAATCCACGTTCGCCAAGGGAATCCGTCAGCGACTGCACGGTCGCTTGGACCTCGTTCGCGTCGTAGGTGTCGCCGGTATCGGAATCGATCAGGCCGGTGAGCTCCGTCCCCTCAACACCCCGCAACTGGCTCGCCACATCCAGAGTGCCAAAATTGTAAAGCGGCCCCTCGTCGAGGGTGAACGTGACGATGAAATCTTCCCGGTCTTCTGTCAGTTCCGCGATCGCCGAGACCACGCGAAAATCGGCATGGCCTTCGGAAAGATAGAACCGGCGCAGCAATTCCCGATCGAACGACAGTCTGTCGGGATCGTAAGTATCGTCGCTCGAGAGAAAATTATAGAAAACAGATTCCGTCGTCTGGATTACGTCGCGCAACTCGCCATCGGAGAATTCCGCATTCCCGATGAAATTGATCGCGCGAATGCCGGTCTTGCCGCCCTCGTCGATTTCGAACACGAGATCGACGCGGTTCTCGGGCAACTGAATGACTTTCGGATCGACGGTCGCGGCGAACCGCCCGGATCGCCGGTAGATGTCGAGCAGGCGCTGCACATCCGACTGGACCTTGGTGCGGGTGTAGACGACCCGGGGGCGCAACGACACTTCTTCGGTCAGGCCCTCATCGTCGATCTTGCGATTGCCCTCGAATGCGATGCGATTGATGATCGGGTTCTCGACCACCTGTACAACGATGGCATCACCCTCGCGCCGCAAGGTGACATCGGCAAACAGTCCGGTGTTGAACAGGTTCTTAAGGGAGTCGTCGACCTTGGCGGGATCGTAGGGGTCGCCGGGCTTGACCTGCATGTAGGAATTCACGGTTGCCGGGTCGATCCGCTGGGTGCCGACGACACGAATTTCCTCGATCGTCGCACTGGATCGGGATTGGGCTTCGGCCGAATGCTGACCCGCGGGCGCGACGAGCAGACCGGCATACAACACAACCGCCACTGCAATCTTCCAGATGCTGGAATTCACGCGCCCGTCCCTGTTTGTTCGGCCACCCGTTTCCGCTTTTCGGTCAACCCCTTAGGGTTCAGGTGAACAACGCGACGAAACGCTGAACAACCGGCAGACGGGCGATATCATTGAATGTGGCGAATAGCATGAGGCCAAGCACGAAAACCAGCCCGATTTTCAGTCCCACTTCCTGTGCCCACTGCCTTGGTGGCCGCCGGAACAGCGCCTCATAGGCATAGAACAGCAGATGTCCGCCGTCGAGCAGCGGAATCGGCAGCAAATTTATCAACCCAAGATTGATCGAAAGAAACGCCGCAAAGATCACAAGGGTCGCGATTCCGGCATCCGCAGCACTGTCGGACATCTGGGCGATTCGCACCGGACCGCCCAATTCCTTGGCGCTCCGGTCGCCACCGAACATCTGGCCGATCGCCGTCACCGTGACCGACACCAGCCGCACGGTCTCCCGAACCGCCTGCCAGGCGGCAGCGGGAATACTATGGCGTTCGAAGGCTCTCTCAAGCCCGCGAACCCCCAGAACGCCTATGCGCGCCTCATCTCCCAGCCCATCGCGCAGCACGCTCACGCTCGGTGTTGCCACGGTTTCGACGCGCTGCCCGGCGCGATCCAGAACGATATCGACGGGTAGGCCCGGATGCAGGCGTATAAGCTGCTGCACTTCCTCGAACCGCGCAATCGACCGGCCGGCGACCTCTATGAATTCGTCGCCCGGCTCGATGCCCGCCGCCGCAGCGGCAGAATCCGGTACTACCTCCGACACCTTGGCCGGCGTGAAGGGTTGCCCGGTCGTGGCAAACAGGATGGTGAAGATCGCAATCGCGAACAACAGATTGGCGATCGGTCCAGCCGCCACGATCGCCGTTTTCTGGGACAATTTCTTGTGCAGAAAGGCGACGTCGCGCTCGGCATCGGTCAATTCGGTGTCATCGTCGTCCGGCCCGAGATCTCTTTGCCCGAACATTTTGACGTAACCGCCGAACGGAATCAGGCTGAACTTCCAGCGTGTCCCCGCCTTGTCCGTATAGCCGAAAAGCTCGCGGCCGAACCCGACCGAGAACACCTCAACCCGGACCCCGGCCCGCCTGGCAAACCAGTAGTGGCCGAACTCATGCACGAACACGAGCGGCGTCAGCACCACCAAAAACCAGAAGATTGTCTCGATTATGCCACCCATGGGGGCCAGTTCTCCCTGTCAGCTGTGCGGCATACCCTGCCGCACGATGCTTGAAGTGGCGTTAAGAATTCGATTTTACAAGCATTTGTGCGACCGCACGGCTTTCCTGATCGAGAGCGCGAAAATCGTCGAGTGAGCGAATGTCATATCCGTTCACCTGATCGAGCGTCCGCGCTACGGTATCCGCGATCGCAAGAAACCCGATTTCGCCATCGAGAAACCGGTTGACCGCGACCTCATTGGCCGCATTCAGGACAACCGTCGCGCCGCCACCGGCCGCCAGCGCATTGCGCGCCAGATCGATGGCCGGAAAACGCTCCAGATCGGGCGCCTCGAAGTCCAGAGACCCGATCGCGGCCAGGTCGAGACGGGCCGCCGGCGATTGCATGCGCGCCGGCCAGGCCAGGGCATGGGCGATCGGCACCCGCATATCCGGCGGTCCCATCTGCGCCAGCACCGAGCCATCGACATAGGCAACCATCGAGTGCACCACCGATTGCGGATGCACCAGCACTTCGATATCCGGTTCCGCGACCGGGAACAGGTAGGCGGCCTCGATCAGCTCCAGCCCCTTGTTCATCATCGTGGCCGAATCCACCGAGATCTTCCGGCCCATGTCCCAGTTGGGGTGGGAAATGGCCTGCTCCCGCGTCGCGGAGGCCATCTGCTTGCGCGACCAGGTGCGGAACGGCCCACCCGAGGCGGTGACGATCAATTTCTCCACATCGTCGGCATTGTCCGCCTCAAAGACCTGGAAGATCGCGTTGTGTTCGGAATCCAGCGGCAACAATCGCGTCCCGGCCCGCTCGCTCTCGGCAAGCAACAGGTCCCCGGCGCACACGAGACATTCCTTGTTGGCCAGCGCCAGAAGCGTGCCCTGGCGCACGGCCGCCAGCGTGGCGTCGAGGCCGGCGGCCCCCACGATGCCGGCGACGATCAGATCCGCCGGCACGCCGGCCGCGTCACACAGGGCGTCCGGCCCTGCCGCGGTTTCGATGGAGGTCCCGGCCAGCGCGCGCTGCAAGTCTTCAAGGGCGCCCGTGTCCGCGACGACCGCCAGCTCGGCTTCGAACTCCCGCGCGAGTTCGGCCAGGGCTGCCGCGTTTCCATTTGCGGTCAGGGCCACGACCTGAAAACGCTCGCGGTTGCGGCGGATTAGGTCTGTCGTGCTTTTCCCGATCGACCCGGTCGCGCCGAGGATCGAGATCCGGCGGACGGAAGCCGTGTCCGCCTGGGGGTCTATGTGGGTTAACGCCATAGAATGAAGTCCGTTCCGAACAGCAATGCGAACAGCGCGAGCGCCGGGGCGGCGAACAGTACGCCGTCCACCCGGTCGAGTACACCGCCATGGCCGGGTATCAGGTTGCCGGAATCTTTGACCGAGAAGTGGCGCTTCACGAAGGATTCGAACAGATCGCCCAGTTGCGCCGCGACGGACAGGAGCAGCGCCGCCAGCATCGCGCCGCGCAGCCCCGCGCGCGTCAGCTCCGCGTAGATGAATGCCGCCGCAAGCGTGATCACCACGGCCCCAATGGCGCCGGCCCAGGTCTTGTTCGGACTGATGGCGGGTGCCAGCTTCGGGCCGCCGATAAGCCGGCCAACAGCATAAGCGCCGATATCCGACAACCACACAGCGGCAAAAAGGAAGAACACCAAGTCGCAGCCCACATCCGGCATTGTACGCAGGAACATGATCGCGATGGTGGCGACACAGACATGCAGCAGCGCCACGAGTGCCCAGCTCCGCTCGTTCCACGGGGCCGCGAAGGTGCCCACGGTCAACACCAGGCCGACCGCCAGCACGATCAGACCCGCTTCCAGCCCCGCGACCTCGATCGAGACCAACGCGAACAGCGGCACCATGATCAGGATCATGCGTAGCCCGGCGCGTTCCAGCACCGCGATGGTCCGCCATTCCGCGCTCGCGGCGAGCGCCAGGACGGCAATCAGGCCCGAGAACCAGGGCGGGCCAAACCAGACGGCGGCCAGCGCGACGGGCACCAGGACGAGCGCCGAGAGCACCCGAAGGGCCAGGTTGCTCGCGCCCGGCCGTGGGGTCGCCGGTGGGGTGTTGTTTGTTGGCGGGAGATTGCTCAAGGAATCAGCCGGCGACGGCACCGAACCTGCGATCGCGCCGATTGTACTCCGCGATGCACTGTTCAAGCTGCTCGGCGCCGAATTCCGGCCACAGCGTGTCGGTAAACACGAGTTCCGCATAGGCGCACTGCCACAGCAGGAAATTGCTGATGCGCTGTTCGTTGCTGGTCCGGATCATCAGGTCAGGATCGGGCAGATCGTCGGTCCACAGGGACCGGGAAAACAGATCTTCATCGATCGCCGCGGGCTCGATCTCTCCTGCCACGGCGCGTTCGGCGAGCCAGCGGGCGGCTGCCGCGATATCCTGGCGGCCGCCATAGCTCAGCGCGGCGGTCAGGTTCAGCCCCGTATTCTCGGCCGTCATCTCTTCGGCCGCCTCGATCAGGGCCACGATATCGTCGGAGAACCGGGTTCTGTCGCCGATCACCCGGATCCGGATGTTGCGCTGGTGCATATCGGCCGTCTCGCTGCGCAGATAGCGCCGCAACAGCCCCATCAGGTCGCCGACCTCACCGGTCGGGCGTTTCCAGTTTTCCGAGCTGAAGCCGAACAGGGTGAGATACTTGATCCCCATCTCCTCGGCGGCCACGAGTGTCCGCTGGACCGCCTCGGCGCCCTTCTTGTGGCCGGCCGTTCGCGGCAACCCGCGCGCGCGGGCCCAGCGGCCATTGCCATCCATGATGATGGCAACGTGTGCGGGTACGCTGGCCTGGTCGTCCGAAGCATCCGCCATCGGTTCAGACCTGCATGATCTCCTGCTCCTTGGCTTCGAGCAGTTCGTCGATGGTGGTGATGTGGCTGTCGGTCATCTGCTGGATATCGTCCCCGCGGGCGCGGTGCTCGTCCTGCGAGATATCGCCGTCCTTTTCGAGCTTCTTGAGGAAATCCATCCCGTCACGGCGAACATTGCGTACCGCGACGCGCGCCTGTTCGGCGTACTTGGCGGCGACCTTCGTCATTTCCTCGCGGCGTTCCTCGCTCAACTCGGGGATGGGCACGCGGATCAGGTTTCCCTCGGTCTGCGGGTTTAGGCCGAGCTCGGAATCGATGATCGCCTTCTCGACGGCCTTGATATTGCCGTTGTCCCAGACCTGCACGGCGAGCAGCCGCGGCTCGGGCACGCTGACTGATGCCACCTGGTTCATCGGCATCGCCGCACCATAGGCGTCCACCTGCACATTCTCCAGCAGCGAAGTGGACGCACGGCCCGTCCGAAGACCGGAAAATTCTCGCCTCAGGGCCTCAAGCGCGCCGTCCATACGGCGTTTCAGATCCTGTTCATCAGCCGACATCTAGCTTTCTCCCCTGACAATCGTGAACTGGCCGTCACCGTGGATGACCCGGTTCACCTCCCCGGCATTCTGGATCGAAAACACCAGAATCGGAATATCGTTTTCGCGGCACAGCGTGACCGCGGCCGCATCCATAACCTTCAGGTCGCGCTGCAGAACGTCGAAATGGGTGAGGGATTCATACCGGACGGCGTCGGGGTCCGTCTCCGGATCGGCCGAATAGACCCCGTCCACCTTGGTGCCCTTCATCAGGCAGTCGCAGCCCATCTCCGATGCCCGCAATGCCGCGGCCGTATCGGTCGTGAAGTAGGGATTGCCCGTGCCGGCGGCGAAAATCACCACCCGGCCCTTTTCCAAGTGGTGCGCGGCGCGGCGGTGGATATAGGGCTCGCAGACCGTCGACATGGGAATGGCCGAGAGCACGCGGGTGGGCACGTCGAGCGCCTCCAGCGCGCTTTGCAGCGCTAGGGCGTTCATCACCGTGGCCAGCATGCCCATGTAATCGGCGCTGGTGCGCTCCATGCCCTGCGCGGCCACGGAGACCCCGCGGAAGATGTTGCCGCCGCCCACGACGAGGGAGAGCTCGATCCCGGTCTTGCGAACTTCTGCGATATCCTCGGCAATCCGGCTCACCATCTTCGGGTCGAGCCCGAAATCGCCGTCACCCATGAGGACTTCGCCTGAAATCTTCAGGAGAACCCGTTTGAAGTCGGTGGAGCCTGCCATCGGATGCATCATTCCGGTTGGCCGGTGCGCGATCTAGTTCGCGAGTTTCGCCACCTCGTCGGCGAAATCGTCTTCCCGGCGTTCAATACCCTCACCCAGCGTAAAGCAGGTAAAGCCTGCGATCGCAACCGGCACACCGATCTCCTTCGCCGCCGCTTCGACGACCTTAGAAACCTTGGTTTCCCCGTCGATCACATAGGTCTGCTCGCTGAGCACAACCTCTTCGTAGAACTTGCGCAGGCGGCCTTCCACCATTTTCTCGACGATTTCCTCGGGCTTGCCCGACGCACGCGCCTGGTCGGCCAGGACCTCGCGCTCGCGCTCGAGCGCACTCGTGTCGACGGAGGCAACATCGAGATACTGGGGCTGGGCTGCCGCGACGTGCATCGCGAGCTGCCGGCCCAGTTCCTCGAGCTTTCCGGCCTCCCCGGCGGATTCGAGCGCCACCAGGACGCCGATCTTGCCGAGACCCGCGGAGACCTGATTGTGGACGTAGCCGCACACAACGCCGGCATCGACCGAAAGGCTCGCCGAACGCCGATATCCGATGTTCTCGCCGATCTTCGCGACCAGGTCGACCACCGCTTCATCGACGCTGCCGCCGCCCTCATAGGCCGCGGCCTTCAGGGCCTCGTCGTCGCCACTGTGGGTGAGCGCCAGCTTCGCCACATTGGTCACGAATTCCTGGAACGTCTCGTTGCGGGCCACGAAGTCGGTCTCGGCATTGACCTCGACCAGCGCGCCGGTGCCGCCTTCGACAACCATGCCGACAAGGCCTTCCGCCGCAGCACGGCCGGCCTTCTTGGCCGCCGCCGACAGGCCCTTTTTCCGCAGCCAGTCGACGGCCGCTTCCATGTCGCCATCGCACTCGGTCAGCGCCGTCTTGCAGTCCATCATGCCGGCGCCAGATTTCTCACGCAGCTCCTTGACGGCCGCAGCAGTGATATCAGCCATATTGACTCTCCACTTGCATATATCGATTTAACATACTGAAATAATTAAAATTTAAGAGGCCGGCTTCTCTTCCGTTTCGGTACTCTCCTCTGCGGTGGGTTCGGCTTCGGCCGCCGCTTCTTCGGGAGCAGCCTCGGCTTCGGATTCGCCCGCAGCTTCCGCCGCTGCCGGTGCTCCTGCGGCTTCCTCGACGGCAGATTCCTCGGCAGCCGCCTCCTCGACGGCCGCTTCCGCCGGCGGTGCCTCGGCTTCGCCGATATCGACGCCCGAGGAGGCAAGCTCCTGCTGCAAGCCGTCGATCACGGCGCCGGCGAACAGATCGCAATAGAGCTGAATCGCCCGCATGGCATCGTCATTGCCGGGGATCGGCATGTCGATATTGACCGGATCGGAATTAGAATCGACGATCCCGACCACCGGAATACCAAGCTTTTTGGCCTCCTTGATCGCGATGTCTTCCTTGTTGGTGTCGATCACGACGACCAGGTCCGGGCGTCCGCCCATCTCCTTGATGCCGCCCAGCGCCATTTCCAGCTTGTCGCGCCGGCGCGTCAGGTTTAGCTGCTCTTTCTTGGTCAGGCCGAGGGCTTCCTCGCCCGAAAGCTGCTCTTCCAGCTCGCGCAGGGTCTTGATCGACTGAGAAATAGTCTTCCAGTTGGTCAACATGCCGCCCAGCCAGCGTTGGTTGACGTAGTACTGGCCGCACTTGCGAGCGGATTCCGCGACGATGTCGCTGGCCGCCCGCTTGGTGCCGACGAACAGCACGCGGCCGCCGTCGGAGGCCACACTGCGCGCCGCGTTCAGCGCGGCATAGAGCATCGGGACCGTCTGCTGCAGGTCGATGATGTGGATACCGTTGCGGACGCCGAAAATGAACGGCTCCATCTTCGGGTTCCAGCGCCGGGTGTTGTGTCCGAAATGCACGCCAGCTTCCAGCAGCTGGCGCATCGTGAATGTTGGGACCGCCATGGTCACTCCTTTACCGGTTATGCCTCCGCAGACTGCCGCCCCGANGGGCACCGGATCGACGGGCGGGGATGTCTGTCCGCCTGCCGCAGGTCTGCGTGTGAAATCTGCCCCGCAAACGCGGGATCGGCCGGTTGATACCCGCAAGTTATTCCGATTACAAGGCCTTAATGGCCCAAATCACGATGGAACGGCACTAACCCTTCTTGTACTCGATCTCCAGCGCGATCAGCGGCGTGTCGGAGAGCACGGTGACGTTGTGCTCGAACCCGTCACCCACATCGTAGAAGGTCGCGACACCGGTCTTGGATGCCATGGTCGACGGGGCGTCGCCGTCGCCGCGCTCGATCTGCACCTCGCTGTCGCCGAAATGGTAGCCGACATAATTGTGCTCATGGCGATGCCAGCCCGAACATTCACCCTTGGCGATGTTGTGGAACGTGATCCGCGTGGTCTCGTTGTCGACCAGCACCTCGTAGTGCCCCTGCTTGTCCGCAGGCACCTCAGCGCGGGTCCTCTCTTCCATCTTCGTCGACATGTCTGTCTCCCTGCCTGATCAGAATTTGTATTCGATCTCCAGCACCACGATGTCCACATCGCTCACATTCGTGGCGTTGTGCTCCACCGGCGCCTTGATCGACGAGGACGTGCCGGGCACATAGTCGACGTCGCGCGTGCTGCCGTCGGCATAATCCAGGTGCAGCCGCCCCTTGGACTGCTGGATCGTGACGTAATCATAGTCGTGCAGATGCCAGCCGGTCTGCTGGCCGGGCTTGATCACCCAGTGGGTGATCCGGGTCTTCTCGTCATCGACCAGGGTCGTGAAGCTTCCGATCTCGCGATCCGCGGCCTCCACAGCCGTCTTTTCCATCAGTTTCGTGGACATGGTGCGTTTCTCCGTTTCCCGGACACCAGTTTAAACCCGAGGCAGCGGGACAGTTCCAGCTATTTCAAGTGCCCAGTTCCGCATCGGCCCGGCGGTAGAAGTCAATGCGGAATCGCATGGGTCCGTCCAGGTGCAAATGGTGCCGGATTTCAGGGAATATTGGGTGGACGTCACACGCCTCCAACCGATGCCTAGTTCCGTCACCACCTTCGACAAACCAGGCGGCGCCTTCGAGCACATGCAACAGACCCTAGGGGTCAGCGGCAGGGCGTGATCCCGGAGCAACGTCTCGGGCACGGTATCCTGGCTGAATTCGGGGGTTCCGCCCTTCTGGACCAGACCGTCCGGCAGACCGTGTGAGGCCGGCTTCACAGTTCCTGTACGTCGACGACCCCGGGGATCGCCTTCAGGGCCGCATGCAGCTGGGGCGTGCAGAGATATCCGCCATCGAGGCGGACGACCACATCGTGCTCGCCGTCAGGGATCACCAGGCTGATCCGGCCGTTGGCCTGGGCGCCGGGCTCGGGGATCGCATCGCGCTCGATCAGGGTCTTGACCGAGCCGATCGGCTCGGCATCCTCGACCCAAATCCGGATCGCAACCGGCGCGCTGGCCGCCGCGGCATCGAGTTCGCGCACGCTCTGCCCGGTCAGGCGCAGCTGGCCGTCCTCGATCCGGGCCGCGGTCTGCAACAGCACCGGCTTGCCGCTTTCCAGCACATCCTTCGATGCGGCCAGGACTTCCGAGAACATGGTGATTTCATAAGACCCCCCGGCATCGGAGAGCTGCACGAAGGCATATTTGCTGCCGCGCTGGGAGGTTCGCTGCTGGACGGCGATCACGGAGCCGGCGAGCGCCACCAGGGCGGCGCCGCCCTGGGCCTACACGGTGCCTTCCAGTTCAGCACTGCCGACCACGCCCAGCCGGTCCAGCAGGCTGCCATATTCGTCCAGAGGATGGGCCGACATGTAGAACCCGACCGCGTTGAGCTCACGCTGCAGCCGGTCGGCCCGGGGCCAGTCGGGCTGATCGGCCAGCTGCGGCGGCGGCATACCCCCCTCCTCGCCAATTTCGCCGAGCAGGCTGAACTGGCCGCTCTCGCGCTCGCGCTGGGCGGATTGTGCATAACCGAGGATTTGGTCGATGGAGCCGAACAGGCGCGCCCGGTTGCCGTCCAGACTGTCGAACGCACCGGCGGTGACGAGCTGTTCGAGCTGCCGGCGGTTGAGCACATGGGCGTTGAGGCGGCTGGCGACCTCGAACGGGTCGGCGAACGCACCGTTCTCCTCGCGCTCGGCAACCAAGTCGCGCATCGCGGCTTGCCCCACGCCCTTGATGGCGGCCAGCGCATAGTGGATGCCGCCGATCGCCTCTTCGGAATCTTCCGGTAGATCGTCGCGCACGCGCTCGACCGTGAACTCCACGCCCGACCGGTTGATGTTAGGGGGCAGCAGGTCGATGCGGTGGCGCGCCAGCTCCTGCTTGTAGATCGCCAGCTTGTCGGTGTTGCCCATATCCAGGGTCATCGCCGCGGCGAAGAACTCAACCGGGTAATTCGCCTTCAGATAGGCCGTCTGATATGCGATCAGGGCGTAGGCGGCCGCATGGGCCTTGTTGAAGCCGTAGCCGGCGAACTTGGCGATGGTCTCAAAGATGCGCCGCGAGGTGCCTTCCGCAACGCCGCGTGCCGCCGCACCGGCAACAAAGGTTTCTTGCTGGGCATCCATCTCGGATTGGATTTTCTTGCCCATGGCCCGGCGCAGCAGGTCGGCACCGCCCAGCGTATAGCCCGCCAGTTCCTGGGCCATTTGCATGACCTGCTCCTGGTAGATCGGAATGCCGTAGGTTTCCTTCAGGCAGGCTTCCAGATCGTCATGCAGGTAGTCGACCCCCTCCTGGCCGTGCTTGCGCGAGATATAGCTCGGGATGTTGTCCATCGGGCCGGGCCGGTAGAGCGCCACAACCGCGATGATGTCCTCGAAACGGTCGGGTCGCAGCTTGCGCAGTACATCGCGGACGCCGGAGGATTCACACTGGAACACGCCGGTCGTGTCGCCGCGGCTGAGCATTTCGAAGGTTTTCTCGTCGTCCAGTGGCAATACGGCCAGGTCGACCGCGATCTCCCGGTCGGCCAGAAGTTCAACGGCCTTCTGGAGCACGTCGAGGGTCTTCAGACCGAGGAAATCGAACTTCACGAGGCCCGCCGCCTCGACATATTTCATGGAAAACTGGGTCGCGAGCGTTGATGAACGCGGGTCTCGGTAGAGCGGGATGATGTCCGACAGGGGTCGGTCGCCGATCACCACGCCTGCCGCATGGGTCGAGGAATTGCGGTACAGACCCTCGAGCTTGAGCGCGATATCCAGCAGGTGGGCGACCGCCTCATCCTCGTCGCGCATGGCCTGCAGCGCCGCCTCGCCGTCGATTGCCTGCTGCAGGGTGACCGGGTTTGCGGGGTTGTTGGGAACCAGCTTGGCAATCCGGTCGACCTGGCCATAGGGCATTTCCAGCACCCGGCCGACATCGCGGACCACGGCGCGCGCCTGCAGCTTGCCGAAGGTGATGATTTGGGCCACCCGGTCGGCGCCGAACTTCTGCTGTACGTACTGGATCACCTCGTCCCGGCGTTCCTGGCAGAAATCGATGTCGAAATCCGGCATCGACACGCGTTCCGGGTTCAAGAACCGCTCGAAAAACAACCCGAAACGCAGCGGATCCAGATCGGTGATGGTCAACGCCCAGGCTACCACGGATCCGGCGCCGGAACCGCGGCCGGGACCGACGGCAACGCCGTTATTCTTGGACCAAATGATGAAGTCAGAAACGATCAGGAAATAACCTGAATATCCCATTTTTACAATGGTTTCTAGCTCATATCTCAACCGTTCTCTATACGGTTTGGCCACCTCTGCGCGGCTGGCTTCGTCCATGCCATCCTCGAACACCCCGGCCGCAAGTCGGGCCTCGAGACCGGCCTCGGCCGCGGCCTGCAATTCCTCATCCTCACTGCGCCCCGCTTCGGTCGGGAACGGCGGCAACATCGGCTGGGTCTCGGTGGGCATGAAACTGCAGCGCCGAGCGACCACGAGGGTGTTCTCGATCGCCTCGGGGAGATCGGCAAACAGGGCCCGCATTTCCGCAGCCGACTTGAACCGGTGCTCCGGTGTGACCCGGCGCCGCTCGGCCTGGGACACATAAGCGCTCTGGGAGATACACAGCAGTGCGTCGTGGGCCTCGTGCATGCCCGGATCGGCGAAAAACGGCTCGTTGGTCGCGATCAAGGGCAGATCGTGGGCATAGGCCAAATCGATCAGCGCCGGTTCGATTTGATCCTCGATCTCCAGGCCGTGGCGCTGCAGTTCCACATAGAGCCGTCCCGGAAACAGATCTTTCATGCGCAACACGGCGGCTTCCGCCGCGTCCGACTGGCCTTCGGCGAGCAGCCGCCCGGGCAAGCCCGCAACACCGCCGGTCAGGGCGATCAGGCCTTCTGTCACCCCTTCCAGGTCCTCGAGGGTGACGCAGGCAGTACGGTCATCGGCCATGTCGACAAACGAACGGCTGACGATCTTCAGAAGATTGGCGTACCCCGCCTCCGACTGGGCCAGGACGACCAGATGGTCGTCATCGGTCAGGCGGCCGCCATGGCCGCCGTTGCGCGCCTCGTCATCGGGCGGGGTCAGGGCCAGCTGGCAGCCGATGATCGGCTGAATGCCCGCCTTTGCCGCCGCCATGGCGAATTCCAGCGCGCCAAACAGATTGCCGGTGTCGGTGATGGCGACGGCCGGCATCTCGCGGTCGCGGCACAGTTCCACGAGCTGGGGTATGCGCAAGGCGCCCTCGGCCAGCGAGAACGCCGAATGGACCCGAAGGTGGACGAAATCTGCGTGTGACATGGCCCGCAGAGTAATCCGATTCTCTATCCGGCCCGCAGGTTCAAACCAGAGTATTCCGGGGAAAAGTCAGGCCGGCTCCACATGGCCGTCGCGCATCTGGAGCTTGCGGTCCATCTTGTCCGCCAGCGCCAGATTGTGGGTCGCCACCAGCGCGGCCAGCCCGGCCCCGCGCACCAGCTTCAGCATCTGCTCGAAGACGCCCGCGGCGGTCTCGGGATCAAGGTTTCCGGTTGGCTCATCGGCGAGCAGCACCGTCGGGGCGTTGGCAACGCTGCGTGCAATCGCAATCCTTTGCTGTTCGCCGCCGCTCAACTGGGCTGGGCGATGGGTCGCGCGGTCCGCGAGCCCCAGCATGTACAGCAACTCGTTGGCCCGCCCGCGTGCCTCATGGCGCGAAACGCCCGCGATCATCTGGGGCAGCATGATGTTTTCCTGGGCGGAAAACTCTGGCAGCAGGTGGTGGAACTGATAAACGAAACCCAGCGTGCCGCGGCGCAGCCGCGTGCGCTCGGCCTCCGGCAGTGCCATGCAGGCCTCGCCGCCTACCTCGACCTCGCCCGCATCGGGCCGCTCCAGCAGGCCAGCGATGTGCAGCAAGGTGGACTTGCCCGCCCCTGACGGGCCGACCAGGGCGACGATCTCGCCGGGAACCAGCTCCAGATCGACACCGCGCAAGACCGACAGGTCCCGACCGCCCTGATGGAAGGTGCGCGCCACGCCGGACAGTTTCAGGGCCGCGTTACTCATTGCGCAGCGCCTCCACCGGATCGAGCCGCGAGGCCCGCCAGCTTGGATACAGTGTCGCCAGGATCGACAGCCCCAGGGCCATGAGGACGACCATCACCACTTCGCCGGGGTCGACTTCGGCGGGTAGCTGGCTGAGAAAATAGATTTCGGCGGCGAACAGTTCGGTTCCGGTCAGCGATTCCAGCCAGCGCCGGATCGCCTCGATATTGTGGGAAAACACCAGGCCGAGGATCGCGCCGACCACGGTGCCCACGACGCCGATGCTGGCGCCGACGATGAAGAACACCCGCATCACCATGCCACGCGACGCGCCGACGGTGCGCAGGATGGCAATCGCCGAGCCCTTGTCCTTCACCAGCATGATCAGGCTGGAGATGATGTTGAACGCCGCGACCAGGATGATGAGCGTCAGGATCAAGAACATGACGTTCCGCTCGACCTGCAGGGCATTGAAAAAGCTGCTGTTTGCCTGCTGCCAGTCGAACAGCCGGTGGTCCGGATCGATGGCCGCGCCGATCAGCAGGCGCTGGCTTCGGATCCGGTCGGGGTCTTCGACGAAGATTTCGAGCTGGTTCACCGTGTCACCCAGGCGGAAATACCGCTGTGCGGCGCCCAGGGGCATGAAGATGAATCTGTTGTCAAACTCGAACATGCCGACCTCGAAGGTCGCTACCACCCGGTAGGCCTGCATCCGCGGCACGGTGCCGAACGCGGTCACGGTGCCGCGCGGCGAGACGAGCGTGACCTTGTCGCCCACGGTGACGCCCAGGGAGTGGGCCAGGCGCGACCCCAGCACGACGGCATCGTTGCCGGTAAACTCGTCAAGCGACCCGAGGCGGATATTCCCGGCGATGGACGGGCGCGCGGCTAGGGATTCCCGCGTCAGGCCGCGCACCAGCGCACCGGACGCTCGCCCGCCATTGCTCGCCAGCACTTGGCCCTCGACCAGCGGTGTCGCGCTCACCACCCCTTGGATATCGCGCGCACGCGCGGCCAGCGGGTCATAATCCGACAGGGTTCCGGTCGAGCTGACGACGGCGATATGACCGTTCAGGCCCAGAATGCGGTCCAGGAGCTCACCGCGAAATCCGTTCATCACCGACAGGACGATGATCAGCGTCGCCACCCCGAGCGCGATCCCGAGCAACGAGAACCCGGCGATCACCGAGATGAACCCCTCGGCGCGCCGGGCCCGCATGTAACGCAGGGCAATCATCCATTCGACGGGTGAGAACATGGCGCCTATCGCCTGTTGGAGTTGGCCGTGGCGGCCATCAAGAGCACGGCACGCTGATGTGCAATTGCGGCCACGCTATGACGCCGCGCGCTCGGCGATCCAGGCCTCGACATCGTCGAGGGCGATCTCGGACTTCTCGCCGTCCGCCCGGCGCTTGACCTCGATCTTGCCGTCCTTCAGGCCGCGCGGCCCGACCGTGAGCTGCCACGGGATACCGACCAGGTCCATATCGGCGAACTTGCCGCCGGCCCGCTCGTCGCGATCGTCGTAGAGCACCTCGACCCCCGCTGTCTGAAGCGCGGCGTAGATCCGTTCGCAGGTGGCCTCACAGTCCGCATCGCCGACCTTGAGATTGATCAGGCCGACGGTCCAGGGTGCGACGGATTCCGGCCAGATAATGCCATCATCATCGTGGGACGCCTCGATGATCGCGCCGACCAGCCGGGAAACCCCGATGCCGTAGCTGCCCATCTCCAGAGTGACCTGTTGGCCGTCCGGCCCCTGGATGATCGCACCGAGGGGTTGGGAATACTTAGTACCGAAATAAAAGATGTGTCCGACCTCGATACCGCGCGCCGTGACCAGTTGATCGCCCGACAACGGGCAGGCATCGGCATCGTGCTTCTCGTCCGTCGCGGCATAGTGGGATGTCCATGTATCGACAAGCGGCTGCAAATCGGCCTCGTAGTCCACATCGGGCCCCGGCGCGGGCAGCTCCAGGAGCGCACGGTCGCAGAAGACCTCGCTCTCGCCGGTATCGGCCAAGATGATAAACTCATGGCTCAATTCGCCGCCGATCGGACCGGTGTCGGCCGCCGTCGGCACGGCCTTGAGCCCCATCCGCGAATAGGTCCGCAGATAGGCCAAGAACATCTTGTTGTACGAATGCACGGCACCAGCTTTGTCGAGGTCGAAGGAATAATTGTCCTTCATCAGGAACTCGCGACCGCGCATCACCCCGAAACGCGGTCGCACCTCGTCGCGGAACTTCCACTGGATATTATAAAGATTCTTGGGCAGGTCGCGGTAGCTCGTGATCTCGTTGGCGACGATATCCGTGATCACCTCTTCGGCCGTCGGGCCGTAGAGTATCTCGCGGTCGTGGCGGTCGGTGATGCGCAGCATTTCCTTACCGTAATCGTCGTACCGGCCCGACTTCTGCCAGATATCCGCGCTCTGGATCGTCGGCATCAGCACTTCCTGCGCCCCGGTGCAGTCTTGCTCCTCGCGCACGATCTGCTCGATCTTGCGCAGCACCCGGTATCCCACCGGCAGCCAGGTGTAGATTCCCGCCGCCGACTGGCGCACCAGGCCGGCGCGCAGCATCAATCGGTGCGACACGATCTGCGCCTCGGCGGGGGTTTCCTTCAATGTCGGCAAGAACAACCGGGTACGCCGCATTCAATATCTCCAACAGGGGTCTGGCGCGCGGGAGAGTAGGAAAAAGCCCGCCTGCCTGTCCACGTTCATTCGGCTGATTCGCCGTTATCACCAAGCACCCAGACATCGATCGTGCCGTCGCGCCCGCGCGGGGACAGCCCTTTATGGGGAACGATGCCGGCGCGCAGCGCGGCAAGGTCGTCGGGCGCACCTGTCTGCACCGCTTCCATCAGGTCATCGATGACCACAAGCTCGCAGCCGATCGCCCGCGTGCTTTCCTCGAGGCGTGGATCATCAGCTGGCTGCTGTCGGCCTCGGTAATCTGCACCGTCATCTGGGCAAGCGTAGAGGTCGCGGGGATTTCAAAACGCCGAAACGAGCGATTTTCGGAGGGGCTCGCATATCCACAGTTAAGTAAATCATTCCATAAGAAAGCGGTAACAGATGCAGCGAATCGCGCTAACGTAATACGTGTATGGGGGAATGCGCTCCTTTTTAGGCGTGCTTGCATGCGATTCGGGTACTTAGCGCATTCTGCTCTCGCGTGAAAATTTGGGGAATTACGGGGAGGCCACGGCCAATGTTCGAGAACCTATTCAAGCTGTCGGAAAACGGAACGACAGTCCGCATCGAGGTGATGGCGGGCCTGACGACGTTCCTCACGATGGCTTACATTATCATCGTCAACCCAGACATTATGTCCGCGGCGGGCATGGATAAAGGGGCGTTATTTGTTGCCACCTGTATCGCAGCCGCCATCGGCTGCCTAATCATGGGACTTTGGGCCAACTATCCGATCGCATTGGCGCCGGGCATGGGGCTCAATGCGTTCTTCGCATTTGGGGTAGTCGGCGCTATGGGCGTGCCATGGCAAACCGCGCTTGGGATTATTTTCTTATCGGGCATCTTTTTCCTAATTATCACTGTGCTTCCGATTAGGGCCGCAATCATCAATTCGATACCAAAATCCCTCAAAATGTCGATTTCGGCGGGTATTGGTTTGTTCATCGGCGTGATCGCATTGAAGACTGCGGGCATAACAGTTGATCATCCCGCGACACTTGTGACCCTCGGAGACGTAGCAACGGTTCCCGTAGTTCTTGTCGCTTTGGGCTTGGTTGCGATTATCGCGCTTGACCGGCTCGCCGTCCCTGGCGCGATGGTGCTGGGCATCATAGGTACGACGGTACTGGCCCATATCTTCGGACATGGAGGCGGTGCAGCGATGGATTTCTCTATCCCATCGCTAGCCCCCACTTTCTTGCAGTTGGATATAGCCGGGGCGTTTCAGGTCAGTATGATCTCGGTGATAATAGCGTTCCTGTTCGTTGACATGTTCGACACTGCGGGCACGTTAATCGGTGTATCGCACCGCGCAGGCCTCCTCGATGAAGACGGCAAACTTCCGCGGATGGGTAAAGCCCTTTCCGCGGACAGTATCGCCACCATCACCGGCTCTATGGTCGGTAGTTCAACCGTTACTTCATATATCGAAAGTGCTTCTGGCGTTCGCGAAGGAGGGCGAACTGGCCTAACCGCAGTCACCGTTGGCATCCTGTTTATACTGGCGCTTCTTTTGGCGCCGGTTATCGGATTGGTGCCGAGTTTTGCGACAGCACCAGCGCTACTTTTCGTTGCCGTGCTCATGGTCCGAGGTTTAACAGAGGTCGATTGGGAGGATGTTACGGAGTACGCGCCAGCGGTTTTGGCTGCAGTAATCATGCCCTTCACCTTCTCGATTGCCCACGGCATCGCCTTCGGCTTCATCATCTATGCGGCCGGCAAGATCCTGACTGGCCGCTTCAGTGAGGCTAATCCTATCGTCTACATCATGGCAGCGCTGTTCGTCGTGCTGTACGCCTTCGGGCTCATCTAGAACCACTTATCAAGCGTGCGAAGCGGGCCGGGATTTCTCTCCGGCCCGCTTTGATTCCGGATCAGGCGTCGCGTATCCAGGGCGGATCCAGCCGCACGATCTGCGCGAAGACGGGGCAACTCTCCCGGTGCGCACCCGGCAGATAGCCGGTGCTAATCAGGAACGAGCTGGTGATCTCCACGCCGATGAACCTGAAGGTCTTCTTGAACAGTTTCACCCATTCATCCTTGCTCAACGGATGGTGTGCATCGAGCCAGTCCGCAAAACCCCCGTGGCTGGCCCGCATCTCCAGAATTCGATTTGCATTGTGAACGGCCGCATCGATCTTGAGCCGATTACGAATGATCGACGCATCGGACAGCAGACGTTCACGGTCCGCATCCCCATAGTTCGCGACCCGCTCGACCTTGAACCCCTCAAAGGCCGCATGGAACCCCTCGCGCTTCCTAAGAATGGTCAGCCAGCTTAGGCCAGCCTGGTTGATTTCAAGCACCAAACGCTCGAACAGGGCCGCCTCGTCCCGGGTCGGGAACCCGTATTCGGTGTCGTGATAATGGCCATGCCACTCATGACCTGGGGCGATGTCGCAGTAACCGGACATGTTACTGACCGCCTTTCACGCGCATGGCGAGACCGGCTAGTCGATCGAGGCGGCGGGTCTCAGCGAATTCCCAGTCGTCCTGCTGCATGATCTCAAAGGCCTAAAATCCGGCATCTCGTTCGATATCCACGACAGGATGACCGGCGTCGATTTCGATCTGAGTCCGCGCCGTCCTCTCCTTTGGCTCGAACCGCACAGGTTTGAACAATAGGTCGAAACGACAAGGGCCACAGGAGGCACAGAGTTCCGCCGCATCGCCAACACCCACGGTCTCCGGTTCGTTCTGTCGATCACTCATTCCCAGCATCTATAAGCACAGTTGCAAGGAACCGCCAACTCGGTATACAGCCTGCCACGATATCCCAGTATCCCAACCCCCGGATGCTTCCTATAGTGCTGCCATTATTTGTTCCGGGGGACCATTCCGATTTCCAACGACCCAAATCCCGGTGAACGTCCGGGCCTCATTCAACTGTTCCTGGCGTTCCTCTGGCTCGGTGCCACCGCGTTCGGGGGGCCAGTCGCCCATTTCGGCTATTTCCGCACAGAGTTCGTCGACCGGCGACGCTGGATCGACGAGCGCGGGTTCGCCGACCTGATCTCCCTGTGCCAGTTTCTGCCGGGACCGGCATCGAGCCAAACCGGTATCGCGATCGGCATGATCCATCGCGGCTGGCTCGGCGGAATCGCGGCCTGGCTCGGCTTCACAACGCCGGGAGCCATCATCATGATCACCTTGGGATTCGGCCTCTCGTTGGCCCAGACATCCGCCGGACAAGGCGTTGTCCATGGCCTCAAGCTCGCCGCAGTCGCCGTGGTGGCCAACGCGCTGTGGGGCATGGCCCGGAGCGCGTGCGGCACCCCGGTCAAGGTCAGCTTTGCCGCGATCGCCTGCGTCGCCATCCTGTTCGTCGGGAATGCCTGGCTGCAGATCCTGGTCATCGCGGCGGCGGCCATCGCGGGCGCTGCCATGTTGAAAGACGAGCCAATTGCGACGGGCGAGGCGCCGTCCACATCCGGCAGCCGGGCCGGCGCGATTGTGCATTTTGCCATGTTCCTCGCCCTCCTGCTCGGCCTTCCCCTCGCCGCCCAGACCATTGCATCGGGAAATCTGGAGGCCTTTTCCGGCTTTTACCGCGTCGGATCCCTCGTATTCGGCGGAGGTCATGTGGTGTTACCGTTGCTCGAAGCGGAAGTGGTACCCACGGGCTGGACATCCACGGATGCCTTCCTTGCCGGTTATGGCGCCGCCCAGGCCATCCCCGGGCCGATGTTCGCCCTGACCGGCTATCTCGGGAACGTCATCGATCCGGGCAGCGGTTATCTCGGCGGCTGGACCGGCGGCCTGCTGGCTATCGTGGCCGTGTTCCTGCCGTCGTTCCTACTGTTGGGCGCCACCCTGCCCTACTGGGACGCGCTGCGCTCACGCGCACGCATCCGCTCAGCGCTAGGCGGCGTCAACGCGGCGGTTGTTGGCCTGCTGCTTGCCGTTCTGTTCACACCGGTGTGGACATCCAGCGTCCGGGATTCTTCGGATTTCGCCGTCGTGGTGGTGGCCGCGGTGCTGCTCGCCGTGTGGCGCCTGCCGCCCTGGCTGGTGGTGATCCTGGCAGCGGTCGCGGGGTTCTTCGGTGCCTAGAGCCGGTAGCGTTCGCCGAGTTCGCGCAACGAGATATAGCCCGTTTCCGCCACGCCATAGAAGATCGCGAACAACACCGCGGCAATGACAGTGGTGATCAACAGCTTGCGGACCAGGAGCGGGCGCATCGGCGCGCCGGGATCATGTCCCTCTCCTGGGTTTTCGGTGCGGTGGACACCCCACGGCAGCACCATGAACAGGACCAGCCACCAGATCATGATGAAAACGACGACGACCGTGACGGGGTTCATGCCGGTTCAGACCTGTTCGAGTTCCACGAGCGTGCCGCAGAAATCCTTCGGGTGAAGGAACAGCACCGGTTTGTCATGGGCACCGGGTCTCGGCTCTCCATCGCCTAACACACGCGCACCTTCGGCCTGCAATTGGTCACGGGCAGCGTATATATCGTCCACCTCGTAGCAGACATGATGCATCCCGCCCGACGGGTTCTTTTCCAAAAACGGGGCGATCGGCGAATCCTCACCCAGCGGATAAAGCAGCTCGATCTTGGTGTTCGGCAACTCCACGAACACCGTCGTGACACCATGCAACGGCAGATCGACGGGTTCGGAAACCTTTGCGCCCAGTGTCCGGGCATAGGTCGAGGCGGCGGCGGCAAGGTCCGGCACCACAATCGCCACATGGTTCAGTCGTCCGATCAACACGCACTCTCCCGCATTCGATCAGTTCTCCAGCCGAACCAAATGCACATCGGTGGCCGGGTTCTTGCCGCGTCGCGACCGAAAGCTCCGGCGTACGGTCCGGCGCAATCGCTCGAATAATATATCGTCGTCCCTGCGTTCGCTGTCTTTCGCGCTCGACAGTGAATCGAGCACATCGTCGACGATATCGTCCATCAAAGCATAGTCATCGTCGGTGTCGCCCAGCAGGCCCGGCGCCGAAAGCTGCGGTTCGGAGACCACCCGCCCCTTGCGATCCACAACAACGGTGAGCGTTGCCGAACCGTTCCACAGCATATGATTGCGCGCACGTAGATTTCCATCGTCGAGCCTGATCAGGTCACGGCCGTCGAGCGCCAGCCGCCCGAACTGCACCTGGCCGCATATCTCTGGCCCCTTGGAGTGCAGGCGAAGGACATCGCCATTGGACAGCAATGGCGCATGGGGCACCTGGCACTCCCTGGCCAATTCCGCATGGGCTCTTAAGTGCTGAGGCTCACCGTGCACGGGTACGGCAATCTGAGGGCGGACCCATTGATACATCTGGCGCAGTTCGTCACGTGCCGGATGCCCGGACACGTGTACGAAATGGTCGCGTTCGGTAATCACCCGGACACCCATCGCCGTCAGGTGATTTTGCAGCCGGCCGATCGGCACTTCATTGCCGGGAATGATCCGCGACGAGAAGATCACTACGTCATCGGGATCGAAACTCACATTGGGATGGTCGTCGCGCGCAATGCGGGACAGCGCCGCACGCGGCTCACCCTGACTGCCGGTGCAGATCATCACGACCTTGTCGCGCGGCAACTGCATCACCTCTTCCTCGCGCACGAACGGCGGCAGATCGCGAAGATAACCCGTGCTCCGCGCGGCCTCCGTCATCCGCCAGAGTGATCGTCCGACAAGGCCGACGGCGCGGCCGTGAGCATGGGCGACCTCGGCAATGCTTTGCACGCGTGCAATGTTGCTGGCGAAACAGGCGAACACGACTCGATTGTCAAAATCACCCACCAGCGCCTGCAGGCTTTCGCGAACGTCGGCCTCGGAACCGCTTTCGCCATCCACGGTCGCATTGGTCGAATCCCCTATCATCGCGAGCACGCCCGCCTCACCCACGGCGCGCAAGGCGGCCTCGTCGGTGGTGTCGCCGACTAGCGGTTCGGGATCGATCTTCCAGTCTCCGGTGTGGAAGATGGTACCGGCGGCGGTTTTGACGATAACGCCGTTCGGCTCCGGGATCGAATGGGTCAATGTGACCAGCGTGAGATCGAAGGGACCCACGGAGATATCACCGGACATCGGAATCTCTTCGACCGGCACCTTGCCGGCAAGCCCGACCTCCTCAAGCTTGCGTCGCAGAACTGCCATCGTGAACGGGGTCGCATAGACCGGGCAACGCAGGCGCGGCCAGAGATGGGCCACCGCCCCCACATGGTCTTCATGTGCATGCGTGACCAGCATGCCGGACAGATCGTCGCGCTGTTCCTCGATAAATGTCGGATCTGCCATCATGACGTCGACACCAGGATAGGCCGGATCCCCGAAGGTCACGCCACAGTCGACAATCAACCACGCGCCGTCATGGCCGTAGACATTCAAGTTCATGCCGATTTCGCCGGTGCCGCCAAGCGGCACGAACAGGACCTCATCAGGGCCGGGAATCATGGACATTCGGGGACCCGGCTCAAATGATGCCGTTACGGCGGGCTATTTCCCGCAGGCCGATCAGCGTCAGGTCCGGCTCGGTGGCATCGATCACGTCGGTGACATCTGCGAAGAGCGACGCCAGACCGCCGGTCGCGACAACCTTCATGGGTTTGCCATACTCTTCGGCAATCCGTGGCACCATGCCCTCGATCATTGAGACATAGCCCCAGAATATCCCCGACTGCATGGCCGGAACCGTGGCCCCGCCTATCACCGTGTCCGGCCTCTCGATGCTCACCCGGGGCAACAATGCCCCGGCCGTATAAAGCGCCTCGACCGACAGGTTGATGCCCGGCGCGATGACGCCGCCGCCGAAATTGCCTTCCGAATCGATCACATCGAACGTCGTTGCGGTCCCGAAGTCGATCACGATCAAATCACCAGGATAGCGAATATGCGCACCCACGGCCGCCACCAACCGGTCCGCGCCGGCCTGTTCTGGGCGTTCGATCATGATTTCAATACCCAGATCGACATCCGGATCACGAACCACAAGCGGCGTTACGCCGAAATGGGATTCGAGCAGGATCGTGAGATTCCGCCGCGTGCCGGGAACCACCGTGGTAACGATCGCATGGTTCACGTCATCCACCTTCAAACCCTTGAGCGACATGAGCTGGGTCAGCCAGACGGCATACTCATCCGCGGTGCGCTGGGGATCGCTCGCAATGCGCCACTGGCCGCGCTGTGTATCCCCGTCAAAGACCGCGAACACCGTGTTCGTATTTCCATAATCGACTGTCAGCAACATCACGAAACTCCTGTGGGGACGCTGCTTACCGGGAAAACGTCCCCGACCGCAACTTGTACCGGGCCATCGGGCGTCCCGAGGATCATGTTGCCGACCTCGTCGATTCCCTCGAACACTCCTGCCACTGTGCCGTCGGGTAGTTTTACGTTGATCGGCGTCCCCGGTGCCATGGACATCTTTTCCCAAGCGGTGCGCACGGGCGCAAAGCCGTCTTGCGCCCAGACGTCGATCAGGCCGAACAAGCGCGGCAGGAACGCCTCGAGAAGCATCGCGGGCTCGATCTCATGACCCGACGCCCGGAGGCTGCCCGCAGGGAATCCCGTCGATACAGGCAGTTCGGGAGTGCTGGCCAGATTCACCCCGATCCCGGCGACCACCCAATCCACAACTCCGTCACCGGCATCGGCGCTTTCCAGCAGTATGCCCGAGACCTTCCGATCGTCCAGCAACAGGTCATTGGGCCATTTCAAGATGACATTGGCACCGGCAGTATTGTGGATCGCGTCGGCCATCGCAGCACCGACCGCAAACCCGATCTGGGGCGCGGCGGAAACATTGGAATTCGGACGCAGGAGGATGGACACATACAGATTGCCAACCGGTGAATCCCACGTTCGTCCATGCCGGCCCCGACCCGCCGTCTGCTCAAGCGCCCAGACGACCGTTCGGTCGGGCGCAGACTGGGTTGCCAGGAGCTTGGCTTCTTCGCTGGTGCTTCCGACGCTGTCCCGGGTGATCAAGCGGCAATCCGGGGGCACCTCGGGGTGCCGAGTCATGCCCCGAAAAGAACTGCCGCGGCCGCCTCGGCCCCGCTAAGGACCGGGGCCAGCCCGATGAAGAAGAACACGGTCACGACACCGGTGACGGTGACAATGATCGAAATCTCGCGGCCGATAGGCTTGTCGAACGCGTCCGCCGGCTCATCAAAATACATCAGCTTGACGATCCGCAGATAGTAGAAGGAGCCGACCACGCTGGTCAGCAGACCGGCGACGGTGAGGAAGTAGAGCTCGGCGTTGATGGCGGCCAGGAAGATATAGAATTTGGCGAAGAATCCGGCGAGCGGCGGAATGCCGGCCATGGAAAACATGAAGATGCCGATGGCTGCGGCCATATAGGGGTTGGTCTTGCTGAGACCGGCCAGTTCATCGATCTCCTCGACCATCCGGCCTTGCCGGCGCATCGCCAGGATGCAGGCAAAGGTTCCCATGTTCATGAACAGGTAGATGGTCAGATAGAGAAGAATACCCTGGACACCCTGCTCGTTTCCTGCCGCCAGGCCGACCAGCACGAACCCCATATGGCCGATCGAACTGTAGGCCATCAGGCGCTTGATGTTGGTCTGAACGATCGCTGCAAAGGACCCGAGGATCATCGAGGCCAGCGAAATGAACCAGATGATCTGCTGCCATTCGAACAGAAGGTCACCGAACGGCTCCAGCATGACCCGTACGAACAGCGCCATCGCGGCGATCTTCGGCGCCGCGGCAAAGAAGGCCGTAACCGGGGTCGGGGCCCCTTCATAGACATCGGGCGTCCACATGTGGAACGGCACGGCCGACACCTTGAAGGCCAGGCCCGCGGCGATGAACACCAGGCCGACGATCACACCGATCGGCGTATCGCTGTCGGCGGCGAATGTCGCGGCCAGCCCCTCGAAGCTCGTCGTGCCGGCAAAGCCGTACACCAGCGACATCCCATAGAGCAGAATGCCGGAGCTGAGGGCGCCGAGGACGAAGTACTTCAGCCCCGCCTCCGACGAGCGCAGATTGTCGCGCCGGATCGCGGCGATCACGTAAAGCGACAGGCTTTGCAACTCCAGCCCCACATAGACGGCGATCAGATCGTTGGCCGACACCATCATCATCATGCCGAGGACGGCAAAGACCATGAGGATCGGGAATTCGAACTGATGAATGTCCTCGCGCATGTTGTAGGGCTGTGCCAGGATCAGAGCGAGTGCGGCGCCGGCGATCAGCAACACCTTTGTGAAGACCGCGAACGCATCCACCATGAACTGGCCATTGAACGCCGCGACCGGGCCATTCGGTCCCGCCAGCACGAGCAGCCCGGCGACAACCAACACCAGGACGCCGACCCATGTCACGGTACGACCCGAATCCTCGCCCCGGAAGGCGCCATACATCAGCATCACCATGGCCGCGACGGCGACGAACAATTCGGGCCAGATGACGGAAATATCGGCGGCAATGTTCATATCATGTGTCCTTCCGCCTATCGGCCCGCAACATTGACCAGATCGACGGCCGACAGGGCCGATTGATAGTTCTGCAACAGGTTCGACACGCTAGCATCGAACACGCTGAGGAACGGATCTGGCCAAATTCCCATCCAGATCACCAGCACGACCAGGGGCGCAAAAATCGCGATCTCCCGCGGTTCCAGATCGAGTATCGACTTGAGATAGTCCTTCTCAAGCTTGCCGAAGATCACGCGGCGATAGAGGTAGAGCATGTAGGCGGCGCCCAGGATGACACCGGTGGCCGCGAAGAACGCCACCCAGGTGTTGTCCTGGAACGCACCGACGAGAACCAGGAACTCGCCGACAAATCCGCTTGTCCCGGGCAGGCCGACCGATCCCAGCACGAAGACCATGAACACGAAGGCGAACTTCGGCATTCGTTCGACTAGCCCACCATAATGGGCGATTTCCCGGCTGTGCTCGCGGTCGTAGACCACGCCGACGCACAGGAACAGGGCCGCCGACAGGATCCCGTGGCTCAACATCTGGAAGATCGCGCCGTCAATCCCCTGCTGGGTCGCGGTGAAAATGCCGATGGTGACGAACCCCATATGGGCGACCGAGGAATAGGCAATCAGCTTCTTCATGTCCTCCTGGGCGAGCGCCACAAGCGAGGTGTAGATAATCGCGATCACCGACAATGTGTAGATCAGGGGCACGAACTGTTCAGATGCCAGGGGCAGTATCGGCAGAGAGAAACGCAGGAAGCCGTAACCGCCCATTTTCAGGAGCACGCCGGCAAGGATCACTGATCCCGCCGTCGGTGCTTCGACATGGGCGTCCGGCAGCCAGGTGTGGACCGGCCACATGGGCATCTTGACCGCAAACGAAGCGAAAAACGCCAGCC
>PBWR01000010.1 GCA_002727315.1 Alphaproteobacteria bacterium
AGACCGTGCACATGGGAATCCCGATCCTGGTCTCCCGCTCGGGCTTTACGGCCTGGGGGGTCGAGCTCGCCCGCGAGGCGAACCTCACCCTGATCGGCCGGGCCCGCGGCAAGCGCTTCATGGCACTCGCGGGGCAGGACCGGATCGTCTTCGACGCGGACGCTGCGGATGGAGACGAACCCGCGAATGCAGTCCGGAAGGGCGCGCGGGAGGATGTGGCCTGACCAAACCTCTTTCCAGCGATGTCCTCGGCCTGATCCTCGCCGGCGGGCAGGCGCGGCGCATGGGCGGCTGCGACAAAGCGCTGGTCGAACTGGCCGGTCGGCCGCTGCTCGCCCACGCCATCGCGCGTGCCACGCCTCAGGTCTCTCGGTTGGTGATCAACGCCAATGGCGACCCGGCCCGGTTCGATGCGTTCGGCCTGCCGGTGGTTGCGGACAGCGTGACCGAAGACGATGGCGGGTCGGCCGGCCCTCTCGCCGGCGTGCTGGCGGGCATGGAGTGGGCAGCGGCGCACGCGGCGGATTGTCGCTGGATTGCGACTTTCCCCACCGATGCGCCGTTTTTTCCGGCCGATCTCGTTCCGCAACTCGCCGATGCGACTGCGAATGAGAACGTCATGCTTGCATGTGCGGAATCGCGTGGTCGGCGTCACCCGGTCTTCGGCCTCTGGCCTGTGGATTTGCAGGCGGACCTGCGCCGCTCACTAGTGGAAGACCGGGTTCGCAAGGTCGAATCCTGGACGGCACGGCACGGGCTTGCGTGCGTTTCGTTTCCCGCTTCGGTTGTGGACCCGTTCTTCAATATCAACCGCCCGGACGATGTGAACGCGGCGGCTGAAATTTTCACAAAACTGAATTCCTAGAATCCATTTCAGTCGTGAATTGACTCTTCGCTCCGGACTCAATTAAATCCCTCGGCCGAATAAAGGCGCCTACCAAAAGCCGGGGCGCCGCGCGCCAGTCGGCAACAAGTTGGCGGTGCGCTTCACGGCCCGAGGGAGGGGAGGAGAGTAGAGCAAAGAAAGGTTCGGTGCCTGGCGCCGGAACGGCGGGAAAGGGGGGACAAGAAGACCTGCCCGTAGAAAATGCTCTGTCTTAGATCTGAGGGGTCCGGTACGGAATTGCGTGCCGGGCCTTTTCTTTTTCCACCTTTTCGTTACGCGCGCGAGCGCAGGCGGGACATGTTGTTTGATGGAGCCCTCATCCTGAGCTTGGCGAAGGAGAGGGCGATCATCCTCGTACTTCGACAGGCTCAGCATTAGGATGATCGCGCGGTGCGACTTACTCCGCGGCAATCTGTTGCAGATTTCCCTCGTCGTCGACCTTGAGGCCGGTCTCGCGGGCGCGCTCGATGACGCTGGGGTGCCACGACACCTTCCCGGCATCCGGGCCGCCGACGATGGCGAGCATCATCGCATCCGCCTCGCCCGAGATGCAGCGGAACCCCCGGTAAACGCCGACGGGGACGCTGACCACGTCCAGCGGTTCCAGCGCGATGGCGCGTTCCTCGTCACCCTCGAGCCAGACCACCTCCCACGTCCCCTTCATGGGCACGAAGACCTCTTCGGTCTGGTGGACATGGAAGGCCGGCCCCGAGCCCGAGCCGGGATGGGTCTTGTTGTAGACCAGCGAGAACCCGACGGCGTTGCCAAGCTTCGGCACCAGATCGGGATCGTCCATGTTCTCCGTCACGTTCATGCCGATGACGTTGACGATCTCGCGCTCGTGGCCCGGGATGCGCTGGTCGAGATAGGCGAGGTCGGAGCCGTTGCAGTCGGCGTAGCGCACGACGTGCTTGTCTTCCATTTCGTCGATGGAGATTTTCGGGGTGTCCATGGGCTTTCCTCCGGTCTGATCCGGCGGAAAGTGTCCGGCGGCGCGCGGCGGGAGTCAAACCGCTCGGTTACTCCGCCGCGTCCCGTTCCGCCTTTTGCACCTTTGCGGCGCAGAACTTGAACTCGGGGATCTTGCCGTAGGGGTCGAGCTGCGGATTGGTGAGCAGGTTCGCTGCCGCGTCGGCAAAGCAGAACGGGATGAACACCATGCCCTCCGGCACATCGCGATCCGAACGGGCCGCAAGTTCGATGGTGCCGCGCCGGGTCGAGACCTGGATCGGATCACCCGGCCAGATGTCGAGGCGTTTCATCTCGCGCGGGTGAAGCGAGGCGACGGCCTCGGGCTCCAGATGGTCGAGGATGGTCGCCCGCCGGGTGATCGCGCCGGTGTGCCAATGTTCGAGCAATCGCCCGGTCGACAGCACCATCGGATAGTCCGCGTCGGGCAGTTCGTCGGGCGGCGCGAATTCCGTCGGGACGAACCGGCCGCGCCCCGATGCGGTCGGGAAGCCGGACGCGAACATGATTTCGGTTCCCGGTTCGTCCTCGGCCCCGCACGGATATGTGACGGCATCCTCGCGCTCGAGCCGGTCCCAGGTGATGCCGTCAATCGAGCGCATCGCCTCGCGCAGTTCGTCATAGACCTCGCGCGGACCGGTATAGTTCCAGTCGAGGCCGATCCGGTTGGCGATATCCTGGATGATCGACAGGTCCTGGCGCGCGTCTCCGGGCACATCGAGGGCGGGGCGGCCCAGCTGGACCTGGCGGTTGGTGTTGGTCACGGTGCCGGACTTCTCGGGCCAGGCCGAGGCCGGCAGGATGACATCGGCATGGAAGGCGGTTTCGGTCAGGAAGATTTCCTGCACCACCAGGTGGTCGAGGCTCGCGAGCCCCTGGCGGGCATGGTGCTGGTCCGGATCGGACATGGCCGGGTTTTCGCCCATCACGTACATCGCGTGAATGTCCCCGGCGCGCGCCGCATCCATGATCTCGACGACTGTCAGGCCGGGCTCGAGGTCGAGCCCGTCGACGTCCCACAGGGCCTCGAACCGGGCTCTGGTATCCGGGTCGGTGACAGGCTGATAGTCGGGATAGACCATCGGGATCAGCCCCGAATCCGACGCCCCCTGGACATTGTTCTGTCCGCGCAGGGGGTGCAGACCCGTTCCGGGGCGTCCGACCTGGCCGGTCATCAGCGCCAGCGAGATCAGGCAGCGCGCATTGTCGGTGCCGTGCACATGCTGGGAAATGCCCATGCCCCAGAAAATGATCGACCGGTCCGCGGTGGCATATGTCCGCGCCACGTCCCGGATGGTCTCGGGGTCGATGCCGCACACCTCGGACATGGCCTCGGGCGTGAACGGCGTCAGGGAATCGCGCAGCGCCTCGTAATCCTGGGTGTATCCGGCGATGTACTGCGCGTTGACCAGCCCTTCGTCCACGATCGTATGCATGATCGCGTTCAGCAGCGCGACGTCAGTGCCGGGTTTGAATTGGAGGAAATGATCGGCGTGGCGGGTGAGGGAATAGCCACGCGGGTCGATGCAGATCAGCTTCGCGCCGCGCCGGGCCGCGTCCTTGATATAGGTCGCGGCGACCGGGTGATTCTCGGTCGGCCGGGCGCCGATCACGATGATACAGTCGGTATCCTCCGCTGCGGTGAAGGGCGCGGTGACCGCGCCTGAGCCGATGGTCTCCATCAGGGCTGCGACCGAGCTGGCGTGGCACAGCCGGGTACAGTGGTCGACATTGTTCGTCCGGAAGCCCGCCCGGATCAGCTTCTGGAACAGATAGGCTTCCTCGTTCGAGCCCTTGGCCGATCCAAACCCGGCCACCGCGTTGCCGCCATGTTCATCACGCGCCTTGGCAAGGCCTGCCGCCGCGGCGTCGAGGGCCTCCTCCCACGTCGCTTCGCGGAAATGGGTCGAGGGGTCGGCCGGATCGACCTGGTCGTCCCAGCGCTTGCCGACGCCATCCTTGCGGACCAGCGGTTTCGTCAGCCGATGGGGGTGGTGCACATAGTCCAGCCCGAACCGGCCCTTCACGCACAGGCGCTGTTCGTTGGCCGGGCCGTCGCGCCCCTCCACCTTCAGAATCCGGTCGTCCTTCAGGTGATAGGTGATTTGGCAGCCCACACCGCAGAACGGGCAGACGCTGTCCACCAACCGGTCGGCCTTGGCGACGCCGACACCCGCTTCATCGACCATGGTCGATGGCAACAGGGCCCCGGTCGGACAGGCCTGCACGCATTCGCCGCAGGCCACGCAGGTCGACTCGCTCATCGGATCGTCGAAGTCGAAGACAATCTTCGAGCCTGACCCTCTCGCAGCCATGCCGATCACGTCGTTGGTCTGCACTTCGCGGCATGCCCGGACACACAGATTGCAGTGGATGCAGGCATCCAGATTGACGGCCATCGCGGCATGACTGGTGTCGGGCGCTGGTGCCGCGCGGGCGGGAAAGCGGCTGTCCGAGACCCCGGACCGGTCGGCCCAGTTCCAGAATTTCGAATCCCCATCGTGGGTTGTGGCGCGGTCGGGCTGGTCGGCGACCAGCAGTTCGAACACCATCTCGCGTGCCTTGCGAGCCCGCTCGGCCTCGGTGTCGACGACCATGCCGTCGGTGGGCTTGCGCAGGCAGGAGGCGGCGAGCACCCGCTCGCCCTCGACATGCACCATGCAGGCGCGGCAATTCCCGTCGGGCCGGTAGCCCGGTTCGGGCGCGTAGCACAGATGCGGGATGTCGGTGCCCTCGCGGACGGCGACCTGCCAGATCGTCTCGTCCGGCGCGGCCGTGACCTCACGCCCGTTGAGGGTAAAACGGATGGGTTCGCTCATGAGCCGGTCAGGGTGCCGCGTACACGCGATCTATGTCCAGTGGGATCAGGCGATCAGCGAATCTCTAGAAGCTCGACGTCGAACATCAGTGTGGCGTTCGGCGGGATCACGCCGCCCGCCCCACGTGCGCCGTAGCCGAGCGCCGGGGGGATGATCAGGGTGCGCTTGCCGCCCGGCCGCATGCCGGCCACGCCTTCGTCCCAGCCGCCGATCACGCGTCCGGCGCCGAGTGGGAAGGAGAAGGGCTGGTTGCGGTCCTTCGAACTGTCGAACTTGCGGCCCTTTTCGCCATCCACATACAGCCAGCCGGTGTAGTGCACAATGACATTGTCGCCGGCCTTGGCGGCCTCGCCGTCGCCGGCTTCGGAATCGATATATCGCAGGCCGCTGGAGGTGGTGACGGGATCCTGGGCTTCGGAATTGTCGGACATGATGAGAACCATCGCTGCGGCAAGAAACGCCACAGTCAGCAAGTGTTTGAAACGATGTTGGAGCGCCATGGGGTACTACCTCCTGAGGGACAAGGGCAAGGCTGGGCTGAGATTTAGCCCAGCCCGGCGCATGATCGAAATGACTTGCCCGTGAACTTAGCCGACACCCGCCGTCAGCACACCCCGTTGTACGGCGCTTGTCAGGGCGGGGCCGTCATACAGGCCCATGGCGTTGTTCTGGCTGAGGAAGCCGAACTTCTCGTAGAAGCCCTCCTTGCCGAACACCGATGTCAGGAAGATCCGGTCGAAGGGCAGCTTGTCGAGCAGCCCCTGCAGGACCATCCGTCCCACGCCGCGGCCCTGGTGTGCGTTGGCAACGACCACATCGAACACGGTCGCGTAGTACACGTCGTCGGAAGTGGCCCCCGCGGCGGCGGAGGCGTTCTGGAACAACGAACCCTTCGCCGCGGACGGCGGCTATCAGGACGATTCCCGCCTCTACCGCTGGGAGTTCGGGGACTAGGGCTCAAGCCTCGTCGGCGAAGTATTTCAGCACGCTGTCCATGGGGTTGGGCGCGGCCTGCCCGAGGCCGCAGATGGAGGCATCGCGCATGGCATCGGAGAGTTCTGCCAGCAATTTTTTGTCCCAGTTACCGGCCTGCATCAGCGCGACAGCCTTCTCGGTCCCGACCCGGCACGGCGTGCACTGGCCGCAGCTCTCGTCCTCGAAGAATTGCATCAGGTTGATCGCGGCATCGCGGATACTGTCTTCCTGGGACAGCACGACCACGGCGCCCGAACCGACGAAACAGCCATGTTCCTCCAGTGTGCCGAAGGCCATGGGCAGGTCCGCCATCGACGCCGGCAGGATGCCGCCCGACGCGCCGCCCGGCAGATAGGCCTTGAGCGTGTGGCCGTCGGCCATGCCGTCGCAATATTCCTCGACCAGTTCGTTCAGGGTGACCCCGTTGGGTGCGATCTTCACACCGGGATACTTGACCCGGCCCGAGACGGACCAGGCGCGCACGCCCGCATGCCCGCGTAGGCCCTGGTCCTTGTACCAGGCTGCGCCGGACTCCATGATTTCACGGATCCAGAAGACGGTTTCCACATTGTGGACGAGGGTCGGCTGGCCGAACACCCCGACCTGCGCGACATAGGGCGGGCGGTGGCGCGGCAGTCCGCGTTTGCCCTCGATTGATTCGATCAGCGCCGATTCCTCGCCGCAGATATAGGCCCCGGCGCCCCGGCGTAGCTGGATGTAGCCCGGCCCGATGATGCCCGCGGCCTCGATGGCGGCGATTTCACGCGTCAGGATTTCGCGGGCCGCCGGGTATTCGTCGCGCAGATAGATCCAGAGCTGTTCGGCATCGACCGCCCAGGCCGCGATCAGCGCACCTTCGAGCACGGCGTGGGGCGAGCGTTCGAGGAAATACCGGTCCTTGAAGGTGCCCGGTTCGCCCTCGTCGGCGTTGATGACCAGCGTGTGCGAACCCTCGGCCGCGCGCACGAAATCCCATTTCGCGGGCACTGGAAATCCGGCGCCGCCCATGCCGCGCAGGTCGGCGCGCTCGAGCGCCGAGTGGACCATCTCGTAGGTCCGGTGTTCGGCCACGCAAGATTGGAAGATGGCATAGGCGCCGCGCTGCTGGGCTGCTTCCAGGGTTTGGTAGGGCTGGACCTCGGGGGCGACGTCACGCGCGGCGACGGCGGCGCCCACGCTGTCGACCGTCGCGGCATTGATATGGCGGTGTCCCACTTCGGCCACCGGCGCGTAATCGCAACCGCCCATACAGGGCGCGCGCGTGATCCGGACGGTCGCGTCTGCATCCTCTTCCAGCGCGGCGCGCAGCCGGTCCGCGCCGGCAAGCATGCAGGGCAGGCTGTCGCAGACCCGGACTGTGACCTCGGGCATATCCACCTGATCGTCGGTCGCGACATCGAAGTGGGCATAGAATGTCGCCACCTCGTAGACCTCGACCAGCGACAGCTTCATCAGGTCGGCCAGCGCGGTGAGATGGCGCGGGGAGAGGCCGTGATGCGCATCCTGGATTGTGTGCAGATGTTCGATCAGCAAATCGCGGCGCACCGGTGCGTCACCCAGGAGGGTGCGGATCTCGGCGACCGCGTCGGGGTCGACCTGCCGGCCCTTCGGGTGCGGGACGGCGTTGCGGCGTCCCGCGCCGGGATGGTGAAACTTCTGGGTCTTGTTGCCGGTCATGGGGTGCCGTGCGCTGGAAGCGTTGAGTGCCGGGTGCGGGCGAATCGCATTAGATTGCTCGTCAGGGCCGGGGTCAACTCTGCGACGGATGCGCGAGGCAGAAACGTCTATGGAACCTAAGATCGGATTGCGTGCCCGTGTGGAACTGGCGAAACTCTCGGTAAGCTGAGATTTTCAGGCCAGACGGCCGAAAACTTATCCTAGATCGACAATTTTGTTAGGTTTCAATGGCTTGTCTCTGCCGAACCCCGGCCGCCCGTCACAAATTCGTCACGCACTAGCACTTGCCGCCGATGGGCGCCGCGCATATATTCCGCGCCCAAAATAAGCCGAAGGGCCTTGGTACAGTGTTTTAGGGAAATTGAACGTCATGTCGTCAAACATGCTTTCTCCGGACTATGTTCCGGCCGACAAAGAAGACTTCATGAATCCGATGATGCAGGAGTTTTTCCGTCAGCGGCTGGTCGCATGGCGCGAGGAACTGCTGCGCGAGTCCGGGCTGACGCTGCAAAACATGCAGACGACCAGCATGCAGGAGCCGGATATCGCGGACCGGGCGACGCTGGAGAGCGAAAGGTCGCTCGAGCTGCGCACCCGTGATCGTGAGCGAAAGCTCATCTCGAAAATCGACGCGGCACTGCGCCGCATCGAGGCGGGGGAGTACGGCTATTGCGAGGATACCGGTGAGCCCATCGGGGTGCGCAGGCTGATCGCGCGGCCGATCGCGACCCTCAGCATCGAAGCCCAGGAACGCCACGAGCGGATGGAACGCACCCACCGCGACGAGTAGATCCTCGGGTCTGATTTCGCCTATCTGAAAAACCGTCCGGTACGCGCATTGTTGCGCGTCGACCGGTTGTGCATGCCTGCCGAAAACCTGCTAGCGTTTGCTCAAGCACGCCCGACAGAGATGCGTGCACGATGCGGGAAAAGGGGAGATGCGCGATGCGAGCGATGGTCGTCAAGGAGTGGGGCCAGCCTTTCACCCTCGAAGAGCGTCCCGACCCGACCCCGGGGCCCGGCGAGGCCGTCCTCAAGGTGCGTTCCGCCGGTGTCGGGCTGACACTTGTCACCATGCGGACCGGGGTTTTCGGTGGTGAGGCGCCGCGGGTCATGGGCCACGAACTGGGCGGCGATATCGTGGCCGTGGGCGACCGGGTGACCAACGTGAAGCCGGGCGACCGTTGTGCGGTCTATTTCTATTTGAATTGCGGCCACTGCCGCTGGTGCCATGGCGGGCGCGAGACCTTGTGTGAAAATCACGGCGGCTATGTCGGCGTCCATGTGGATGGCGGCTATGCAGACTATGTCTGCCTGCCGGCGGGCAACTTTCTGCCGATCCCCGAGGGGCTTGACTATGAGGGCGCGGCCATCGCGGCCGACGCGGTCAACACCAACTGGCACTGCATGCGCGAGCGTGCAGCCGTCTCGCCGCATGATGACGTCCTCCTGGTCGGCGCCGGCGGTGGTGTCGGGGTACATGGAATCCAGGTCGTCAAGGCGTTCGGCGCCCGTGTGATTGCGGCCGATATCTCGGACGAGAAGCTCGACTATGCCAAACAGTGGGGGGCGGATGAGGTGATCAATGTGCGCGCCGTCGACGACCTGGCGGAGGCTGCAAAAAAACTGACCGACGGCAAGGGTGTCGACGCCGCCGTGGACTATGTCGGGGCGCCGGAAACATTCAGCGCCTGTATCGCCGCGCTGGCGGTTTCGGGTCGTGCCGTTGTGATCGGTGCCAAGCCCGGCAATGTCGAGATCAACCCGATCGATTTCCTGATTTCCGAGAAGATCGTTACCGGATCGCGCCATTCCACCCGGACCGAGCTGATGGAAACCATGGAGATCATGGCCAAGGGGCTCATCAAGCCCGCCGTCGGCAAGCGTGTGCATTTCACCGAGGTGGAGACATTGTTCGAGGACCTGCAGGCCGAGACATTGCTCGGCCGCGGCGCACTCACCTACGACGACTGAACATCCGCACTGCGGAGCGCATAAGAACAAAACTTCTGGAGGAGACCAAGATGGTCGAATTTACCCTTACCAAGCGTCAGGCCGCCCTTCGAGACAAGGCGCGCAAGTTCGCGATTGAGGAAATCATTCCCGTCGCCGATGCGGGCGACCGGGAGCCGGATCCCGCCAAGTCGTTCAACTGGGACATCATTCGCAAGGCCGACAAGGCGGGCTTGCGCACCTTGTCGATCCCCAAGGAATATGGCGGCGGCGGCGCGGATGTGCTGACCCTTTCGATGGTGGGTGAGAACATGGCCTATGGCGATCTGGGCATCGCGGTCGCGTTCGACCAGACCTGGAAGATCATGACCATGATCAGCCATCTCACGACCGCGCGTCAGCGGCGCAAATGGCTGCCGCGCGTGCTGGATGATCCGACCTGCCTGCTGGCGGCTGCCGCGACCGAACCCCTGTCGGGCAGTGACTCGATCCTGCCCTACAACAAGCCCGACGGCGGTGTCCGGATGACCGCTAAGAAGAAGGGCGACAAGTGGATTCTCAACGGCGAGAAACGCTACATCTCCAACGGCGGTCTGGCGAAGGTCATCTACGTCATGGCGCGGACCGATATGCGCAAGCCGCCGCTCAAGAGCATGACCGGCTTCCTGCTGACATCCGACACGCCGGGCTACAGTGTCACGGAAATCTGGGACAAGATGGGCCAGCGCAACGTCGCAAACGGCACCATGATCTTTGAAAATGTGGAGATTCCCCAGGCCGATGTGATGGGCACGCCCAATGGCGCGCTTGCCGAGCTCGGTGCCCTGCTGACCCGCTTCGGCTCCAATATCCAGGCTGGTTCGACCGTGCTCGGTGTCGCGCAACGCGCCTATGACGTGACCCTGCAATACGCCAGGCAGCGTGTGCAGGGCGGCAAGCCGATCTTCGAGCATCAGATCCAGGCGCAGCGTTTGGCGCGGATGCGCATGCTGATCGAATCCGCCCGCTTCTACCTCTGGTACTCGGGTTGGACCGCGAACTCGGGGCAGCCCGATTCCGTTGCCGCGTCCCTGTGCAAGGTCAACGCGGCCGAGAATTCGGTGAAGGTGCTGATGGAGGCGTTCGAGCTCTGGGCCGCTACGGGATACATGAAGAAAAACCCGATCGAGAAGCTGTTGCGCGACGGGTTGAGCTTCGTGCATTCGGATGGCACCAACGATGTGCTTCTGCTCAAGGCCTCGAACCTGCTCGGCGAGATCAAGCGCGGCGATCCGCGTTACAGCCGGCGGGTGGAACTGGCGGCCAGGGGCCGCTAGGCGAACCGGGAACATCGAGGGAAACGGAAAATGTCGACACCTGTCGTGAGTCGCGAGCAGATGCTCGCCAACCATGTCTCCCGGGCCTCCGAAATGAAGGGGTCACCGCTGGCGTTTCTGGATATGCGCATGGCCGCGCACGAGCGCGAGAACATCAACATCATCGGCCTGAACGTGACTGAGAATGTGGACGATCCGGCGCTCGCGCCGATCATCTCGGCCCCGGCGCACGGGTTCAGCGTCGGCTATATCCGGGCCAAGAAGGGCTGTGGTGCAGCCCTGCATGCGCACGAGACCGAGGAGGTGTTCGTGCCGATGCGCGGCCAGTGGGAGATTTATTGGCTTGAGGGAGAGGAGGAACAGTCCGTGGTCCTGGATGTCGGCGATGTGGTCAATGTGCCGATCGGCATCTATCGCGGGTTCCGCTGCGTCTCCGACGATCCCGATGCATTGATGCTTGCTGTCATCGGCGGCCCGGATCCGGGCAAGCCGAACTGGCACCCCTCGGTGCTCGAGGCCGCCCGCGCGACCGGGCTCGACGTGGATGACGAGGGCAATTTGCTAGTTACCGATTGAGCGATTCGGTCTGGTCCGGAATCCCTAGCCGGCCTGTACAAGCAATTGCTTGAGCAGGGCATTGAAGCGCGCGGCCGCCTCGAATTGCACCCAGTGGCCGGTGTCCGGGATGACATGGAACGCGGCGCCGGGCTGGATGGTCTCGACGCGCGCCCGGATGGTGTCCATGTCGGGGTGCAGGGTGACGTCCCCGTCGCCGTAGATGAAGTTCAGCCGGCAGGGCGGGTTCTGGAGGGCATCGGCCGCGATCGTCCGCCGTGCGATACCGCGTGAGCGCAGCCGGGTCTTCGCCATGTTCTCCACGTGCAGAGTCATTGCCAGCCCGTCGATGACGTCTGGGTAGTGCACCATCAGCTTCTGCAGGTTGCTGCGGTAGAGCGGTGCGGCTTCGTCGGGCGGCAATTCGGCCGGCACACTGACCAACTCGTTTGCGGGACCGGTGGTGGTCAGCCCCAGGATCGGCGTGCCGACAATGGTCAGGCTGGCGATCCGGCCGGACTGGGCCTGTGCGATGGGGCCGGAGAGCACGCCGCCGAAGGAAAACGAGACCAGGTCGAACGGGGCATCGGCGGGCAGGGCAGCGTCCAGGCCGTCGGACAGGATGGCCGACAGGGAGGCGGCGTCATAGGGCTCGTGCGGGTCGGCGGAATCGCCACAGCCGGGCAAGTCGGGAACGATGACCCGGTAACGGTCTTCCAGCGCCGGAATGTTGCGGACCCAGTGATTCCAGGCCCCGAACCCGCCGTGCAGCAGCACAAGGGCGGGCGAACCCATGTCTCCCCAGACGCGCCAGATCATCTCGCCGGCGCCGCACGGCGTCCGGATCTCCTGGGCGCGTGCCAGCAGATCATCGAGGATGGCCCGGGGTGAGGCTTCGTTCATGTCGGATTCCCGAAAGAGGCTGGAATGTATGCGCTGATCACCACCCTGTCTATTGTCGCCAAAACGTTGGACGGCCTTGAGTTTGCGTACAAGATAAGGGCCGGGTCCTGCCTGGAGCCGGCCCTTTTGGTTTCTCCCGGGCCACCTGCCTGGGCGGCCTACCTAGCCTGCTTTCCGCTACTAGGTTCTGCTGCCTGCGCCGCCTAGAACGGGAAGATAATGTCGAGCACCTGCTGCCCCTACCTGGGCTGCAGGAGGGGAAATCTGGCCACGGCCGCGGCAGGAGACGCGGGCCTCGGCGATCTGGTCGTAGGCGATGGTATTCGTCGAGGTGACGTCCACCGGGCTCTCGATTTGCGTCAGCTGCGGTTCGGCGCCGGCCGTCGTGCGGACGGGCTCTGGGCCCGGAACGACTTGGGAACTGGCTGGCACGCAGATTCTCGTGGCGTTGTTTGGCGGCCTTCTGCCGCGCGCCCTGAGCCTCGCGGATTATGCTTAAGAAGCGGTTAAGGCCGCCGTCGCTTCATGCATCGCAAACGCGCCCGAAGCGGCGAAAATCCCTTGTCGCGGGCATGGTTCGCGTGGGGTCAATCTGAGTTATTCGGCCGGCTCGTCCGCCGTATCGGTGCTGGCTTCGGCGTTTCCGCCATCGGCTTCCGCGGCCTTTTCGGCCTGGATGCGGTCATACACCTCGCGCCGATATACCGACACGTCCTCGGGGAACGTCATGCCCAGCTTTATGGATTTCCCGCGAACGTCGACGACTGTCACTTCGATGTCGTCGTTAATGACGATGGATTCGCCAATTTTACGCGTCAGATAAAGCATTTTTTTACCGTCGTCCCGCGATTGTCGGCATTGGGTCCGTTGTCCGGACCTTTTCCTGCGCGAACGATGCGGGTGCGTCGAACCTCCCACTATTCGCCCTCAGTCTATACCGCTTTACCGTTTGTTAACAGCGTGCCGAGATGCTGGGCGAGATCGATAAAGTTTTCGGCAAATTTGCTTTTGTTCGCGTCTTTCGGGGCTTCTTCCGGCGGCGCGACGATCCCGGGATCGCGTATGGATTTCAACAATATTCCTATGTTGCAGATGATGATCAAGAAGATGGCGTGGCTGTCACGCCTGACCGAGGTCATTTCGCAGAACGTTACCCATTCGGACACGCCGGGGTTTCGGGCCAAGGGCTACAAGATGCTCGAGGCGCGCACCGGCGAGGCGGCGATGGAGCTCAAGGGCGTCGTCGAGGACCCGATTGATCTGCTGATCACCGATGCGGTGATGCCGGAGATGGACGGCCCGACCCTTATCAAGAACATCTGGGACACCAAGCCTGGATTGCCGGTGATCTGTATCTCCGGCTATGCCGAGGAAAACTTCCGCAACCGGCTCGGCGAGGACCGGGACATCGACTTCCTGCCAAAGCCCTTCTCCCTGGCGCAACTGGCCGGCAAGGTGAAGGAAGTCATGGAACGGGTGCCCGCCTAGGAGGACCGAATCCGGTGGTCATTGTATAGTTGGCGTTCTTGTCGCGGACCGCACCCGGCAGGCCCGAAAAGGCCGGAATACGGGGGCTGTTGGGTGAGAACAAAAAAAGAACTTTACAATGAGAACAAAGCAAGTACATTGATGCTCTGATCCGCGGTCGGGGGCCGATTTCCAGCCGCGGAGGCCTGTGAAATAAGGAGCGATCAATGAGCAGCACGCAGCTTCGCGTCGTCGAGGATAATATGAGCACCGAAGACCGCAGTAAGGCCCTGGAGGCCGCGCTGGGACAGATCGAGAAGGCCTATGGCAAGGGCTCGATCATGCGCCTGGGCGATGACAATGCCGTCGAGATCGCATCCATTTCCACCGGCTCCCTCGGGCTCGACATCGCGCTCGGCATCGGCGGAGTGCCGCGTGGCCGGGTGGTTGAAATCTATGGCCCGGAAAGCTCCGGTAAAACGACCCTGGCCCTGCATGTGATTGCCGAGGCGCAGAAGATCGGCGGGACATGTGCCTTTGTCGATGCCGAGCATGCGCTCGATCCGACCTATGCCCGCAAGTTGGGGGTGAATCTGGACGACCTCCTGATCTCTCAGCCCGATGCCGGGGAACAGGCGCTCGAAATCGCCGACACGCTTGTCCGTTCCGGCGCCATCGATGTTCTGGTCGTAGACAGTGTGGCTGCACTAGTGCCGCGCGCCGAGCTCGAAGGTGAAATGGGTGATTCCCTGCCCGGCCTGCACGCACGCCTGATGAGCCAGGCGCTGCGCAAGCTCACCGGTTCGATTTCCCGGTCCGATACGACTGTCATCTTCATCAACCAGATTCGCCATAAGATCGGCGTCATGTTCGGCAGCCCCGAGACGACGACCGGTGGCAACGCGCTCAAGTTCTACGCCTCGGTGCGTATCGACATTCGCCGCATCGGTTCGATCAAGGACCGCGACGAAGTGGTTGGCAACCAGACCCGGGTCAAGGTCGTGAAGAATAAGCTTGCCCCGCCGTTCAAGCTGATCGAGTTCGACATCATGTATGGCGAGGGCGTCTCGAAGATGGGCGAGCTGCTGGACCTGGGCGTCCAGGGCGGCGTGATCGACAAGTCGGGTGCCTGGTTCTCCTATGGTGATGAACGCATCGGTCAGGGCCGGGAGAACGCCAAGACCTTCCTCAAGGAAAATCCCGATATGGCCGTGGAGATCGAGAACAAGATTCGCGCCAATGCTGGTCTCATCGCCGATGCCATGATGGGCAATCCCGAGGACTTCAGGGACGATGACGATGCGCCCGGGCACGCGCCCAGCGCGGCCGAGGGCGACTGACCGCTCTGCAGGTGAACGATATGAACCCGCACGGCGCCCTCTTGGGCGCCGTGTTCGTTTGGAGCCGGTCGCAATCTTGATCCTTGGCCCTTGTTGGTGACCTCGACAGGCATTCGGTCGCACGGTACAAACGCGTCCTGCGTGACTGCGCTTCGCGGACGCCCCCAGGACTGACCGGCCGGCTGACATGGCAACCACCAGCGAAATCCGAACCGCATTTCTCGACTTCTTCGCGCGCGACGGGCACGAGATTGTCGATTCCTCGCCGCTCGTGCCCCTGAACGATCCGACCCTGCTGTTCACCAATGCCGGCATGGTGCAGTTCAAGAACGTGTTCACAGGTTCCGAGACCCGGCCCTATAGCCGCGCGACTACATCTCAGAAGTGCGTCCGCGCCGGCGGCAAGCACAACGATCTTGAGAATGTCGGCTACACCGCCCGTCATCACACCTTCTTCGAGATGCTCGGGAACTTCTCGTTCGGAGACTATTTCAAGGAACACGCCATTGAGGCGGCTTGGAACCTGATAACCAAGGATTACGGCCTGCCCGCCGGGCGCCTGATCGCGACGGTCTATGCCGAAGACGACGAAGCTTTCGATCTTTGGAAAAAGATCGCAGGCCTGTCTGAAGACCGGATCATCCGGATTTCGACTCATGACAATTTCTGGGCCATGGGGGACACCGGGCCCTGCGGGCCGTGCTCGGAAATCTTCTTCGACCACGGCGATCATATTTCCGGTGGCCCGCCGGGCAGCCCGGACGAGGACGGAGACCGGTTCATCGAGATCTGGAACCTGGTCTTCATGCAGTATGAACAGGTCACGTCGGATCAACGCGAGGACCTGCCGAAACCGTCGATCGACACGGGCATGGGGCTGGAGCGGATTGCCGCCGTCCTGCAGGGCAAGCACGACAATTACGACATCGATCTGATGCGCGGCCTGATCGAGGCATCGGCCCACGCATCGAACACCGATCCGGACGGCGAGGGGGCGGTCAGCCACCGCGTGATTGCCGATCACTTGCGCGCCTGTTCGTTCCTGATGGCTGATGGCGTGCTGCCGTCGAATGAGGGACGCGGCTATGTGCTGCGCCGGATCATGCGCCGCGGCATGCGACATGCTCATCTTCTGGGCTGCCGCGATCCGCTGATGCATCGCCTGGTGCCGTCGCTGGTCTCGGTCATGGGCGATGCGTTTCCGGAACTGCGCCGTGCCGAGGCGCTGGTGACCGAGACGTTCCGGCTGGAAGAAGAACGTTTCAAGCAGACCCTCGAACGCGGCCTGCGCCTACTCGAAGAGGAGACGGACAAGCTGGGTGACGGCGCGGCGCTGGACGGAGATGTCGCGTTCCGTCTTTACGACACATACGGTTTTCCCCTCGATCTGACCGAGGACATTCTGCGCGGCCAGGGCCGCTCGGTCGACACCGCCGGTTTCGATGCCGCAATGGACGAGCAGCGCGCCGTCGCGCGCCGCGCCTGGTCGGGATCCGGTGACGCCGCGACCGAGGAGGTCTGGTTCGATATTCGCGAGGAGACCGGTGCCACCGAGTTCCTGGGATATGACGCCGACGTCGTCGAAGGATTGGTGAAGGCCATCGTAGTGGATGGCAACCGGGTCGCATCGGCGGAGCCGGGGCAGGATATCGCTGTGATCGTGAACCAGACGCCGTTCTACGGTGAATCCGGCGGCCAGATGGGCGATGCCGGGGTCCTGTTCAGCTCTGGCGGAGCCGAGGTGGCGGTGCGCGACACCCAGAAGAAGCTGGGCGATATGCATGTCCATTTCGGGACTTTGACTGGCAAAGCGCTGTCGGCCGGCGATGTGGTGGAAATGCGCATCGAAGTCACGCGGCGCGACCGTCTGCGTGCCAATCATTCCGCCACGCATCTCCTGCACGAAGCCTTGCGCCGCGAACTGGGCGATCACGTGACCCAGAAGGGCTCGCTCGTGGCGCCGGACCGTCTTCGCTTCGATATCTCACATCCCAAGCCGATGGACGATGAGGAAATCGCCGCAGTGGAGGCCCTGGTCAACGAACGCGTCGCGGTCAACGCGCCAGTCGACACAAGCCTGCTGACGCCGGACGAGGCGATCGAGGCCGGCGCGCTTGCGCTCTTCGGTGAAAAGTATGGAGACGAAGTGCGTGTCGTCGCCATGGGCGGCGACGCGGACACGGACGAGACCGGGCGGTCGGCCTATTCGGTCGAGTTGTGCGGTGGCACCCATGTCCGGCGAACCGGCGATATCGGGTTGGTGAAAATCGTTTCGGAAAGCGCCGTGTCTTCCGGCGTACGCCGGATCGAGGCGTTGACCGGCATCGATGCGCGCGCCCATCTGGAGACCCAGGATCGGCTGCTGCGTGAGGCGGCCGACGTGCTCAAGACCACACCCGAGGGAGTGCCCGAACGGATCTCTCAATTGCTCGAGGAGCGCCGGAAACTCGAGCGCGAGCTGACGGATACGCGGCGCAAGATGGCTGCCGGTGGCGGCGGCGAGGGCGCGGGCGCGTCGGGCGATGCCCCGAAGGATATTGGCGGGATCGCGTTTGCGTCCCACGCGCTGACCGATGTCCCGCCGCGGGAGCTGAAGAGCCTGGTCGACGATCTAAAGGACCGGATCGGATCGGGCGTGGTCGCGGTGGCCGATGCCTATGATGGAAAGGGATCGATCGTGGTCGGGGTCACATCCGACCTCATCAAGCGGTTCAGCGCCGTCGATCTGGTCCGGATCGGTGTGGCGGAGCTCGGCGGCAAGGGTGGCGGCGGGCGACCCGATATGGCCCAGGGCGGCGGACCCGATTCGTCCCGTGTCGAGGCGGCCCTGGCCGCAATCGAAGCGGCGCTGACCGACGAACTGGCTGTCTAGTCCCGACGGTATCGACCGCACGAAGGCGGGCAAGGAGATTTCATGCGTTTCGAAGGCACCAAGTCCTATGTGGCGACCGATGACCTGCAGATCGCGGTCAATGCCGCGATCACGCTTGAGCGGCCGCTTCTGGTGAAAGGAGAGCCGGGGACCGGCAAGACGGTCCTGGCCCACGAGATCGCCGAGGCGCTGGGCACACCCCTGATCGAGTGGCACGTCAAGTCGACCACCAAGGCCCAGCACGGCCTTTATGAGTACGATGCCGTGGCCCGCCTACGCGATGGCCAGCTGGGCGACGAACGGGTCCAGGACATCTCCAACTATATTGTCCAGGGCAAGCTTTGGGAGGCGTTTGAGAGTGATGCGCGCCCGGTGTTGCTGATCGACGAGATCGACAAGGCGGATATCGAGTTTCCCAACGATCTTTTGCTCGAGCTCGACCGGATGGAGTTCCACGTCTACGAGACCAAGGAGACCGTCGTCGCGCGCCATCGGCCGATCGTGATCATCACGTCGAACAACGAGAAGGAGTTGCCCGACGCGTTCCTGCGCCGCTGCTTCTTCCACTACATCGCGTTTCCCGATGCGGGCACGATGACGCAGATCGTCGATGTGCATCATCCCGAGATCAAGAAGCGGCTGCTGCGCGAGGCGCTGACCGCGTTTTATGATTTGCGTGAGGTGCCGGGTCTGAAGAAGAAGCCGTCGACGTCGGAGCTGCTGGATTGGCTCAAGCTTCTGGTTGCCGAGGACATCGAGCCCGAGGAATTGCGCACCAACGATCCGGCAAAGCTCATTCCGCCGCTCTATGGCGCGCTCCTGAAGTCGGAGCAGGATGTGCAGCTGTTCGAACGGCTTGCCTTCCTCAACCGCCGCGAACGCTCGGGCGGATAGGGCTCCCATGTTCACGGACTTTTTCCTGACGCTGCGTAAGGCGGAAGTCCCGGTGTCGCTGCGCGAGTATCTGGACCTGCTGTCGGCGATGGACCAGGGCCTGGCGGAGTACAGGGTCGAGGAATTCTACTACTTGTCACGCGCGGTCCTGGTGAAGGACGAGCGCCACATCGACAAGTTCGACCAGGTCTTCGGGCATGTGTTCCGGGGGCTCGAGCCGCCGGAGTTCGACGATGAAGAGTATGAAATTCCCGAGGAGTGGTTGCAGAAGCTCGGCGAACTGGAGCTGACGGACGAGGAAAAGGCCCAGATCGAGGCTATGGGCGGCTGGGAAAAGCTCATGGACACACTGCGCGAACGCCTGGAGGAACAAAACGGCCGGCACCAGGGGGGCAAGAAGTGGATCGGCACCCAGGGCACGTCACCCTATGGCGCCCAGGGTTACAACCCCGAGGGTGTGCGGATCGGCCAGGAGGGCAATCGCAACAATTCTGCCGTCAAGGTCTGGGACCGCCGGGAGTTCAAGGATCTGGACGGCGATGTCGAGATCGGCACCCGCAACATCAAGGTGGCGCTGCGCCGATTGCGCCGGTTCGCGCGCGAGGGCGCGGCCGACGAGCTCGATCTCGACGCCACGATCAATTCGACCGCACGCAATGGCGGCTGGCTGGATATCAAGATGGTGCCGGAGCGCCACAATGCCGTGAAGGTGTTGTTGCTGTTCGATGTGGGCGGCTCGATGGATCCTCATATTCGCATGTGCGAGGAACTGTTCTCGGCCGCCCGGACCGAGTTCAAGAATCTCGAGTATTTCTACTTCCACAACTGTGTCTACGAATCCCTGTGGCGCGAGAACCGACGCCGGCGGGCCGGCGGCACCCCGACCTGGGATGTGCTGCACACCTATCCCGCCGACTACAAGCTGATCCTTGTCGGCGATGCGACCATGAGCCCTTATGAGATTTCCCACCCCGGCGGCAGCGTCGAGCACTGGAACGAGGAGGCGGGGGAAACCTGGCTCCGCCGGTTAGTGCGCACCTATCCGCAGGTGGCCTGGCTCAATCCCATGCCCCAGGAGCGTTGGCGCTACTTCCCGACGATCGGAATGGTCAGCGAGATCCTGGACGGGCGGATGTATCCGCTGACCGTCGAGGGTCTGGACGACGCCATGCGTGGTCTCAGCAGAAAATAGTCAACTGAAACAATATTTTGACATTTTTCGGAATGAATCTGCCGGGTGCAGTGTTTATATCCATACAAGTACCCACTGTGTTCACCACCTACCCACTAGGAGACTGAACAATGTCTATTACCCGTATCCTCGCCGCCGCTGGTATCGCCACCATCGCCCTCACCGGTGCGGCCATCGCCCAGATCAACCTCAGCGTCCAGAGTGGTGTTGAAGCCGCCAAAGATGCAATGGCCAAGGATGCCATGGCGAAAGACGACGCCATGAAGAAGGACGCGATGAAGAAGTAAGCACGCGTTCGAACAGGTCCCTTCGCGCCGGTCTCCGGTGAGCACAGAATCCAAACGCCAGTTGGTGACCACGGAACTTCCGCGGCTCCGGCGGTACGCGATCGCGTCGAGGCGGACTACCTCGTCAATGACGTCGTCGTCCGGGCGTTGGACAAGCTCCACCTCTGGCGCGAAGGAACCAACATGCGGACCTGGTTATTCACGATCATGCACAACATGCACGCCAACGAGATGCGCCGACGCAGCCGGATGCTTGATTCCGTGCCCCTCGACGCGGCGCCGCCGCGCGCGGAGCCGGCCGGGCAGGATGCGGCTGTGGAATGGTCGGAACTTTCCGAGGCGCTCTCCAGCCTGTCGGTCCTGCGCAGGTAGGTGGGGCTGGAAGGCATGACCTGTGCGGAGGCGGCGGAGGTGATCGATGTCCCGGTGGGGACCGTCATGTCACGCCTGTCGCGGGCGCCCAGATTGCGGCGGCCCCGCCGATCGACACCCAGGTTCTGATGCAACGGACCTCGATGGCACTCGTGGTCAGCCACAGGGACGAGCTGCGGACCCCGGCGTCGGGCGGTCCGGCCGCGATGGCGGACTATCTTGCGGACCGGATGGGCAAGCCCCTCCGTGTGCCGAGCCTCGATTCTTTCGGTTTCCAGATGGTCGGCGGCCGCGTGCTGCCCGATACCGGCGGCCCGGCGGTGCAGTTTGTCTTCACCGATCCGGAGGGACACAAGGTCTCGCTGTATGTTTGCAGCGAACAGGCCAACGGGGTCGATATCACCTATGCCCTGGAGGACGATCTTTCGATGTTCTACTGGAACGATGCGGAACGGTCCTATGCCCTGGTGACCCGCGTCGATGACGAGAAGGGGCGTGAGGCATTGTTGACGGCTGCGAAGGCTGTGCACCGGCAGCTCAGCCGGTAGATCTACCCCGCCCCGCGCGGATCCAGCGCCAGACCTGTCTTCGACCAAAACCCGGTGATATTCGCGGGTTTTTCAACAATTCATGGTGTCTTCGGCCGGCCAGCCTCTTTACAGAAAGGGGCATTCGCAGCATACAGAGCCCCTGCAATCCACCTGCGCCGGTGCAGCTTGCCGCGTTCGCGGCCGGCCCGGCTTCCAACGACGTACCAACGCGAGAAAAAGAGGCGAAAATGATCGATCTCATGTCCATTGCACGAACCGAGGCCGACGGCGGCGATCTGTTCGGAACCCTGCAGGGGCTTTATGAGCCGACCGATATTCGACCCGAAGGATATCCCGATGCCATTGTCTGGCAGGGCGGCAATTTCGACGGTGATGTGAACCCGGTCGGACATTCGCTCACCGACGCCTACGCGTTGCTCGGCACCGTTGCCGCCATCGATATTCTGGGGCTGCCCTTCTATGCGGTGCCGATGTGGTCGCAGTACCGCCACGATACCAAGCTCGAGGCCCTGTCCTGGTTCGGCAACCTGCCATGCACCTCGATCAAATGGTCGACCGCCGGCGATGCCTATGTGAATGACAGCGACGGCAGTCACGTCGTGGTCATGGGCAAGTCGGGCAACGCTCCGCTGCGGACCCAGGCCGGCGTCTATTGCAATGTGCGCCCCTATGGGCCGATCACGGTTGTTCGCTGCATGCCATGTCTGCCCTATTCGCAGAACCGCCCACTATTCAATGTGGACCCCGAGACCGGCCTTGTGCACTCGGAAATGAACTCGCCGGGTATCCAGATGGCCTATGCGAACCGGCTGTTCCTGCGCATGGTCCACGAAAGCGGCAAGCTCGGCCGCGTTGCCATGAAGCCGACCCAGGCCATGGAAGACGGGATCAATGCTGGGCTCCACGCCTGGCTTCTCCAGGGCACCAAGTTCGAGGTCGGCCGCAAATACGCCGTGGACCCGTTCGAGGAGCACCGTGAGAATATCGAGCGGATCATCGCACTGCTGCCGGACGACTTTAAAGACGGTATGGAAGATTGGGGTGGTCGGATCGAACAGCATATCGCCGACACCAACTACGGCCTGCTGCTGTGGGACCTGATCGAGCAGCGCGATTGCATTGTGCTTGCTACCGATCTCGATGGAGACCGTCTGACAGATCTGCTGGCTGATGTCTCGGATCCATTGCGTGCTTACAGTAAGCGGGTGGCTGACCAGCTTGGCCAGGACGTCGACACGGGCGTGTTGTGGAACGAGATGGGCTACACCACTGGCAACGGCCGCGACATGACCTCGGTGATGCACCGGATGGCCGGCCCGCCGATCCACGAGCAGACCCTGGGGTCCGCCGACGCGATGCTTCTGCGCCTGCTCGATGGCGATGAATGGGTCGGTGGTACCAAGCAACCCTATGATCCGCGGATTCATTTCGTGCTCATCCGGGATGCTTATATCGATGCCAATCCGGGCAACGGCAAGCTAAAGTCCTGGCTGGACGATGTGCTCGCGAAGTTCGATGAGGTCTATGCCGGCGACCGTCCGGGCTTCCTTGACGGTTATGCGAAGCTCAAGGAGGCGATCATGCCCTGGGGCGCCTAGGCACTTTTCGGGCGCGGCTAGAAGCGCCCGGTTCTTAGGGGGTCAGCCCCGTCGCGCGCGCGGCGAGCTTGTCGAGCGCGTCGGTCGCATTGTCGACGAAGGCGGCGATATTTGCATTCTCCGTGCGGGCGTATCCAGCCTCAACGGCTGTGTCGAGCACGTCCCGGAGGCTGTCCCAGTATCCGTCCGGATTGACCACGGCGATAGGCTTGTCGTGCAGCCCGAGCTGAAACCAGGTCACAACTTCGAAGAGTTCCTCCAGCGTGCCCAGGCCGCCGGGCAGCACAATGAAACCGTCGGACAGTTCGGCCATGCGCGCCTTGCGTTCGTGCATGCTGGTCACCACCTCGAGTGACGTCACGCCCTTATGTCCGTGTTCGCGTTGCATCAGGAAGTCGGGAATCACCCCGGTGACTTTGCCACCGGCTAACAGGACGGCGTCGGCGACAGCACCCATCACACCCGCGCGGCCACCCCCATAGACCAGGGCAAGCCCGCGGTCTGCCATCAACCGGCCAAGCTCGGCCGCAAGCTCCCTGTGCGCGGCCGGGCCGCTTTCCGAAGAGCCGCAATAAACGCAGATGCTGGCGAGTTGATTGTTGTTGGTCACTGTCGGATCCCGTTCTGGTGTCGATTGCGTTGCGTTTGGCGCCGTAATACGTTGTTCGTATAGCAGGAACATACAGGATTGGTCTCTTGAGCCGCTCCCTTCTCTACGGTGGACTTGGTGTGCTGGCGCTGGCTGTTGTGGTTGGTGCAGTGCTGTTCTTCCAGCTGCCGGAACCCGGTGCGCCGATTGAAGCAAGCACGGAATCGGCGGCCGAACCGCAGGATAGCGGGTCTGTTGGCGATCAGGCGCTGCAGCCGATGACGCCGGATTTCGACATTGTTCGTGTCGACAAGGACGGCAACGTCGTTATCGCCGGGCGGGCCTCGCCCGGGTGCATGATTATCGTGCGCGATAGAGATGTCGAGGTTGGCCGCACCATCGTCGACCGATCGGGTGAATGGGTCCTGGTGCCGGAGGAAGCGCTGAGTCCGGGCGAGCACGAGTTGACGCTTCTAGCGGAGTGCGAGGGCGGTGAAACGCTGATCGCCGACCGGGTCGTGGCGCTAGTGGTCCCCGAAAGCGATGGCCGCATACCGGTTGCGGTTGCTGTGCCGAGTGAAGGCGAGCGCGGTGAAACGCCGATGGCCGACCGGGTCGTGGCGCTAGTGGTCCCCGAAAGCGATGGCCGCATACCGGTTGCGGTTGCTGTGCCGCGCGAAGGCGAGGGTGCAACTCAGGTGTTGCAGCGTCCGGACGAGGGACCGCGTGCGGTCGACACCATCGACTATGATGAGAGCGGAAACACGACATTGTCTGGCATGGCGGCACCGAACAGCACCGTGCGGATCTATCTCGACAACAAGCTAGCCGGAACGGCGACGGTGGACGCATCGGGCGGCTGGACATTGACCCTGAAGGATCCCGTGCCGCTGGGCACCTATACGCTGCGGATCGACGAAGTGGCACCGGATGGCAAGGTGGTTGCGCGCTCGGAAATACCGTTCGTGCGCGGCGAGCCATTGGGTGATCTGCCGCCGGGCCGGATCGCGATTATCCAGCCGGGCGACCATCTCTGGAAACTAGCGCGCAGGCGGTATGGCTCGGGGGTGCAGTACACCCTGATCTACGAAGCGAACAAGGACCAGGTGCGCGATCCGGATCTGATCTATCCGGGCCAGATCTTCACGCTTCCCAACGTTAACTAGACCGGCCGCCGCGGCTTATTCTGCCGGCGCACCGGCGGCTGGTGCCTACGGTCTACCTGTCCGCTTGGCCATACGCGCCGCGAAATTTTCCCGCAGCATCAGGGCGCTAGGCGTGATGATCAACGTCAGGACCGTGGCGAATGTTAGGCCGGCGACGATGGCGGTCGCGAGCTGGACCCACCATTGGGTCGACGGTGCACCCAGATTGATTTCCCGGCTCATGAAGTCGATGTTGATCTGAAGCACCATCGGCAGGAGGCCCAGAACGGTAGTCACCGTGGTCAGAAGGACCGGCCGCAAACGTTGGGCCCCGGTTAGCAGGATCGCCTCGACCGGATCGGCGATCTGTTTTCGCAGTCGGTCATAGGTATCGATGAGAACGATATTGTTGTTCACCACGATCCCTGCCAGCGCGATCACTCCGATGCCGCTCATCACGATGCTGAACGGTTGCCCGATGATCAGCAGGCCGAGCATCACGCCGACGGTCGACATGACAACGGCGGAGAGGATGAGGAAGGCCGAGTAGAAGCTGTTGAACTGGGTGACCAGGATGATCGCCATGAGGAACAGCGCCACGCCGAATGCCTTCTGCAGAAACGCCTGGGCTGCTTTCTGCTCTTCATCCTCTCCGCGGAACTCGACCTCCACACGGGGATCGATCTCGGCGGACGGCAGCCAAGCGCGAATCTGGCGAACCATATCGTCGGCCAGGACACCCGGCAGAACGTCGGCGCGCACCGTCATCACCCGCACGGCATTGACACGTTTCAACTTTCCGGTGCGTGGTTTCGCGACCCGTTGGACGAAGTTGCTGATCGGCACCAGGCCTTCCGGTGTCTGCACGCGGATTTCATCGAGCTGATCGATTGTCCGCCTGTCCGACGGATAGCGGGCGACGATGTCGATCTCGTCGTCGCTGTCGTCGGGGCGGTAGTCCGTGATCTTCATGCCGTTGGTGACGAATTTAACCGCATTGCCGACGACGGTCACGTCGGCGCCGAACTTGGCGGCCTCGGCGCGATCGACGGAGATTTCCCACTCGATCCCGGGCAGGGGACGGCTGTCTTCGATATCCTTCAAGCCTGCAAGGGAATCGAAGTAATCACGGACCTTCCCGACCTCCCGCTCGAGCAGGTTGGGGTTTCGCGAACTCAGTTGTACCTGGACGGGTTTGCCCAACGGCGGCCCGGCCTCTTCCTTGCGCGTTTCAACGAAGATACCCGCCAGACCGTTCGACCGTTCAATGATGTCGGCGAGAATCACATCGGCAGGTCGCCGCACGTCCCAATCGGCAAACTCAACATTGATCGTGCCGATGACGTCTTCAGCAACATCTTCCAGCCGCTGCTCGGGATTACCGGATAGGGAATAGACCGAATCGAACTCGCCGCGTTCGGCCTGCAGTTCGATGATCTGTTTTTCCACTTCCGCGACCAGCGACGACTTCTCCGAGATTGACAGGTTACCGCGCGCGTGGATCTGGACTGCGGCCTGCTCGGGCTCGACATTCGGGAAGAATTCAATGCCCTTGCCGAGTACGCCGTAAAGAACCCAGGACCCGATTAGGGTCGCAAATGCAATTCCAATAACAATGCCGGGACGCAGTAGAGCGGTTCGTAGGGCGCGGACATAGATGGCGCTCGGGCCTTTCAGCGCCGACAGATCCGCAGTCCCGGAATGGGAAGGTCCGGACAGGATCTGTGATGAGCCACTGTGCATCGGCGTGTTCAGGTTGCGCGTCGTGATGGCCGACAGTTTGCGGCCCAGCCAGATGCCACCGACAGCACCAGCGATTCCGAGAATGACGGTTGCTGCTGGTCGGACAAATCCCGGCCCGTTAGCCTCTCCGGTGATCAGCCCGGCTATAGCGCTGCCGACCCCGGTGCCGATCGCCACCCCGAGACCGGTCGCGACCAGGATGATGAAAATGCGCGAGGCGGTGGTGAAGTTCGCACCCAGAACAGGGACGAACAACAGGGCCATCGCCAGGGATGCGGTCAGCGTAGCCACCAGCGTGATCGGCAGGAACTTCATGAATTCGCCCACGATACCGGGCCAGAACAGCAATGGTGCAAAGGCGGCCAGGGTCGTTGCCGTCGAGGTGATGATCGGCCAGGCCATACGCTTTGCGGCGAGTGCATAGGCGTGCTGGGGAGATTCGCCTTCCCGCAGCTTCCGGTCGGCATACTCCGTCACCACGATAGCGCCGTCCACGAGCATGCCGACGGCAAGGATGAGCGAGAACAGGACGACGATATTGACCGTCAATCCAAGCGCATTGATGACGAGAATGGCTGTCAGAAAGGAGCCGGGGATGCCGATGGCGACCAGGATGCCCGAACGCAGTCCGAGCGCGCCAACCACGGCGATCATGACCAGAAGCACGGCGCTCAGGACGTTGTTCTGTAGATCGCTCAACATGGTGCGCACCTGCACCGATTTGTCCTGCGAGAAGTTGATCTGGACGTTTTCCGGCCAGGTCTCGCTTTCGGTGGCGACGACCTCGCGGACCTGCTCGATGGTCTCGATGATGTTCGAGCCGGTGCGCTTGGAGATCTCCAGCGACGCTGCACGCTGACCGTTGACCCGGGCGACGGTCTGGCGGTCGCGGAAGGCCCGGCGCACGGAAGTCAGATCACGGAAGGTGATCTTGGCGTTGTCATTGACCTTGACCGGCAGGTTCAGGATGTCTTCGGCACTCTCGATCAGGCCGGGAACCTTGATCGCAAAACGGCCTTGTCCGGTATCGATGGCGCCCGCTGCAACTAGCCGGTTCGAGCGGGATAGGAGTTCCAGGAGTGCCGCGGGATCGACGCCATAACTTTCCAGCAGTTCCGGCGCGACAATGATCTCGACAAGCTCGTCCCGATCGCCACCGATCGTGGCTTCCAGCACCTCGGGAATGGCTTCCACCGCGTCCTGCAGGTCGCGCGCCAGGCGCATCAGGGTGCGTTCGGGTATATCGCCGGACAGGGTGACCACCAGAACCGGAAAGAGGCTAATATTGACCTCGTTAACGGTTGGCTCGTCAGATTCGTCGGGCAAATCCGGGCGGACGAGGTCGACCTTTTCACGGACATCGCCCAACGCGATATCGGGATTGAAACCGGCCTCGAATTCGAGAACCACGTTGCCACCGCCGAGATAGGAGGTCGAGCGCAGTTCCTTAAGGCCTTCGATGGACCGCATCTCCGCTTCCATGGGCCGTACCAGCAGCCGTTCGGAGTCCTCCGGAGATATTCCTTCATGGGACAACGAAACATAGATGATGGGGATGTTGACGTCGGGTTCGGCTTCCTTGGGGATGGACACGAAGGAGAGCGAACCCGCAATCAGCAGTAGTATCAGCATTGCCAAGACCGTCCGCGAACGGTTGAGGGCGGCGTCGATTAGACTCATGTGCTGTTGGACCCGGTGATGCGCGGGTTGCCGGCAACAGGCTCTACCTGCTCGCCGTCGACGACGAACTCTTGGCCGACAATGATGAGGCGAATATTCCTTGGCAATCCGCCCAGCCAGAGACCGCCGGGCTCATCCGCGATAATATCGACAGGCTGAAACGCGACCTTGTTCTCGGGGGTAACGATCTTGACCCCGACGATGCCGTCATCGTTCAGCGTCAGGGCGGACGGCGTCACGAAATGAGCCGCTGATTCACTGACGGGGATTTCGATCGTGGCGGTGACGCCGTCGCGGATGTCCCTGTCCGGGTTCGCGACCTCAAGTTCGACCCGGTAGGTCCGCGTGCTCGGCTCGGCGACCGGAGCGACGAAGCTGACAATCCCGGTTTTCTCGCTGCCGTCGATCAATCGAACAGTCCCCGGCATACCTTCCTCGATCTCGCTGACCTGACGTTCGCTGACGTTCCCGACCACAAGGATCGGGTCCAGATCGACCAGCGTGGCGGTGACATCACCGACACGTACATAGTCGCCCAGCTCGATATGACCGGAATCGATCATGCTGTTGAACGGTGCGCGGAACGTGGTTCGCGCGATATCGATCTCAATCTGCTCCACAACCGCGCGGGCCGCATCGAGCTTCGCCCGCGCGGCGGCTTCCTCGGTCTCGGATCGGAACCCTTTCTCCTTCAGCCGCTTCGAAGCCGAATATTCGATTTCCCGCTGGCGCAGTGCTGCCTTTGCCTCGGCGAGCTTGGCCGGTCGATCATCGAGGCGGAGACGCGCGATTGGCTGACCCTCGATAATATTCTCGCCGCGCCGGGCCATGAGCTCGGCCACCTGGCCATGGGTCTCGGCCCGAAGCTGCACTTTCCGCGATGCTTCGGTCCCCCCCGTCACATTGACCCGTTCGACCCGCATGATTGCGCCCAGATCTGCCACGCGAACCTGCATCATTTTGGTCGCGGTCTGTGTCTCCGGGCTGGCGGTGTCTTTGCCATTCGCTTCCTCGGGCTTGAGCTGGCCCGATGCGATCCAGCCGATTGCGACGACCGCTAGGACCAGTGCTGTGATGACAGATTTTCTCATCATGCTTCTGTCCTGTCCTTATTCCGTAACGGCGCTTTGTGAAACCAGTGCGGCCCCAACAAGCTCGTAGCGGTGTTCCTCGATATAGTTCGCCATGGCTTTCTGTACGGCGGCGGCAAACCCGTTGACGAAGGCATCGCCAGCGCTTTCGAAATCGTCCAGCGAACGGGCTTCGATGCGGCTGAGGTTGTTCTGAATCTCCTCCAGGCGCGCATCGATCATGTATTCAACGGCCGAGGGCGGCAGAATATCGGCAAAAAGCATCCGGAATAGAAAATCGGATCGCGTCCGGTCTGCCTCCGTCGGTTCCTGCAGCGCGTTCAACAGCGCTAGACGGCCTTCCGACGTGATCCGGTAAAGCTTTTTGTCGGGCCGGCCCTCCTGGGCGAGCTCGGTCACGGTCACAAGGCTATTGTCGCGCAGACGCGAGAGCGCGGGGTAGATGGAGCTGAACCCGATGTCTTGAATGTGCCCGAAAGGGCCGTCTTCCACAGACTTTCTGATTTCGTAGCCCGACGCCTCACCCTGGCTGAGAACCGCCAGGCACATTGTCTTCGCGTCCATTTCAAATCTCCGATCAACCGTCTTTGATCATATTTTCCATATGAAATACATCAATATAATATATTACAATATGCCATATTAATAATTGAGAAGTGTCTGATGGAGCCCATCAGAGCCCGGATCGCGCCCGAGATCAGTTCCTTATCGATCAGAAAAAGTGGCTGGGGGAGAAGGATTCGAACCCTCACTAGCGGAGTCAGAGTCCGCTGTCCTACCATTAGACGATCCCCCAATGGCCACGTGGGCGCGGTGTTACCATAACTATGCCAACGTGTGTAGACGCTCTGTATGGCTGAAAAGCGTTATCGATTGATTGATGGATCGGGCCGTCTCTGCGCCAGCGATACGCCGGATTCCCTAAGTGGTCACCGGCGCAGCCGGATCTTCGGCAGGCTCGATTGTCCTAATACCCTTCGCTGGCTCGTGAAAGGACATTATGCGCCCCACCGGGTCTTCTCCGCCAACGAGGACGCGGCCCGCAGGGCCGGTTACCGGCCCTGCGCACGATGTCTGCCGGACGCTTGCCGGGCCTGGAAGTCCGCGTCCCGGCGCGCAAAAACACGCTGTTGCCGCCGGGTCTACCAGACTTTCGTCGGCTTGAGTTCGACCACCAGCTGTGTAGATTCAATCGCTTCGTAGCCGATCTGGGCCGCGGGCCGGGAGAATCGCGTGTCGGCAGGACGCAACAGGCAGTCCAGGGATGCAAATCGGCAGGGCCGGGAAGGGCGCTGGCGTCACACCTATGGCGCGCTCGATCTGGGCACCAACAATTGCCGTCTGCTGGTCGCCAAACCCAACCGGGACGGCTTTCGCGTCATCGACGCGTTCTCCCGGATCGTCCGGCTGGGTGAAGGGCTTGGGAACTCGAAAGCCCTGTCCGACCACGCGATGGGCCGCACCATCGAAGCGTTGCGGGTGTGCCACTCCAAGCTCCAGCGCAACGATGTGACACGGGTCCGAGCGGTGGCGACGGAAGCGTGCCGGCGGGCCGAGAATGCAGACCGGTTTATCGAGCGCGTTCGATCCGAGACCTCGATCGAATTGGAGATTATTGCGCCGGAGGAGGAAGCGGAGCTGGCGCTGGTCGGCTGCTCTCCGTTGTACGACGCACCCGAGGATGACGATGCCTACGCCTTGTTGTTCGATATCGGTGGCGGCAGCACCCAGATTACCTGGGTCAGGCTGGTCGATTCCGCACTCGTACCCAACCAGGTCGATACCGAAATACTGGGTTGCATCTCCGTACCCTGCGGCGTGGTCACGCTGAGTGAGAGCTTCGGCTGCGTTGAAGACGAACTCGGCCACGTCTCGCCGGCGCTCTATGGGGAAATCTGCGCGCATGTGCGTGATCTTCTGGTCGAGTTTGACCGGCACCACGGCATTTCGGCGCATGTCGGCGAAGGCCGGGTCCAGATGGTCGGCACCTCGGGCACGGTCACTACCCTGACCGGGGTGTTTCTCGACCTGCCGTACTACAATCGGGACCACGTCGACGGCAGGCAGCTCGAATTCGACCAGTTGTGCAGCGCCCGGGATCATTTGCTGTCGCTCAACCGGCAGGATCGCGCCGCGCATCCCTGCATTGGTCCCGGCCGGGCCGACCTGGTGGTCTCGGGCTGCGCGGTCCTGGATGCCATTTGCGATCTCTGGCCGGTCGGACGGCTGCGGGTCGCCGACCGGGGCCTGCGCGAAGGAATTTTGCACGGCCTGATGCGTTCAGCGGACCGCGAGAGCGCCGCGGCCCGGGCCTGAGGCCAATCGTGGCGCGCGGACGCAAGTCATCCGGGCAGGATGGATCCCGCGCCCGCTCCGAACGTGTTCGCTCGGCGCGCGGGCGCAAACTGTCCTCGACCCGCTGGTTGCAGCGCCAGCTCAATGATCCCTATGTCCAGGCGGCTCAGCGAGTGGGGTATCGCTCGCGCGCGGCCTACAAGCTTCTGCAAATCGATGAGCGTTTTGAATTTCTGCAACCCGGGCGGCGGGTCGTCGATCTCGGGGCGGCGCCGGGGGGCTGGACCCAGGTCGTGGTCGCGCAGGTGAAATCACAGGAAACCGCGGGCCAGGTCGTTGCCATCGACATCCTGGAGATGGAACCGCTGGCCGGGGCCGAGATCCTGGTCGGCGATATCGAGGATGAAGCCGCGGTCGCGCGCCTGCGGACAGCCATTGGCGATCCGGTCGATGTGGTGTTGTCGGACATGGCGGTGCCGACCACGGGCCATGCCTCGACAGATCATCTGCGGACCCTGGCCCTGGCCGAGGCGGCCTTCCTATTTGCCTGCGAGGTGCTGTCGCCGGGCGGTGCGTTCGTGACTAAGGTGTTCCAGGGTGTCGACGAGCCGGCCCTGTTCGATGCCATGCGCCAGCGGTTTTCCTCCGTCCGGCGGTTCAAGCCGAAGGCAAGTCGCAGCGACTCGGTCGAATTGTTCTTGGTCGGCACCGGCTTCAAGAACGCGGACTGAGCGGGCTTTTCACGGCTGCGCGACGAACGCTTGTCCGGATACACCGCTTGTGTATATAAGCCGCGTCAACTTCGATTCAGCCAAGGGCTGGGTTGACCATGGAAATCCGCGATGCACTCACGTTTGACGATGTACTCCTCGAGCCGGCGGAGTCGCGGATTTTGCCCTCCGATGCAGATACGGGAACGCAGCTGACGCGGGACATCCGTCTCGGCATCCCGCTCCTGTCGGCCGCGATGGATACGGTCACCGAGGCCGAGATGGCCATCAAGCTGGCCCAGGCCGGTGGCCTCGGCGTGGTGCACAAGAATCTGGAACCCGGGGAGCAGGCCGATGAGGTCCGCAAGGTGAAGCGGTTCGAATCCGGCATGGTGGTCAATCCGATCACCATCCATCCCGAACAGTCGCTGTCCGATGCGTTGGCGATCATGGACCGGGAATCGATCTCGGGTATCCCCGTTGTGGCGAAGAAGACGGGCAAGCTCGTCGGCATCGTCACCAATCGTGACGTTCGCTTCGCCAGCGAGCCGAGCCAGCCGGTCAAGGAACTGATGACCAAGAAGCTGGTGACGGTGGGCGAAGGCGTCGACATGGAGGAAGCCAAGCAGCTGCTGCACAAGCACCGGATCGAGAAGCTGCTGGTGGTGGATGACGACGGCCATTGCGTCGGGCTAATCACGGTCAAGGATATCGAGAAGGCCAAGGCCTATCCCGATGCCTGCAAGGATGAGCAGGGTCGCCTGCGCGTTGCCGCCGCGACAGGGGTGGGCGATGCGGGTTACGAGCGCGCCGAGGCGCTGCTGGATGCAGGCGTCGACGTCATCGTCGTCGACACGGCCCACGGCCATTCCCGCGGGGTCCTCGACCAGATCAGCCGGATCAAGCGCCTCAGCAACCAGGCCCAGATTATCGGCGGCAATATCGCGACCTCGGAAGCGGCCACGGCCCTGATCGATGCGGGCGCGGATGCGCTGAAGGTCGGGATCGGTCCGGGCTCGATATGCACCACCCGGATCGTCGCCGGTGTCGGGGTGCCCCAACTCACCGCGATTGAGCAGGTGGTCGACGTCGCCCGGAAAAACGGCGTACCGGTGATCTCCGACGGCGGTATCAAGTATTCCGGCGACCTGGCCAAGGCCATCGCTGCAGGTGCCGATTGCGCCATGATCGGCTCGCTGCTGGCCGGCACCGACGAGGCGCCGGGCGAGGTGTTCCTGTATGAGGGCCGTTCCTACAAATCCTATCGCGGCATGGGTTCGATCGGCGCCATGGCGCGCGGCTCGGCTGACCGCTACTTCCAGGCGGAGGTGGCGGACTCGCTGAAACTTGTGCCCGAGGGGATCGAGGGACAGGTGGCCTATAAGGGCCCCGCGGTGAATGTGCTTCACCAGCTGGTCGGCGGTCTGCGCGCGGCCATGGGGTACACCGGGAACGGCTCGATCACCGACATGCAGAAGAAATGCCGGTTCCTTCGCCTGACCAATGCGGGCCTGCGTGAGAGCCACGTGCATGACGTGACCATCACGCGCGAGGCACCGAATTACCGCCACAACGTCTGATCCGGCTTTTCGCCGGCGCGCCGCGCCATGACACCAGCCGCGCGCATCGCCGCCTCCATCGACATTCTGAGCGAGATCGCGCGCGGGAATGCACCCGCCGATGCGGTCCTGGTGGACTGGTTCCGCGGGCACCGCTTCGCGGGGTCCGGCGACCGGCGCGCGATCCGTGACGGCGTCTATCGTGACTTGCGCCGCGGTGCGCTGCTGCGCTGGTCCGTGGCCGAAGCGGGCGGAGATGCGGACAGCCCGCGCGCCAGAACCCTGGCCGACCTGGCCCTGGAACGCCCCGGTGACATCGATAGCCTGTTCAGCGGCGCCGGCTACGGGCCGCCGGCTCTCACGGGTGAGGAACGTTCGGTGGTGTCGGCCGTGTCCGACCTGGACCCGGCATCGGCACCGGCCTGGTGTGCGGGAAACTGCCCCGAGGCCCTGTACCCGCTGTTCACGGCACAGTGGGGCGCAGAAGCCGCCACGGAATTGGCGGCGCTCAACACCACCGCGCCGGTTGACCTGCGGGTCAACCGTCTGCGCGCCACGCGCGAGGCCGCGCGCGCGCGGTTGCTGGCGGACGGCTATGAATCCGATCCGACGCCCCACAGCCCGGAAGGGTTACGGGGCTCCCAACGCGGCAATTTCGGCCAGCTGGGTGCGTATCGCGAGGGATTGATCGAACCCCAGGACGAATCCAGCCAGCTGGTGGCCCGGCTCGTGGACGCCCGGCCGGAGCAGCGGATCGTCGACTATTGCGCCGGTGCCGGCGGCAAGGTACTCGCGCTCGCGGCGGCCGCGGACAACGGGGCCGAGCTGGTGGCCTGTGATGTGTCAGCGGCCCGCCTGGCCAGGATGGCGCCGCGCGCCGAACGGCTCGGCGTGGAGAATTTGCGCACCCTGCCGGTGCCCGCCGATGGACCGCCCGGCGAGTTACACGCCTGGGCCGACCGGGTGCTGGTCGATGCACCCTGTTCGGGCACGGGGACATGGCGGCGTAGCCCCGATCTTCGCTGGCGCACCACGGCGGCAACGATCGAAGCCTATGCCCACACCCAGGACGAACTGCTTGACCGCGCGGCCATTGCCGTAAAGCCGGGTGGGCGCCTGATCTACGCGGCCTGCTCCGTGCTCGACAGGGAAGGCCGCGACCGGGTTACCGCGTTTCTCGACCGGAACAGCGATTACCGCCGCCTGGCCGTTGCCCGGATTCTGGGTGATGAAACCGCCGCGGCACTCGGCTGTAACGACGAGCTCGTGCTGACGCCGGCCCGCCACGGTACCGACGGCATGTATGCCGCGATCCTCGAGCGCGCGTCGTGATTCGCGTTCGCGAGGCCCGCGAGGCCGACGTGCCGGAGATCGCGCGCATCCACGTCGAGGCCTGGAAAACCAGCTATGCCGGGATCATCCCCGACGATTATCTGGTCCGGCTGAACGCGACTGGGCAGCAAAGGCAATGGAAGACCTCCGTCCGCCGCCGGGACCATCTGCACCGGGTGTTCGTGGCCGAGGATGTGGATCCCGGTGCGAACGGGATAGCCGGGTTCGCCAGCTGCGGGCCGGCTCGCCACGAGAAGGGCTCCCGCCGTTCGCCGAATGACGGTGAGATTTTCACCCTGTATGTGGATCCCGACCGCCAGGGCGAGGGAATCGGCCGCGAGCTCCTGATGCGTTGCCTCGAGGTCCTGCACAGCGAGAACAGGAGCAATGCGATCGTCTGGGTGCTGGCGGAGAACCAGGCGCGGTTCTTCTACGAGACGCTCGGCGCCCAACGCATCGCGGAGCGGCAGGAGACGTTCGCGGGGACGGAGCTGGAGATGGCGGGCTATGTCTGGAAATTGCCTGTGGATGAAGCCGCGTCGGGCTAGTGCGGGACGAATTCGAATCGGCTATCAAGCCCTATGACCACAGCGCTTCCTATTTCCGAAAAAATCCTCATCATCGACTTCGGTTCGCAGGTCACCCAGCTGATTGCGCGCCGCGTCCGGGAATCCGGCGTCTATAGCGAAATTCATCCCTGTTTCCGGGTCGACCGGGCGTTTGTCGAGAACTTCGACCCCAAGGCAATTATCCTGTCGGGCGGTCCGGCGAGCGTCATGGCCGAGGGCGCGCCCACCGTCGATCCCGTCGTCTTCGAGCTTGGGCTGCCGGTGCTCGGCATCTGCTATGGCCAGCAGCTTATGTGTCACGCGCTGGGGGGGACGGTCGAGGATTCCGATCATCAGGAATTCGGCCGCGCGATCCTTGAAGTCACCGATCATTGCGGTCTGTTCCACCGGGTCTGGCTGCCGGGCACGGTGCCAGAGGTCTGGATGTCCCACGGCGATCGGGTGACGGCGCTGCCCGAGGGTTTCCGCGTGGTGGCAACGAGCCCGGGCGCCCCGTTCGCGGCCACTGCCGACGATGAGCGCAAGTTCTACGGCGTCCAGTTCCATCCCGAGGTGATGCACACCCAGGACGGGGCGCGCCTGTTGTCCAACTTCGTGCATCACGTGGCCGGCTGCCGCGGCGACTGGACGATGGCCGCGTTCCGGACGGCCGAGATCGAGAAGGTTCGCGCGCAGGTCGGTGACGGACGCGTGATTTGCGGCCTGTCGGGCGGTGTCGACAGTTCCGTGGCGGCGGTGCTGATCCATGAGGCCATCGGCGATCAGCTGACATGCATCTTCGTCGACCACGGGCTGTTGCGCATGGGCGAGCGCGAGGAGGTGGAACAGGTCTTCCGGGATCGGTTCAACATCCATCTGGTGGTGCGCGATGCGACCGACATGTTCCTCGACAAGCTCGAGGGCGAGAGCGATCCCGAGACAAAACGCAAGATCATCGGGGGCACCTTCATCGATGTCTTCGAGGAGGAGGCCGAGAAGATCGGCGGCGCCGACTTCCTGGCGCAAGGCACCCTTTATCCAGACGTGATCGAGAGCGTCAGCCCGTTCGGCGGTCCGAGTGCGACCATCAAGTCGCACCACAATGTGGGTGGGCTTCCCGAGCGCATGAATATGGAGCTCGTGGAACCCCTGCGCGAACTCTTCAAGGACGAGGTGCGCGATCTCGGCCGCGAACTGGGAATTCCCCACGAGATCGTCGGACGCCACCCGTTCCCGGGGCCCGGCCTGGCGATCCGCGTGCCCGGCACCTTCGAGCGGGACAAGCTTGATATCCTGCGCCAGGCCGACGCGATCTATCTCGACGAGATCCGCAAGGCGGGCCTGTATGACCAGATCTGGCAGGCGTTTGCCGTGCTGCTGCCCGTTCGCACCGTCGGGGTGATGGGCGACGCACGGACTTACGACCATGTCTGCGCCCTGCGCGCCGTCACCTCGACCGACGGGATGACGGCGGACAGCTACCCCTTTGAACACACCTTCGTGGCGGGGGTGGCGACGCGCATCATCAACGAGGTGCGGGGCATCAACCGGGTCGTCTACGACGTCACCTCGAAGCCGCCCGGCACGATCGAATGGTAGTAATAAACGACGACTTACCCATTGATAATAAACAATAAAAAAACTTACAAAGTTGATACAAAGTACGAATTAGATCCTTGATTCTCCACCATGTCTCTGTATGAGATTCAGAGAATTTTACAAACATCGGGTTACTACTCTGATGAGTAGTGCGGTTAGGTGGTTTGGTGGTGAAGAAACGCATACGGGTTATTAAGGGAAGCAAGAGTTCCCAGAACCACGATATCTTCGGTGGTAAGGCACAAATCCTATGTGTTCCTCAATCTGGTGACGTGTGGCAGTTCCGTATGTGGATTACAGAGGAGAAGAAATATCTCCGGAAATCCTTACAAACGAGAGACTTTGAGGCAGCAAACCAGAGACTGAATGAATTACTAGGCGGCTAGTCGATCCGTACCAGCACGCGCCCGTCCAGCGCGGTCAACCCGATATAGCTGTAGCGAACGCCGTTGGTCTGACAGAACTCGGCCCACGCCTTGTGCTCGTGCAGCTTCCAGCCCGGATAGTTGAAGTACTCGTCGAACAGCACCAGCGTGCCGGTCTGCAGATGCGGGCCGATATGCTCGAGGATGGTCACGGTCGAGCTGTAGAGGTCACAGTCGATATGCGCGAAGCTCACCGGGCCCGCATTCTCGGCCATAAATCCGGGCAGGCTGTCTTCGAACAGGCCGCGGACCAGGGAGACGTTGGACGGCACTTTCGGCACCGCCTTCTGCTCGAATGCGCCGGATGTCTCCACATGGCCGGTCCAGTCTCCCGGCAGGCCCGAGAAGCTGTCGAAGCCGTAGACCGTCTTCCCGGCGGGCGCGTGCGCCGCGATCGCCCGGATCGTGTTGCCCGTCGCCACGCCGAACTCCAGGAACAAGCCGTCCGGGTTGGCGTTGCCCACCGCGTGTTCGATGATCTGGCGATGCTGGGCGAAGATCTGCGCCTCGGGCATGTTGGCCTGCACATAGTCCGCAGCTTCGTCGCGCGCGCGTATCTGCAGCTCATAGAGTAGGTTGCGCGCGTAGTATTTGTAGAAGAACCGCTGGATCAACCGTTCGGAAAATGATCTGCGTGTTCGCATGGGGTTCAACCTTGAGCTTTTCGCGGGCCGGTTATGTGCCGGATTGTCCGGTGGCCCGATATGAGCTGGACGTTATCAGTTTGCGGCGATTGGTGACAATCGCGGCAAGGGACTCCGACGTTCACGCCGGTCACGAATTCGACTAAATAGGGTCAGGGCATCCCGGGTTCAGGCCGCAGTCGGCACGCCAGGACCATCGGGTGCGGGGGCTGGGAGACAATGGCGACCGCGACGAAGAATGAACTGGGCCAGGAATTCGGTTTCCCGCTGCCCGATTGGACACCACCGCCACCGCCGCCCCGCGTGGTGTTGACGGGTCGCTATTGCCGGATCGAACCGCCGGATATCGGGGCCCATTCCGAGGATCCGCACCGACACTACTGCGTCGACGCGGAGGGACGTGACTGGAGCTATCTGCCCTACGGGCCTTTCGACGAAATCGGGCGCTTCCGCGACTGGCTCGCCGAAAATTGTCTCGGCGACGACCCGCTGTTTTTACCATCGTCGACACCGAACAGGACGGGGCGACCGGGATGGCCAGCTATCTCAACATCAAGCCCGTCTACGGGACGATCGAGGTTGGCCATATTCACTATTCGCCGGCGCTCCAGAACCGGTGCGCCGCGACCGAGGCGATGTACCTGATGATGGGGAATGCCTTCGATATCGGCTACCGGCGCTATGAATGGAAGTGCACCGCGCTGAACCAGCGCTCGCGCCGTGCGGCCGCGCGCTACGTATTTTTCTACAAGGGCTTGTTTCGCCAGCACATGGTGGTCCGCGATCACAACCGGGACAGCGCCTGGTTCGCCTGTGTCGACGGGGAGTGGCCGCAACTCAAGGCGGCCTATGAAACCTGGCTCGACCCGCCGAATTTCCACGAGGCCGATCAACAGCGCCAGAGCCTGTCGGCGTTGACGGACCCCATCCTCGTGGCGCGAGAACAGTGAGAATACGATGAGCATGTCCGACGCCCGCAAGGCCGAATGGTCGCTGAAATACCCCACGATCGAAGATCTGCGGTTGCGGGGCCGCCGGCGCACTCCGCGCTTCGCCTTCGACTATGTCGACGGAGCGGTGGGGGCGAGCGAGCTGAACATGGTGCGCAATGCCGAAGCGCTGGATGCGATCGAGATCGTGCCGCGCTACGGCAGCGTGAATTTCACTGCCAACACCGAAGTCGAACTGTTCGGCGAAACCTATGCGATGCCCGTTGCGATCGCCCCAATGGGCATTCCAAGCCTCGTCCTGCCGAACGGTGAGGAGGTGATGGCACGGGCGGCCCAGGCGCACCGTTTCCCCCTGGCGCTGGGCTGTGTGGCCGGGGCGACGGTCGAACGTATTGCCGAGCTGGCGCCGGACAATCTCTGGTTCCAGCTCTACCGTCAGCCGGCCAACGAGTTGGCGGTGGACATGGATTTGGTGCGCCGCGCCGGGGATGTCGGCGTGAAAGTGCTGATCGTCACTCTGGACGTGCCGTCGCGGGCCAAGCGGCCGCGCGAACGCCGCGACCGGCTGGTCATCCCCTACAGCCACAGCGTGCGAACGGTTACGGAGGCGCTCAAGCACCCAACCTGGCTTATGGCCTATCTGCGCCACGGCATGCGGCCGTTCGCGAACTACCGGCCCTATGCGGGCGAGAATGCGAGCGATAAGGACGTGATCGAGTTCGTCCGGCGCGAGACCGTGGGCGCGTTCACCTGGGACGAGGTGGCCCAGTTCCGCGACGCCTGGCCCGGACCTCTCGTGGTCAAGGGGTTGCTGCACCCCGGCGATGCGGAGCGCGCTGTATCAATCGGTGCGGACGGGATCGAGGTGTCCAATCATGGCGGCCGCCAGCTCGAGGCTGCGCCGCCGGCGATCGACTGCCTGCCGGCCGTGGTGGACGCCATAGGCGGGCGGGCAAAGATCCTGTTTGACAGCGGTATTCGCAGCGGCATCGATGTCGTGCGCGCAATGGCGCTCGGTGCGGACTTCACCCTCGCCGGGCGCGCCTTCATGTATGGCCTGTGCGCGCTGGGCGAGGAGGGGCCGGAATACGTCGCCTCATTCTTCCAGGACGAGATCGCGGTGGCCATGCGCCAGATCGGCGTCCAGACCTATGCCGAGTTGCGCGATCTCGACATTCGCCACCCGGGTGCGTTCAACTTCGGTTGAGCCGGTCAGCTTTTCCCGCCGCGATTCTGGCCGCCCTGCTGCGGCGGCTGCGCTGGCGGTGGTGGGCGTGGCGGCTCGGCCACACGTCCCTGGCGGTCATCACCGTCGTCGGGAGCGTTGTCCATGCAGTGCTGATCGAGGGCACCATGGAGCCGGTCACGAAAATCCTGCTCTGTGTGCTTGTCCTCGCTGCGACCGCCAAGGTTCTTTTCGATTTGCGGGTCTGGACGACCCAGACGCACCGGAAGGCGAAATCCTAGTCGCCGGCGGGGTGTCCGTTTGAGTTGTGCGGCGGCTGGATCGCGGCTAAATGAAGCCTTCGCGGACTGCGAAAACGGTGGATGGACGTGGACAAACGCCTGAAAAATCAGCAGGTCGCACCGATCTCGGTGGCGCCGATGATGGACTGGACCGACCGGCACGAGCGGTACTTCCTGCGCCTCATCTCGCGCCATGTACGCCTGTACACCGAGATGGTGACCACCGCCGCGATCGTGCACGGACCGCGCGATCGGCTGCTGGCCTTCGATCCGGCCGAGCACCCCGTGGCGCTGCAGCTGGGTGGCTCTGACCCCGAAGCGCTGGCCGAATGCGCGCGTATCGGCGTCGATCTGGGCTATGACGAGATCAACCTCAATGTGGGATGTCCCTCGGACCGGGTGCAATCGGGCCGCTTCGGCGCCTGCCTGATGACCGAGCCCGACCTGGTGGCGCGCTGTGTGGCGGCCATGCGGGCGGCGGTCGATGTGCCGGTCACCGTGAAACACCGGATCGCGATCGACGACATGCCGGAATGGGAAACCCTCAAGGGCTTCGTCGATACGGTCAGCAGCGCAGGCTGTGAGCGTTTCATCGTCCATGCACGCAAGGCCTGGCTCCAAGGCCTGAGCCCGCGCGAGAACCGCGAAGTGCCGCCCCTGCATTATGGACTGGTGCACCGCCTGAAGGCCGAACGCCCGGACCTGCACATCTCGATCAATGGCGGGATAGAGACGCTCGACGCCGCCGCTGCCCAACTTGCGCATGTGGATGGCGTGATGATCGGGCGCGCCGCCTACCAGAACCCCTTCATCATGGCCGAGGCGGACCGCATGTTTTTCGCGGCCGAAGGCGAGCCGCCGTCACGCCACGCGGTGGTTGACGAATATTGTGCCTATATCGCGCGCCAGACGTCTGCCGGTGTCCCGCTGATTTCCATGACCCGGCATATCCTCGGTCTGTTCAACGGATCGCGCGGTGCGCGCGCCTGGCGGCGCTACCTGTCCGAGAATGCACCGGGTTTCTCCGGTGGCCCGGGTGCCGCCGCGCGACTGGTGCATGACGCGGCCCAGCTCGTGGAAACGGATACGCGTGTGGCGGCGTAATGCCTCGATATACCCGCCGACCAGCTGGATTTCGGCCCCGCCCATACCCTGCTTGAAGCGTGCGACACCCGGCGCATCCTCGTTGATGCCCCCCAGGTCGAACCATTAGTAACCCTCTGACTGCAATCGCTCGGCGGCGTGCCAGAGCAGCAGATGGGTTGCGCGCAGTTCCCGGCCCTTATCGCCGGTCCAGTTGACCAGATAGGTCGCGGCCTTGCCGTGATGGGCAAGCAGGATGCCGGCGACCAGAAGACGTATCCCGGCGGTCTCGTTTCCAAACTCCCGCAGGTCCTCCAGAATGGCGGCCGATGGGCCGCGATATCCGCCCAAATCCATATGTTCGGCATGACGCTCGATCAGCCAATCGAGCCGGTCGCACGCCGGATCGTCGATGACGGTCAACCCGTTGCGTTTGCCCTGGACCAGGCTGTTGCGCCAGTTCTGCCTGAAGTTCGCACACATATCCTCAACAGAGCAGTCGAGATCGAGCCAGATCGTCCGGTATCCTTCGGCCACGCGCTTGAAACCCGACAGCGCCATCTGTCCGCGATGGTCCGGTGTATCCTTGAGTTCGGGATGGAATGTAACGGGCCGCCCGCGGCGCAACCGGTAGCGTTTGCGCAGAAGTTCGAGTGCCAGTTTCTGCATCTCGCCGGGGATCTCGTCGTGGATCCAGAGCGAGCCGCGATAGATGGTTTGGCTGCCCTGGGGTGCCGAAGGCCGGTTTGCCGTGGGCGACAATCATGCCGATCGGCTGTTTGTTGAAGCGGATCAACCCGAAATCCGCCTTCTGTTCCTGGGTCTTGTGGACCGCCAGCGCATAGGCCGATGACTGGGTCAGGCTGGGACGCTTGCAGGCGGCGAGCATGGTGTCCCACTGGTCGCGTGTGTGCTTGTTCCAGGTAATCCGGAACGGGTTGAGCTCGATCGGCGCCGACAATGTGCTCAACTTTCGCCTTGCAGCGTGGCCAGGGCATGGCGCAGGTCGCCGTCATTGGCCTCGAGCAGGGTGTTGGCATCGTCGAGCGTCAGCCCCCGCGCGACCAGAATGGCCGGCTTCACGGCCTGGTCGCAGGCTGCAAGCGCCGCGCGGGCTGCATCCTCATCGACCTTGGCGGCTTCCACGACGATCCGTAAGGCGCGTTCGCGCAGCTTGTCGCTCGACGCGATGACGTCGACCATCATGCCTCCGTACACGCGGCCCATGCGGATCATCATCAGGGTCGATATCAGGTTCAGCGTCACCTTCTGCGCGGTGCCGGCGGTCATTCGCGTGGAACCCCCGATCGGTTCCGGCCCGGTCTCCAGCACGATCGAATGTTCGGCGGCCTGCAGCAGCGATGTGTCCGGATTGTTGGCGATCCCGATGGTCAGTGCGCCGGCGGCCCGCGCGGCCTGGCAGGCGGTGACGGCATAGGGTGTGACCCCGCTCGCCGACAGGAACACACACACATCGCCGGGCCCGACGGACAGCGAATTGACATCGGCTTGTGCCTGTTCGGCATCGTCCTCGGCCCCTTCGGCCGTGCGGGTCAGGGCATCAGGCCCGCCCGCGATCAAATAGGCGAGGCGTTCGGTCGGCCAGCCGAAGGTGGGAACCAATTCGACACCGTCCTGGACCCCAAGGCGCGCCGAGGTTCCGGCCCCGCCATAGACGATGCGTCCGGCGGGGTTCTGGCGCAGGCATTCGGCGGCGGCACCGGCGGCAGCGGCCAATGCTGGCCCGGCCCCACGCACCGCCGCGATGCCGTTGGCCTGGGCATCGAGGATGGCGGCGATGATATCCGCGTCATCGCGGGTTTCGAGATCGCGGAATGCGTCGGAGAATTTTTCAGTCTTTCGCATGTGCCTGTTTGCCTGCGGTCACGAATCCTCCATAGCATATGAACCCGCGCCGCCCATTTGTGAAACGGGTGCGACGCGGGCCGTGGTGTAGGATGACGGCGGCTAGAGGAGTGGCGACGACAGGCGATGGACGCGCGTTTGTACTGTTGTGTCGACGGAGGTGCCAGCAACACGCGGGTGGCTTTGTATGACGATACCGGCCACCGGATCGGGCTGACCGTGACCGGCCCGACCAGCCTGACCGTGCGCGGCACCGAGGCATGGGACGAAATACTCGCCGCGCTTGAAACCCTGTCGCGTGCGGTTTCGCTGGACGGGGAGTATCTGGCGCACACCCATTTCGGAATTGGCCTGGCTGGTGCGAACAACAATTCGCAGCGTGAAAAATTTCTCGCCGCAGCACCGTCTGCCGGCGCCTTGCGGGTCTCGACAGATGCCTATATCGCCGCGCTGGGCGCCCATGGCGGGACACCGGGTGCCGTCATCATCGTCGGCACGGGCAGTGTCGGATACCGGATCGAGGCGGCCGGGCGCTGCCGCCTGGTCGGTGGTTGGGGGTTCCCGATCGGTGATGAAGGCAGCGGGGCCTGGATCGGTCGCCAGGCCGTGGACCAGGCCGCCCGGATACTGGACACGCGCTACCGGAGCTCGGTCACCGATCTGCATCGCGCTATCATCGAGCGGACCGGGCATTCCCGTGACGAGCTGCTGGGCTGGTTGCTCGGCGCGCCGCCGGCCCGGTTCGCGGATCTGGCGCCGGTCGTCGTCGAATTCGCCGCGGCAGGCGACATAGCGGCGCTGGATATTGTCGGAGAGGCCGGACGTGAGATCGACGCGCTGGCCGATGCGCTGGACCCCGGACGTAGTGTCCCCCTGTCGCTGGTCGGCGGGCTCGCGGAGCCGCTGCGGCCGTTCCTGCCCGAACGTTTGCAGCGCTGGGCGCGCGAACCCCGCGAAGAACCCATCAGCGGGGCACTGATGCTGGCCCAGGGTCGCGCACCCGAAGAAACCATCATGTGGCAGGGGCGGTGAGCATGGCGGCGCAAGGCACGAAGCAACGGGAAGGTCGGATCCTCACCCCGGACGGCTGGGTCGATGGCCGGATCACCTTCGACAGCCATGTTGCGGAGATCCTCCCGGGTGAGATTCCCCAGGGGGCACCGCACATCGTGCCCGGGTTCGTCGATCTGCACGTGCCCGGCGGTGGCGGGGCGGACGTGATGCAGGGGGCCGATGCCGTCCGGACGGCGGCCCGAACCCACGCGCGGCACGGCACGACATCGTTTCTGCCCGCGACCATCACGGCGCCCGGGGAAGAACTGCGCACGGCGCTGGCGGGTGTCGGTGCCGTCCAGCGCGATCGCCAGCCCGGCGAGGCCCGGGTCCTGGGTGCCCACATGGAGGGCCCCTATATCAACGCGGCCCGCCTCGGCGCCCAGCCCCCGTTTGCTCGCGAGGCAACCCCTGCCTTCGTCGATGAGGTGATCGCCGGCGATGTTGTGAGATTGGTGACGCTGGCGCCGGAGATTCCCGGTGGCCTCGATCTGGTGCGCGCGTTTGCCGAAGCCGGGATTGCCGTGCAGATCGGGCATTCGGATGCGGACTATGAGACCGCGTGCGCGGCCCTGGCGGCCGGCGCGGGCGGTTTCACTCATCTGTTCAATGCCATGTCTGCGCTTCATCACCGCGCGCCGGGGGTCGTCGGTGCCGCGCTGGCCCACGGGGAATACGCCGCGATCATCCCTGACGGCGTACATGTCTCCGATGGCGCGATGTTGGCCGCGCTGCGTGCCATTCCGCGCCTGTTCGCCGTGACCGACGCCACCGCGGCCGCAGGGATGCCTGACGGGGAATATCCGCTCGGCAGCCACCGGGTGACGAAGCGCGACGCCAGCGTGTTCCTTGATGAGGACACGCTGGCTGGCAGCGCGCTGACCATGGATCGGGGGTTGGAAAACCTGCTCGCGCTGGGACTGGAACTCGACGATGCGTGCCGCCGGATCTCGACTTATCCGGCGGATTTCCTGGGGATTGGCGACCGTGGACGGATCGCACCGGGGAGTTGGGCCGATCTAGTCCTGCTCGAAGATGGGCAGCGTATCTCCGAGATCATCGTCGAAGGCGAGGCGATCCCCGCTACGTGACCGCCGGGCAATTGCCTAGCGCCAGCTCCGCAGGATTTCGTCGGCGCTTGCACCACCGTCGAGCATTTCGCGCAGATCGGATCGGCCGAACAACGTGTCGAGGGCCACGCTGGACCCGCCGTTTGCGCGCCATGCGAAATCGTCGTGATGTTCGATGAGCCATGCAAGCAGGTGCACGCCCAGCGCCAGCGGTTCGCGGCGCGGGTCACGCCGGGGCCAGATAACCACCCCGGGCAGCGGCCGGCCGGCATGGTCCCCGTGAGTGGATATGATATCGCCGCTGCCGGCGCGGAAGCCGATGGTCCAGCCATTGATCGCCGCGGCCAGCGCATCGGCATCCAGCCCGGGTGCGGTGATGCAGCGAAACGACAGTGAGGAGCCGCGACCCTCGCTGATGTTCGTGGCCTCGAGCAGCACCAGCCCACCATAGGCGGCGACCGCGTCGGGGTGTGACAGGGCGGGTGATGGCGGTATCCAACCGAGCGGCTGCTGCAGGGACATATCGGCCGGATACACCGAGAAGGGGGCCTCGGTGATGACCGAAGAGACCGCGCGTGCGACGAGTTCGCCGAGGGACTGGCCGTGGATGAAGGGCACGTCGAAGAAGGCTAGAAACGAGCGCTTGTCCGGGTCGGGCCGCGGGCCTTCCGCCGCCGGGCCGAGCGGGTTGGCGCGATCGCACACGATCACCTCGATGTGCCGTTCCAGCGCGGCGCATGCCGCCTGGGCCGCTGTGGCGGCATAGGTATAACAACGCACCCCGACATCCCGCAGGTCGATCACAAGGGCGTTCAGCCCGTCGAAGACCTGTCCGTCCACTGTCCCATTGCCTGTGTAGAGGCTGAAAACAGGCAATCCCGTGAGCGGATCGACCCCGTGATCAACACCCTCTCCGGCCATGGCCGACAGGCCGATCCCGTGTTCGGGGGTGAAGAGCCGCACTTCACCCTTGCCGACATGCTCAAGCCGACGGGCCAGGGCAGCCGAGGCCGGCACCTCGTCTGCCGTGTTGCAGGCATGATTTGTCAGGAACCCGATCTGAAGATCTGCCAGGCGCCCAACGGTCTCGACATCGGCAAGAAGGCGGTCGAGGCCCGACAGGACGCGTCTGGTTTGACTGGTGCAGTTGTCGGTCCCGTTCATGCCCAGCAGCCTAGCGGTGTGGCATGAGCGCGACAACGCACGAGGCCGAACGTATCAGGCGAACTGGTTGAGAATCTTGCCGCCGGCGTGCATCGCACGATCCTCGTCGGCGGCCCGCTCGGCGGGAAACCGGCGGATCACGTCGTCGGTCTGGGGATTGAGAATTTCGATGAAGATTTCGGAATGGAGCGGATCGTAGTTGAGCCGTGCGCGCGGAGGTATTTGGGCAGGCTCGGGCGGCCGCGGGCCCGGATCGCTGCGAATTTCGGGCGCGGTCTCGCGGTTCGCCGAATCGGCATGCCGGACCCGCGGCACCTGCGCGCGCTAATTTCCCTGTCCGACAATTTTTTCGGTGGCGTCCATTGCGTGCTCGTCTCCGCATCTATTCGTCTGCGAATCCACCGTTGCGCGAATGCACCGACGGCGGAGTTAGATGACACATGGCGGGATCCATCGGCCGATGCAACACGGATCGGATCGACTTTTAGAATCCCGGCTTTTAGGTGGTTTTTGCGAAAATTCCGGTGACCGGCTGTGCCTAGCCGATGGCGACCAGCCGGGGGCGGCGTTCGATGGCACCCAGCACGTCGTTCAGGTTCTGGCTCTGTTTCAGGCGCTGGGGTCCTCTGGACACCGCATAACGCTCGGGTCGGCCACCCTTGCCCGGGAATTTCTCAATCGAATAGAGAGGGTGCTCTGCGGTGTGGCGAAACACCGAGAACACGGCACGGTCCCGGCACAGATCGATCGCGTAATCGCGCCATTCTCCCGCGGCGACACGGCGACTGTATTCATTCAGGAGAATCCTGAGTTCGTTGCGGCTGAACGTCACCTGACGCGTCTTGCGATGCGGTTTGCTCAAACTCTGCCTTGAACTCATGTGCCGATCGCTCGCCCGTTGTCTTTGCAGGACATCCGGAAACGAGTTTTCCTGATTTTGCGGGGCAAGTCCAGTCGTCGGCTAGGGCGCGCGACGAGTCTCCGTTTCGAACCTGTTTTCAACGTCGTAGCAGGTGACAAGGGCGATGGACCGGTAGCAGACTAGCGGGTCTTGAGGGGCCCGTTCGGCAAGCGCCGGCTGGCATCAGGCATCACCGCGCAGAGAGTTCCGGAAAGAACAATCGTCGCCTGTGGCTAAGGACATGGCGTGGTCGGTAACGGTCTTGCCGGAATCGATCATGGTGACGACGCTTGCACCACCAACGGTCAGCGATGCGGGGTCTGCGCACGCTGCTAGGGCGAGGGGCGCGAATATTGTCATGGCGATATGTATTCGACTGCGCATGGCCGTGTTCCGGTTTCCAGGCGCCGATTGTCCGCCAGCGAGGTTAAAAAATGGTATGACCACACGGTGAAACGATCAAAACGTCGTTAAACGGTTGATTTCGGCGCGCCGGACGGCGATATACCGGCGTGTGATATTCAAGCGAAGTTCTTGAAAAGGAATTGTTTTCGTGTCGGACGAGCTGTTTCGCGAGGTCGATGAGGAAGTCCGCCAGGACCGCTACCAGGAACTCTGGAAGCGGTACGGAATTTATACCGTCGTGGCGGCGGCCATCATCATCGGTGCAACCATTGCGTTTGTGATCTGGCGCGATGCCCAGACCAGCGCACGCGAGGCCGACAGCACACGGTTTCTCAGTGCGGTCGTGCAGGAAAGCGTGCAGCCCGACAGCGCGTTGCTGGAACTGCAGGAGCTCGCACGTGAAGGGACACCGGCCTATCGGTTCCTGGCGCGGCTGCGCGAGGGCAAGATCCTGGCGGAAGACGGCGACAAGGCTCAGGCGGTGGCGGTGTTCGATTCCCTCGCGGCCGATGACGATCTGCAATCCACCTATCGCGATATCGCCCGGCTGCTCGCTGTTGCCAACGGCATGGAGGTGCTCTCCCAGGACGAGGTGGAGCAGCGGATTGTGCCGATCGATACCGAATCCAATCCCTTCCGGGTCACCGCCCGGGAGTTCCTGGCGATTGCGGCCATCCAGGCGGGCGACAATGAACGGGCAGCGGCGTTGCTTCGCGCGAACCAGGCCGACAGTTCTGCACCGGTGGCGTCACGCTCGCGCGCGACCGAGTTGCTGACGGCGCTCGGTCTCTGACGGTTTCGGCACCCATGGTTTCAGCAGTTCAAAGATTGTGGCTCCTGCCCGCAGCGATGCTGGCGCTGACGGCATGTGATTCGCTGGATTTCCTTGGTGGCGACGACGACTCGCCACTGCCGGGTGAGCGGATCTCGGTGTTGTCTGTGCAGGATCGCATCGCACCATCGGCACGTGTCGCGGACCTCGATGTCCGGCTACCACGCCCACAGGTCAATATCGATTGGCCGCAGCAGGGCGGGTTTGCAAACCATGCCATGCACCATCTTGCGTTGAGCGATGACCCGCGCGAAGCCTGGTCGAACGATATCGGTTCGGGAAGCGACGACGATGCGCCCATCCTGTCCGGGCCGGTCATCGCGAACGGTCTGGTCTATTCCATGGATTCCGACGCTGTGGTGACGGCGCGCCGTTCTGATGACGGGCGAACGGTCTGGGAGAGTAACATCGAGCCGCCCGAGGAGGATGACGGCAACTGGGGCGGCGGCGTGGCCTATGATCTTGGCCGCATCTACGCCGGGACCGGATTTGCGCAGGTTGTAGCGCTGGATGCCGAAACCGGCGTAGAGCTCTGGCGCACACGCGTGTCCGGGCCGATCCGTTCGGCCCCGACAGCCTTTGGCGGCAAGGTCTATGCAGTGACCAAGGACAACCAGTTGTTCGCGATCGATGTCGAGACCGGTGTGGTCGACTGGACCCATACGGGCATCGAGGAAGCGGCCGGTCTGATTGGGTCCGCGAGCCCGGCGGTGGATGGCGATATCGTGGTCGTGCCGTATTCCTCGGGCGAGATCTTCGCGCTCCGGGTTGAGAACGGCCGCCAGCTTTGGAGTGACAACCTGGCTGCCATCCGGCGCGCCGACGCGGTCTCCGCCCTTGCCGATATCCGTGGCCGACCGGTTGTCGACCGTGGCCGGGTCTACGCCATCAGCCATTCTGGCCGCATGGTCGCGATCGATCTGTCGAGCGGACGCCGGGTCTGGGAAACGGAGGTCGGGGGCGTGAACCAGCCATGGATCGCCGGCAATTTCCTGTTTGTCGTCAGCACCGAAGGCGATGTGGTCTCGTTGGTCGCGGAAAACGGTCTGGTGCGCTGGGTGACGCCGCTCGGCCGATACGAAGATCCCGAAGACCGGAAAGGCCTGATCAGCTGGTCCGGCCCGGTGCTGGCCAGTGACCGGTTGATCGTGACGGGCAGCCACGGTGTGGCCGTCGCGCTGTCGCCCTACACCGGTGACGTGATCGGCGAAATCGAGATGCCCGGTGACGTTTCGGTCGCACCGGCACTGGCCGACGAAACCCTGTATTTTCAGACCGACGGCGCGCGCCTCATCGCGTACCGCTAGGCCCGGGCGGGCAATCCGACATGCAGCCGACCGTCGTCATTGTCGGGCGCCCGAACGTCGGGAAGTCCACCTTGTTCAACCGCTTGGTCGGCCGGCGTGAAGCGTTGGTCGATGACAGTCCGGGCGTTACCCGGGACCGGCGCGAGGGCGAGGGGTCGCTCGCCGATCTTGAGTTCCGGATTGTCGATACGGCCGGGCTGGAGGAAGCCTTCGATGACAGTCTGCCGGCCCGCATGCGCCGCCAGACCGAACAGGCGCTCGATGAAGCCGATCTTGTGTTTTTGGTGTTCGACGCGCGCGCCGGGGTCACGCCCCTCGATGAGCAGTTTGCCGGCTGGTTGCGCACGCGCGGTGCCAACGTGGTGCTGGTGGCCAACAAGTGCGAGGGCCGGACCGGCGAAAGCGGGGTCCTGGAATCCTATTCCCTTGGTCTTGGAGACCCGATCGCCATCTCGTCCGAACATGGCGAGGGGATTCACCTGCTTTACGATCCGATTGCCGCGGTGGTGCCTCAGGCCGAGAACGGCATCGATAGCGCGATTGCCGACGCCGAAGAGGTCGAGGATGAAAACGATCGTGTGTTGCGATTGGCAATCGTCGGGCGTCCGAATGTCGGCAAATCGACCCTGATAAATGCGCTGGTTGGCCAGGACCGGCTGCTGACGGGTCCCGAGGCGGGCATCACACGCGATGCCATCTCGGTCGAGTGGACGTTCGAGGGACAACGGGTCGCGCTTGTCGACACGGCCGGCATGCGGCGCAAGGCCCGGATCGACGAGAAGCTTGAGAAGCTCTCGGTCAGCAATTCACTCAACGCCATTCAGTACGCGCATGTGGTCGCGCTCGTGCTCGATGGCGAGCAGATGCTCGAGCGGCAGGATCTGGCGATCGCGCGCCATGTCATCGACGAAGGCCGCGCGTTCGTGATGGTAGTCAATAAGTGGGATCTCATCACCGACCACAAGGCGGCGCTCGATCGCTTGCACGACCGTATGCAGATATCCCTGCCCCAGGGTGCGGGCACACCGATCGTCACCCTGTCGGCTTCGACGGGCCGCGGTCTCGACCGGTTCATGCCGGCCGTCTTGTCGGCTTATACAGACTGGAACAAGAGGGTCTCGACCTCGGATCTGAACGCATGGCTGACGCATGCGACGGACCGGCACCCGCCGCCACTGGCTGCGAACAAGCGACCGATCCGACTGCGTTACGTGACCCAGCCGAAAGCGCGCCCGCCGACCGTCATCTTGTTTGGGAACCGACCCGAGGATTTGCCGGCGAGTTACCTGCGCTATCTGGAAAACAGTTTCCGCGACCGGTTCTCGCTGTCGGGAACGCCGATCCGGGTGCTGACCCGCAAGGGTGAGAATCCCTATCACGACAAGAAATAGGCGTCGGGTCGACCGTCAGACGAGATCGATCAACTCGCCGTGCCGTGTGCTGTCCGGGCTTGCTAGCTCGACGAACGACCCGGTGATGTCTTCCGGCGTTTTCAGGGTGTCGGGATCTTCGCCGGGGAACGCCTTGGCCCGCATGCCAGTACGGGTACCGCCTGGGTTGAGGAGATTAACCCGCACGCCGGTGTTCTCGAGTTCCGATGCCCACACCCGTGTCAGGGTTTCCAGCGCAGCCTTTGTGACAGCGTAAGCGCCCCAGAAGGCCCGCGGGTTGGCCGCGGCACCGCTCGTGACCAGAATTGCACGTCCCGCATCGGAACGCCGCAGCAGGGGCTCCAGCGTGCGCATGAGCCGCCAGTTGGCATGCACGTTCACATCGAACACGTCGTGCCAGGCCTTGGCGTCGTAGTGGGTCAGCGGCGTCATTTCGCCGAGCAGGCCGGCATTGCCGACAAAGATATCCAGCTTGTCGAAACGTTCCAGTAGCGCCGGGCCAAGCGTGTCGATGACTTCGAAATCGGTCAGGTCGCAGGGCACGAGCGTAGCCTGGCCGCCCGCTTTCCGGATCGCGTCATCGACGGCCTCGAGCCCGCCCACGGTGCGGGCCAGCAGAATCACATGGGCGCCTTCGGCGGCAAACCGCTTCGCCACCGCGGCGCCGATACCGCGGGATGCCCCGGTGATAAAAGCGATGCGGCCGGAGAGTGCGCCGGATTGCGACATGCCGGAGTGTCCTCTTAAGCCAGTTCGGCCAGCAGCGACATTTGCGACGTGTTGTCGGTGTCGTTCATGTCGGTCAGCATGGTGGGATACTCGCCACTGAAGCAGGCGTCGCAATATTGCGGGCTTTCATTGTCGCGTCCGGGTTCGCCCATGGCGCGGTACAGCCCGTCCATCGAGATATAGGCCAGGCTATCGGCACCGATCAATTGACGTATGCCCTCGACGTCGTGCTTGGCGGCCAAAAGCTCGGACGCTTCGGGAGTGTCGATCCCGTAGAAGCACGGGCTGCGGGTCGGCGGGCTCGAAATCCGGACATGGACTTCGCTGGCCCCGGCGTTGCGGACCATTTCCACGATCTTCTGGGATGTGGTGCCGCGCACGATGCTGTCATCCACCAGGATGACGCGTTTGCCGCGCAGCTGGCCGCGATTGGCATTGTGCTTCAGGCGGACGCCCAAATGCCGGATCTCGTCCGTCGGCTCGATGAAGGTGCGCCCCACATAGTGGTTTCGGATCATGCCAAGCTCGAAGGGGACCCGCGCCTCGGCCGCATAGCCGATAGCAGCCGGAACACCGCTGTCGGGGACCGGGATGACCAGGTCGGCATCGACTTGGCTTTCCCGCGCAAGCTCGGCGCCGATGGCTTTGCGCGCCTCGTAGACGTTGGTGCCGTCGACGTCTGAATCCGGGCGCGCGAAATAGATGTACTCGAAGATGCACAGCCGCTGACGTACCTGCGGTGCAGGCTTGTGGGAGCGCAGTCCGTCCTCGTCGATGACGACGACCTCGCCGGGCTCGATATCGCGAACGAAGGAGGCGCCGATAATGTCCAGCGCACAGGTTTCCGATGCCAGGATCCAGGCATCGCCAAGTTGTCCGAGGACCAGCGGACGCACGCCGAGCGGGTCGCGCGCGCCGATCAGTTTGCGGCGCGACAGGGCGACCAATGAATAGGCGCCGTCGATGGCCCGCAGGGCGTCGGTCACACGGTCGAGCAGATGTGTGCCGCGGCTGGTGGCGATCAGGTGCTGGATGACCTCGGTGTCCATGGTCGACTGGAACAGCGAACCCGTCTCGACGAGCTCCCGGCGCAGTTGCCGGGCGTTCGTCAGGTTCCCGTTGTGGGCCAGCGCCAGGCCACCGAAGCTGTAATCCGCATATAGCGGTTGCACGTTGCGCAGGACCGTTTCACCCGCCGTCGAGTAGCGGTTGTGCCCGATCGCGGAATCGCCGCGCAGGCGCCCGATCACCTCGCCGTCGCTGAAGATATCGCCGACCAGACCCATCGCCCGGTGCGGATGGAACCGCTTGCCGTCATAGGAGACGATTCCCGCTGCTTCCTGGCCGCGATGCTGCAGTGCGTGCAGGCCCAGCGCAGTCAGGGCTGCTGCGTCCTCGGTGCCATATATGCCGAAGACACCGCATTCCTCGTGGAACTTGTCGGGGTCGCCGGCCGGTTGGAACGGGTTGGTGGTGGTATGGGTCACTGGTTCTGCCGAATCAGGTCGCTGAGGCGTTCGCGCTCGCGCTCGTTATACCCTTCCTGTTGCTGGGGTACAGCGGTTTCGGGTGGCCTGGTCAGGCGGTCGAGCGCCTTGCGCGCGGCATCGAGATCATTCGCCCGGTCTTGCGCCCGTTCGAGCGCCGCGCCGGTGTCGCCGATGATGTTCGCGGGGAGCAAATCCTTGACCAGGATCGCACCGCGTTCGACCGCCGGGCGGGTGCGCGCGTTCTCGACCCAGTCGGGTGGTTCGTCGTCGAAAATATCGCTGAGAAACAGGAAGGCGATGGAGATCACGATTGCGGCGGTCGCCAGCCCCGCCAAAAGGCCGAGCGAACGGTCGAGCGCATTGAGCCGGCCGGCCCGGACCCAGCCCGAGAGCATGTGGCTCAACAGGTGAAGGACAATCAGGGCGACGATGAACAGGCCGCTGCCGGCCACGAGTTCGGCCAGCCAGTCGGGTTGGATATACTGTTTTGAGAACGGCGTGACCTGTTCCAGGCCGCAGATCGTCAGCAGCCCGGCCCCGATCCAGGATGCGACGAACAGGCCGCCGCGCACGAAGCCGGTGACCAGGCCGAACAATGCCCCCAGGAAGACAACACCGAGCACTGCGATGTCGAAGACGCTGAAGCCGCCGAATTCCATGGACTAGACCGTCGCCAGGTTGCCGCGTTGCGGCGTTGAATCGAACAGATCGAAAAGGTCCCGCAGGCGCGCGATCTCGCCGACATTCAGGGCGCTCTTGGCGGCCTTTCCGGCCTTGCCGCGCGGCGGTGTCAGCGCGTTTTCAAAACCGAGTTTCTCGGCCTCCCGGAGACGCGCGTCGGGCTGGCCCACAGCACGCACCTCGCCGCCCAGCCCGATTTCACCGAAGACCACCGTGCGTGGTGGCAATGGCTGCTCGAGATGGGCCGAGACCAGTGCTGCGGCGACCGCGAGATCTGCCGCCGGTTCGCCCACCCGCAAACCGCCGGCAACATTCAGATAGACATCATGGGCGCCCAGATTGAGCCCGCATCGGGTCTGCAGCACCGCGATGATCATGGCCAGCCGGCTGGAATCCCAACCGACCACGGCACGCCGCGGCGTGCCCAGCGGCGTCGGTGCCACGAGTGCCTGGATTTCCACCAGCAGAGGGCGGGTGCCCTCGATACCGGCAAAGACCGCTGAGCCGCTGGTCGTGTCGCTGTGCCCGGCGAGAAACAGCTCCGACGGGTTCTCGACTTCGGCCAGCCCGGCATCGGTCATCTCGAAAACACCGATCTCGTCGGTCGCGCCGAAGCGGTTCTTCACCGCGCGGAGCAGGCGGAACTGGTTCGCCCGCTCGCCCTCGAAATACAACACGGCATCGACCATGTGCTCGAGCACCCGAGGGCCGGCGATTGAGCCCTCCTTGGTGACGTGTCCTACCAGAATGACCGTCAGGCCACGCCGCTTGGCGACCCGGATCAGCTCCTGGGCGCAGGTGCGCACCTGCGCCACCGTTCCCGGCGCGGAATCGAGGCTGTCGGCATACATGGTCTGAATGGAATCAATGATCGCGATTTCGGCCGCATCGCCGGTGTCGAGCGCCGCCAGGATATCGCGGATATTGGTCGCCGAGGCCACATCCACCGGCGTGTCGGCCAGGCCCAGGCGGGCGGCGCGCAGCCGGATCTGATCGACGGCTTCCTCGCCGGAAATGTAGGCGACGCGCACCCCGGATCGTGCCAGCAGGGCGGCTGCCTGAAGCAGGAGCGTGGATTTGCCGATTCCCGGATCGCCGCCCACGAGGAGTGCGGAGCCGGGCACCAGGCCGCCGCCGCACACCCGGTCGAGCTCGGCCAGGCCTGTCATCCGCCGCGGGCGTTCGTCGGGCGCGCCGTCGAGCGACGTAAACGCGACCGCCTTGCCTCCGGCCCTGGACACACCTTTCGGGATGGTGGCCTCGGTCGATTCCTCGACGATGGCGTTCCATTCGCCACAGGAATCGCAGCGCCCGGACCATTTTCCATGGGTGGTGCCGCAGGATTGGCACACGAAATGGCTGGTTGCGCGCGCCATTGCCTCAGACCGCGACCTGCAGCTGGATCGGCCCCACGGAGCGCCCGTTGATGAATTGGTCGACCATGTCATTTTCCGAACGGTCGATCTGCGCGACCGGACCATGCCAGACAATCCGTCCTTCGTAGATCATGGCGATATTGTCGGCGATTCGCCTTGCGCTCGCCATGTCGTGGGTGATGGTGAGTGCGGTCGCCCCCAGGTCGCGCACGGATTTGACGATCAGGTTGTCGATGACGCTGCCCATGATGGGGTCGAGCCCGGTCGTGGGTTCATCGAAAAACAGGATATCGGGGCGGGTGGCGATGGCCCGGGCGAGCCCGGCGCGTTTCTGCATTCCGCCCGACAGCTCCGCCGGGGAGCGGTCGGCGATGTCTGAGTCCAGGCCCACCAGGTTCATCGCCTCCAGGGCCGCAGTCCGGGCCTCAAGGCGCGCCATGCCCTGGCTCTGGACGAGCCCGAACGCGACGTTCTCCCAAACCGGCAGGCTGTCGAACAGCGCGGCCCCCTGGAACAGCATCCCGAACTTGCGGGTGATGCATTCACGCTCGTGTGGCGGAAGCCCGACGGTTTCCTCACCATCGACGAGAATGGAGCCCGAATCCGGCTCCAAAAGTCCGATGATGCACTTGATCAGGACCGATTTTCCGGTGCCTGAGCCGCCGATCACGGCAAGCGACTGGCCTTCGGCGACATCCAGATCAAGATCGCGCAAGACCCAGTTGCTGCCGAACGACTTGCAAAGGCCCCTGACGACGATCTTCGGGTTGCCATCCGTCATGTCGCGAAGAACAGCGCGGTGATGATGAAGTTGAACAGAAGCAACAGGATCGAGGCGGACACGACGGCGTTCGTGGTCGCCTGACCAACGCCCTGGGCGCCGCCCTTGGAATGGTAGCCGTGGTAGGTGCCCATCAGCGCGACCAGGAAGCCGAACACGGCCGCCTTCACCAGGCCGGATATGAAGCCTGTTGCGTCAAGCCCGTCCCAGGTGCTCTTGAGATAGGTCGTCGGGTTGAATCCGAAATCATAGATCGAGACGATGAATCCGCCGAGTACGCCGATGATGTCCGCGAGGATGACCAGCAGCGGCAGCATGGCAATTCCGGCGATCAGGCGCGGCGCGATCAGGTACTTGAACGGGTTTGTCGACAAGGTGGTGAGCGCGTCGATCTGCTCTGTGACGCGCATGGTCCCGATTTCGGCGGCCATCGCCGCGCCGACGCGGCCAGCGACCATCAGGCCGGCGAGAACCGGCCCCAGTTCGCGGGTGATCCCCCAGACCACCACGTTGGCGATGGTCGCCTCGCCGGCGAAGCTGAATCCGTTGAAGCTCTGCAGCGCCAGGACGGCGCCGGTGAAGATCGCGGTCAGCCCGACCACCGGCAACGAGTAGTAACCGATCTCGATCATCTGCTGGACTATCAGCCGGGGATAGAAAGGTGGACGCACGCAGTGATACAGGCCGACGACGGCAAAGACGGTGATCTGGCCGATCAAGGCGAATGTCGAGATCGTGGCGCGGCCAATGGATGCCAGGAAGCGCATCGTCAGCCCCTTGCGCCCAGATATTCGCGCTGCAGGCGGGCGCCCAGCTGGGTCAGAATCTCGTAACCGATGGTTCCCGCGGCATCGGCCAGATCGTCGGGCGCCGCGTTGGGGCCCAGCAGTTCGACCGTCTGGCCGGGTTGTGTCAGTTCCGGTGGCAGGTCGCTCACGTCGATTGTGATCAGATCCATCGAAATCCGTCCGACTAGTGGTGCCGCCTGTCCGGCGATGTAGGCGCTCATGCTGTTCCCCTCCGGATTTCCGGCGGCGCGGGGGTAACCATCGGCATAACCCGTCGCAAGCGTGGCAATTCGGCCGGTTCGGGCGACCCGATGGGCGGCACCGTATCCAACGGTCATGGGGGTGTCAACGTCGCGGACCTGCACGATTTTCGTATGAATTTCAACAACTTGTCTCATTGGGTTGGCCGATCCTGAGTCGGGGCGCAGGCCGTACAGCGCCGCGCCGGGCCGCACCACGTCAAAGTGATATTCCGGCCCCAGGAACACGCCGGGAGAGTTGGCCAGGCTGGCCCGAACCGGCCCTGTGACCGGTTCAAGTGCGGTTCTAGTCAATGCGAACAGCTTCTGCTGGGCCGCGTTCATGGGGTGGTCCGGCTGATCGGCGCAGGCGAGATGGCTCATCAGCGTCGCGATCGTGATGCCGGACAGCCGGTCAGGGTCGGCGATGAGGGTTTCGATGTCCCGCGGAACAAGGCCGAGCCGATTCATGCCGGTATCGATGTGAAGCCAGGCGGGTGCAGCTTCGGCGATCCTGGCGTTTGCCCAGGTCTCGATCTGCGCCAGGCTGTTCAGGGTCGGGCTCAGACGGGATGCGGAAAAGCTGTCCAGGTTGGACGCTTCGGGTCCGTTGAGCACGACGATCTCGGCTTCGGAGAGGATACCGCGAAGGTTTCGACCCTCTGCCGCCGTTGCGACGAAGAAGGTGGTGCAGCCGGCATCGGACAATGCCCGCGCGACGGGTTCGATGCCGAGTCCATAGGCATCCGCCTTCACGGCCGCGCCGACACTGGCGTCGGGGCATTGTGTCTGAATCAGGCGGTAATTTTCCGCGATGGCGTCCAGATCGACGATCACGACGGCTCCGGCATCCCCCGGAATGAGGATATCGCGCGCGGACAAAGCTCTAGAACCGGTCCTCGGGCAGGTAGTCGTCCGGCGCGAGGTCGGCGAACTGGGTGTAATCGCCGTTGAACTGGAGCGTCACCGTGCCGATCGGGCCGTGGCGTTGTTTGGCGACGATGACCTCGGCCTTGTTGCGGCATTGCTCCAGCAGCTCGTTGAACCGCTGTTCGCGCTCGAGATAGGTTTCCTGCTTCTCGTTGTCGCGCGGCGTCGGGCGCTCGCGCTCCTTGTAGTATTCCTCGCGGTAGATGAACGAGACGACATCGGCATCCTGCTCGATCGAACCGGATTCGCGCAGATCGGACAGTTGCGGGCGCTTGTCCTCGCGCTGTTCGACGGCGCGGGAGAGCTGGCTCAGCGCGATGACCGGCACGTCCAGTTCCTTCGCCAGCGCCTTCAGGCCGCGGGTGATCTGGGAGACTTCCTGCACCCGGTTGTCGCCGCGGCTGTTGGCGGGCGGATTGATGAGCTGCAGATAGTCGACGATGATTAGGCTCAGCCCGTGCTGGCGCTTGAGCCGCCGCGCGCGGGTCCTGATCTGCGCGATCGTCAGCGCCGGCGTGTCGTCGATGAACAGCTTCAGGCCGTGCAGGGCTTGTGACACCGCGAACACCCGATTGTATTCCTCTTCGCGGACATCGCCGCGGCGGATTGCGTCTGAACGCACATGTGCCTGTTCGGAAATAATACGCGTCGCCAGCTGTTCGGCTGACATTTCCAGGGAAAAGAACGCGACGCTCTCGGTTTCCTCGATGTCGGTGCCGTCAGGACCCTCGGAACGCTGCTTCGAGGAGGCGGCGTGGTAGGCAATGTTGGTGGCAAACGCGGTTTTTCCCATGGATGGGCGGCCGGCGATGATGATCAGGTCGGATTGGTGCAGGCCGCCGATCAGCTTGTCGATGTCGGTGAAGCCGGTCGGAACCCCGACGATCTGCCCGTCGCGCTTGTAGGCGGCGGCGGCCATGTCGATGGCGCCGGTGACGGCGCTCTTGAAGTCCCGGAACCCGGTTTCTGTCGAGCCCTGCTCGGCAAGCTGGAACAGCAGCTCCTCGGCGTGCTCGATCTGGGTCGGGGCCGGTGTCTCGAGCTCGTGCTCGTAGGCGTCGTTGACGACCCGGCTGCCGATATCGATGAGCTCCCGGCGCAGGAAGCAGTCATACACTTCGCGGCCCAGATCCTGGGCGTTCTGGACCGTGATGACGGCGTTCGCCAGCTCCGCGATGTAGGCCTGGCCGCCGATCGCCTGCAAATCCGCGTCGTTCTTGAAGTAGTTCTTCAACGTCACCGGGTCGGCGATCTGGCCGTGCTCGATCAGGTGGGCGCAGGCCTCGTAGACGCGGGCGTGGGCCGGATCGGCGAAATGCTCGGGCAGCAGATATTCCTGCACCCGCTCGAACGAGCGATTGTTGACCAGAATCGCGCCCAACAGCGCCATCTCCGCCTCGAAATTGTGCGGCGGCGAGCGGAATCCGATCTCTTCCCCATCGCCGTGCAGTGGCGTGATGTTGGCGGCTTCGTCCGCCATCGAATCTGTCATGTCGCTCGTGCTCATGGCAACGCACCCTACTGATGCTTGCGGCCCATGAGTGTACTCTTGTTCAGTGAGTCTGGTGGAACCTGAGGATAAGCCTGTCCACGGGCCCCTGATTTTCCCTTGCGACTTCCGGAAATCTGAAGAACCGACTTCGCCGATGGCTGGTCCGGCTGCACTTCGGGTCTATATTGCGCTGACAGGACAACGCTTTCGGGGGAGATCAAGACAATGCGCGCAGTCTGGTATGAAGAGTTCGGCCCTGCCGGGGAGATATTCCAGGTCGGCGAGACGAAGACGCCGGCCGCGGAGCCCGGAGAAGTTCTGGTGCGGGTGCACGCGTCGGGAATCAACCCCCTCGACGTGAAACGGCGCGCCGGCGATCGCGGCCCGATGATGGGCGACATCATGATCCCGCATTTCGACGGGGCGGGCGTGATCGAGGCGGTGGGCGCGGATGTGGACCCGGGCCGTGTCGGCGAACGGGTCTGGCTTTATGAAGGCCATATGCGCCGGGCCCTGGGGACAGCGGCCGAGTACATCGCCATCGATGCCTCGCGCGCCAGTGTTCTGCCGGACAGCCAGAGTTTTGCCGAAGGGGCCTGCCTAGGCATTCCCGCGATGACTGCCCACGCGCTGGTCTACAATGACGGGCCCGTCGACGGACAGACCATCCTGGTCACCGGTGCGGCGGGTGCCGTGGGCAATTATGCCGTCCAGATGGCTCGCAACGGCGGTGCAACTGTGATCGGCACCGTCAGTTCCGATGAAAAGGCGGCCCGGGCCCAGGAAGATGGCGCCACCCACACGATCAACTACAAGGCCGAAGATGTCGCGGCCCGGGTCAAGGAATTGACCGACGGGAAGGGGGTCGACCGGGTAGTCGAGGTCGAACTCGGCGGAAACATAGAGACCACGGTCAAGATCCTCAAGACCAGTGCTGTGATCGCGGCGTATGCTTCGATGGCCGAGCCGGTGGTGCCCTATCCGTTCTATACGCTCCTCATGAAAGCGCCGACCCTGCACATCATCGGCTGCTTCACCATGTCCGAAGACTTCAAACAGCAGAGCGTGGCCGATATCTCGCGCTGGATGGCGGAGGGGAAACTCACCAGTCGGGTGGCCGGCGAATTCCCGCTGGAAGAGATCGCCGCGGCCCATGAGATGGTCGAGGGCGGCCGCCAGGTCGGCGGCGTGGTGGTGACGCTCTAGCCGCGCTTGATCGCCTGCACTGTAGTTTCCAGTGCCTGCAGGAATGCCGAGCGGTCCTGCTTGGAAAAGGCCCGCGGGCCCCGGGTCGTCTCGCCGGCCGAGCGCAGGTCCGTCATCAGGTCGCGGGTCGCCAGGGCCATACCGATCGACGCTTTGTCGAGCACCTTGCCGTTGGGGCGTAACGCGCGGGCATCGGCCTTGATACAGCGGTCGGCCAGCGGAATATCCTGGGTGACGACGATATCCCCGGGCCCGATCCGTTCGGCGATCCAGTCGTCGGCCATATCGGCACCGTCCGACACTACGGTCTGGGTGACCAAAGGGTGGCCGTGGAACCCGAACATGCCGCTGTTCGAGACCAGATGGACGCGCAATTGATGGCGTTCTGCCACGCGCACGATCTCATCCTTGACCGGGCAGGCATCGGCATCGACGTAGATTTCGGGCATCGGCGGTGGCGTGAAGATTTCTATTCCGCGGCCTTGGTTCCCCCGGCGGCGATCGAACGTTCCCAGTCGGTGATGTAGTCGCGGGTGAGGGGCACGGCGTCCTGGTGCTTCGCGATCTGGATCTGGAAGACCATCTGGCCCATGCGCCGGAAGGCGATCTCGCAACCGATGAGATAGAACTCCCACATCCGGCAGAACCGCTCGTCATAGAGCGCTGCGGCCTTCTCACGCTGGGCCATGAACCGGTCGTACCAGTGGTGCAGGGTCTCGGCGTAATGCAGGCGCAGGATCTCGATGTCGGTGACCCACAGGCCCGCCTTCTCGATGGCCGCCAGTGTTTCCGACAGGGCCGGTGTGTAGCCGCCCGGGAAGATGTACTTGCGCAGCCAGGGGTTGGTGGAACCCGGCGGCTCCATGCGCCCGATCGAATGCAGCAGGAAGACCCCGTCATCCTTGAGCAGCTGCTTGGTCTTGCGGAAGAATTCCAGATAGTGGCCGGCGCCCACATGTTCGAACATGCCGACAGACACAATCCGATCATAGAACTCGTGCTCGTCGCGATAGTCCTGCAGCTTGAACTGCACCCGGTCCGCCAGGCCGGCATCGGCCGCGCGCTGCTGGCTGACCTTGTGCTGTTCCTTCGACAGGGTCACACCGGTCACGTTCGCGCCGGCGGTCTTGGCGAGATACAGCCCCATGCCGCCCCAGCCCGATCCGATATCGAGGACCTTCCGGCCCGGTTCGTTGAGCAGAAGCTTGGCGGCGATATGGCGCTTCTTGTCAGCCTGTGCACGCTCCAGATCGTCATGGGAGCCATCGAAATAGGCACACGAATACTGACGGTCCTGGTCAAGGAACATGTCGTACAGATCGTCCGACAGGTCGTAATGATGTGCGACGTTCTTCTGCGCCTTGCCCACCGGGTTGTACTGCTGCAGACGCCGGAACATGCGGCTGACGCTTCCGGTGAAGTTAGATAACCAGTGATCCTCGAAGGTTTCGATGTTGCGGCCGACAAGGTCGAGCAGGTCATAGAGCGTGCCCTCCTCGATGGTCAGGGTACCATCCATGAAGGCTTCGCCAACGGCCAGGCGCGGGTGCACGAGGAGCCGGCGCTCGGTCGCCCGGTCGTGCAGGCGTATCGTGACATGGGGCGCCTCACCGTTGCCGAAACGGTGCTGCTTGCCGCCTGAATCGATCAGGCCAAAGTCCCCTATATCGATGATTCCGTCGAGAAACCGCGCCAGAAGCATCGCAACCCCCCGTATCAAAAATTCTTACGAAGCTGCCTAAAGGCTAGCAAAACCGGCAAACCGGGGCAAAACACGGAATTGCGTTCAGGTTTTGATCTCTTCACCGGATTCCGTGTCGCCCGCATCCTCGTCGCTTGCGTCCTCGGTAGCGCTTTCCTCCGCGCTGCTCACTTCGGTTTCGCCTTCCGCGTCTCCGGCCTCGGCCGCTTCGGTATTCTCGTCCGCCTCCTCGGCGATGCGCTCCGCGACGTCTTCCTCGACCATGCCCTCGACGGCTTCGGCTTCCGCGGCCTTGTCGTCGGCAATCGCGAGCGCCTCATCGGCCAGCGCAACCGCGGTCTCGGCCGCTTCGGCCTCGTCGGCGATCTGGGTTATCGACTGGCCGTGAGCGCGCTGGCTCTCGGCTTCGTCCTCGGTGCGTGCGACGTTGATCACCAGTTCGACCGACACCTCGGGGTGGAGCGAAATCCGAATCGGGTGCAGCCCCAGTTCCTTGATCGCACGGTCCAGGAGCACCTGGCCGCGCCCGACCGTGACACCGGTCTCGGTCACGGAATCGGCGATGTCGCGAGCGCTGACCGAGCCATAGAGCTGGCCGCTGTCACCCGCCTGGCGGATCAGCACAACATCGAGCGCCTCGATCTTGCCTGCGACAGCCTCGGCTTCTTCACGCCGCTGGAGGTTTTCGGCCTCCAGCTGGGCGCGCTGGGATTCAAAATGTGCCCGGTTGCCGTCTGTGGCGCGCAGCGCTTTCTTCTGCGGCAACAGGAAATTGCGGGCATAGCCCGCTTTCACGGTGACCACGTCGCCCATTTGACCGAGCTTTTCGATACGTTCGAGAAGAATTACTTCCATGTCATGCCTCCTGGTCGGGTCGCACCAGACCGGTGCGCCGACGAAGATCGAGGAACTGATCCGCCACACCGATGATCGCTACCAGAACGATCAACGGCACGCCGGTCAGGGTGAGGGGGGCGATCGCGTCCACACCAAACGCAAACGGCACTGCGAACAGCAGTGCTGCCAGCGCACAGGCGCTGAGCATCATGGCGTAGGGGCGACCCGAGTTAATCATCACAAAAGACCGGACGGGCATCGCGGGATGCCCGAAATCTCAGTCGTTAGTCAACGACGTAGGGCAGCAGTGCAAGGAAACGTGCCCGCTTGATGGCACGTGACAGCTCGCGTTGCTTTTTGGCGGAAACGGCCGTGATCCGGCTCGGCACGATCTTGCCACGTTCGGAGATGTACCGGGACAACAGCTTTGTGTCCTTGTAGTCGATCCGCGGAGCGTTATCGCCGGAGAACGGGCAGGTCTTGCGCCGACGGAAGAACGGACGGCGTCCGCCGCCGCCTCCACCACCGCCACGGGGTCCCATAGCCATTATTCCTTCTCCCCTTCGGTTTCGCTTTCGGCCGGCGCCTCGCTTGCCGGAGCATCCTCAGTGGGTGCTTCGGCGGCTTCGGCTTCCGGCGCGGCAGCCGCGGTCGGCTTTTTGTCCGCGGGTTCCGCGTCCTCATCGTCGCGCCGCGAGCCGCGATCCTTGCGGCCCTGCATCATGATTGAGGGCGATTCCTCCAGCTCGTCCACCCTGAGGGTGAGGTAACGCAGGATATCGTCGTGAATACGCTGCTGGCGCTCCAGTTCGACGACCACATCGGACGGCGCGTCCAAATTCATCATAATGTAGTGGCCCTTCCGGTTCTTCTTGATCCGGTAGGCCAGATTCCGCAGGCCCCACGATTCGGTGCCCACAACCTTTCCACCACCAGTCTCAACGACACCGGTGAAGGCTTCGACCAGCTGGTCGACCTGTGCGCCGGAAATATCCTGACGCGCAATAAATACGTGCTCGTAGAGTGGCATCTTGTGCGACTCCCTTTGGCTGTTAACTGACCGCCGTCGATCGCCCCGTTCTCGGGCCGCGACTGCACGGTCATAGCCGGCGTGCGAACTGCTACGCCGGCAAGGAGTTGACGCCGATGTCTCCCGGCGCCGCTTGAGGCGCGGGAATACACCACAAGCGCCCTGCCGGTGCAAGGACTTCATGGCATCCGCCTTGCGGCTCAACGGTGGCGGCGATATGACTGTCGTGAACCGCATCCGAGGGGATTTTCAGGACATGAGCCGAGCATTTGTCTTTCCCGGACAGGGAAGCCAGGAAGTGGGCATGGGGCGCGAACTCTCGGAGGCCTTCGAAGCCGCCCGCTTTGTTTTCGAGGAGGTCGACGACGCGCTCGAAAAACGCTTGAGCCGGATCATCTTCGAAGGCCCGCAGGAAGAATTGACGCTGACCGAAAATGCGCAGCCGGCCCTGATGGCCATGAGCATGGCGGTCGTGCGTGTTTTGCAGGACGAAGGCGGCACGAGCGTTTCCGACGCGGCGTCGTTTGTGGCCGGCCACAGCCTCGGGGAATACTCCGCCCTTGCGGCGGCCGGTGCATTGTCACTGGCCGACACGGCGCGGTTGTTGCAAACCCGCGGAGAAGCCATGCAGGCGGCGGTGCCGGTCGGGGCGGGGGCGATGGCGGCCATCCTCGGGCCCTCGCTGGAGGAGGTCGAGGCGATCGCCGCCGACGCCGCCGACGATCAGGTGTGTGATGTGGCGAACGACAATTCCGAAGGCCAGGTCGTAGTCAGCGGCAATACCGAGGCCGTCGAACGCGCGGTCGAGATCGGCAAGGAGCGAGGCGCACGCCGGGCCGTGCTTCTGCCGGTCAGCGCGCCGTTTCATTGTTCGCTGCTGGAGCCGGCTGCCGATGTCATGACATACGCTCTGGCCAGCGCGGAAATCTCGGCGCCCAACCCGCCGGTCGTCGCCAACGTGACCGCAACACCGGTCAGCTACCCGGACGACATTCGCAGCCTCCTCATTGAACAGGTCACCAGCCGTGTGCGCTGGCGCGAATGTGTGCTGGCGATGCGTGATGCCGGTGTCGAGGAACTTTGTGAACTGGGTGCCGGCAAGGTGCTGACGGGCCTGAACCGGCGTATCGATCGTGAACTGTCGGGGCGGGCCATCGGTGCGCCATCCGATATCGAAGAATTTCTGGGTTCGCTTTAAGGGGACGACATGTTTGATCTCAAGGATAAGACCGCACTGGTGACCGGCGCCACCGGCGGGATCGGTGATGCGATTGCGCGTACGTTGCATGCCCAGGGGGCACAGGTCGTGATCAGCGGCACGCGCGCGGAACGCCTGGAGGCGCTGGCGGCGGATCTCGGGGAGAACTGCCACATCGCGGCGGCGGATCTGTCCGATCCGGCGGCGCCCGATGCGCTGGTTGCGGCGGTCGCCGAAGCTGCTGGCGGCGTGGACATTCTGGTCAACAATGCCGGGCTGACCCGCGACAATCTGACGATGCGTATGAAGGACGAGGAATGGCAGCAGGTGCTGGACGTGAACCTGTCCGCCGCCTTCCGGCTGAGCCGGGCATGCCTGCGTGCCATGATGAAGGCCCGCTGGGGGCGGATCATGACGATCACCTCGGTTGTCGGGGCCACCGGAAACCCCGGCCAGGCGAACTACGCCGCATCCAAGGCCGGCCTGACGGGGATGACGAAGGCGCTCGCGCAGGAGGTCGCCAGCCGCGGTATCGCCGTCAATTGCATCGCGCCGGGCTTCATAGAGACGCCCATGACCGATGCGCTGTCGGATGATCAGAAGGCTTCGCTGCTGGAGCGCATTCCCTCGGGCCGACTTGGAACACCCGACGATGTTGCCGCCTGTACGGCGTTCCTCGCGAGCGACGAAGCCGCCTACGTCACCGGACAGACGGTGCATGTAAACGGCGGTATGGCGATGCTCTGATCCGTGCCTCTGTCCGCTCCTGTGGGCCATATGCTTGACGTTGCGGACGAAGGCCGTTAAACGCCGCCACTGCACAGCGATTGCATGGCGACCTATGGTCTGAGGCAGAGCGCTGTGATAGGGATGAACGGTTGGTTTTTGGGAGCAAACCGCCCCCGAATCGTCTTAAATCATTCACTTGTGAAAGGGTCCGAAACCGGGCCGCAAAACTTTAGGAACCGAGGGCAGGCAGACATGAGCGATATCGCTGAGCGCGTGCAAAAAATTGTTGTCGAACACCTGGGCGTCGACGAGAGTAAAGTTTCCGAGGGCGCGAGCTTTATCGACGACCTTGGCGCAGACAGTCTCGACACTGTCGAACTCGTTATGGCGTTCGAAGAAGAGTTCGGCTGTGAAATCCCCGACGATGCCGCTGAGAAAATTCTCACGGTCTGCGACGCGGTCAAGTTTCTCTCCGAAGCGGCTGACTAATTTTGCTGCTGACCGCATTGCGGTTCAACAGTGATTCCTCGGTAACCGAGCAAGAGCGCATCGGAAGATCATGAGACGTGTCGTCGTCACCGGTATGGGCCTGGTCACACCGCTTGGTGTTGGGCTGGACCACAACTGGAATCGCCTGACGAATGGCGAGTCCGGCGTATCGGGTATCCAGGCATTTGACGTGTCCGACTTGCCGGCGAAGATCGCCGGGCATGTCCCGCGTGGCGAGGGGTCGGGCGGCTCGTTCAACCCCGACGAATATGTATCCGCCAAGGAACAGCGCCGGATCGACGACTTCATTATCTATGGTGTCGCGGCGGCCTGCGACGCGGTTGAGGATTCGGGCTGGAAGCCCGAGGCCGAGAAGGACCGCGAGCGCACGGGGGTGATGATCGGCTCCGGCATTGGCGGCCTGCAGACGATTTACGAAGGCTCGACGCTTCTGAATGAATCCGGCCCGCGAAAAGTCGGGCCGTTCTTCATTCCGTCGGCCCTGATCAACCTGGCGTCGGGTCAGCTTTCGATCAAGTACGGCTTCAAGGGGCCGAACCACGCGGTGGTCACGGCCTGCTCGACCGGTGCACATGCGCTTGGTGACGCGGCCCGGCTGATCATGTGGGACGACGCTGATGTGATGGTCGCCGGCGGTGCGGAGGCGGCGATTTGCCGGATCGGTATCGCGGGATTTGCGGCGTGCCGGGCCCTGTCGACGGGTTACAACGAGACACCCGAACAGGCCTCGCGGCCCTATGACAAGGGACGCGACGGGTTTGTGATGGGTGAAGGCGCCGGTGTGGTTGTGCTCGAGGAGTACGAGCACGCCAAGGCCCGCGGCGCGAAGATTTACGCCGAGGTGGTCGGTTATGGCCTTTCGGGCGACGCCCACCACATCACCGCACCCGCCGAAGACGGCAGTGGCGGATATCGTTCGATGCAGGCGGCCCTGAAGCGGGCCAACCTGAACGCGGACGACATCGACTATGTCAACGCCCACGGAACCTCGACACCGCTGGGCGACGAGATCGAGCTGGGCGCGGTCAAGCGCCTGTTCGGTGATCACGCCTACGAATTGTCGATGTCATCGACCAAGGCTGCGATCGGGCATCTGCTCGGTGCGGCCGGCGCGGTCGAGGCGATCTATTCGATCATGGCAATCAACAATGATGTCGTGCCGCCGACGATCAATCTCGACGATCCGTCGGACGCCTGCGATATCGATCTCGTGCCTCATGAGGCCAAGGAACGGCCGGTGCGCCGCGCGCTGAGCAACTCCTTCGGGTTCGGCGGCACCAACGCCAGTCTCATCTTCGCCGAAGTGTGACCCGGGCGACTCTTCCGGGGCGTCTATCATGCCCTGGTGATGAACCAAGATCCGCAGACAGATATCGAACCCACGACACCGGATGAGTCCGGCCCTCCGCCGCGTCGCCGGCGTGCGGGATGGTTCGTATCGATCCTGATCTTTGTGCTGATCGCCGGCGCCACGCTGGTCGGCGGCGGCATGGTCATGCTGCATCGCGCCTATACCGATCCCGGCCCACTGGCCGCGGACACACGGGTGATCATTCCGCGCGGGGCATCGGGCCGAATGATCGGCGGGGCACTTGCCGAGACCGGTGTGGTGGCTGATCCGCGCCTGTTCGCGCTGGCAGTGCGCGTGTTTGCACCCGAGCAGCCGTTGCGCGCGGGCGAGTACGCATTTCCGGCCCGAATCAGCCTGCGTGATGCGGTTGCGAAACTGCAGTCCGGAGAAATGGTGTTGCGCCGCCTGACCATCGCCGAAGGACTGACGACCCGCGAGATCCTGGCCCAGATTTCCGCGGTCGATGGATTGTCAGGGGATGTGCCGGAGCCCGGCGATATTGCCGAAGGTGCCCTTTTGCCGGAGACCTACCACTACAGTTGGGGCGACGACCGGGGCGGGCTGGTGCAGCGCATGGTCGAGGCGCGCGATGAGGCTCTTGCCCAGCTCTGGCCTGCGCGCAAGGCCGGCCTGCCGATCGCCAGTCCGCAGGATGCTGTCGTGCTGGCATCGATCGTCGAGCGGGAAACCGGGCTTTCCGAAGAGCGGGCCCGGGTCGCAGCGGTGTTTATCAATCGGCTGAACCGCGGTATGCGCCTGCAGTCGGATCCAACCGTGGCCTACGGGATCGCCGAACCGGGCGGTGCGCTGGATCGACCGCTGACCCGTGCCGATCTCAAGGTGGATCATCCCTACAATACCTATGTTCATGCCGGGCTTCCGCCCGGGCCGATCGCAAATCCGGGACTGGCCAGCATCGAGGCCGTGCTCAATCCCTCAGAGACGTCCGATCTGTATTTCGTCGCCGATGGCACCGGCGGGCATGCCTTTGCGCGCACCCTGGCGGAGCACAATCGAAATGTTGCGCGCTGGCGACGTATTCAGCGTGAATTGCGCCGGTCGAAGTAAGGTTCGCGCGCAAATGTCGCGGCGAATCCGGCTGTCCGGACCGTCCGCAATACCTAGATAATGGTGAGCGATTTCTTTTTTTCCGACGCGAGGAATGGACCGGTATGTTCGCACGACATCTCTGCTTGTCGGCGGCTCTGGCGCTATTTGTGCTGCTGCCGGCCACCTTGTCGGCCCATCAACTGAACCATGGCCATGGCGCGGCCGGTATCGAGGCGCAGAACGCCTGGTCACGCGCGACTGCGCCGTCCGCGCGGGCCGGCGCGGTGTTCTTGGAGCTGGTAAACCATGGCGAGTCTGCGGACCTGCTCACTAGTGCCAGCTCCGACTTGGCCGAGCAAGTGCAGCTGCACACCCATCTGATGGACAATGGCATCATGCGGATGCGCCGGGTTAAGGCCTTCGAGATCGCCCCGGTTCCCCGAGCGTGCTCCAGCCTGGCGGACATCACATTATGCTGATCGGGTTGAAACGACAGCTGGTCGAGGGTGAAACCGTTCCTGTGACCCTGACTTTCCGTGATGCCGCCAAAATCGAGGTACAGGCCAAGGTGGGATCCGCTGCCGTGCGTGCGCCCGCCGGCGGCCATGGAGGACATCGACACCGCCATGGCAGTTGATGGCCGGGCGCGAGTTACGCCCGGTCGCGACGTCAGATGTTCTGGTCGGGCTGCGCCATCACCTGTTTCAGGACGCTGTCGTAACCGCCGAAGTCAGAGAACCCGCCATCCACGGCGATGTCGTGGCCGGTGATGTAACTGGAATCCTCGCAGACCAGGAAAAGGACCACCGAGGCGATCTCTTCGGGGCTCGCACCGCGCGCCATCGGCGTGTTATCCGCCAGCGCCTGGACGAAGTCGGTGGAACTTTCAACCAAAGGCGTCATGACCAACCCGGGATGCACGGCGTTCACCCGGATGCCCCAGTCGACGAGCTCCATCGCCGCGCTCTTGGTGATCCCGCGAAGTCCCCATTTGGTGGTGCTGTAGGCGGTGGCGAAATGACCGACCACACCGGCAACCGATCCGGTGTTGACGATGGCGCCGCCGCCGCTGTCACGGATCAGGGGGGCGGCCGTGCGGATACCGAGAAATGGGCCGGTCAGATTGACCGAAAGGACACGGTTCCAGTCTTCCAGCGACGTGTTGGTGGCCGTTGAGCCGCGCAGCGGAATTCCGGCGTTGTTGATCAGTATGTGCAATTCGCCGAAGTCGGCCTTGATCCCGTCGATCACGGATGCCCATTCGGCCTCGCTGGACACATCCAGATGCCGGAATTGTGCAGCCCCGCCGGCGTCACGGATCGCCTGAGCCTGCGCTTCGCCTGCGTCATCCGCGACGTCGCTCACGATGACGTGGGCACCGGCTTCGGCGAACAAACGGGCTTCGGCGGCGCCCTGGCCGCTGCTGGCACCGGTGACGAGTGCCGTTTTACCGGCCAGTTTCTGGTCCATCTTTCGGATTCCCTTCAGGACAGTCCCATTGCGCGCACGGCCAGATACAGGGGCAGGGGGAATGCAATTCGCGCGCGTCCCGATGCCAGACCGCGCTGGATTATACGCGCCGCGCGGTCGGCGTCCATCAGCAAAGGCATGTGGAAATCGTTCGCATCGGTCATCGGCGATCGCACGAAACCCGGGGAGATTACGCTGATTCCAACACCCGTCTTGCGATGCGCCCGGCGCAGGCCTTCGCCGTAGAACCGGACGGCCGCCTTGCTGGCACAGTAGGCCGGGGCGGTCGGGAAGGCCCGGAAACTGGCGAGGCTGGCCATGATCGCGATCTGTCCTTGCTCGCGGGCCAGCATCGCGGGAAGCACCGGTTCGACTGTGTTCACCACCCCGTCGACATTGGTCGCGAAAAGCTCGGCGTCCGATGCATCCGGAGCATTCCCAAGTTTGATAGTGCCTGCGGAAATTCCGGCATTCGCCACCACAAGGTCCAGGGGTTGGCGCGCATCGGCTGCCGCCAGCCAGTCGGCCATGGCATCGTTATCGGTCACGTCCATCAAGTCTGTGGTGCAGAGGGCCCCGGCCGCCCGGCATTGCGTGGCTACACCGTTGAGGCGATCAGCATTGCGGCCGGACAGCGACAGGGACCGTCCAGTTGATGCATAGGCCAATGCCAACGCAGCGCCGATGCCGCTCGATGCACCGGTAATCAGAATGTGGGAGGGGTCGGCGAATCTCTGCACGGTGAACCGAAGGGTTGCGGGCCGGGTTGTTGGCAATCCGGCGCCAAGCTATAAGGCGAGACATGATAGTAGCACACGGGCACTTCGCGGATTGCCGCGATTCTGATGCCGGAATCCCCCGATGACCGTGCAGAGCATGACCGGATTTGCCCGCGCATCCGGACAGGATGAGCGGTATGCCTGGGTCTGGGAATGCCGCAGTGTCAACGCACGCGGGCTCGATGTGCGCTGCCGTGTGCCGAATGGCTACGAGGCGGCCGAACAGGCCATCCGTGCGGCCGCAAACAAATCCTTCCGGCGCGGCAATATCAACATTGGTCTGTCGGTAGATCGGGTCGACCAGACACAGACCCAGTTCCGGGTGAACCGGGATCTCCTAGATCAGGTGTTGAGCCTGCGCGATGAACTGGGCGATGCCGTGGCGGCGACGGCCCCGACGATCGAGGGGCTGCTGTCGATCCGGGGCATGCTGGAGACCGTTGATCTGAGTGAGGACGCTGAAGCGTTGGCGGCACGTGAATCGGCAGTCATTGCATCGGGGACGGAGATGCTCGCCGCCCTTGCGGCTGCGCGCGGCAACGAGGGCGCGCAGCTTCACAGTATCCTGGATGCGCAGCTGGGAAGCTTGGAAGGGTTGAGCGAGGAAGCCGGCGCAACGGCGGCCGCCCAGCCTGACACCATCCGCGCGCGGCTCGAGGCCGTGCTGGCGGAACTACTCGATGCCGACACCCAGCTGCCCGAAGACCGGCTGGCGCAGGAGGCGGCAATTTTGGTGGGCAAGGCAGACGTGCGCGAGGAACTCGATCGCCTCGGCGTGCATATTGCCGGCGCCCGTGAGCTCCTCTCCGACGGTGCCGCGGTGGGCCGCCGTCTCGATTTTCTCTGCCAGGAATTGAACCGTGAGGCGAACACATTGTGTTCGAAGTCCGCGGATGTCGAGTTGACCCGTATCGGGTTGGCCATGAAGGCGACGATCGAGCAGTTTCGCGAGCAGGTGCAGAATGTTGAATAGGATCGCCCATGTCCGCTGACACGAGCAAGGCGCTGAATATCCGAAGGCGGGGCCTGATGCTGGTGCTGTCGTCTCCATCGGGTGCCGGCAAGACCTCGATCTCCCGTGCCGTTCTCGACAGCGACCCGGAAATCTTCCTGTCTATTTCGGTCACCACGCGATCGCGACGGCCGGGTGAGGTGGATGGGGAGCACTACCGGTTTGTCACGCGAACCGATTTCGATCTCATGGTCAATCAGCAGGAATTGCTCGAATACGCAAAGGTGTTCGACCACTACTATGGAACGCCGCGTGCACCCGTCGAAGAGGCGCTGGTGAACGGCCAGGACGTGATGTTCGATCTCGACTGGCAGGGCACGCAGCAACTGGCCGAACGGGCGCGCGACGACCTGGTCAGTGTGTTTGTTTTGCCACCCTCGACGGTCGAACTGGAGCGCCGGTTGCACTCACGGGCCCAAGACAGTGATGAGGTGATTGCCGACCGCATGGCCAAGGCCGCCGACGAGATTACCCACTGGTCCGAATATGACTATGTGGTCGTCAACGACAGCTTCAACGACAGTGTCGCGAAGGTTCAGGCAATTCTGAATGCCGAGCGGCTGCGCCGTGCGCGCCAGGAAGGCATGTCCGACTTCGTCCGTTCGCTACGCCAGGGCCAGTAGGCCCTGGGGAACAGAGACACGCCTAGTGTCCGGACCGGGCGGCCGCTTCCTCTTCCAGCAAGACCGAAAGTTTGCGGATCGAATCCTTTCGGCAGAAGGGAAGCCCCAGGCGGGCATATTCGGGCTCGTGCGTGCGGTAGCGGAATCCCGGAACCGACGGATCGGGGCCCCTGAACTTGGCCCGGCTGTCGGGCCGACATAGTGCGAAGAGTTTTGCATGGCATTGCGCTGACATGGTGCGCCTCAGCCGGCAAGTCCGCGCGCCTGCATTGCGCGCGCTATCGCGCAGAATTGTTCGACACTCAACTCTTCCGCCCGGGCATCTTCCGGAACGCCTGCTTCCGCGAGAAGGTCTGCGCCACCGACAGCGGACAGTGATCGCCGGAGCATCTTCCTCCTTTGTCCGAACGCGGCTCGCGTGACGGTTTCGAGATCCTGGCGCCGGGCGGGTGCCAGGGGTGCAATGCGAACCGTCATGTCGATAACAGTTGAGGTTACGTTGGGTGGCGGCACGAAGGCGCTGGCCGGAATGTCGAACAATGTCCGCGTCTCGGCGAGCCAGCGCGCTAGGACCGAGAGACGGCCATAGGACTTTCCCCCCGGCGCCGCAACGATCCGTTCGGCGACCTCCTTCTGGAACATCAGCGTAAATCCCAAATAGGATTCCGCGTCGACCAGCCAGTTGATCAGCAACTGGGTGCCGACATTGTAGGGCAGGTTGGCCACGACGCGCCGTGGATGCGGTGTCAGGCTCGCCGCGTCGGTGTTCAATGCGTCTGCCTCAATCACGGTTAATCGTCCTCCCGCGGCCTGGGCCAGATCGCGCAGCGCGGCGACCGCGCGGGGGTCGCGTTCGATGGCGTAAACATGCCGGGCGTTGGATTCCAGCAAGGCTCGCGTCAGGCCACCGGGACCGGCACCGACTTCGATGACATTGATGCCGGACAGGTCCCCCGAGCCTGCCACGATCCGACGCGTGAGGTTCAGGTCGAACAAAAAGTGCTGTCCCAGTGATTTCTGGGCCGCAATCTCGAAGCGCCCGACAATCTCTCGCAGGGGCGGAAGCGCGTCGGCGTCAAACACGCAGATCGACGAACGCCGCGCGGCGCAAGTCACGCAAGTAGCGGCGTGACAGCATGCCGACACGTTCGCGCAACAGGGTTTCGCGTATTTCATTGCGGTCGGGGCCGGCGTTTTCCTGACGCTCGCAGATCATCAGTATCTGAACGCCACCGGCGTTTTGGATGGGTTCACTGGCCTGGCCGACAGGCAGCTCCGAGGCCAGGGCACGCAGTTGTGCGTTGAGGTCCTTCAACTGGAACGTTGCCGGCGTTTCGGGTTGCGGCGTGCCGGCCTCAACCGCAGCCGCGGCAAAATCCTCGCATCCGCGTACGCTCGAGGCGATCGTACGGGCCACCTGCAACTGGCTGTTGATGTCAGCCTGTCCGGCATCGCCGGGCAGGGCGAGAAGCAGCTGCCGGAGGCTCACCATGCGATCGTTGGGGTCGGGCGGCTCGTTCGTGCGTTGATCTATCAGTGCGATGATCTGAAGGCCTTCGGGGACGTCCAGAGGGTCCGAGACCTGGCCGGTCTCGAGGCCGGCAATGGCGGCGTTGAGAGCCGGGTCGAGCTCACCTGGCTGGATCCAGCCGATATCACCACCGGTTGCCGCTGATGCGCTTTTCGAGAATTGCTGTGCGACGGCCCGAAAATCAGCGCCGCCCCGGATCTGTCCAACGAGACGATCTGCCAAAGCATGAATGTCACGCGCATTTGCAGGATTGTCGATCGGCAACAGGATTTCCGCGACCCGATACTCCGTGATTCCGCGTGTTGCATCGATACGCTCGATCACGGAATCGATATCTTCTTCACCGATTTCGATCGTTGGGACAACAGACCTCGAAAGCAGCTTTTGCCAGGCAATGTTCGCACGAATCTGTTCACTGGCGGCGCTCAGGGATATCCCCTGGCGCTCCAGAAACGTTTCGAAATTTCCCGCCGGAATATTGTTTGCAGTCTCAATACGCCCAATAGCGGCGTCGATTTCTGCCTGGCTGACGCGAATGTTCAAGCGCTCAGCTTCCTGGCTTTGAAGGGCTTCATCGATCAGGCTGCGTAGAACCTGCGGTGCAATCCGGCGACGGGTTTCGTTTGTGTTGGGCAAACCCGACGAGGAAATGAGGAGGCGAATTCGCTGTTGCACGTCGAAGATCGAGATGACTTCTTCGTTGACGACGGCTGCGATGCGCTGGACGTCTTGCGCAGCGGATTGTGGAGCATAGGAAAGGATTGCCAGCATGGCCAAGCCGGCTGTGACACCTGCCGGCGCGAGACGGCGTATGATTTCGATTCGATATCGGCAGGACCGCATCATCTAAAACACCGAAGTTCCGAACTGTCCCAGGCTCTTCAAAGTGATCCGGAAGAGCAGGGATTCGACCGGCGGTACGTCCCGGTCGCGAGTGAATGTCCGATTGTACACGAGCTCGAAATTCGCGCAGTCACATTCATAGACGAGCGAGCCGCCATAGGACAATGTGCCTCCCTCCGCAGTCAGGTCGCGTCGGGTTGCGATCCGTGCTGACCATTGATCCGTGATCTGGGACGACATGCCGGCAGTGACTTCTTCGCGGTCTGAAAACACGCTGTTGCGATCGAAGAAAACGTAGTCGAGGTTGAGACGCAACGCGGGGGGCCCGACGATCGTGGACAGTTCGGTCCTGCGTGCGCGGAGCGAATCATGATCGAGACGCGTTTTGTACAGCAAATCGATGAAGGGGGTCGGTGTGATCTGTAGGCTGGCCACGATGTCGGAGAGCTGGTCCTCAAGCCCCGATCCAGACGGGAAGGTGCTCGAATCGCGGAACCGGTAAGACTGGCCCACGGTCAGGGTCGAACTGCCTCCTTTTTTGCCGAAAAACCCGGTCCGCAGACCATAGACCACCCGCTGTCCGCCTTCGACACGGTCGGTCCCGGCGAACCGATTGGTATCGAACAAGTTCGTTTCGTCGAAGGCGATACTCAAACTGTCTTCGTTTGGTATCTCCTCCGGATTGGATCCGTTGGGCGCGATGATCAGCGCAGCCAGTGGTTCAATGATTTGACTGGTGGAGCCAGCCCGTCGGACCCACGGATAACGCCAGCCAAGCGATGCCTGGGGAAACACCCGGCCGGTCAGGCCGCTTTCATTGCCGTTGTTTGTTCGCACGTCGGATACGTTGTACAGACTGGTCTGGGCGCTGACGCGAAAGCTGGTGATGGAACCGAAATCATCGGTGTGAGACGTCTGCCAGCCGGGGGTCAGGCTGATCCGCTGACTACTGGCACCGTCGTCGCGGGTCAGCGCACGCAGATTCGCGTCCAGCGTGGTGATGCGGCCGAAACTGTTAGGATCCCCGACGAAATTGTAGTCGAGATTCGGCGCAACGACGGGAATGTTCTCTTGCTCATCTTCCGCGCGCAGTCCCTGGAAATAATAGCCGTTGGCGCTTGCGTAGGTCCGTCGCCCGAATCCTTCGACAAACACCCGGCTCGTCAACGTGTCTGCACCTGAAAACCCGTAACGCTGGAGATAGGTGTCGTCACTGGCTGCATTGACGTCGGTTCCCCATCGCCAGACATCATCGATCGAAAAGCGCGTTTCCGATGCGATATGTCCTCGTAAGCGCGTCTCGCCGGTTTGAGAATCATCGACCGTGGATGACAGCCGGGTCTTGTGTCTCCCATCCGAAAAGCTCTGCCGATACTCACCGCTCAGAACGGGGAATTGATCGGTTGATAGGATGGGGTCGAAGGTCAAGTCCGTGTCGTCGGCGATCGCCCAGAAATAGGGCACCTGGACGGACGAACCGAGGACATTCGAGACACCAAATGTGGGTGTCAGTAAGCCCGTCTTGCGCTCAACGGTAGGATCCGGGTGGCTTAGGAACGGGGTGTAGGCGACGGGTACGCCCAAAAACTCAAGCGTGGCGTCACGGTAGACGACCTCCTGGTCCTCGGCGTTGTGGATCACCCGGCGCGCCTTCACCTGCCACAGGGGTTCGTCATCAAACCCGGTACAGTCCCGGCACGGCGAGTAGATGGCGCGCGTTAGTTCCGTTTCCACGCCCCCCCGGCGTTGGGCGCTGACGGCAGCGAGACGTGAATCGTCGGTCAGCAGCATACGGAATCCGCGCAGGAAACCTTCACGCATATCTGCCGTGAGTTCAGCGAACTCGGCGAAGAGCACTTCACCGTTCGGTTCTAGGAGAACCACGTTCCCGTTCGCGGTCACGATATCGTCGCGTTGGTTGTACGTGACCGCATCTGCGCGCAGGACGCGCTCGCCTTGGACGATTTCCACATTGCCGCGCGCTGTCGCAGTACCGAGGTCTTCGTCGAATTCCAGATCGTCGGCCGTCATGAGAACCGGCTGATCGGAGTCGGATGACTGGCCATAGGTCGCCGGACCAGCCACCAGACCGGCCAGTAGCGCGATTGCGAATAGTGGGATTCGCGCCCGGATCATCCGTCTTCCAGATGCAGAAGCATTGTGAGGCCTGCGAGAAGGCTCACGCCGGCCGGGGTCCAGGCGGCGAGGACGAACGGAATGGTTGAACCGAGGCCAAGGGCCTGGATGACGTTCGTGAGCAGGAAGAGAAAAAATCCGGCGAGCACACCGGCTCCAACCAGAATGAGAGTGCCGCCCCGGCGTGTCAGGCGTAGTGAGAATACCGAGGCGATCAGGACCATGGCGGCCAGCAAAACGGGTTCGGCGAGTAGTGAATGAAAATGGATTTGATGTGCCGTGGCCGAGAAACCGCTTTCCTTCAGGACCCGAATAAATCTTGGGAGGCTCCAGAACGCGACGGTTTCCGGGCTGGCGAAACTTTCCTGGATCTTGTCCGGAGTCAGGTCGGTTGGCAGTTCGTGCCGAGACAGAAATACACCGGCGCGACCGGGACGTGTCAACCAGGCATCCTTGAGTTCCCAATGGCCGTCGAGCAGGAGCGCGCTTTCCGCATCGATCCGGCCCGCAAACCGGTCATCCTCGACGAATTCGAACGCGATAACATTGTCGAGGCGGAGCTTCTCGGGCTGAACCTTGGTTGCGTGGATCACGGTCTGACCCGTGCTGTTCACGGTGTTCTGGCGCAACCAAATTCCGTCCGAGGATACGGCCAGCAGCGAAGACCGTCCGGTAAAATACCGGCCCTCAAGTTCCTCGAACTGGGACAACAGGACTGCAGATAGCGGGTTGACGACCATGATGTTCACGAAGCCCACTGCGATCGCTGCGACGATGGCCGGCATCAGGAACTGCCAGACGGAAACGCCTGCAGCACGCAACACAACCAGTTCGTGGTTTCGGGTCAGCCTCAGGAACGTGATGATGCCGCCGAACATCACGGCGAAGGGCACGACTTCCTGGGCCAGGAACGGCGCGCGCAACACGGCCATGTTGGTGATAACGCCAAACGAAGCATCTGGCCGTCCGCTGCCGCGGCGAAGCAATTCGATCGCGTCCACAAGCACGATAACTGCGACGATTGTGGCGAACATCACCAGAAACCAAAAAAGGAACTGGCGAAGGATATAGACCGAGATGGTGCGGGACGTGATCACGGCGCAGATGGCGAGATTGTGCCGGTGGCAGCCGGCCGGTGACGGGGGTTGCGCAACAGCCAGTAGATGGACCCGGCGATGGCACCAATTGGAAGTGCGTAGAGAAGAGGCACGATGGCCAGCGAACGGCGGGACACGCTGAACAGTCCGAGCGCGGAGACCTGCAGCGCGAAGATGAGGCCAATCGCCATTAGAACGCGCCCGGTCTGTCCGCGTCGGTTGAGGTCGCCTGACAGCAGGGCTGCCAGGGCCACCGCGGCAAACGCAAGTATCTGCAAGGGATTGGTCAGACGCCTGTGTCCTTCGGCAATCAGCTGAACGGAGTATGTCCGATCGGCGAGGCTGTCGCCGGGGCGGAGCAGCGTTCCGATAAAGCGTTCTTCAGGTTCACGCCAGCGCGCCGCCGGGTCCTGGTTCAGAAGGCTCAGATCGAGGGAGTACTGATCGAAGTTGAAAAGGATCAGGCGTCCGGATTCCCGGTTCACCTCTTGCTGGCTGCCACTGAACAGGACGACGCGTGTTCCCCCCTCGGAAGTCTGGGTAGCGGTCCCGCGTTCCGCGGTGTAGGTGATGGGGCGTTCCGGGTCGCGGGAATCATGGGCAAAGATCCCACGCAGTTCCCCCTCGCCAGAACGTTCGCGCACATAGATCGTCAATCCCGGGACCGGCGTATTGAAGCGCTGTTCCTGTAACAGGACGCTGCCGTAGCTGTTGCGGTAATTGTGCTGCTGGAGCTTGAAGGCGTATGTCGAGGCCGGCACCAGGTACAGCTGCAGCGCATATCCCACGAGAAGTCCGAGTACGCCAAGGATCAGTCCGGGACGGGCCAGCGCCAGTTGGCTGATGCCGGCCGCCCGCATCACAATAAGTTCACTGTCGTTGGTGAGCTTGTTGTAGACGACCAGGATCGCGGCGAAGATGGCAATCGGCAAGATAACGGCGAAGAACCGCGGCAGGTTCAGACCGCTCATCTCGAACAGAACCGTGATCGGCAGGCCGCGATTCACGATGAACTCGACCAGGCGCAACGAGGCGAACAGGGAGACCAGTAAGGTCAGCGCACCGGCGACGAACAGTGTGGCCAGAGCCAACTGCTTGAATATATATCCGCCGATCGACGTCATGCGTGCTCCCGGTTTGACGTTCGTGACCGAACGTCTCCCAAGTTGCTGATTCGTAAAACAAACACCTGCCTGCAGGTTGGTTTGTAGCAGATCGCTCCATGGGGAAAAACACCCGCGACTTCGCGGGTGAGCGCCTTGCGCGTGATATGCTGGTGTTCTAAATCTCGAAGCGGATCGACTGCCGCCCGGTGGTCGAATTCCCGGACATCGACGGATAGGATGGTCATGAAGATAGCGTTTGCCGAACCAAAATTGCCCACGAGCGGGTTGCTGGTATTTCTCGTCGGTGCGGAGGCTCAATTGGGTGCCGCGGCGAAGTCGGTTGACAAGGCAACAAAGGGCGCACTGACGCGAGCCCTCAAGGCCGGTAATTTCGCAGGCAAGAAAGGCGAGAATTTGTCGATTCTCGCACCCCAGGGACGCGAGAAGACGACGATCCTGCTGGTAGGTGCCGGCGAGGCCAAGGATCTGGATGCGCTGCGTGCCCAGGAAATCGGATCGCAGATCTACAAGGCGGTCGGGGGCGTGTCCGGAAAATCGGCGATTGTCAGCGTTGAAGCGGCCCGCGGTGCGAAGGTGCGGGCGCCGCGGCTGGCGGCAAACATCGCGATCGGAGCGCGGTTGCGGTCCTACCGTTACGACAAGTACCTGACCGGGGCAGTGAATGGTGGGGGCTCGCGCGGCCCCAACCGTCTGCAGATCATGGTCAAGGGTGCTGCCGATGCGCGCAAGCGCTATGGCCAGTTCGCGCCGGTCGCCGACGGGGTGGACCTGGCGCGCGACCTTGTGTCGGAGCCCAGCAACGTCAAGTCGCCGAAATGGATGGCGGCCCAGTGCCGCAAGCTCACCAAGCTCGGCGTCAAGGTTGAGGTACTCGGTGAAGCGCAGATGCGCAAGCTTCGCATGAACGCGTTGTTGGCCGTGGGCCAGGGTAGCGTTCGCGAATCCCAGCTCGTGGTCATGCGCTGGAACGGTGGTGGCCGTAACGCCAAGACCGTTTCGTTTATTGGCAAGGGCGTGACCTTCGATACGGGCGGCATTTCGATCAAGCCGGCCGGCGGCATGGAAGACATGATCTGGGATATGGGGGGTGCGGGCACGGTGATCGGCGCCATGGCTGCGATCGCCGGACGAAAGGCGAAGGCCAATGTGGTCGGCGTGGTCGGTCTGGTCGAGAACATGCCTGACGGCAACGCCCAGCGACCGGGCGACATCGTCACCTCGATGTCCGGTCAGACGATCGAAGTCATCAACACCGATGCGGAGGGTCGGCTCGTGCTCGCCGATGCGCTCTGGTACACGCAAAAGCGCTTCAAGCCCGATGTCATGATCGATTTCGCGACCTTGACCGGTGCCATTATGGTGGCACTTGGCCGCGAGTATGCGGGCCTGTATGCGAGCGACAACGGGTTAGCCGAACGCTTGGTCTCTTCGGGCCAGACGGTGGGCGAGAAGATCTGGCGCATGCCGCTCGATAATGCCTACGACAAGCAGATCAACACGCCGCGCGCCGACATGAAGAATGTCGGTCCGCGATGGGGTGGTAGCATCACGGCGGCCCAGTTCCTGCAGCGGTTCACTAATGACGTTCCCTGGGCCCATCTCGATATCGCGGGGGTTGCCTGGTCGGACAAGGAGCTTCCGCTGATGGCCCGCGGTGCGTCAGGCTTTGCGGTGCGCACACTGGACCGTTTCGTCTGCGAGAATTACGAGAGCTGACGCGCGACGGTTCCGTGACGGAAATCCGCTTCTACCACCTGACGCGCCGTTCGCTCGAAGAGGTCCTGCCGGTCATGCTCGAGCGCACGGTGGTGCGCGATGGTCGCCGCGCGGTTGTCATCGCCGGATCGCCGGATCGTGTGGAAAACCTGAATGCCCATTTGTGGACCTACAATGACCGGGTGTTCCTGCCCCATGGCAGCAAGGCCGACGGCCACGCCGCGTTGCAGCCGGTCTGGCTGACCGATAGCGATGAGAATCCCAATGACGCGCAAGTGCTCTTCCTGTCGGATGGTGCGACCAGCGGGGATATTGCGGGGTTCGAGCTCGTTTGCGAGCTGTTCGACGGCCGCGACGATGCCGCCGTGTCCGCGGCGCGTGAGCGCTGGCGCGTGTACAAGGAAGACGGTCACGACCTGACCTATTGGCAGCAGACGGAGCGAGGCGGCTGGGAGCAGAAAGCCGGCGGTTAGCCGAATAGAGGGACGGCCCACCGGCGACGAAATCCTCCGCTTGTGATCACTGTCCGGGCTGGATATAAGGCGCCCAACATTTCCATCCCACACCGGAGCAAGTCCCATGGCCATCGAGCGCACGTTCTCGATCATCAAACCCGACGCGACCAAGCGGAACATCACGGGCAAGATCATCACCAAATTCGAAGATGCGGGGTTGCGCGTCGTGGCCCAGCGCCGGGTCCATCTCAGCCGCGAGCAGGCCGAAGGGTTCTACGCGGTTCACAGCAAACGGCCGTTCTTCAACGACCTCGTCGCATTCATGACGTCGGGCCCGGTGGTCTTGCAGGTTCTCGAGGGCGAAAACGCCATCGCCCGGAATCGTGAAATCATGGGCGCGACAAACCCGGCCGAGGCCGATGAGGGAACCATCCGCAAGGAGTTTGCGGAATCGATCGAAGCGAATTCGGTGCACGGTTCGGATGCGCCCGAGACGGCCGCCGAGGAAATCGCGTTCTTTTTCGATGAGAGCGAGATCGTCGGCTGACGCCAGGCGCCGCGCCGGATCTACAAGCAGGAAACGTGCGGAGGGACGACGCCTAGACGATCGTCCACCACATGATCAGCAGCGCGATCGCTGTCGCGGCGCTTGAATAGGTCATCAGCTTCAGGAAACCACCCCAGGTTTTCCAGCGCTGCTCGAGATTCATGTGTTGTTCGGACATGTTTGCTCGCGTGTTTTCGTTCGTTACCTATGCCGCGTTTTATACGCAACCATGGTGGCCGGTCAAAGCCATTACCGCGAATTGGCCTGCGGCCTATTCGCGCGCCGGGTTGATGAGATAGCCCTCAGTATATGTGTCACCCTCGACAATGGCATGATCACCGTCGATCCGGACCCGGTTTTCAGCGAGCAAACGCACCGCCAGCGGGTAGCAGCGATGTTCGACCGCCAGGATGCGCGCGGACAGATCGTCTTCCGTGTCGCCGGGCAGAACCGGTACGGCGGCCTGTACCAGAATCGGGCCCGCATCCATTTCCGGGCGCACGATATGCACCGTGCAGCCGCTCAGGCGGACGCCGGCCGCCAGCGCCTGGGCATGGGCATCGATGCCCTTGAATGCAGGCAGGAGCGAGGGGTGAATGTTGATGACCCGGTCGTGCCAGCTATCGGTAAACCAGGTCGACAGAAGCCGCATGAAACCGGCCAGGCAGACCAGTTCGACGCTGGCTGATCGCAACCGGGCGTCGACTTCCCGGTCGAAGCTCTCGCGATCGGCGTAATCGCCATGTTCCACGACCTCGGTCGTGATGCCTGCGGCGGTCGCGTGTTCGAGGCCCTTGGCGTCGGGCTTGTTCGAGATCACCAGCACGATCTCGGCCGGAAATTCGGATTCTGCGCAGGCGGTTATCAGAGCCTGAAGGTTCGAGCCGCGGCCCGATATAAGGACACCGAGCTTCAAGCGCTTCATCCGTTCGCGCGGCCGGCCAGTGCGGCCGGCAGGTCCGTGATCTCGACCGTCTGGTCCGGGTCGGCGGTGATCTTCCCGATCAGGTGTGCCGTCTCGCCGGCATCGTTCAGCGCGTCGACCACCGCACCGGCGGCGTCGGCGGCAACCATCACCGCCATGCCAATCCCGCAGTTGAACGTGCGGGCCAACTCTGTGTCGTCCACCTCGCCCTCACGCTGTAGCCACGCAAAGACCGGCGGTGCTTGCCAGGCTGTGCCGTCAAGCTGCGCGCCCAGCCCGTCAGCCAGGACACGCGGAATGTTTTCCAGCAGGCCGCCGCCCGTGATGTGGGCGTAACCCTTGACCGTCGCATGTGTCGCGATGGCAAGGCAGGCCCGCACATAGATGCGCGTCGGGGTCAGCAGCGCCGCGCCGAGTTGCTGGTCGCCGTCGAACGGTGCGGGGTCTGTCAGGTCGAGACCCGACCGCTCGACGATCTTGCGCACCAGCGAATAGCCGTTCGAATGAACGCCATCTGACGCAATTCCGATCACCGCGTCTCCGGCCTCGATCGGCCGGTCCGCCCGCGGAAACGCGGTTCCACGTTCCATCGCGCCGACCGAGAAACCGGCCAGGTCGAATTCTCCCTTGGCGTAGAGGCCCGGCATCTCCGCCGTTTCTCCGCCGATCAGGGCGCACCCGGCCTGTTTGCAGCCCGCTGCGATACCGGCAACGACCGCCTCGGCCGTCGCGGGCTCGAGCCCGCCGGTGGCGAAATAGTCCAGGAAGAACAGGGGTTCGGCGCCCTGCACCACGAGATCGTTCACACACATGGCGACCAGATCGATCCCGATCGTATGAAACACGCCGGTTTCGAAGGCAAGCTTCAGCTTGGTGCCGACCCCGTCGGTGGCGGCGACCAGTATCGGGTCGTCGAAGCCGGCGGCCTTGGGGTCGAACAGGGCGCCAAAGCCGCCCAGATCATCGACGGTGCCAGCGCGCCGTGTGGCCGCTGCAAGCGGCTTGATCGCCTCGACAAGGGCATTGCCGGCGGCGATATCGACCCCGGCATCTTTGTAGGAAAGCCCCAGAATTCGTCTCCTTGAGCGCACGCCGTGTTATTCGTGCTATTGCTTTGCCACATTCGTGGTGTCGTATGGTCGCGCGCTTCGAATCGCGCCGGTTCGGCACGTCAGAATAGATGTTTCAAGGTCATTTGCAATGCATCGAGCGGTGCAAAAAACAGGTCTCATTCTTTCCGTCTGGCTGGCCGTTGTCGCGGCCGGGATTCTCTCAGGCACCGGTCCGGCCGAGGGGCAGCAGTCCGCGGTCGAGGATATATTCGTGGTTCGTGATGTGCGTCTCGACGAGACCGCAGAGACGGCCGCGGCGGCGCGCGCGCGTGCCTTGGCCAAGGGCCAGCAAGTGGCACTCGGGCGCCTGCTGGCACGCCTGACACGCAGTATTCATCGCTCGCGTGTCGGCAATATCGACACTGAAACCTTGCGGTTCCTGGTCGATGCACTGCAGATCGATGACGAGAAGACATCCGATATCCGCTACCTGGCCAATCTCACGGTTGCGTTCAAACCAGAGGCGGTGAGGGGGCTCTTGCGCGCATCGGGCTTGCCCTATGCAGAAGTTCGAAGCCGGCCGACCCTGGTTGTGCCCGTGCTTGAGCAGGGTGGTGAATATGTTCTGTGGGACGATCCCAACCCGTGGCGTGAAGCGTGGCGCAATCATCCGCCGGGCACCGGGCTGGTACCGGTGATTGCACCGGTCGGTGACCTTGCCGATTTCTCCGAACTCACCGCCGCACAGGCCGTGGAAGGCGATCGCACCGTGCTGCAGGGGTTCACCGAGCGGTATGCGGCGGGATCGGCCCTGGTCGCGATTGCCACAATCGACCACCCCGAGCCGGCGACATTGCGCGTGAACGTAACCGGTTCGCGGGTCGGGTCCCGCGAATCCACGCCGGTCATCGTGTCGTTTCGCGGCCAGCCGGGCGAAGCGTTGCCCGCGTTTCTCGAGCGCGCCGTGGCAGCCATCATTGAAATGCTTGAGGACGACTGGAAGATCACCAGCGCGGTCGCGTTTGGTGACATCATGCAAATTCGCGCTGCTGTTCCGATCACAAGCCTGAAGAAATGGGTCGAGACCCGCTCCCGGATCGAGCAGGTCCCGGCCGTCAGCCAGGTCCGGGTGATCGCCCTGACCGCGAACTCGGCCGAGATCGAAATCGTCTACCAGGGCGATCTGACCCGCCTGGCGCGCGCGTTCGACCGCTTCGATCTCGCGCTTGAGGAGACCGGCCTGGAAGCAGACGCGGCGCGCGCCTTCCCCGTGACGAACGATGTCGTTCCCCTAACGCATGTAGTGCGTCTTGTCGGTGGCTGAGCGGATCCGGGCATGAACCGCCAGCTAGTCTTGGACCTGGGGCACCGGACGGCCCGGGGGCGTACTGACTTTCTGGTGTCCGGCAGCAATGCCGAGGCGGTCGAGTGGATCGACCGTTGGCCGGATTGGCCGGCCCGCGCGCTCGCCCTCTGGGGGCCTGCGGCGTCGGGAAAAACCCATCTCGGCCATGTCTGGTGCGCGGTGTCCGGCGGCGAGTTGATCGGGCCGGACGATGTCCGGGCGCGTGATGCCGCCGAACTGCGCGACGTGAACCCCCATTTGTTTGTCGACAACGCACACGCGCTGGCCGGAGACCCGGTTGGCGAGGAGGCGTTGCTGCACCTGTACAATTATGTGCTGGAGACCGACGGCGCATTGCTGCTTGCGGCCAATGAGGCGCCGTCGCGCTGGAATGTCGGGTTGGCCGACCTGGCCTCGCGCATGAAGGCGTTGGCCGGGGCAGGCATCTCGGCGCCCGACGACGACTTGCTGGCGGCGCTGATGGTGAAGCAGTTCCAGGACCGCCAGCTGCGGGTGGGAGAAGACGTGGTTCTGTATCTGGTCGCCCGCATGGAGCGTTCGTTTGCGTCGGTTTCCGGGATCGTCGGCGCAATCGATGCGGCCGCCCTGGAACGGGCCCGGCCCGTCACGGTGCCCCTGGCGCGCGAAATTCTTGAAAATATTGACGAATAACCCGATGTACATTCGGATTTTCACCAATCCGGCACCGTTTGCGGACATTGTGCAATCGGTTTAGCGTAAGTGTTTGAAGACGCCGAATGATCGGCAAATCCCTGGCAGGAAATGACCCCGTGGTCGCCGAAAAGACAGCAGCCCAATCCGAATCCGCTACCCAGATCGGGCCGGATTCACCGGATCGTTTCATCAATCGTGAGCTCTCCTGGCTCGCGTTCAACGAGCGCGTGCTTGAAGAGGCGGATAATCCGAACCACCCTTTGCTCGAGAGGCTCCGGTTTCTATCGATCTCGGCATCGAACCTGGACGAGTTCTACATGGTCCGCGTGGCGGGCCTGAAGGGACAGGTCGACGCCGGCATCAAGACCTTGAGCCAGGAAGGTATGTCGCCTGACGAACAGTTGGCCGCGATCAACGAGCGGGCCGGTCTGCTGATGTCGGAACAGCAGCGAATCTGGCGGACGCTGGTTCCCGAACTCCGCGCAAACGGGGTCTCGGTCGTCGAGCCGGAAGAGCTGAGCGCGGCCGAGCAGGTCTGGCTCGAAGACAAGTTCCTGACCGGAATCTTCCCTGTGCTGACCCCGCTGGCGGTCGATCCCGCTCATCCGTTTCCGTTCATCCCTAACCTCGGGTTGGCGCTGGCGCTCGATCTCTACCGGGAATCCGACAACCGGCTGATGATCGGGCTGCTGCCGTTGCCCGGGCAGCTGGAACGATTCATCCGGCTTCCGGGTGATTCCATGCGGTTCGTGTTGCTGGAGCGCTGCGTGTCGATGTTCCTCGACCGCGTGTTCCCCGGCTTTGATGTGCGCGGCGTGGGATCTTTCCGGGTCATCCGTGACAGCGATATCGAGGTGCTCGAAGAGGCCGAGGATCTGGTGCGTCTGTTCGAATCCGCGCTGAAGCGCCGGCGTCGAGGATCCGTCATCCGGCTCACGGTCGACAATGGAATGCCCGACGATCTGCGCGCGTTCGTGTCGGAGGAAATTGCGGTCGATGAGCGCGACGTCTTCGTCCTGAACGGCTTGCCCGGCCTCGACCGGACCATGGAACTGATCGCCGAGGAACGTCGCGATCTACTGTTCCAGCCGTTCAACATCCGGTTCCCCGAACGCATCCGAGACTTTGCCGGTGACTGTTTCGCGGCCATCCGGGCCAAGGATATAGTCGTTCATCATCCGTTCGAATCCTTCGATGTCGTGGTTCAGTTCCTGCGCCAGGCCGCGCGCGATCCCCAGGTCGTGGCCATCAAGCAGACACTGTACCGGACGTCTGAGGACTCCCCGATCATTCGCGCCCTGATCGAGGCGGCCGAGGCGGGCAAGTCCGTTACTGCCCTGGTCGAGCTCAAGGCGCGGTTCGATGAGGAGGCGAATATCCGCTGGGCCCGCGAGCTTGAGCGCGCCGGCGTCCAGATCGTGTACGGCTTCATCGATCTGAAGACCCACGCCAAGATCAGCCTTGTGCACCGGCGCGAAGGCAGCGAGTTGCGCAGCTATGTGCATTTCGGGACTGGCAACTATCACCCGATCACGGCACGCAGCTATACGGATTTGAGCTTTTTCACCCAGAATCAAGCGCTCTCCCAGGACGCGTCACGGGTGTTCAACTACATGACGGGCTATGCGCGGCCGGAGGGCCTTGAGCAGGTGGCGGTGGCGCCGGTGAACCTGCGCGAAACCCTCATGCAACGCATCGAGGAAGAGATCGAGCATGCCGGCGCCGGCCGCCCGGCGGAAATCTGGGCAAAGCTCAACAACCTTGTCGATGGCGACATCATCGATGCGCTGTACCGGGCCTCGGGCGCGGGTGTGCAGATCAAACTCGTCATTCGTGGCATCTGCTGCCTGCGCCCCGGCGTGCCCGGCCTGAGTGAGAATATCGAGGTCAAATCCATCATCGGGCGTTTCCTCGAGCACGCCCGCATCGCGGCCTTCGGCGGCGGCGCGGAGCTGCCGTCACCGGATGCCAATCTGTACATTTCGTCGGCCGACTGGATGCCGCGCAATCTCGATCGCCGTGTCGAGCTTCTGGTGCCGGTCGAGAACGCGACCGTGCACCAGCAGATCCTCGACCAAATCCTGGTTGCGAATCTGCTGGATCGGGCACAAAGCTGGGACATGAAGCCCGATGGGACCTATGCTCGGATCGGCGCGAGCGGCGAGCAGGAACCATTCAGCGCGCACGAATATTTCATGACCAATCCGAGCCTGTCGGGCAGGGGAAGCGCGCTGAAGAAACCAGGCAGCGCGCCGAAATTGCTCGCCCATCCGGAATAGACCAGGTCTTGGACCAGGCAAATGGCGTCAGGTAACGCACAGGCAGACCCGCGACCGGCCGCGGTCGTCGATATCGGCTCAAACTCGATCCGGCTAGTCGTGTTTCGCGATCGCTCGCGCTCCCAATCCGTGGTGTTCAATGAACGGGTGATTTGTGCCATCGGGCGCGACTTGGCACGCACCGGGCGGTTGCACGCCGAAGGTGTCGAGATGGCTCACGCAAACCTACCGCGGTTTGCCGCGATCGTGCGTGCCATGGGGGTCGACGATCCGGTGCTGCTGGCCACGGCCGCGACGCGCGAGGCCGCGGACGGTCCGGATTTCCTGAAGAAGGTTGAGGACACGTTCGGCCAGCCTGTCGTTCAGCTTGACGGTGACGAGGAGGCGCGCCTGGCCGGCTACGGCGTGATCAGTGGTCTGCCGGACGCCAAGGGGGTTGTGGCGGACCTGGGCGGCGGCAGCCTTGAACTCGTGGGGGTGGATGACGGCGACCTGGACAATATCGTCAGCCTGCCCCTTGGGCCGCTGCGCCTGACGGCGAGCTTCGGCGACAACCGGGAAGAGATAACCGGTCATGTGGATGCGGAACTGCAGGCGCTCGGCTGGCTAGATGTTGCCGCCGCGGGCCGCACGATCTATGCCGTCGGCGGTGCCTGGCGTGCACTGGCACGATTGCACATGGAACAAACCGGCTATCCGCTCCGCGTCATCCACAACTACCGGATGGGCGGTCGCGAGGCGGCGGATTTCTGCCGCGTCGTGTCGCGGCTCAGCCAGGCAAGTCTGTCGCGGATCGCAGTGGTTCCCCGCGGCCGCGTGGCGACCCTGTCGGTGGCCGCGATGGTGTTGCAACGCTTGATCCGGATCTCGCAGCCTGACGAGATCGTGTTCTCCGCCCTGGGGATTCGCGAGGGCAGTCAGTATGACGCTCTCGATGCGTCCGTTCGCAAGGAAGATCCGTTGCTGGTGGCCTGCCGCCAGCTGGCGACCCGTGAGGCACGGTTTTCGGGTACCGGCGATGAACTGTTCGACTGGGTCTCGCCACTGTTCCCCGACGAGAGCGCGGTCGAGCGACGGTTGCGCCATGCGGCTTGCCTGATCGCCGATATCGGCTGGCATGAACACCCGGACTATCGGGCCGAACAGGTCTATTTCCGGATCCTGCGTCTGCAGCTTCTGGCCCTGACCCACGAGGAGAAGACGCAGGTCGCGCTTGCCGTCTACCGGCGCTATGGCGGTTCGATGAAGGACGAAACGCTGCGGGTCGCCGATGCACTGCTCGGCGAGAAGGAGTTTACCTGGGCGCGCCGGTTGGGGGCGGCCCTGCGTCTGGCCGAGACGCTGACGGGCGGCAATGCCGATCTGCTGAACGGCGCCCGGCTGAAGCATGATGGCGAGCGCCTGATCCTGACGCTGACCGACGGTCATGAGGATCTCTACGGGCGGGCCATCGGCAGCCGTTTCGGGGCGCTGGCACGTTATTTTGGGGTTGCCGGGGAAGTCCGGGGTACGGGGTTGCACGACACGTTTGCCGCTGGCTGATCGGCGCCGCGGCTATTCGGCTGCTTCGGTTTCCTCGTTCGCTGGTGCCGCGCTAACCTCGACGATCTGGACCCGGCCGCGCCCGGCGGCAAGCGCGATCTCGCCGGTCTTCAGGCGCAGCGCATCGTCACCGAAGATATCCCGGCGCCAGCCTTTCAGCGCCGCCACATCGGCATCGTCATCGGCTGCGATCGCTTCCAGATCGGCGACGGTCGCCACCAGCTTCTGGGCCACGTTGTGCCGATCGCACTTGTGTTTCAGGAGCACCTTGAGCAGGTCGATCAGCGCGCCGGAACCCGGCGGCAGCTGCAGGGGTTCGGGAATGGAGGGTGCATCGCCCGGTGCAACCGAACGGCCGTCCTCGATCGCTGCCAGCAGGCCCTGGCCGAGACGCCCGGCCGCGAAATTCTTTGGGATGCCCCGTACGCGCTGGAGACTCTTCTCGTCGTCGGGCGGGCGGGCCGCGATCTGGGCCAGCACGTCGTCGCGCATAAGCCGGTTCCGCGGCAGGTCGCGGGCCATCGCCTCTCGGTCGCGCCAGGCGGCCACGGCCCGCAGCATGGCCAGGTATTTCGGCTGGTTGCGCTTGGGCTTCAGCCGCCGCCAAGCCTCTTCCGGCATCACCTCATAGGCGCCCGGGTCAGCAAGCTTGTCCATCTCTTCCTGGATCCAGGCGAGCCGGCCGTTGCCGCCGATCCGCTCGCGCAGTTTCTCGTAGGCCGGGCGCAGATGGGTGACGTCGGCCAGCGCGTATTCCAGCTGGGCATCGGTCAGGGGCCGGTGGGCCCAGTCGGTGAAGCGGCTCGCCTTGTCCGGGCGCACCTTGGTGAGCTTGGCGATCAGGGTCTCGTAGCCGACCTGGTCGCCGAACCCCGCGACCATGGCCGCGATCTGGGTGTCGAACAGGGGGGTCGGGACGACACCGGCCTCGTGGTGGAAGATCTCGATATCCTGCTTGGCCGCGTGCATTACCTTGAGCACCGTCTCGTTGGCCATCAGGTCATACAGCGGCTGCAGGTCGATGCCGTCGGACAGCGGGTCGATGACGGCCTCGTCCTCGGGGCCGGCGACCTGCACCAAGCACAGCTCGGGCCAGAACGTGCCTTCGCGCATGAACTCGGTGTCGACGGTGATGTATTCGGCTTGGCTGAGCGCGTCACAGAAGCTGGTGAGCGTGGCCGTGTGGGTGATGACCTTCATGGGCCGCGTTTCTACAGGGATTCGGCGGGTCTTGGAAGGCGAACGGCCCGGTTTCGCGTGCTTCGCAGCCTTGACAGGCGCGGGCGATCCGTGGCCATTGGCGCGACCGATGACATGACCGGCCGGAACCGGCCGAATTCCTGCTTAGAACCTGCTTTTCGGGGCCCGCGATGCATCCCTATCGAACCCACACCTGCGGCGAACTGCGCGAAGACCATGCCGGCGAGACGGTGCGTCTGTCGGGCTGGATTCACCGCAAGCGCGACCACGGCAACCTCCTGTTCGTCGACCTGCGCGACCAGTACGGCATCACCCAGGCCGTGATCGACACGTCGAGCCCGATTTTCCAGACCGTCGAGGATGCGCGGCTGGAATCGGTGATCACGATCACCGGCCCGGTCGTGACCCGCTCCGACGAGACCGTCAATGCCGCTATCCCGACCGGCCATGTGGAGGTCCAGATCGCGGAGGTGGTCGTCGAGAACCCCTCGGAAATGCTGCCCCTGCAGGTCAATTCCGACGAGGATACGGGTGAGGAAATTCGCCTGCGCTACCGCTATCTCGACCTGCGCCGCGAGAAGGTGGCCCGCAATATCCTGCTGCGCAATGACGTCATCGCATCGATCCGCCGGCGCATGATCGAGGGCGGCTTCAAGGAATTCCAGACCCCGATCCTGACCGCGTCGAGCCCCGAGGGCGCGCGTGACTATCTGGTGCCCTCGCGCCTGCACCCGGGCAAGTTCTACGCACTGCCCCAGGCGCCGCAGCAGTTCAAGCAGCTGCTGATGGTCTCGGGCTTCGACAAGTACTTCCAGATCGCCGCCTGCTTCCGCGACGAGGATGCCCGCGCCGACCGCTCGCCGGGGGAGTTCTACCAGCTCGATTTCGAGATGGCCTACGCCACCCAGGACGACGTGTTCGATGCCATCGAGCCCGTCATCGCGGGCGTGTTCGAGGAGTTTGCCGGCTTCAACCGGGACGAGGGCTGGTCGGTCACGCCGACCCCGTTCCCGCGCATCCCCTTTGCGGAAGCCATGCTGAAATACGGCAACGACAAGCCCGATCTGCGTAACCCGCTGGTCATCGCCGACGTGGCCGATGTATTCGCCGGTTCGGACTTCAAGATTTTCGCCGGGCTGATCGAGAAGGGCGGCACCGTGCGCGCCATTCCCGCGCCGGGCGGCGCGGCCCAGCCGCGCAGCTGGTTCGACAAGCTCAACGACTGGGCCCGCGAGGAGGGCGCGCCAGGGCTCGGCTACATCATCCTGGAAGACGGCGAAGGCAAGGGCCCGATCGCCAAGTTCGTCGCCGGCGAGCGTCTCGAAAAGCTCAAGGAATTGACGGGCCTGGGTGACGGCGATGCGGTGTTCTTCTCCGCCGGTAGCGGCGAGGATGCCGCGGACCTGGCCGGGAAGGCGCGCACTAAGATCGGCGAGGATTTGGACCTGATCGCCACCGGGCGTTACGACTTCTGCTGGATCGTCGACTATCCGATGTACGAGCGCGACAAGGAGACCGGCCAAATCGAGTTCTCCCACAACCCGTTCTCCATGCCCCAGGGCGAGTTGGCGGCGCTGGAGGCCGACGACCCGCTCGACGTGCTGGCCTGGCAGTACGACATCGTGTGCAACGGCATCGAATTGTCGTCGGGCGCGATCCGGAACCACCGCCCGGACGTCATGCTCAAGGCCTTCGAGATCGCGGGCTATGACGCGGACACGGTGGAGCGCGAGTTTGCCGGCATGCTCAACGCCTTCCGCTACGGCGCGCCGCCCCATGGCGGCTCGGCGCCGGGCATCGACCGCATCGTCATGCTGATCGCAGACGAGCCCAACATTCGCGAGGTCATCGCCTTCCCGATGAACCAGCGCGCCGAGGATCTGATGATGGGTGCCCCGGCCGAGGTCGACGATGCGCGGCTGAAGGAACTGCACCTGCGCAAGGTGCTGCCGAAGGGTGCGGAGAAGGCGCAGACCTGACCTGTCTGCGGTGGTTGAACGATGAAACCAGGCGTCTCGTTTGTTGTCCCCGTCTACAACAAGGCACCGTGGCTGGCCGGCGTTCTAGATGCGATCCGCAACCAGGCGGGTGACTTCGAGCGTGATTACGTTTTCGTCGACGATGGCTCCGACGACAATTCCCTCGACATCGTCCGTTCGGCAACGTCGGACTGGGACAATGTGGTCATCCACACCCAGGTGAACCACGGATCGGGCCACGCGACCAACCGCGGGGTCGAACGGGCGGAGCGAGAGTTCATCAAGTTCGTCGATGCCGACGATCTTATGCCCCGACGTGCGACGGAGACGTTGCTGACGGCGCTGCGTAGCGCCGAGGATTGCGGGCTCGCCTGGGGTCGGCTCGTCAATTTCGAGACACCCGAGGAAGTCGATTTCGAGGCCCACATTCCCGACCCGGACACGCGGCGGATCGCACGACCGCTCGAACTGGCGCTGCGCAACTCGATGTTCAACCCGACCCAGATACTGGTGCGCACCGCATGGGCGCAGGAGGCCGGCGGTTGCGACGAACGGATCGTCCATTCCCAGGAATACGGGTTGAGCCTTCGCCTCGCGCGGCGCGGACCGTTCCTTGAGGTCGACGCGCCCATCGCGTTCCAGCTCCACCATGCACCCGGTGGCCTCAGCGCCGACTGCCGCCGCCAGATCCAGAGGGTAACCAAGGCATGCGCCCTGTTCGTCCGTGACCACCCTGATCTCGATGTGGATCTGAAGCAGCTCGCCTGCCGGCGGGCGGCCGGGCGCGCATGGAATTTCCAGCGCCGCCATCGCGGCGCCGGCTTCGGTTCGGCCTGGTACCGGCACTACCTACGCAGCAAGCTGCCGATCGGTTCGGGTCATGCGGAGTTCCTGGACGCGTGCGTGGCGGCGTTTGACGATTGAGCTGCCTACGGCAATTGACATCGACCATGCCCACCCGGAGGGCAGCGACAAGGAGGGTGAGATGAATATCGAACTGAACGGCGTGAATTTCCGATACGAACTCGACGGCGATCAGGCCGGCGATGCGCCGTGGATCGTATTTTCGAACTCCCTGACCACCGACGTGACCATGTGGGACGGCGAGGTGGCGCAACTGGTCGATCGCTTCCGCATCCTGCGCTACGACACACGCGGCCACGGCCAGACCGACGCCGCACCCGGGCCCTATTCCCTCGACATGCTGGTCGGCGACGTGGTCGCGCTGATGGACGCCGTCGGCGTCGACAAGGCCCACTATGTGGGGCTTTCGCTCGGCGGCATGATCGGCCTCGGCCTGGCGATCGGCCATGGCGAGCGGCTGCTCAGCCTGGCGGCATGCGATGCGCGCTGCTATGCGCCGCCGGAATGGGCCGCACTGTGGATCGACCGCATGGTGCTGGCCCGCGAGAAGGGCATGGAAGCGCTGGTCGAGCCGACCATCGCGCGCTGGTTCACCGAAAACTTCCAGGCCGACCCCGCCAACAAGGCGACCCTGGATGCCGTCCGCCAGATGATCCGCGAGACCTCGGTCGAGGGCTATACCGGCTGCGGCCAGGCACTGCAGAAACTCGATTATCGCGACGGGCTGGCAAGCATCTCGGTGCCGGCCCTGTTCATGACGGGTGCGTCGGATGGCAGCACGCCGCCGGCGGCATCCCAGGAGATGCAGGACGGCGTGCCCGGGTCCCGATGCGTCATCGTCGAGCCCGCGTCCCACATCTCGAACATGGAAAACCCGGCCCAGTTCGACGCGGCCCTGTTCGCCCATCTCGACGCGGCGTAGACTGCCCACCTGATATTTCAATCGGAGGAGGCTTCCATGACCGCAACTGCCCGGCTCCGCCATGTGGGCCTGTACACCAACGATATGGACGCGATGCTGGACTTCTACACCGGCGTCATGGGGCTGACCGAGACCGACCGGGGCGAGTACGGCGATCCGATCCAGCGCATCGTCTTCCTGTCGAGCGACCCGAGCGAGCACCATGAGTTCGTTCTCGCCGACCCGCCGGCGGACATGGGGGAGACGGTGCATGTGCAGCAGATGTCGTTCCTGCTCGACAGCCTCGATGACCTGCGCGAGATCCACGACAAGGTGGTGGGTTCGGGCATCGAGATTGACCGGATGATCACCCACGGCAATGCCTGGTCGATCTATTTCCGCGATCCGGTCCAGAACCGGGTCGAGTGCTACGTCCACACGCCGTGGTACGTGCCCCAGCCCCATGGCCACCCGTTCGACCTGTCCCAGTCGAACGACGAGATCATGGCGATAACCGAGGCCCATTGCCGTGAGGATGCGGGCTTCATGCAGGCATCCGAGTACGAGGCCAAGATGGCCAAGAAGATGAACGGCGGTGCGGTATAAGGCGGGTATCCGGGCCTATGAAGTGAAGGACTACGCCCGCGCCTACGCCATCTGGCTTCCCCTGGCCGATGCCGGCGGTGCCAGCGCCCAGTTTCATCTGGGAGCGCTGTACTTCGAGGGACGCGGCGTGGACCGCAATTTGGGTGAAGCCAAGCGCTGGCTCCGCCGCGCGCTGGAACAGGGGCAGGAGCGGGCCCAGTTCCTGCTTGGGCGGGTCGAAGCTCAGATTTCCAGCGCAAATGGCTAATCCAGCCTCCACATCCCTGCCGCAATTCTGATCGACACTGACGCTCATGCGATGGGTATGGGCAAAGATTGTGGCCTTGGCCGGCGCCGGGCTCGCGGCGCTGGGGGCGGCCTCGGCCGCGCAGGGGCCGGCATTTGCGCAAGCCTATCTGCAGCGCCTGGGCGGCCATATCGACGAGGCGCGGCGGACCCTCGATGAGTTTAGCGGCGGTGCCGCGGCCCAGATTGTCGGAACCGGCCAGACACGCGAACGGCTGGTCGAGGCCTTTGCCGGGCGGTTGGCCGATCTGGAAGTCTCGCGGGCCGCGATCGAAAACGCCTCTCCCCTGTGGCAACCCATGGCACTGGCGCTTCAGGCTGACCGGGACATCATGTCGGCGACGGCCCATGGTTTTACGCCGGGCCTGCCCCTGGACAGTGCCGGGCTGGTCTATGCCCTGGCGGGCCTGGCGCTCGGTTGGGCGGCCTGGGAGTTGTGTCAGTGGCCGTTCAAGGAGAAGCTGCGCCAGCGCCGGAATAGCCGCAGCAGGAACAGGGCGCCGGACGGCGCCTAACCTGGCGGGATTCATTCCCGCGATGGCCTTGTGCGACAGGCTGACCTATATCGTGGGTCACGAAACGTTTTACGGGGGAGCCAGTGATGCGCGCGGCCTATTACAGTGAACTTGGTGCGGCCAACGATGTTCTGACGGTGGGCGAGCAGCCGACCCCGGAGCCCGGTCCCGGTGAGGTGCGGGTCCGGCTCGCGACCTCGGGGGTCAATCCTTCGGATGTGAAGGCGCGCATGCGTGGGCGCGGAGGTGCCATCCCGTTTCCGCTGATCTATCCGCAAAGCGACGGCGCCGGTGTCATCGACGCAGTCGGCGATGGCGTGGATTCCGGCCGGGTCGGCAAACAGGTCTGGTTGATGAACGGACAGTGGCTGCGTCCGTTCGGGACGGCGGCAGAATTTATCTGCACGGAGTCCAAGTATGTCATCGACCTGCCCGAATGCACCGATTTGGCCGAGGCGGCATGCTTCGGCATCCCGTTCCTTACGGCACACCGGGCGGTGATGTTCGACGGTGACGTGGCCGGCGAAACAATCCTGGTCCAGGGCGGCGCCGGTGCGGTCGGCCACCATGCGATCCAGGTCGCCAAGTATAACGGGGCCCGGGTCATCACCACCGTGAGTTCCGACGAGAAGGCGGAGTTCGTCCGTGGAGCCGGGGCGGATGAGGTCGTGAACTATCGCACCGAGGATCTGACGGCACGGATCCTAGACCTCACGGACGGCAAGGGTGTCGAGCGGATCGTCGAACTCAACCTTTCGGCCAACGCACCGACTTACGAGCAGATCCTGGCGCCGCGCGGCACCGCCATCGTCTATGGCACGGACGAGATGACAGCCAGAATTCCTGCCGGAGCCTTCATCGTCAAAGGCCCTAGTCTGAAATGGTTCATCGTCTATTCGATCACGGATGCCGAGCGCGACGAGGGTGTCGCGGCGCTGAACAAGATGCTTGCCGACGGCGCCCTGACCACCGTGGTCGCGGGACGCTTTCCATTGGAAGAGATCGCCGCGGCCCATGAAATGGTCGAGGCGGCCAAGCATATCGGCAATGTGGTGCTTGACATCGGCTGATCCATCGATGGTGTTGGGAGACGATCCCGCACCGTTTCAGAAATTGTCAGAACTATTTGAAAAATAGAAAAATATTTTTGTTTAACACCGGGTCCAGCTGGCCAGTGTAAAGTAGTTGGATTGATGCGGGTTTGTTGGTTAAACCGCCGACGGCACGTTTCTGTAAAATCTAAGAAACCCAATGAATATAATATTTTATGGGCTTTTCTTCATTTTGCCCTATGCAAAACGACTCGGGGTGGGTAACACTCCGAACCGAGCTGTGGGAGGCTTGCGATGCGATTGAACCTGGCACTGATCGGATTACCCCTTTTTCTTGGCGCCTGCGGGCTGCCGCCGACTCTTTCGGCGGCGTCGTGGGCTCTCGACGGAGTCAGTTACATCGTCTCGGGCAAGAGCGTCTCGGATCACGCCATTTCCGAAGTTGCCCAGAAGGACTGCGCATTGTTGCGTGTGGTCCAGGGGCGGGAGCTTTGTGACGAGTATGCCGACGATGGCGACAACCCGCAGATTATGGTTGCCGCCGCACCGTCTGGAGACAACTGGCAGTCGGGCGACGCTATCGAGACACCCGAGGATCCGTTCGTGGTTCCCGTCGAGGTCGCCGCGTTAGTCCAGGGTTTCGGCCCGGGGACCGTCGACGTGAATGAAACCGCGCCTGCTGCCGGGTTTGCAGCGGCACCGGCGAAGCTGCAGCCGGTTGCGGTCGATGTCGGCCGGTTTGTCGCCGCTGCGCCCAAGGCCCGCCCGGTATTCGTGAAACCCGAAATTCAAACGGTGGCATTTTGGGCGCCCGCACCGGCGATCGGCAGCGGACAGCGCGCTGTCTCCGTGGTCGGCAGCTTCCAGTCGATCTCAAACGCCTGGAAAGAGGCGGAACGCTTTGCAGAATTCGATGCCCAGGTGCGCTCGATGCGGATGGATGGCCAGACCTGGCACCGGGTCGTGGTCGATGCGCCTCTGACGACGGTACAGCGGATGGGGGTCCGGGACGCCTGGATTCTAACGATCTGCGATATCGACCGGTGGACACCGCCGTGCGGTCCGGGGACTGTTAGCAGCGCCGGTGTGATCGGTCCGCAGGTGGCTTCGGCCGATCAAACGATAAACTAATCGCGCGCTTCATGAGTTCGCCCGAATTTCGGGTAGAATGGGTTCATGAAGCGATCCCGATGCAAGATTTCGCACGGCGGGGTGGTCGGTGCGTTTCTCGCCGTACTGTTGCTGACTGACACCGCGCAAGCGATCGTCGCCCACGCCTCCCACCGCGCGTTCTATCAGATCACGATCGGCCGTGTGGACCCCAGTTCCAATATCGTTGATGCGCGCGGGCGCATGGTCGCCGAATGGCGCCGCGCCTGCGAAGGGTGGGAATCCAACCAGCGCCTGGTCGTCAGCATGGCGCCGGGCGAGGGCGATCCGATCAATTCCGAGGTCGTCCTGACCAGTTTCGAGGCCCTCGACGGGTCGCTGTACAGTTTCGATTCCGAGACTCGCGTGGCCGGAGAGACCGTTGAACAGGTCAAGGGCATGGCCGAACGGCCCGGGCCCGGACAGCCGGGCACCGCGACCTACCAGGTTCCGCGCGGTCTGTCCGTTGAATTGCCGGCAGATACCGTGTTTCCGTTCGAGCACACAATCGCCGTGCTTGAGGCCGCCGAGCGAGGCGATTTCCGCTCGTTCAACCACTATTTCGACGGTTCCCAGCCCGAAATTTCGCCGATGGCTGCGAATTCCCTCATCCTCGGCAAGGCACGGCCGGCGGTGGAGGGTGAGGGCCGTCGCTTCGGCGAAGTCAGCGACCACAAATGGTGGCCGGTTCGCCTAGCAATGTTTGGCGATAGCGGCACCAGCCAGCCGAACGAGGAACCGGAATTCGAGATGACCCAGGTCATCCAGGACAACGGTGTCGTGCGCCGGTTCGAGTTCGATTATGGAGAGTTCTCGCTGGTGGCGTCCCTGGTCAATCTGGAGGAAATCGCGCTGCCCGCCTGTAACTAGGCCTCAACGATCGGGACGGATTGCGCGGCCCTTGCCGATGGCGTCGCGCCCCAGTTTTCCGCGCACCTCGTCAATCACGTCTTCCACCCGCTTGCGCTGTTCGGCATCGGGATCCGCCAGGTCGAGCGGGTCCGCCTCTATGGGATCGGCGAAATTCGACAGACCCACACCGATCAGCCGAAAACCACTATCGGGAGGCGCTGCAGCCACCGCGCGTTCGAGCAGAGGTAGGGCGCCCCGGTAGAGGGTTTCTGCCAGCTGGGTCGGGTCCGGCAGGGCCTGAGACCGGGTCAGGGTCTTGAAGGCGGCGGTCTTGAGCTTGAGGGTAATGGTGCGCCCGGCCAGGTCACGTTTTTTCATTCGATCGGTGACCCGCTCGCAAAGGGGCCAGAGCCGGCGCAACAGCTCGTCCATGTCGGAGATGTCGCTGGCGAATGTGGTCTCGGCCGACAGGTTCTTTGGCAGGGAATGGGGCGTGACCTCGCGCATGTCCTCGCCGTGGCTGAAACGCGCCAGCCGGAATCCGATCGCGCCGTAGCGCGAGACGAGACGGACCTCGTCCTGGGTGCGAATGTGGCCGATGGTGCGCAGCCCATCTGCCGTCAGCTTGCGATGCAGTGCGGCTCCCACGCCCCAGATTCGTGTCACCGGAAGGTTTTCCAGGAAATCCAGGGCCTCGGCCTTGCCGATAACCGCAAATCCGCGCGGCTTGTCGAGATCGGAGGCGAGCTTGGCGAGGAACTTGTTGTAGCTGAGGCCGACCGAGGCGGTGACGCCGATTTCGCGCTCGACCCGGTTGACCAGTCGGATCAGGGAGGCCGCGGGCACGGCGTGATGCAGGCGTTCGGTCCCGGTCAGGTCGAGAAAGGCTTCATCGATCGACAATGGTTCGACCAGGGGGGTGATGTCCCGCATCATCTCGCGAATCTGGCGGCCGACGGCGGCGTACTTCTCCATGTCGGGCCTGATCACGGTCGCTTCCGGGCAGAGCTTCAGCGCCTTGAACATGGGCATCGCCGAGCGTACGCCCTTGATTCTAGCGATGTAGCAGGCCGCAGACACCACGCCCCGGCGGCCGCCACCGACGATGACGGGCTTGTCGCGCAGGGACGGGTCGTCGCGCTTCTCGACGCTGGCGTAGAACGCGTCGCAATCGATGTGAGCAATTGCCAGTGAACCGAGCTCCGGATGCGCCAGGATGCGCGGCGTCCCGCATGCCGGACAGCGTGTGGCATCGGCTCCGGTTTCGGTCGTGCAGTTGCGGCAGAGCGCGATCGCCGGGTTTCTGGTGGGCTCGGTCATTCCACGGCTCCCGCGCCGGGCCAGAGCCATGCAGCGCCCCGGACGCCGCCGGAATCACCGTGGACGGCAGGGAGGATGGGTGTCGCGATGGAATCCGAAAACGTATGGCTGTCGACAAGTGGCGGCAACCGGTCATACAGCCGCCCGATATTCGACAATCCGCCGCCGAGCACGATGATGTCCGGGTCGAGGATGTTGATGACCATGGCCAGGCCGCGGGCGATGCGGTCCTCGAGCCGCGCGAGCGCTGCCTCGGCGTCCCCGTCGCCTGCTTCCGCCGCCTCGACAATACTCGCTGCCGCCATTGGGCGGCCGGTCGTGTAGACAAAGTCTCGTTCGAATGCCGGCCCGCTGACGAAGGTCTCGATGCAACCGCGTTGGCCGCAATAACAGCTGCGGCCGGGATGTTCGTCCGCCGTCATCCAGGGCAGAGGCGTGTGTCCCCATTCCCCGGTGATGGCATTGCCACCAGTTATAAGTGCGCCATCGACCGCGATCCCACCGCCAACGCCGGTCCCGACGATAATGCCGAACACGACCCGTGCACCCTTGCCCGCACCGTCGGTCGCTTCGGAAATCGCAAAACAGTTCGCATCGTTGGCGACCCGGACAGGTCGGCCGAGTTGCCGTTCCAGATCGCGATCGAGAGGCTGTCCGATCAGCCAGGTCGAATTTGCATTCTTGACCAGGCCCGTGGCCGGGGAAACAGTTCCGGGAATACCGACTCCGATCGGTGTCCGAGCCTCGGGCATGAGGTCGATCTGTTCGATCACGTCGGCGATGGCGTGGAGTGTCTGGGCGTAGTCGCCACGCGGTGCCGGTATGCGCGCGCGCGCGACTTCATCGCCGGAATCGTCGAGCACGATTCCTTCAATCTTCGTTCCACCCAGATCGATCCCGATGCGCATGCCGACGCTTAGTTATGAACATTTGCGGTATTATTATCCAATTTCCGAGTTGAGTCCGCGCCCGGTCGGGGGACGGGGTGGCTGCGCAACTGCCTGCGGCCATTTGATCCGACCACATATGAAGACAAACCGAGGTCAGGCCGGGGATGGCAAAGACTGTACTCATTGTCGAGGACAATGAACTCAATATGAAACTATTCCACGATCTGTTGGAGGCGCAGGGTTATTAAACATTGCGCACCAAGGACGGGAAGGAAGCGTTGCAGCTGGCACGCGACCATCACCCGGACCTTGTGCTGATGGATATCCAATTGCCGGAAGTTTCGGGACTTGAGGTCATCAAGTGGATCAAGGAAGACGACACCCTGAAGCATATCCCGGTGATCGCCGTCACCGCCTTCGCCATGAAGGGTGACGAGGAAAAGATCCGGCAGGGCGGGTGCGAGGCCTATATCGCGAAGCCCATTTCAGTCTCGGACTTCCTGGAAACGGTGCAGAAGTTCATCGAATAGGAATTCGCCCCAGGCCCTAAAACACGAAAAGCCGTCCCTTGGGCGGCTTTTTCAGCTACGGACCCGGGTACACCGGGTCGGGCGGCCTGCTACTTCATCTTGTCTTCCTTGAACGTCACATGCTTGCGCACGACCGGGTCGTACTTGCGCATCTCAAGCTTCTCGGGCTTCTGCCGCGGGTTCTTTTTGGTGACGTAGTAATAGCCCGTGTCCGCCGTGCTGACGAGTTTTACGAGAATGGTAGCGGGTTTCGCCATGGCCTTTGTCCTGACGTATTGAATCTGGCCGGGAACATAGCGCCCACCCGTCGCAAGTCAAGCGGGGATGGTCCGGCAGATGATCGTTGGCGATGTATGCCGCGTGTCGTTAACGCCGTGCCACCGCAGTGTCGGCCTGCCGAAGCAATGACGCATATAGCCCGGTATTCGAAATGATTTCGCGTGCGACGGCGATATCCACATCGGGGGTGCCGCCATCCGACGGGCAAATCTGGCGCAGCCCGGCACGTTCCGCGGCGTCCCTGTTGCGGGTGGCACGCCAGGTCCCCAACTGTCCCGCCAGAGTGTTGGCGCCGCCGCGCACGGCGGGCACAAGAGCGTCGGCGGATTGGGTGTCTCCGCCGCCATGGGTGCAGATGGTCGGCAGCACGCCGAGATCGTGCAATTGATATCCCGACGGCGCCAGGAACCGGGACCAGGTAAGGGTGATCTCGCCATTGTTGGGCAGGCGCAGGACGGATTGAACCGTACCCTTGCCGAATGAGTTGGTGCCGATCACGACCGCGCGGCCGTGATCCTGCAGGGCTGCAGCGACGATTTCCGAGGCTGATGCCGACCCGCCATTGATCAGAACGACAATGGGACGCTGACCGGTCACGTCACCGGCCGAGGCTTCGAACGCCTGGCGGCTGCCCGGGTGACGGCCACGGGTCACAATGATGTTCCCGGAATCGAGAAAGATGTCGGCGATGTCGATGGACACGTCGAGACGCCCGCCGGGATTCGACCGGACATCAAGGACGAACCCGGATGGCGGTCCGGCGGGGCTGCGCATTTCCCGTCGCACCAGCCGTTCAAGCTGCTTTGCGGATTCCACGTTGAACCCGGTGAGGCGGATGATCGCGATGTTCTGCTCGCGCCTGATTTTCACCGTTTCAGGCACCACATGCCGGCGTGTGACCTGGACGCTGATGGGATTGGTTCCTCCGGGACGCCGAAGTGTGAAGGCAGCGGTCGTGTTGACCGGTCCACGCAGATGGTCGACCAGTTGCCGCTGGGTCCACCCGGCGATGGCCTTTCCTTCGACATGGGTGATCCTGTCTTCCGGCTTCACCCCGGCCTTCGCCGCGGGCCCGCGTTCGTTCACGTCGAGGATATGCGCGTCGTCCTGTTCCATGCGGATGGTCACGCCGATTCCGCCGAACCCGTCGCGATAGGCGCGCTTTTCGGATGCTGTTTCTGCGTCGTCGTAACGGGAAAACTTGTCGAGCGGCTGCACGACACCGTCAAAGACCGCCTTGAAAACGGTTTCGGCCCGTGCGTCGGCCAATACTGGTGAGGCATTGCGTGCCATCGCGATGGCGCTGACGGTGGCTTCGCTCCACGCTTCCGGATCGTCGCTTCGTGGCGAGCGAACCTGACCGACGGTGCGATCCTGATACTGCACCTCGATGGCGTTGTTGACGGACCGGATATCGATGTTGGAATCGATCTGGCGCAACCCGGACAGCCCGGCGAGGCTGAGTTTTCGCAGAGATACGGTTTCAATGTACCGGTCGCTGATGAAGCTGTAGCCGGTGCCGAACATTTCGCTGCTATAGCGGTTCGAATATTCGGCATCGCCCGGCGGCGCCATCTGGGCGCAAGCCGCGAGCACAAGCGCACCGGCAGCCAGCAGTGGGCGCCGTGTCGGATGAAATGCTCGGTTCCAGAACTTCATGGGAATCACATATCGCGCCTCATCCGCCCGGGTAAAGGGCAGATGTTTGGTTTGTGACATGTTAGCGAAAACTCGTTGCGAATGGTTAACGGCGGCGCCGGCGGCGCTTGTCGGGCCGTTTGCGCCCCGATCGGCCCTTGCGCCTGGGGGCTTTCCGGTGACGCGCGGCAGCCGCACCGCCGTCCATCAGGTCGAACAGGGCGGAACCCCGCAGGCCGTCGGCTTCCGCAACCCGCACCTCGGCATTGTCACCCAGCCGGTAGGTCCCGCCGCCGGGTCTTTCCAGGGTCTGGGACCGGCTGTCGAACCGCGGTCGTCCGCCCGGCAGCCTGGATGCGGGCACGAAACCCTCGGCGCCGTTTTCGTCCAGCGCGACAAACAGGCCGGCGCGGGTGACTCCGCGGATCGTCCCGGCGAAGCTCTGCCCCACGTGCCCGGCCAGGAATGCGGCGGTGTAGCGGTCGTTAGCATCCCGTTCGGCCAGCGTGGCCCGGCGTTCGGTTTTCGAGATGTGTTCGCCCAGTTCTTCGAACCGCTCGGCCTGGTCGGCCGACAATCCGTCATCGCCCAGCTTCAGGCCCCGGATCAGGGCCCGATGTACGAGCAGGTCGGCATATCGGCGGATGGGAGAAGTGAAGTGCGCGTAGTCGCGCAGACCGAGCCCGAAATGGCCAATATTGTCGGGACTGTATTCGGCCTGCATCTGGGCCCGTAGGACCAGTTCATGAAGTGTGCGTTCGAACGGCTCGCCCCGAACGCGCTCCAGAATCCGGTTGAAATCCGCCGGCCGGGAAGTGCCCGCGCGGACCAGTTTGATATCGAATCCCGCCAGCAACTCGCGCAGATCGTCCATCTTTGGAGGATCCGGTTCGTCGTGAACCCGGTACATGGCCGGCTGCCGCAGCCGCTGCAGTTCGCGCGCTGCGGCCACATTTGCCGCGATCATGAATTCCTCGATCAGCCGGTGACTGTCCAGGCGCTGCACGGGCACGATGTTCGCCACGGTCCCGTCATCGCCGAGGATCACCTTGCGTTCGGGCAGTTCCAGTTCCAGCGCTCCGCGTTTCTGCCGTCCCTCGCTCAGTGCGGCGAAAGCACCATATAGGTGTTCCAGATGGCCCGGCGCGACGGGATCGTGACCCTGGTAACGGGCCGCCTGGACCTCCTCGTAGGTGGGGCGGGCAACCGAACGCATGAGCGCGCGCCGGAACCGGTGGCGGCGCAATGTGCCATCGGCCTCGATCCACAGATCGGCGGCAAGACAGGCTCGGTCCTCGTCGGGACGCAGGGAACACAAACCGTTCGACAGGGCTTCCGGCAACATCGGCACGACCCGATCCGGGAAATAGACCGAGTTGCCGCGGCGGTGGGCCTCCCGGTCCAGCGCGCCGCCGGACCCCACATACGCGGCGACGTCAGCGATCGCGACGATGATGTGCCAGCCGTCCTGGTTTTCGGGGTCGGGCTGCGCATAGACCGCATCATCGAAATCATGTGCGTCGGCGCCGTCGATGGTGACCAGCGGGACGTCGCGCAAATCGGTGCGGGTCCCCAAAAACGGGGGTTGGGCAGATTCGGCTTCGGAGATCACGGCATCGGGGAAATGGTCAGGGATTCCGGCGCGTTGAATGGCTATCCGGCTGATCGCGCCAGGGGCGTCGCCGGCGCCGATATTCTCGACGATGCGCGCCTGGGACAGGCCTTGTCGCCGGGCAGGCAGCAATTCGATGACCACAAGATCGCCATCCGCGGCATCGGCGTTGCCGGTGGGCGCCACCGACATCTCGTCGCGCCGGCCGCGTTCGAGCGGCACGATGCGGCCCCCGTCGGGACCGACACGGAATTGCCCGATCGCCGTCTCGGCTTCGCTCTGCGCGCCCCGAAGGGGCTTGGCGGTATAACGATTGTCGCCGCGCGGCGACATCCTGGCGACGAAGCGGTCGCCGGGCCCCGGGGCCGCCATGCTGCGCGGGACCGGCAGAACCTCGATCTCGGGAAGAGGGCTGTCCGCGGCAAATTCGGCGGGCCGGACCCGCAGCTCACCTTCGTCGTCAATGCCGACGACCTCGAGGACGACGACCAGCGGCATTGCATCGGCAATCTGCCATCTACGGCCCTGGACTCGCTCGATGCGCCCGCTGTCCTGGAGTTCGCGAAGCCGGTGCCGCAGCTCCGTGCGCTGTGCGCCCTTGATGGCAAAGGCGCGAGCGATTTCGCGGGTCGGCAAGGCCTCGTTGGAACTCTTGAGAAGTTCGACAATATCGTCGGCGTCCGGAAGGCCGCCGGTTTCCGTCGCGTTGGGTCTGCGTTTTGCCAAGCGCGGCCGCTAATCTGCGCTGGGCGCAGTATCGGCCTTTTTGGCGCCCGGCTTTTTCTTGGCAGCGGTTTTTTTGGTCGTCTTCTTCTTCGCGGCGGTTTTTTTCTTGGCCGGCGCCTTCTTGGTCTTGGCCTTCGCGGCCTTGGCGGCGATCAGCTCGAGGGCCTGTTCGACACTCACGCTCTCCGGATCCATATCCTTGGGGATGGTCGCGTTGATCTTGCCGTGTTTCACGTACGGGCCGTAGCGGCCGTTATAGATCGCGATGGGCTTCTCATCATCGGGATGATTGCCAAGCTCCTTCAAGGGCGCCGCACGACCGCGCCGTCCTTTCCCTTTTTCGGCGAGCACGGTCACGGCCCGGTTCAGGCCCACCGTCAATACTTCGCGGGGTTCGGGAAGGGATGCGTAGACCGTGCCATGTTTCACATAGGGACCATAGCGGCCCAGACCCGCCTGGATCACCACGCCGTCTTCCGGGTGGGGGCCGATATCGCGCGGCAGCGCCAGCAGGCTGAGCGCTAGCGCAAGGTCGATCTCGTCCAGCGTGTAGCCGTCGGGGATCGAGGACCGTTTCGGCTTGGTTGCCTTCTTGCCTTCTCCCTCGGGCTCGCCGAGCTGCACGTAAAGCCCGTAGGGGCCCTTGCGGAGGGTGACGTCCTTGCCCGTTTCCGGGTCGAGCCCGAGCTCGCGCGGTCCGTTGGCAAGGTCCGCCGTTTCGTCGTCACCGCCATCGACGGCCAGCTTGCGGGTGTACTTGCACTCGGGATAGTTCGAGCAGCCGACAAAGGGGCCGTGTTTGCCGATTCGTAGGCCGAGCCGGCCCTCGCTGCAGGCGGGGCAGACACGGGCATCGGTGCCGTCCTCACGGGTCGGGAAGAAGTGTGGGCCCAGTTCCTCGTCCAGCGCGTCCAGCACGGAGCGTACGCGTAACTCTGCCGTGCCCTCGATGGCGGCCGAGAAGTCGCGCCAGAACTCCCGGAGCACGGCTTTCCAGTCGATGCGTCCGCCCGAGATATCATCGAGCTGCTCTTCCATTTGCGCGGTGAAGTCGTACTGGACGTAGCGTTCGAAGAAACTGCTCAGGAAACTGGTGACGAGGCGTCCCTGGTCTTCCGGCACGAACCGCTTGCGATCAAGCTGGACGTATTTGCGGTCCTGCAGCACCTGGATGATGGAGGCATAGGTCGACGGACGGCCGATCCCCAGCTCTTCCATGGATTTGACCAGGCTGGCTTCCGAGTAGCGCGGCGGCGGCTGGGTGAAGTGTTGGTCGGGCACCACTTCGCGGACGTTCGAGGCTTCGCCCTCTTCAAGCGGCGGCAGGCGCCGTTCGTCGTCGTTCTCGTTGTTTTCACCCTCACCGTTGGAGGGGTCGTCCCGGTCTTCGCGGTACAGCTTGAGGAAGCCGTCGAAGGCGATGGTCTGACCATTGGCACGCAGGGCGAGCTGGCCGTCGGCGGAGCGCAGGTCGACGGCCACCCGGTCGATCTGGGCCTCGGCCATCTCCGATGCGATGGTGCGTCGCCAGATCAGCTCGTAGAGCCGGAACAGATCACTGTCGAGTGCGGATTTCAGGCTCGCCGGGCGCCGGAACAGGTCTGTCGGCCGTACAGCTTCGTGCGCCTCCTGGGCGTTCTTCGCCCGGGTCCGGTAGACCCTGGGTTTTTCGGGAAGATAGTCGCCACCGAAATCCTGGTCGATCAGGTCACGGCTTGCCGCGATCGCATCCTGGCTCAGTGTCACGCTGTCGGTGCGCATATAGGTGATGAGGCCGACAGTCTCGCCGTCGATTTCGACACCCTCGTATAGGCGTTGGGCAACGCGCATTGTCTGGGACGCGCCGAAACCGAGCTTGCGCGAGGCTTCCTGCTGCAGTGTCGATGTTGTGAAAGGCGGCTGCGGGTTGCGCCGGGTCCGCTTTTTCTCGATCGAGCCGATTTTGAACGATGCCGCCTCGACATCGCTCTTCGCCGCGGTTGCCGCCGCCTCGTTCGCCAGGTCGAACCGCTCGAGCTTCCGGCCGTTCCGTTCGACGAGGCGTGCCTGGTACGGCGCGCCCTTGGTGCTGTCGAGGCCTACCTCGATGGTCCAGTACTCGCGCGGCTTAAAGGCCTCGATCTCGGCCTCGCGTTCGCAGATCAGCCGCAGGGCGACCGATTGCACGCGTCCGGCCGATCGCGATCCCGGCAATTTGCGCCACAGGACCGGCGACAGGTTGAAGCCGACGAGATAGTCGAGCGCGCGGCGTGCCAGATAGGCCTCGACCAGCTCGTCGTTCAGTCCACGCGGATGATTGAAGGCGTCCTGGACCGCACCCTTGGTGATTTCGTTGAAGACGACGCGTTTGACATCGATATCCTCGAGCAGGCCGCGCTCGCGCAGCATTTGTTCGATATGCCAGGAAATGGCCTCGCCCTCGCGGTCTGGGTCGGTGGCGAGGTAGAGGGTCTCGGCGCCGTCGAGGGCATCGACAATCGCCTTGATCTGCTTTTCCGAACGGTCATCCACCGCCCAGTCCATCTCGAAGTCTTCGTCCGGGCGTACCGATCCGTCTTTCGGTGGTAGGTCGCGGACGTGTCCATAGGATGCCAGCACGGTGTAGGCATCACCCAGATACTTGTTGATGGTTTTGGCCTTGGACGGCGATTCGACGACGACAACGTTCATGTAAGGGGGGTTTCGCTTAACCTTCAGTGAAACAGAAGGGACGCTCGCGCACGGTTAAATAATCGTCAACAGGCCGAAACGCGATTGCCCGGATGCCGTTCCAGGCGACCCGCCAACTCCAGTTCCAGGAGGATCGTCCGCACGACAGCGGCGGCTATTTGGCACCGCCGCACGATTTCGTCAACCGCGACGGGCTCCGGGCTGAGATAGGAAATCACCGCTTCGCGCTCTCCGGTACCGGTGATATCGAGCTCCAGAACAGCCTCTTGCGGGTGGTGATCGGGGGTGCGGGACACACTCGACGGCACGCCGATCATGGGGCGGACGACCTCGAAAACACCCTCGGCATTGCGGACCAGGGTCGCGCCTGCACGGATCAGCCGGTTGGCGCCGAACGCGCGTGGATCAAGCGGTGAGCCGGGGACAGTGAGGACGCTGCGGCCCTGTTCGCTGGCCATGCGCGCGGTGATCAGGGAGCCCGAACGCTGTGCGGCTTCGACCACGACGACGCAGAGGGACAAGCCCGAAACGATTCGGTTGCGCCGCGGGAAAAGCCGCGCCTGCGGTTTCAGGCCCGGCGGCATTTCGCTGACGATCGCGCCGGTTTGCCGGATCCGTTCATAAAGTTCGTCATTTCTGGGCGGATAGACGAACTCGACCCCGCCGGCCATCACGGCAATTGTCTGACCGTGTCCGGTCAGGGTTCCCTGGTGTGCAGCCGTGTCGATCCCGCGGGCAAGATCCGAGACCACCGCGATTTCGGGGTCGGTTCCCAGTTCGCACGCCAGCATCTCGGTGATCCGCCGTCCATTGGCTGATGCGTTTCGTGCGCCCACGATCGCGACACCGGTGCGATGGAGGGTCTCCGATTTGTCACGCAACGCGATGAGCGGGGGTGCGTCGTCGATGGCCGCGAGGCTGCGGGATAATCGGGTTCACCTAGTGTGATCGCGCGGCCATCCAGGTCCTGCAGACGCTCCAGCTCTCGTGTGGCTTCATCGACCTCATGGAGCCGGATACGGCGTTTGCCCGCACCACCGGCCATATCGGGAAGCGCAGCAAGTGCGTCGCTGGCGCTGCCGAAATGACCCATCAGTTCACGCCAGGTGACCGGTCCGACGGTCTCGGTCCGGATCAGGCGCAGGCGATGGCGCCGCTCGGTATCGGAAATCGGTTTGACCTTCACGGGTGCGAGGATGAACCCCGGCAACCCTGGGGGTCAACTTTCGGTGCCGGTCCGCTTCAGCTTGATCCGGGTTTCCTCGCCGCGTAGCAGACGGCGAATGTTTGCCGCATGGCGGATCCAGACCAGGATCGCCAGGAAGATTGCGATGCCGCCGACCTGCGGTTCACCCAGATACCAGCCATAGACGGGTGACAATGCGATGGAGACCAGGGCGGCGAGGGAGGAGTAGCGGAAGATCACGGCCACCGCGATCCATGTGGCAATGGTGGCGAGACCGGCCAGCGAGGCCAAGCCGAGGAGCACGCCAAGAGTTGTCGCCACGCCTTTGCCGCCACGGAACTTGAGCCAGACGGGGAACAGGTGTCCGACAACCACGGCGATCGCGGCAAAGAAGGTAACGTCGGGCCCGAAATAGAAGTAGAACACGAACACGGCGGCGTAGCCCTTGGCCGCATCGAACAGCAGCGTTGCCGCGGCCAGCTTCTTGCTGCCAGTGCGCAGCACATTGGTGGCGCCGATATTGCCCGAACCGATCTGCCGAAGATCGCCCTTGCCCGCCAGCCGGGCCAGGATCAGGCCGGAGGGAATGCTGCCAATTAGATAGGCCCCGATGATCGGCGGCAGGAAGACCTGCCAGCCATAGACCAGGTTCTTCCAGTCAGGAATCGAGAATGTCGCCTGGAAGATGCCCCAGTAGAATAGGATGGGACTGGCGCCTTCTTCGACCACGCTTGCCTCCGGCGTTGGGGTTAGTCGTCGGCAGTATAGATGGTTCGGCCGTCCACGACCGTCTGGATCACCTGACCTTGAACGAGGCGTCCGTCGAAGGGCGAGTTCTTGGACTTCGATGTGAACCGGTCCGGTTCGATCCGCGTCGGTCGGTCCGGATCGAACAGCACGAGATCGGCGGGTGCGCCTGCATAGAGCCGGCCGACGGGCAGGTCGAGCAGTTCGGCCGGCCGCACGGTGACCTTGGCCAAGGCGGCGGGCAGCTCCAGGTGGCCGTTGTGCACCAACTCAAGCGTCAGCGCGAGCAGGCTCTCCAGGCCGGCGGCCCCGAACTCGGCCAGCTCGAAAGGCAGGCGCTTAGCCTCCTGGTCCTGCGGGAAATGGTCCGATGCGATGCAATCGATCGTGCCGTCGGCCAGCCCGGCAACGATCGCCTGGCGGTCCTCTTCGCTGCGCAGGGGCGGCGAGAGCTTGGCGAATGTCCGGTATTCCCCGACCGCCAGCTCGTTGAGCGCGAAATAGGGCGGTGCCGTGTCGCAGGTCACGCGCAGGCCGTCCGCCTTAGCGGCGCGGATACGGTCCACCCCCTCGGCCGTCGAGACATGGGCGGCGTGGTAACGGCCACCGGTCATGCGTGCCAGCGCGATGTCGCGGTCGAGCATGATCGTCTCTGCCTCGCGCGGTATCCCGGGCAGGCCGAGCCGGGTCGCCAGCTCGCCTGACTGCATGACACCGCCATTGGCGAGCGCCGGTTCTTCGGCGTGCTGCACGACCAGGGCGTCGAACGCGAGCGCATACTTCAAGGCTCGCGAAAGCGTCTTGGCATTGGCAACGGCATTGCGGCCGTTGGTGAAGGCCACTGCGCCGGCCTGCTTCATCAGTCCCATTTCGACGATCTCGTCGCTTCCTGCCCCGCGTGTGACCGAGCCGTAGGCAAAGACCTTGACCAGTTTCACATCACGGGCCCGGCGGGCCACGAATTCGAGCACCGAGGCGTCGTCAATCACCGGGTCGGTGTCCGGAAGGGTGACCACGGCGGTAACGCCGCCGGCGGCGGCTGCCCGGCTGCCGCTTTCGATGTCTTCCTTGTGCTCCGAGCCCGGTTCGCAGAAATCCACCCGCATGTCGACGAGACCGGGCGCCAGGACGGCGCCATCGCAATCGGCGATCACGGCATCGGCGGGTTGCCCGCCGTTGAAGATGCCGGGTCCGATTGCAGCGATCCGCGTGCCGTCCACCAGTACGCCGCCGGATTCGCTGGCGGGCGTATCGAGTCCGGACGCCGGGTCGACAACCCGGGCGTTGATATAGGCGACCTTGCCACTCATTTTGCGGTCACGAACCTTTCGCGGGTCAACACATCCAGGCAAGCCATCCGGACGGCGACCCCCATTTCGACCTGCTCGCGGATCAGCGACCGGTCGATATCGTCGGCGACATCGGAATCGATCTCGACCCCGCGGTTCATCGGCCCCGGATGCATGATCAGCGCGTCGGGTTTGGCGTGCTGCAGCTTGTTGTAGTCGAGGCCGTAAAACTCGAAATACTCGTGTACGGACGGGACGAACGAGCCCTCCATGCGTTCGCGCTGAAGGCGGAGCATCATGACGATGTCGCAATCCTCCAGCCCAGCGCGCATGTCGTGGAAGACCTCGACCCCGAGCCGCTCCATCGAGGAGGGCACCAGGGTGGGCGGAGCGATGACCCGGACGCGCGCGCCCATGGTTTGCAGCAGGTAGATGTTCGACCGCGCGACCCGGCTGTGGGCGACGTCACCGCACAGGGCGACCAGCAGGCCTTGCAGGTAGCCCTTGCGCCGCCGGATCGTCAGCGCATCCAGCAATGCCTGTGTCGGGTGCTCGTGGCTGCCGTCGCCGCCGTTGATGACCGCGCAGTTGACCTTCTCCGACAGCAGGGCCACGGCTCCGGCGTTGGAATGGCGGACCACCAGAGCGTCGGCATGCATGGCGTTCAGGGTCATCGCGGTATCGACGATGGTCTCGCCCTTCTTGATCGAGGAGTTCGCGACCGAGATGTTGATGACATCGGCACCCAGCCGCATGCCGGCCAGCTCGAAACTGGTCCGGGTGCGCGTCGACTCCTCGAAGAACAGGTTGATCAGAATCTTGTCGCGCATCAGGTCGTATTTGGGGCCGCGGGCGCGATTGTGTTCGGCGTATTTATCGGACAGGTCGAGCAGATATGTGATCTCGTCCGGGGAGAGATCCTGGATGCCCAAAAGATGACGATGTGGAAACCGGAATTCCGCTGGCTGAGTTTGAGCGGAGAGGCCTGTCGGGGCGGCAGTCATTAAAGCGGGAATATAGGGACGAGACTCACGGAATTGCAAGGCGTTGTTGCGCGGGCGCCGCAGAAGGCGGTGGATATGTGGCGGTGCAACCGGCGCTCTGCTAGAAGGCAAGGGCGGAACCGGGCTGCCAAGGAGTTGCTGGGCAATGAAAGCGGTTATACTGGCGGGCGGGCGCGGTACGCGCCTGGCCGAGGAGACCGAGTTGCGGCCCAAGCCGATGATCGAGATCGGCGGGCGGCCGATTCTCTGGCACATCATGAAGCTCTACGGCCATCACGGGATCACCGATTTCGTGATTTGCCTCGGCTACAAGGGCTACATGATCAAGGAGTATTTCGCGAACTACGTGCTCCATTCCGCCGATGTAACGATCGATCTGGCCCGGAACGATATCTGTTACCACAACACCGCTGCCGAGCCATGGTCCGTCACCCTGGTCGACACCGGCGACGATACACAGACAGGTGGGCGCGTCAGGCGTGTCGCGGATCATCTGGACGGTGAGAGCTTCTGCCTCACATATGGAGACGGGGTATCGGACGTAGATATCGCCGCCAGCATCGCGTTCCACCAGGCGCAAGGTGCGCGTTGCACCATGACGGCAGTACAGCCGCCGGGCCGTTTTGGCGCTGCGGAGATCGAAGGCGACCGGGTGAGCCGCTTCGTGGAAAAACCCCGCGGTGACGGTGGCACCATCAATGGCGGCTTTTTTGTCTGCGAACCGAGCGTGATGCAACTGATCGCAGGTGACGCGACCCTATGGGAACAGGAGCCGCTCAACGACATGGCGGCGGCCGGAGAGCTTGCGGCCTGGCGCCATGAGGGATTTTGGCAACCGATGGACACGTTGCGCGAAAAGAAATCTCTCGAATCCCTTTGGGACGCAGGCGAAGCGCCCTGGAAGGTCTGGGATTGATTCCCGCGGCCGGTGACGTATCTCCATTTAAGGGAGACACCGTATGGAACTGAACGCCGATTTCTCCGAACGCGCCGTCATCGACACGCTGGGCCTCGCCTGGCTTCCCTCTCCGCTCCCAGGAGTTGACCGGCGCATGCTCGATCGGGTGGGCGATGAGGTGGCTCGCGCCACGCACCGTTCAGCGAGAAGGGCTGCACGATCTACGTGAGGCTCGGCCATCTGGCCGAGATCCGTGGCCCGGAGCTCGAGGCCTAGTTCCCGAATTCGGTGAAGTAGCGATCTATCAGCGCTTCGACCTGGTCGAGCTGGCGTCCGAGAAAGGCGCCGGGGATGTTGACTGGCGCGTTGGCGAACGCAGCCTTGATCCGTATCGCTAGCCGTCGCAGGGGCGGCACCCGCGCGAAGATGGTCTCACGGTTATGGGGAACGATGCAGATGAGGCGGACGAGATAGGTTCGCTTCGGCTCAATCCGCTCGATCTCGGACCATTCGATCCAGCCGACTGCGAACATCGAGGCGTTGTCGAACATTCCGTCCCGGTTCACCACGATGACCGGGGTGGGCACGATCAGGCGCCAGGTTGCATAGACCCCGGTGATGGCGAACACGATGATGGCGGCGATACCGATCAGGCGGGCGTTTGTATCGGGGTTGATGGCGAAGACATATCCCGCGCCGACGAACATGAGCGAACCCAGCACGTTGCTGAGTGTCTTCCAAATGGCGGGATAGACGATGACTTCGGGGAATTCGTCGGTCTTGCGGCTCATGCGACGGGCTCACCGAACTGCTTGTGATAGCGCACCAGCAGATGGAACAGGTCCTCGCGGGTGATATCCAGCCGCCACGTGTATAACTTGATCACCTGGGGCGCGAACACGGAATCGAACCTGATCAGGATGCGGCGAAGCGGATGCATCCGGGCCAGCACGGCAGGCTTGTCGGTGACGGTCAGGGAGACGACTTGCTTGCGTTCTACTGCCCGGATGCCGCGTATCTCGCTCCACGCAATCGCACCCATGCTGCAGCGGTCTGACGGATCGGCGATCCCGGTGGCGTCAATGCGCAGGCGCGGTTGGCCATACAGGCGGGCATGAAGGCTGAGCAGCATCCAGACGGCGCTGACGAGCCCGCCGACGCCACAGATGAGCAGGGGCAGCAGTGCGGCCGATTGAAACGTTGTGCCGGTCAGGATTCGCAGCACCACCCAGAATGCACCGCCGGTCATGAAGCACATGATTCCCATCAGGATCGCAAACTTCGCGCCCGACGGGCCGATCAGAACCGCGGGGAAATCGGTGTCGCCAGCGTCCATCAGACGTTCCGCAGGAAGTCGAGGAAGTTCTGCAGGATGATCGAGGCGGCTATCTTGTCGATCACCTCGCCGCGGCGCTTGCGGTTCATGTCGACCTGCTCGATCAGCACGCGCTCGGCCTCCGCCGTCGTCAGGCGTTCATCCCAGAAGGAGATCGGAAGATCGACCTTCCCCGCCATGTTGTTCCCGAATGCCCGGGTCGACTGGGCGCGCGGTCCTTCGGATCCGTCCATGTTGCGGGGTAGGCCGAGGACCAGGCCGCCGACCTCCTTCTCGGCGATCAGCGCCAGCAGCTTCTCCGCATCGGCGGAGAACTTGGTGCGGCGGAGCGTCTCGAGTGGTGAGGAGACCGAGAGCATGGAATCCGAAACGGCCAGGCCGATGGTCTTGGTGCCCAGGTCGAAGCCGAGCAACCGCGTGCGCGGCGCAAGGGCGGCCTTGATCTCCGAGGGTTCGACAATCGCCATGGCAGATGTTTAGGCGCGCGCGCCGCCGGCTGTCCATATTCACGTGCGGAGATTGTAGGAAAATCGCGAGAGTGATAGCTTCCGCGCCGTTTCCGAACCAATTGATACATCCGGCCATGGCCCTAGATACCGACACCGTACGGCGCATAGCGCGGCTCGCCCGAATCCACGTCGACGACGCTGACCTGGCGCCGCTCGCGGACGAGCTCAACAACATTCTCGGCTGGATCGAGCAGCTGGAAGAAGTCGACACGGATGGTGTCGAGCCCATGACCAGCGCGGTCGAGATGGTGCAGCGGCTTCGCGCCGACGCCGTGAATGACGGCGACCTGCAGGAAGCGGTGTTGTCCAACGCACCCGAACCAAATGACGGGTTCTACACCGTGCCCAAGGTGGTCGAGTGATGGCTGCGCTGACCGATCTGACCATCGCCGAAGCGGGCGCGGGACTGGCAAGCGGCGAGTTCACCGCGCGCGAACTGACCGACGCCTATCTCTCGGCGATGGAAGGTGCGCGCGACCTCAATGCCTATATCGCGGAAACGCCCGAGCAGGCCAGGTCCATGGCCGATGCCTCGGACGCCAGGCGCGCGAAGGGCGCGGCGGCGGGACCGCTCGACGGCATCCCGCTCGCCATCAAGGACCTGTTCTGCACCGAAGGCGTGCTGTCGAGCGCGGGCAGCCATATCCTTGAGGGTTTCGCGCCACCCTATGAATCGACCGTCACTCAACAGCTCTGGGACGCCGGTGCGGTGATGCTCGGCAAGGTCAACATGGACGAGTTCGCCATGGGCTCGGCGAACGTCACAAGCCACTACGGTCCCACGCTCAATCCGTGGAAGGCCGCTTCGGGCGACGCGGCGGGCAGGGACCTGGTGCCGGGCGGCTCGTCGGGCGGCTCTGCCTCGGCGGTGGCCGCGCGCATTGCGGCGGGTGCCACGGGCACCGACACGGGCGGGTCGATCCGCCAGCCCGGCGCGTTCTGCGGCATTGTTGGCATGAAGCCGACCTACGGCCGGTGTTCGCGCTGGGGGATCATCGCCTTCGCCAGTTCGCTGGATCAGGCCGGCCCGCTGACCCACACGGTGCAGGATGCCGCGCTCATGCTCGGCGCCATGGCCGGGTTTGACCCGAAGGATTCGACCAGCGTCGATCTTCCCGTGCCCGATTACACCGCAGCCATGACAGGCGACATTCGCGGGTTGCGCGTCGGCGTGCCGGCGGAATACCGGATGGACGGAACACCGGCGGAAATCGAGACGCTGTGGCAGACCGGTATCGACAGGCTGCGCGATGCGGGCGCCGAGATCGTCGATATCTCGCTGCCCCACACGAAATACGCCCTGCCGGCCTATTACATCGTCGCCCCGGCCGAGGCCTCGTCGAACCTGGCCCGCTATGACGGCGTGCGCTACGGCCTCAGGGTCGAGGGCGAGAATCTGATCGACACATATGAACGCACCCGGGCGGAAGGCTTCGGGGACGAGGTGCAGCGCCGGGTGATGATCGGCACCTATGTCCTGTCAGCGGGCTATTACGATGCCTATTACCTGAAGGCGCAGCGGGTGCGCACGCGCATCGCGGATGACTTCCGCGCGGCCTGGGATAGCTGCGATGTCATCCTGACGCCAACGACGCCGTCTGCCGCGTTTGCCATTGGCGAGAAGATGGACGACCCGATCGCCATGTACCTGAACGACATCTTCACAGTCCCGGCCTCCATGGCGGGTCTGCCCGCGATCTCGGTCCCGGCGGGCCTGTCGGGCGACGGGTTGCCGCTCGGCCTGCATCTGATCGCGCCGGCCTTCGGCGAGGAGACCCTGTTCCGTGCCGCCGGCGTGCTGGAAGATGCCGACGGTTTCGATGCACGGCCGTAAGGTAGACTGGATACCGATATGAGCGACGCGACCGACACATCCCAAGACGCCGTACCCGGCCATCTGGCCGGGCACATCACTTCTCGCGTGGGGCACAATTCCGGCGACCTGATCGAGGGTGAGACTGGCCCGTGGGAGGTTATCATCGGGCTCGAGGTCCACGCCCAGGTGGTCTCGGAATCGAAGCTGTTCTCGGGCGCCTCGACCGAATTCGGCGGTGAGCCCAACAGCCATGTCAGCCTGGTCGATGCGGCCATGCCCGGCATGCTGCCGGTGCTCAACATCGAGGCCGTGCGCCAGGCCGTGCGCACCGGGTTGGGCTTGGAGGCCGCGATCAACCTGCGCTCTGTCTTCGACCGCAAGAACTACTTCTATCCCGATCTGCCCCAGGGCTATCAGATCAGCCAGTTCTCCGACCCGATCGTGGGCGAGGGGCGGGTGACGGTCGATTTGGAGGACCGCGAGAGCTTCGAGGTCGGCATCGTGCGCATCCATCTGGAGCAGGATGCGGGCAAGTCGGTGCACGATCGCCTGCCGGACCGGACCTACATCGATCTGAACCGTTCGGGTGTGGCGCTGATGGAGATCGTCTCCAAGCCCGATATCCGGTCCGGCGCCGAGGCGGCGGCCTATCTCGCCAAGCTGCGCTCGATATTGCGCTATCTGGGTACGTGTGACGGCAACATGCAGGAAGGCTCCATGCGCGCCGACGTGAACGTGTCGGTGCGCCGGCCGGGGGACAAACTGGGCACGCGCTGCGAGATCAAGAACGTGAATTCCATTCGCTTCGTGCGTCAGGCCGTCGATTATGAGGCCCGCCGCCAGATCGAGATCCTGGAGGAAGGTGGCGCAATCGATCAGGAGACCCGCCTGTTCGACGCCGATCGGGGCGAGACCCGGTCCATGCGGTCGAAGGAAGAGGCCCACGACTATCGCTATTTCCCTGACCCCGACCTGCTGCCGGTGGAGCTGGACCAGGCCTTCGTGGACGAAATCAAGGCGAGCCTGCCCGAGCTGCCCGACGCCAAGGCGGCCCGGTTCGCCGCCGAGTTTGGCCTCGGCGAGTACGATGCCGGACTGCTGGTCGCCGAACGCGAGACGGCGGAATTCTACGAGGCGGTCGTAGATGCCGACGGCGCCGGGCGCGACCCGAAGACCGCGGCCAACTGGATCACGGGTGATTTCTTCCGCCGGCTCAACGCCGACGATTTGGAGATCGCGGACAGCCCGGTCAGCGCCGAGCAGCTCGGCGGACTCATCGATCTGATTGCCGACGGCACCATCTCGGGCAAGATCGCCAAGGACGTGTTCGATGAGATGTTCGACAATGGCAAGGACGCCGGCGACATCGTCGAGCAAAAGGGGCTGAAGCAGATTTCCGACAGTGGCGAGATTGCCGCCATCGTCGACCAGATCATCGCCGACAATCCCGATCAGGCCGACGAGTACCGCTCGGGCAACACCAAGGTCGCGGGCTGGTTCACGGGCCAGGTGATGAAGGCGACCCAGGGCAAGGCCAACCCGCAGATGGTTAACCAGCTGCTGCAGGAAAAGCTCGGCGGATAACCGGCAGGACGGTTGCTGAGCGCGACAAATGGCCACCGTTCTTCCCATCGTCCTGCCCATCTTCGGCCTGATCGCGCTCGGCGTGATCGGCGGGCGATCGAAGTTTTTTCCCGAACGCGCGGTCGACGGTCTCAACAATTTCGTCCTGTATGTCGCGGTGCCGGCGCTGCTGTTCCGCACCATCGTGCGATCGGCGCCGCTCGAGACCCTCAATTTCGACGTGGCCTACGCCTATTACCTGGGCTCCTTCGCCCTTTTGGGCGCGGCCATGGTGTTCGGGCGCGGCGTGTTCGGCCTGCGCGGCGGCGAGCAGGCCTCCTTCGCCATGGGTTGCATGTTCGCCAACACGTCGCTTCTGGGGATCCCGCTGGTGTTTGCGGCCTTCGGCGAGGCGGGCCTGGTGCCACTGATGGTGATCATCACCTTCCACTCGCTGGTCTTCGCCACCCTGTTCTTCGTGCTCCACGATTTAGACCAGACCGGCGCCATCGGATGGACCGCAACCCTGCGGATGATCGGGCGCATGATCGTCACCAACCCGGTGATCATCGCCATTGCCGCGGGTCTCGTCTGGTCGGCACTGCGGCTCGGGATGCCGGGATTTGTCGCCGTCATCATCGACATGCTGGCCGAGGCGACCATACCAACCGCGCTGTTCGCGCTGGGCGCCGTGCTGGCCGGGTTCAAGGTGGCGGGCAACGTCAACCACGCGTTCACTATGGCCGCGGTCAAGCTGGTGATCCACCCGCTGATCGTTTTCGCCCTGGCGCGCTACGTCTTCACCCTGACGGAGCTGGAGGTCGCGGTGGTGACGATCACGGCCGCATTGCCCGGTGGCCTGATGGTGTTCCTGATCGCTCAGTCCTATGGCGTCTACGTGGCCCGCGCGGCCTCGTCCCTGGTCATCGGCACCGCTGGCGGGCTGCTGACCCTGTCGGCGCTTCTGGCTTGGTTCACCTAAGACCCCTTGACCCCACGCATAAGTTACCCATGTATACTTCCATTCGGTACCGTATGGTGGTTTATCTGACTGCCTCGCCTCTGGTAAAGCCAAAGGATTGAAGGGAACAGGGACATGATCGGTGTGATCGGAGCGACAGGCTCCACCGGCCGCGCGCTCGTCGCGGCACTCAAGGAAAAGGGCGCGGACTTCCGCTGCCTCGTGCGTGACACGGCCGCCGCGGCGGAGAAGCTGGGCGGCGATGTGGAAATGGTGCAGGCGGATCTCGCCGATGCGGCCAGCCTCGAGGCCGGGCTCCAGGGCTGCGACAAGCTGTTTCTGCTGTCGGGCCACAGCCCGGTGATGGTCGAGCAGCAGATGAATGCGGTGAACGCGGCCAAGGCGGCCGGCGTCGGCCACATCGTCAAGCTGTCCGGCGGCTCCTTCATCACCAAGGAGGCTTCGCCCGCGATGATCGGCCGAGGCCACTGGGAACTGGAAGAGGCGATCAAGGCGAGCGGCCTGGAATGGACGATGCTGCGGCCGGGCTTCTTCATGCAGAACTTCCTGAACATGGCCGAGATGATCAAGGGCATGGGCAAGGTGATGATGCCGCTGCCCGCTGACGTGCCGCTGGGCATGATCGATGTGCGCGACACGGCCGACGTTGCCGCGAACGTCCTGACATCGGACGGACATGCCGGCCAGACCTATGAGCTGTCGGGTCCGAATGTCGTCCCGGCCGAGGCCGTGGCGGCGATCGGCGAGGCGATCGGCAAGGAAATCGCCTTTGTCACCGTGCCTATGGAGGGCGCTGTCGGCGCCATGAAGGAACGCGGCATGCCCGACTGGCTGGTCGATCACCAGTCGACCCTGATGGGCATGGCGGCAAACGGTGAGATGGTCAGCTATGGCAATGACCTGATTGCAGAGCTTTCCGGCCACGCGCCGCGCACGCCGGCGGATTTCGCGCGAGACTTTGCGGGTGCGTTCCAGGGCTAGGACGCTGTCCCGACTGAACGCGTTCGTTTTTGTCTCAGTTTGTGAGGCGGTGCCGGGAACAGTGCTGACGCCGTCCATTCCCCGCGGATTCATCGGGGCAAAGGGGAACAAACGACATGAAGACAAGAATCACCGAGCTGTTTGGCATCGAGCATCCGATCATCCAGGGCGGCATGCACTATGTGGGCTTCGCGGAGCTCGCCGCGGCTGTCTCGAACGCCGGCGGGCTGGGCGTCATCACCGGGCTCACCCAGAAGTCGCCGGCAGACCTGGCCAACGAGATCGCCCGCTGCCGCGATATGACCGACAAGCCCTTCGGCGTGAACCTGACCTTCCTGCCGATCCTCAAGGCCCCGGACTATCCAGGATATGTGCAGGCCATCATCGATGGCGGCGTGAAGGTAGTCGAGACCGCGGGCAACAACCCGGTCGAGTGGCTCCCGATGCTGAAGGACAACGGGATCACGGTGATCCACAAATGCACCAATGTGCGCCACTCCATCAAGGCACAGGAGATTGGGTGTGACGCCGTCTCCGTCGACGGTTTCGAATGTGGCGGTCATCCGGGTGAAGACGACATCCCCAATATGATCCTACTGCCACGGGCGGCAGACGAACTGGAGATTCCGTTCGTCGCGTCGGGAGGCATGGCCGATGCGCGCTCGCTGGTGGCGTCGCTTGCCATGGGGGCCGACGGCATGAACATGGGCACGCGGTTCATCGCCACGAAGGAAGCGCCGGTTCATGACAATGTGAAGGCGGCGATCGTGGCGGCAAGCGAGCTGGACACGCGCCTGGTGATGCGCCCCCTGCGCAACACCGAACGGGTGCTGACCAACGACGCCGTCGAGCTGATCCTCGAGAAGGAACGCGAGAGCGGCGCCCACATCAAGTTCGAGGATATCGAGAAGGAAGTGGCGGGTGTCTACCCGAAGGTGATGATCGACGGAGACATGAACGCCGGTGCGTGGTCCTGCGGCATGGTGGCCGGCCTGATCGACGACATCCCGACCTGCCAGGAGCTGATCGACCGCATCATGGGCGATGCGGAGGCGCTGATCCGTCAGCGCCTGGAGGGATTTGTGGCCGCGTGAAGCGGCAAAATCTCCCTTCGGGGCCTTGAACCCCGGGCCGGAATGCGGGACAGGTATGGCCTACCGGCGAATGCGCCGGGATCAGACACAGAGCCAACCGATACTCCTGGGAACAAGGCCATGACCAACGCTTATCCGAACACCGAACTCCACATTGACGGCAAGTGGCAGCCCGCCGCAGACGGCGAGACCATCGACGTGATCAACCCGGCGACGGGCGATCCGATCGGCAATGTGGCGCACGCACGCATTGCGGATCTGGATGTTGCACTGGAAGCGGCCGAGAAGGGATTCCGCGAGTGGAAACAGGTCTCGGCCTTCGACCGCTACAAGCTGATGCGCAAGGCCGCCGACCTGGTGCGCGAGCGCGCCGACGAGATCGGCACCGTGATGACCATGGAACAGGGCAAACCTCTGGGCGAGGCGAAGATCGAGACCCTGTTCGGCGCCGACATCATCGACTGGTTCGCCGAGGAAGCCCGGCGCGCCTATGGCAGCGTGATTCCCGCGCGCATGGGCGGCGTGACCCAGTTGATCGTCAAGGAACCAGTCGGACCGGTGGCGGCATTCACGCCCTGGAACTTCCCGATCAACCAGGCGGTACGGAAGGTCTCCGGCGCGGTCGCCGCAGGCTGCTCCATAATCCTGAAGGGACCGGAGGAAACCCCGGCGAGCTGTGCCGCACTGGCGCGCTGCTTCGTCGATGCGGGTCTGCCTGACGGCGTCGTCAATCTGGTCTACGGCATCCCGGCCGAGATCTCCGAATATCTCATTCCCCACCGCACGATCCGCAAGATCACCTTCACCGGCTCGACCGCGGTTGGCAAGCAGCTCGCCGCCATGGCGGGCGAGCACATGAAGCGGGTGACGATGGAGCTGGGCGGTCACTCGCCGGCGATCGTGTTCGAGGATGCGGATGTCGAGGTGGCACTCAAGGTGCTCACCGCCAACAAGTTCCGCAATGCCGGCCAGGTCTGCGTGTCGCCGACACGTTTCCTGGTCCACGAGAAGCACTATGGCCGCTTCGTGGAGGGTTTCACCGAGATGGCCTCGACGCTGCCTGTCGGCGATGGGCTGGAGCCGGACACCAAGATGGGCCCGCTGGCCCATGATCGCCGGGTCGACGCGATCGAGGGCTTCGTGAGCGATGCCGTCAGCAAGGGTGCGACTGTCCACACCGGTGGCGGGCGCAAGGGCAACAAGGGCTACTTCTTCGAGCCGACGGTCCTGACCGACGTGCCGATGGATGCCCGCATCATGAACGAGGAGCCGTTCGGCCCCGTCGCGCCGATCATGCCGTTCACGGATTTCGACGAAGTCGTGGAAGAGGCGAACCGGCTAGATTACGGCCTGGCCGCCTATGCCTACACCAAGTCCGCCAAGACGGTAGACGCCATCGGCGCGGCCTTCGAAAGCGGCATGGTCTCGATAAACCATCACGGGCTCGGCCTGATCGAGACCCATTTCGGCGGGGTCAAGGATTCGGGCTACGGCTCCGAGGGCGGGTCCGAGGCCATCGAGGCCTATCTCAACCACAAGCTGATCACCCAGACCGGGCTCTAGGCCCGGCCGGCAGAGGGAGGGTTCGATGCTGAATGCGGCCGTGGTCGGGCTTGGCTGGTGGGGCAAGCAGATCGTCACCAGCCTCGCCGACAGCGAGACTATCGCCGTTAAACGCGGTGTCGAAATCGACCTCGACGGCGTGCGCGACTTCGCTGCGCTTCACGGCCTGGTCGTCGGCGACAGTTACGAGGACGTGCTCGCGGATGACGGGATCGATGCCGTCATCCTGGTCACGCCCCACGCGTTGCACGAGGAACAGGTTCTCGCCGCCGCCGCGGCGGGCAAGCAGATCTTCTGCGAAAAGCCGTTCTCCCTGTCCGCGGATTCGGCGAAGCAGATGTTGGAGGCCTGCGACAAGGCGGGCCTCGGGGCCATCGGCATCGGCCACGAACGGCGTTTCGAGCCGGCACTGGAACAGTTGAAGACCCATCTGGATGGCGGTGACTTCGGGACCCTCATCCATATCGAGTGCAACTGGTCCCACAACAACTTTACCAAGGCGGTGGCGTCGGGCTGGCGCAAGGATGCCAAGCAGGCGCCGCTCGGCACGCTGACCGCCCTGGGTGTGCACATCACCGATTATTTTCAGTCGATGGCCGGGCCGGTCGCGCGGCTGCGGGCGACGACGGCGGACCGGTCGGCCAAGTTTCCCGGCGACGACATGGTGGCCGTGCAGTTCACGTTCGAAAGCGGTGTCACGGGCTATATGTGCAATATCGCGTCGACCCCGTTTCACAGCTCCATCAAGGTCTTCGGAGACAATGGCTGGGGTGAGGCGCGGGAGAATTCGAACGTCGACATTCCCGAACCCGCCACGCTCACCACGCGCTGGCTTGACGAGGAACTCACGATCCAGACCTTCCAGGCCCAGAACGTGGTGCGCGACAATCTGGATCAGTGGGCCAATGCCGTCCTGGGCCAAGGGGAATATCGTTTCACCCGCGATCAGCTGCTGCACAATGTGGAAATCCTGCAGGCGATCGTGCATTCGGCGGAGACCGGCGAGGAGGTTGCGGTCCGTTGAATGCCTGACGCGGGGCCGGCCCCGGTTGCCGCGCGCGAAGCCGCCTAGTTACTCCCTTCGAAGCAACTCTATTCGACGGGACCGATCCAGATGATACATGCCTATTCCGCCCCGACCCCCAACGGGCACAAGCTGCACATCATGCACGAGGAGTGCGGGCTCGATTATGAGCTGCACCGCATCAACTTCGGCGATGGCGACCAATTCAAGCCCGAATTCCTGAAGATCAGCCCTAACAACAAAATTCCGGCAATTGTCGATGAGGAGGAGCCGACCGGTGCACCGGTCAGTGTCTTCGAGTCCGGTGCCATACTGATTTATCTGGCCGACAAGACGGGGCAGTTCATCCCTGATGCGGCCGCCGATCCGCTCGGCCGGCTAGCCGTTATGGAGTGGCTCATGTGGCAGATGGGCGGTGTCGGTCCGATGCTTGGACAGAACGGCAAATTTCGCAACTTTGCGCCGGAGAAGGTGTCCTGTGGCATCAAGCGCTACGCCGAGGAAATGGACCGGCTCTACAATGTTGCCGACCGCCGCCTGGCCGAGACCCGTTACCTAGCGGGCGACGAATACACGATCGCCGACATCGCCAACTATGGCTGGTTGCGCACCCATGAGTTTCAGGGGCAGAGTCTCGACGGGCTGGTCAATGTGAAGCGCTGGCTCGACGAGATCCGGGGCCGCCCGGCCGTGCAGCGCGGCGTTGCGGTGTTCGACTGAAGACAAACCGGAGGAAAGACATGATCCGCGCCTACAGCTGGCCGACGCCAAACGGACACAAGGTCCACATCATGCTTGTCGAGTGCGAGCTGGAGCACGAGATCATTCCGGTGAATATCGGCGAGGGCGATCAGTTCGAGCCCGATTTCCTGGCCATCAGCCCCAACAACCGCATTCCCGCGATCATCGACACGGACGGGCCGGGCGGCGAGGAGATCTCGATCTTCGAGACCGGCGCTATCCTCTACTACCTGGCTCAGAAGACCGGGAAGTTCATGCCGGACCTGGCCGGCGACCCGGCCGGCCACTACGCCACCATGGAGTGGCTGATGTGGCAGATGGGCGGGATCGGTCCGATGATGGGGCAGTCGAACCATTTCCGGAACTACGCCCCCGACAAGATCGAGTACGGCATCAATCGCTATGTGAACGAGACCAAGCGCCTGTTCGGCGTCGCCGACAAGCGGCTCGGCGCAACTGAGTATCTGGCGGGTGATGCCTACACGATTGCGGATATCGCCTGTTATCCCTGGATGCGCGGCTGGGAACGCCAGGAAGTGCCTATCGAGGGGTATCCCAACGTCAAGCGCTGGCTCGATGCGATCAACGCGCGCCCGGCGGTTCAGGAAGGTGTGAAGGTGCTGGCCGAGCATCGCCGTTCGGGCCCGCCCCAGGGCAAGGCCTGGGAGGTCATGTTCGGCGCCGAGCAGTTCAAGCGCCGATAAAGACCGACAGACAGTCGCTGCTGCTCATGCGGTTTTTCTGGCTGCAAACACAACGGAAACCTATGTTCACGGCATGTCTTGTTCCCCGCCAACCGATCCGCAGCCGTAAGCCGTGAGTTCGGGATGATTCGCCTGTTCTGGTTCGCACTGGGCGGTATGAGTCTCGCTCTGTCTATCGTCGGCATCTTCCTGCCGCTGCTTCCCACAACGCCATTCTTGCTGGTCGCCGCGTTTGCGTTCGCCCGATCCTCGCCGCGTGTTCACACCTGGCTCATCGAGCATGCCCATCTGGGGCCGTTGATCCGAAACTGGCAAGGGGAAGGCGCCATTGCCCGCCGCGACAAGATCGCCGTCGCTGCCGCGATTATCGCGGTGCTGGCGATTAGCATCGTCTTGGGAGTGAATATGACAATCCTTGTGGTGCAGGGCGTTGTCCTGTCTCTGGTGGCGCTGTTCGTGCTCACGCGTCCGGGCCCGGCGGCCGAGAAGCAGGCCCGGGTGCAGCCGGACCGCTCGCCGTGAGGTCTCGCCGATGCCGCTGATCCCCCTGCATGATGCCAACCCGCGGCTTTATATCCGCGCCCACTATGTGACGATCGCGCTGGTGCTGCTCAATGCGGTGATCTTCGTGAGTGCGCTGGGGCTGAGCGAGGCGCAGGCCTATGATGCCATCCTCCGCTACGCGGTGATCCCGGCGCGCCTGTTCGGCGAGGTCGATCTGCCGGCGGGTCTTGCGGCCGTCTCCGCACCAGTCACGCTCCTGTCCCACCAGTTCCTGCATGGAGGGTGGGAGCACCTCATCTTCAACATGCTGTTCCTCTGGGTCTTCGGCGACAATATCGAGGATGCGCTTGGCCACCTGCGGTTCGTGGTGTTCTTCGTGGTTTGCGGGGCCGCTGGCGGGTTGGCTCAAAGCCTGGTTGACCCGGGCTCGACGACGCCTGTGATCGGTGCCAGCGGCTCGATCTCGGGCGTGCTGGGCGCCTACCTGCTGCTCTATCCGCGCGCCCGGCTCCTGGTGCTGCTGTTCGCGTTCATCCCGCTGCGTCTGCCCGCGCTGCTGGTGATCGGGACCTTCTTCGCCCAGGACGTGCTGTGGGCGGCGACCAGTTCGCCGGCCGCCCTGTCGGTCGCAGTGTGGGCGCATATAAGCGGCTTTCTCACCGGTGCGCTTCTGATCGTGTTCATGCGCAACAAGCAGGTCGTGCTCTGGCACCGCCCGTCCGATCCGTGGGGCTAGCGCTACAGACCCTCGACGATGACGACGTGGGAGTCCGACGCCGCGCGGCGGATCGGGATCAGCGGTGCATAGGCCTCGCCGCCGTGGAATGCCCGGGCCGCTGCCGTATCGGCAAACCCGACGATGACGAGCCGGTCCAGCGCCATTCCGCCCTCGACCGAACGTGTCTGGCCGCCGCGCGCCAGATACGTCCCGCCGGCGCCGGCCAGCACCGCGGGGACCTGGTCGGCGTAGGGCTTGTAGGCTTCCATATCGGTCATGGTGACGTTCGCCAGCAGGTATCCGTGCATCCCTTCGGCCGTCGAACCGCCTTCCGGTCCCTCGGTCATCCAGATATGGGACGTGGTGGTGCGCTGGCGGATGGCCGCCACCGGCGCATAGGTCGGGTCGTCGACAAACCCATTGGCACTGTCCAAATCGGGAAACTCCAGCGCCACGATGCGCCCGTCGGGCCATGTCCCCTCGACCACATCGGAGGCGCCGCCGCGCACGATATAGCGGCCGCCATGCTTCTCGATGAGGGCCGGGACCGTCTGCTTATATTCTTCGTAGGCATCGGCGTCGTGTGCGTCGATCATGGCGATCAGGTATGCGGGCATGGATGGTTTCCAGTGGTTCGGACTTGGCAAGTATTGCGCTATGGTAGCGGCTAACGCCGAAAGGCACAGCACAAACGCCCTGGGGAGGGTTTCACCATGATCGATGTTTCGCCGGAGTTTCCTGTCGACGAGAGTGCGATCCGTATCCCTTATGACCAGTTGAAGGATTTCATGACGTCGGTCTTCAAGGCGGTCGAGCTGCCCGACGCGGATGCCGAAGGGGTTGCCACGGCCATGGCCGACGGAGACCTGCTGGGAAAGGACAGCCATGGCTGTATCCGGGTTCCCATGTACGTCAAGCGCATCAAGGGCGGCAGCATCAATCGCACGCCCGAGATCAGGACCATCAAGCAGACCCCAGCCATGGCGCTGGTCGACGGCGATAATGCGATGGGTCACCTGGTGGCGCGATACTCCATGGATCTGGCGATGGATATGGCGGCGAAGAGTGGGATTGCCTGGATCGGCCTGCAGCATTCGAACCATGCGGGCGCGGCGGCGGTCTATGCCTCGATGGCACTGGAGCGCGACCAGATCGGCATCATCGCCTGCGTTGGCAGCGCGAACCATGCCGCGCCTTATGGCGGCAGCGACATCCTGGTGGGCACCAACCCAATCGCCGTTGCGATTCCGGCGGCAGAGGAACCGCCGGTCGTGATCGACATGGCGACGACGAACTCCTCGCTCGGCAAGATAATGGTCAAGGCGATGCATGGCGAGCCCATGCCCGAAGGCTGGGTCATCGATGCGATGGGGGAGGCGATCACGGACTCGGCCGAAGCGGACAACGGCATCCTGACCCATATCGGCGGCGCCAAGGGGTTCGGCCTGTCCATGGTGATCGGTTTCCTGGCCGGCACCTTGAACGGCGCGGCGTTTGGATCGGACGTGATCCATATCGGCGAGGATCCTCACTCGGTCACCAACACCGGCCAGTTCATCATGGCGATCGATGTCGGTCACTTCATCGATCCGGGCCTGTTCAAGGGCAATGTCGACCGCATTTCGCGAGAGATGACCGGCTCGGCGAAGTTGCCCGGTGTGTCTGAAATCCGTATGCCTGGCACCAACAGCTGGCGCATCTACCAGGATCGCAAGGCCAACGGCATTCCCATCACCAAACCGCTGCTTCAGCGGTTGAACGCGGCGGCCGATGAAGTTGGCGTCACGGGCCTGTGATCGTAGGTTTCACGCACCTTTGGGCGTAAATATTTCAAATATTGGGGTTTTGGCGTAAAACCCGGCCCCGATGACACGCAACGTCGACAAAAAGCTGAAACCGTCGTCCCTGGCCGCACAAGCGCTCGGCTGGCTGGATGCCTCGACCAATGCCGTCGTGCCGCCGATCCACCCGTCGACGAACTACGCCCGCGACGAGAATTACGCGAAGGTGGGTGACCGCAGCTACACCCGCGACGAAAACCCGACATACGAGCAGGTAGAGACGTTGCTGGCGGCGCTCGAGAAGGGGGCCGACGCGATGCTGTTCGGCTCGGGCATGGCGGCCGCGTCCACCGTGATGATGTCCCTGTCGCCCGGCGATCATGTTGTGGCGCCGTCGGTAATGTATTTCGGATTGCGCAACTGGTTGACCAATGTCGGCCGGCACTGGGGCCTGAAGGTGGAATTCGTCCCGCCGGGCGACACACTTGCCATCGCCAATGCCGTCCAGCCGGGGAAGACCAAGCTGGTCTGGCTTGAGAGCCCCTGCAATCCGACCTGGGATGTGACGGATATCGAGGCGGCGGCGGCGATCGCCCACGATGCCGGTGCGATCCTTGCCGTGGATTCGACCGTGGCGACGCCGGTGCTGACCCAGCCTCTGAGCCTGGGTGCCGACATCGTCATGCATTCCGGCACTAAGTATCTGAACGGACACGGCGATGTGCTGGCCGGAGTGCTGGTCACCGCGAAGGAAGACGAAAGCTGGGAGCGCATGAAATATCTGCGCTTCGAAAATGGCGGCATGCTGGGTGCATTCGAGGCGTGGCTGTTGATGCGCGGACTGCGCACCCTTTACCTGCGCGTCGAGCGCTCCTGCGCCTCCGCGCTGCATATCGCCAGGCAACTAGAGGACCATCCGGAGATCAAGGAGGTTCTTTACCCGGGGCTGCCGACCCATCGCGGGCACGAGGTGGCCTCGCGCCAAATGGATGGCGGGTTCGGCGGCATAATGTCGATACGGGTGAAGGGTGGCGCGGTGTGTGCTGTAGGTGTGGCAAAGGCGGCGACGCTGTTCGTGCGCGCAACCTCGTTGGGTGGGGTCGAGAGCCTGATTGAGCACCGCGCGACCGTCGAGGGCGAGGACAGCCCGGTGCCGGACGATCTGCTGCGGCTGTCGGTCGGGATCGAGGATCCCGACGATCTGCTCGCCGACCTTGTGCAGGCGCTCGAGGTGTCTGCCGGAAGCTGATCACCCTAGTAGGTGGCGCGCTGCGCCTCGGCATCGGTGAAGGGAACGACGGTGATCTTCTCGCGGTCGGGAACCAGCGCGACCAACCGGTGCCGTGCCTGATCCAGAGCGACCAATTCCCTGACGTCGTCGTGGTCGAATACCTGAATGCAAGACAGCTTGATCTCGACGAGATCGATCAGCGTTTCAAAGGAACGTTTTGTAAGACTTGCCATGACCCGGTTTCCTTTCTGGGGTTCATAGCGAATACGATAGGACGCTTTTATTTTAATTGCGTGAACGTCTGGGCCACTGTTTCCGTGGTTGGGTTAACCATTCCGCAGTTCTTTCTCCCTAGCCTTGGATGACCGCCCGCCAATGGCAAACCCGGGATAGCCGATCATGGCAAGCACCGCAGAACTGGACCGCGTGAACTGCGCGGATGGTGTGCGGGCAATTGCATCGGACACCGGTATTCCGGGTTTCAACCGCCGCCTGAGCGACAAGGTTCTTGCGGCCGTCAACCATGCCTATGCCGTGGGCGAGCTCGATGTCGCAGCCGGCCTGCGCGAGGTGGTGACGTGCCTCGATTAAGAGCAGCCCGACGGATGGGGCAGCGCTGTGTCGGCGTGATCGCCTTGTGTCAGGTTGATCTGTGGATCGAGTTTGTGGAGGCGCACAACCATTGTTGTTCTGCGTGCGACGACGCTAATTTCGGCCCGATCGCACTCGATTGCCGGCTCGAAGTCATGGGGTCGGCCTATTAGCGCTGGAGCTGTTTCTAGCGCCCGACTCGGCTCTTACGGACCACCCGCCACACCGGATTGACAGGCGCGGGCGGTCTTGGCACAACCGCATCCGCATACGTCGTGACGACCCACTCTCGTGCGGAGGGGTGGCCGAGTGGCTGAAGGCGACGGTTTGCTAAATCGTTATACGGGTAACCCCGTATCGAGGGTTCGAATCCCTCTCCCTCCGCCAATTATCTTGAGTTTCTTTGGGTTTCGCAGCTTAGCTGCGCCGTGTTCCCATAATGGCTCCCCGATAGCGAGTGTGCTGCAGCCTCAGGAAAATTTCATCGAACCGAAAAGCCTAAACGCCCCAGCCGCGAAACAGCCCTTGCCCTAATGCGAGCATGCCCCACCCTTCGGGATCTCACTTTGGAAAAAATACAAAATTGAATACATATTCGTCTTGAGTATTATTAGCACTCCGATGATTTCTCTCTGGTTCAAAGTGAGTAATAGGCCGAAGCCTCTCTGCTTCCAAAAACATTCCCATATATCCCATACCCAAAACGAATTGGATTGATTGTTCGATCGGTTCTTTCGTATGTTTCTCTTCCATTTCGATCAACAATACTGGTTTTTCACGCTCAATTGTTTGTTGCGCTCCTTCAAGAACTTCTTTTTCATATCCCTCTACATCGATTTTAATAAACCCTACGTTGCTGAAATTGTAGTGATCGAGGGTTTGCGCTTGGACGTGCACAATTTGGTGGGGCCCTTGCACCTTTATTTGGCTAAGCGATGCCCCCTGGTTAGAGAACCTCCCATCGCTTCCAGGAACAAGCAAATCGGCACTCCCTACTTGGTTCGATAGGGCTACCTGATATGTCGATACATTGTCCGGCAAAGAGCGATTGAGGATCCGAAATATTTTGGGATTTGGCTCGAATGCGTGGACTTTAGTGGTTAATCGTCCAAGAAAATAGGTGTAGACACCTTTGTTGGCTCCAACGTCAATACTTGCCTTTGTGCGGTCAACCAGAAATGGCAATAGACGAAGTTCACGTTCTCCTTTGCGAAGTTCTTTTGCCGCAAGTCGCCTAATGTATAGCGAAGGGGGTACGAGCGCATATTTAATTCTTTCTTCCAATTCGTATGGCGGTTCCCAATTATCGGTCATGTTCGCCCCCTATAACTTGATTTCACGAGCTCACTTGTCGAGCGAGGCTAGAATTTATTGTTCTGAATGTGCATAACAAGATGTTGGTAATGGCTCGAAATCGGTCGCATTTGATCGTTGTCGGACTTGTGCCAATCTAACAGGAGCGGTGCCTTTCGGCACAAATAAATAGCAGGTGAACTGCGGCTGCTGGACCAAGCTGCAATGCGAGAAGGCGGTGCCCACCGTCAGTTGTATACCCGGTAGCTGACGTTCAAATGTCCTGTGCGGCTTACTCGCGAAGCCCCAACACACCATCAGGTTCTCCAGCAGTCATCCTTGGAAGCATGATTGCCGGGCCGTGGTGGCGAGCTTGAGATCCTCCAGTTCCGCATGTAGTGCTTCTGTGAGGTTTGCGATCTTTTCCTTGTAGACCTGAGATGTATTCGGGTGCCACTCGATTTTTTTTGGGTTCCTCTTCATTGAACACCGCAAGGTCCTAGGGTCTTCCCTCGAGCTCACGTAGTTTGTTTACGACTGCCCCACGGTCACTGGCTGTGTCTTCCGCGATTGCGTCGACCAAGCGCGTGATCTTCCGTTAAAGGCTTACTCTTTCTTAGGCGGCTGCTTGCGGGTAAAGACCAGCTCGTCTTCGGTTGAGGCCTTCGCGTCGAGGCGGTAGCCGTCGGCATCGAAGTCCTTCAGGCCGTCGGCACGGTCGACCCGGTTCTCCATGATCCAGCGCGCCATCGAACCGCGAGCGTGCTTTGCGTAATACATGAGGGCGCGCGCCTTGCCGTCCTTCACATTCAGGAACCTAGCGTTGATCACAGGCTGTCCGAGCGCTGCCGCATTCACGGCCTTGAAGTATTCGTTCGAGGCCAGGTTGACCACAGTCGTGTCTGAATGGTCGGTGAGGTCCGCGTTCAGCTGGTCGGCGATGCGCGACCCCCAAAAGTCGTAAAGCGACGTGCCGCGGTCATTGGCCATCTTCGTGCCCATCTCGAGGCGATAGGGCTGGATCGCATCCATCGGCCGCAGGACGCCGTAGAGGCCTGAGAGGATGCGCAAATGATCCTGCGCGTAGGCCAACGTGTCCGCGGAGAAGCTTTTGGCATCCAGCCCCCAGTAAACGTCGCCGTCGAATGCAAGCCCCGCGGGCTTGGCGCTGTTGCTCCGGTTGTCGAGATTGAAAACCTGAAATCGCTCGAAGTTCATGGCCGCGAGCTTGTCACTGATATGCATCAGCCGCTTCAGGTCGTCCGGCGTCTGGGTCTTGGCGACGCTCGCGAGTTCGAATGTGTCGTCGGTCAGGCGCGGCTGCGTGACCGGCACATCCGTCTTGGCCGGGCTCATGTTTAGCTTTTTGGCAGGGGAGAGAAGCGTCAGCATGTCGTATCCTTTCCTCCTAACATCAACCCGGCCGATCCGGGTTCGTATGCGTGGGTGGGTGACCCTTAGAACCTAGGCCGTTGCGACGGGAATTCAAGGCCGCATTGTCATTGTACCCACGCGCCGTCGCGGCTTGCGCCGCGCGGTGCCGGCGTATAGCGATAAACGCGCGGAGGCGCGCACGGAACTCGGATGCTCACGGAGGACAACATGCCCAAGACATTCCGCCAACTCACCAACGAGGCATCACCGTTGGTGATGCCCGGGGCCCACGATGCGCTGACTGCAAGGATGATTGCACAGACCGGCTTCGATGCCTTCATGATCGGCGGCTTCCAGATCGTTGGCGCACGCTACGGTACGCCCGACATAGGGCTCCTGGGACTTGGCGAGATATCGGCCGGGGTGCGCGACATTCTGGCGGTCACGGACCTACCCTGCCTTGTCGACGTTGATACCGGCTATGGCGACGTCAAGAACGCTGTCTACACGCTGAACCATTACGAGATGCTGGGTGCTCAGGCCATCTTCATCGAAGACCAGCTGGCGCCCAAACGCTGCGGCCACATGGCCGGCAAGCGGATTGTGCCGGCCGCCGAGATGGAGGCGAAACTTCGTGCCTGCGCCGGCGAACGCTGCGACCCCGAGACCTTTATCATCGCGCGTACGGACGCCATCGCCACCAATGGCATCGACGAGGCGCTGCGGCGCGGCGAGCGCTATATGAAGGCGGGCGCGGACGCCTTGTTCATTGAGGCGCCGACCAGCATCGAGGACATGCGGCGCATCTGCACGGAGCTGCCGGTGCCCCAGCTTGCCAACATGATCGAGGGCGGCGTGACCCCGCTGCTGTCGCCACGGGAGCTGGGCGATATCGGTTATGCAATCGCAAGTTACGGCATCACGACCCTGATGCTGGCGGCGCGCACGATCCGCGACGCGCTGGCCGACATCAAGAGCGGCGAGATGAGGCTCGCTAATACCGGTCTGTCTTTCCCGGAATATCTCGACATCGTGGACATGCCGCGCTGGTCCGGCGTCGAAGACCGGTATGGGGATGATCCCGACGCATGAGCCTGACTGCAGCGGAAGTCTCCGACCTGCATGGGGCTCATCGACGCGGGCGCGCCCGCTTCAGGCGCGCGGCTTCCGCAGCAGGTATAGACCGCTTCCGATTAGAATGGCCGCCCCGATGAGGGTTGCGCCATCGGGGATATCCCCGAATGCCGCGAAACCGATTGCGGAGGCCCAGACGATCTCGCTGTAGGTGAATGGTGCGACCAGCGAGGCGGGTGCGGCATGGTATGCGCGGATCAGCAGGAAATGGGCTGCCGCCCCGAGGCAGGCGGCCGTGCCGAGATAGCTGATCTGGCGCAGGTCCGGCGTTTCCCAGGTGAAGGGCAGCGCAAACGACGATGCGACCAATCCGACGAGCGTTGCGGTGTAGAGCATCGATATCGGTGTCACCGCCTGGCTGATCGGACGGGTCAGGGTCTGATAGAGCGCGACGCAGATTGCCGCACCGAGCGGAACGAGCGATGCGGCGTCGAAGATGCTCGTGCCGGGCCGAATAACGATCAGCACGCCGGCGAACCCGACGAGGATGGCGATCCACTGGTGCCGCGTGACTTTTTCCCCTAAGAACCAGGAGGCAGCGGCCGTGATCATCAGCGGTGCAACGAAACCGATAGTGATGGCATCTGCCAGAGGCATCAGGCCAACGGCAACGAACATGCCGCTGACGGCTGCCATCAACGCGAGCGCCCGCATTACCTGAAGCCCGAGCAGCCGGTTCGTGATCGCCCGCGCTAGGCGCGGCGCAAGCAAGAGTGTGAGCAGCAGCGCTTGTATTACATATTGCGACCAAATGATCATACCGATCGGCACATCGCCGCGTACCGTCTTGATGAATCCGTGCATTGCGATGAAGCAGAGCGACGCCAAGCACATGATAGCGATCGCGATCAGACGTGCGCGTTGGGTCATGTCTTGTGTTGCGTTCATGTTGCGCAGCGCTGCGGAAGCCCGGGGTTGGCGCCGGGAGTATCCGGACCCTGACGTTGATACGTGAGGCTACGACGGTGTGCAAACCGGTGGATGCATCGACCTAGCCTGGGCCGATTGCCGCCGCTCCGGAGAATGCGGTCAAAGACCGACGCCTGAAGGCCGGGTAGTTACCCGGCGCGTTTTGTCATGAACGGCCATGGGTCCGATGGCAAGTTCCGGCTGACAACCAGCTGGAACATTGTCCTGGAGTAGGTGACCTGCCCTACGGCTAGCCTGGCAGAACTACTTTGCGACGTTCAGCCAGATGGCGTGAATCACGCCCGGTACGAAGCCGAGAATGGTCAGCAGGATGTTGAGCCAAAAGTGTCCTGCGATGCCGACCTTGAGGAAGGCGCCAAGCGGCGGAATAAAGATAGAGGTGAGTATCCGAATGACGTTCATGAGCACCGTCTTTCGTTTGGACTATTACCGTATGTGTCGCACATCCTTGCGGATTACCACATTGATTCCTTCGCCTTGTCGACCCAGCTGTTGTCGTAGTCCGCCCCCCCCAATTTGTTGTCGGTGAGCGTGGCGAGGATCTGCCCCGGGGTTGGCAGCGTTGCCGGGTCGATAAAGCGGTCCGGGTTCCATAATTCCGAACGGATGATTGCGCGAGCGCATTGGAAGTAGATGGTTTCCACGTCGATCACTACAATTGAACGGGGTCCCTTGCCCTTGACGGAGAAGGACTCGAGTAATTCCGGCTCGATGGAGAGATGCGCCTTGCCGTTGATGCGCAGCGTGCTGCCGCTGCCGGGGAGCAGAAACAGAAGCGCGACCCGGGGATCACGGATGATGTTGCGCAGCGAATCGACCCTGTTGTTGCCCCGCCTGTCGGGGATCATCAACGTGTTCTCGTCTCGGATGTGCACGAAGCCCGCCATGTCGCCGCGCGGCGAGCAGTCGAGGCCTTCAGGGCCCGCGGTGGCGAACGCCACGAAAGGCGAGGCCTCGATCAGTGCACGGTATTGCGGCGTAATGTGATCGACCTCCTTGGCGAGCGAGGTATCGACGGGAGTGCCATAGAGCGCTTCGAGTTCTGCGACGGTCGTGATTCTGGTCATGGCAACGCTCCGATGGGCGATTTCTGATGTTGTCTTCTAAGAGAAGAAACGCGACCGACGCGTATCTCCCGTTATGGGTGCTGTGCGAGGTTAGCGGGTCGCTCCTGCGGCAGCCTCGGTCCTCTGGCGCAGTTGTCGTGAAGACATGAAGAGCATTCTGGTCTCCGCAGGAGGGGTTTGGGCCGGGCCCGGTCTCTCTCGCGAGCCTCAGGAATGAGGGTGATCAGTCGGGTAAATCCCAGCCGATCCAGTTGCACAACGCCTCGCCCATAACTAGTTCGAGATCGCGGCCCTTGAGCCAGTACAACTCCTCGGTGAACAGCGTCACGCATTCCTTGTAACTGCAGGGCATGCGCGATAAGTCGGTGCCCCAGAAGCAGCGATCGGGCCCGAAGGCGTCAAAGATGCGTTCTAGCGACTCATGGATATCCGTATGCGGGTAGGGGCTCGCCGAGTTTCCGTTAGCGCCCGACATCTTTACCGCGACATTCGGATGCTTCGCTAGCGCGACAAGTTCCGGCAGGGTCTCGAAGGACTCCACCCCGGGCTTAAAAAGGTTCGAGCCCAGATGATCGATCAGCAGCGGGACCTCCGGAAACTTCTCGGCGATCTTGCCCACCTTGGGAAGAAAATCGTGCGCTAGGAGCCCGACCGGCATCTTCTGCTCGTTGGCGACTCCCCACATATGGTCCATCGTGCCGTCGGTCATCCAGTTTTCGCGGCCGGGCACGATGAAGATATAGCGCTGGCCCAGCATGCCCGGCGTGTTGGTCCACCCGGCCAGCTTCGCCGCGCTTTCCTCCTTACGGTCTAGGTGCAGCCAGCCGAGGACCTTGAACTTGTCCGGGTATCGGTTAGCCGCCGCGATCGCGACCTCGTTGCCGTTTGGCACCGTGCCCGGCGGGTGCAGCAGCACGCGATCGACGCCCGCCGTCTCCATCTCGGCGAGTAGGTCTTCCGCCGAATAGGTTGGCACCTGGCGATGAATTTCGCGCATCTTGGTGTTGATCCAGATGTGCACTTGGGAATCGACGATCAGCATGGGGTTTCCCTGTTTTGCGCAGTTCGGTGCGCTAGTTACACATATTCGGCCGCGGTCCGCGACGCCCGGTTCAGCGAGAGTCCGCGAGGATCATGTCGGCAGCCTTCTCGCCGATCATGATAGCTGGTGCATTTGTGTTGCCCGAGACCAGGGTGGGCATGATCGACACGTCGGCGACCCGCAGGCCCTCGAAGCCATGAACTCGCAGCTGCTCGTCAACCACATCGTCCGGGTTGGACCCCATGCGGCAGGTGCTCGACGGGTGGTAGCTCGTCCGGCCGCGTTCCCGGAGATAGGTGAGCCAGTCTTCGTCGCTCTGGCAATCGGGGCCCGGCTCGTGTTCCTCGGCGACATACTTTTGGAAGGGTGCCTGCTGGGCTATCTCGCGGGCGATCTTCATGCCTCCAATCAGGATATCCCGGTCCTTCTGCGCTGTAAGATAGTTCGGTTGGATCTCCGGCTTTATGAAGGGATCGGGTGAGACGATGTTCACATGCCCCTGGCTCTCTGGCCGCAGTAGGGCATTCACCATCGTTGCTCCGGGAAAAGGGTGGGGCATGCCGCCGACATCGTGCGAGCTGAAAAGCATCACTTGGGTCTGGATTTCGGGCGCGACCGCAGCCGGATTGACTTTAAAGAAACCACCCCCCATCGACACGCCCATGGCGAGATAGCCCTTGCGAGTGAATGCGTAGCGCAGGCCCGAGCGAATCCGCTGGGTCATGCTGTTGATGATGTCGTTGGCACTGATGCTCTGGTTCAGGCGGAACATTAGGGGGCCGTTGATATGGTCTTGGAGGTGCTGGCCGACCCCGGGCATATCGGCAATCACGTCGATGCCATGGGTTCGCAGCAATTCGGCCGGTCCTAGGCCCGACAATTGCAGTAGTTGCGGCGAGTTGATGGCGCCGCCCGAGACGATCACCTCGCCGTTGGCGCGCGCCGTGCGCATTGTGCCGTTCTGGTCGTATTCGACACCAACGGCGCGGCGCTCGTCGAATAGAACGCGCAATGCATGCGCATTCGTGGCCACGGTCAGGTTGGGTCGCTTGCGTGCCGGCTTTAGATAGCCGACGCCCGTAGAACAGCGCCGACCGTTTCGGATCGTCCACTGGACGTAGCCGAAACCCTCCTGTTCCGCCCCGTTGAAATCGTCGTTCCGCTCATGCCCGACTAGGACGGCGGACTCGATGAGCGCCTTGGCGACTGGATGTTCTTCATAGACGTCTGAAACGGACAGCGGCCCGCCGACGCCGTGATATTCATCCTCGCCGCGCTGATGATCCTCGGCCTTCTTGAAGTAGGGCAGTACATCGTCATAGCTCCAGCCCGTATTTCCGAACTGGCGCCACTGGTCGTAATCGCTTCGATGGCCGCGGATATAGACCATGCCGTTGATGGCGCTAGAACCGCCGACGACCTTGCCTCGCGGCTGCGGGATGCGCCGATTAACCTGCTCGTTGTTCGGTTCCGTCGAGTAGAGCCAGTTGACCGTCGCGTTTGTAAACAGTTTGCCGTAGCCCAACGGGACATGAATCCATGGGTTTTTGTCTTCAGGTCCTGCTTCCAGCAACAAAACGCTGTGCCGTCCGCTTTCGGTTAGGCGGCTGGCAATCACGGCACCGGCGCTGCCGGCGCCCACGACGATATAGTCGTAGCTCAGTTGGTCCGTCATGATGTTGTCCTATTCCTCTGTGAACCCTGCGGTGCCCTGCAGAAACAGATCCTCGATGTCCGGCAGTTCCGAGATCAACTTCTGTTCGTGCAGGTAGCGTAGCAGCGTACGCACGTTTTTTCGGTTGCTCTCCGTTAGCCCCATGGGAAACGGGTCGCCGTCGAACATGGTCATGGTCTCGGTCCAGTATTCCCTGCCCCACGGCACGAAGGTGGAGCCGATCCGCCGCGCTAGCGCTCGTTTTTTGCCCTGGCAGTAAGCCGCGAAGATTGCGGCCGGCGCTTCCGGAAACTCATTGAGGAGCTCCTGACGCATCACCACCGTGTGGTTGATCGGGTAGATGCCGGTCCGCTGGAAATATTCGCGTTCGACATCCTGCACGTCGCGAAAGATCGGGCGTAGTTCGCGTTCTGCCGGGGGGTTCTGCAGATCGCGCGGTCGTGGTGAGATGAATGCGTCGAGTTTGCCGGCCAGAAGCATGGTTTCGGGGTCGCCGTCGCCCAGTTCGAGCGGCACACCCTCGAGCACGGGGAAGCGCTGTTCCGCATTGGCGTACCAGTTGATGTCCCGCCAGTCGGTGTCGTATTCGTCGATTAGGGTGCCTCGCAGCCAGACCGCGGCCGTCATCGTGTAGTCGCGGACCCCGACCCGCTTACCAGCAAGCTGTTCGGCGGACTCGAGCGGACTGTCATTTCTGACCCAGATGATCGAGTGCCGGAAGTCGCGATTTGCAAAGACGGGAATTGCCGCCAGCCAGTCGGCGCCCCTGTCGCGCATCATCGTGAAGTTCGATAATGAGAATTCACATGCCTGGAAGGGCTGGTTGTTAAGGACCTTGGCGTAGATTTCCTCGAGCACACCAGGTTCGTAACGGACCGGTACGCCGTTAAAGGTCCCGTCCATCTCCAGGGTAAATTCATAGTCGTTTCCGCGCAGAAGAATGTCATTGGCCATCTGGTTCTCCCCCGACCGGTCTATGCCGGATTCGGGCAGCATATATCATGCCGTCAGATCTAAAACCTAGTGGGCGCTGTCGGGTGTAGGTTGAGGCGCTTAGCAGTCTTAACGACAGCCGCTAATACCTAGGCGTTTGGAATCGCGGCCATTATCGATATCGCAGGAGATGGCCGCGCCTCGGCAGCGGATCTCGGTGATCTGACCTACTACATAGCAGGCTTGATAGCGGCCCGAACGCCCGCTGCGCGCCGCATATGCCAGGCCCTCTTTGTCTCAGTGTAAAGCGGTGCCGCCGACCCGAAGGTTCAACGCCCGCTCGAGCATGCAGCAGGGATAGGCCCGTCGCGCATCTCCGCAGCGCTATGCCCGTGCATCAGGGATCGCCAACAGAAAACGCCGCCGGTGATTGCCGGAGGCGTTATTGTTGCTATCGTTCACTTGGTTCAATCACATGTCTGAAACTAGGGAGACGCCGCATGCGCGCCATTTTTGCATTCACACCCTGGGAATCGAAACGCCTCATCGGCAAGGCCGTGGCCGCGCTGCCGGAGGTGTGCCACGCACTCGAGCATGCGCAGATCGTCATCGCCCACGGCTCGACCAACGTCTATGTGGCGGAGGAGGTAACGGGCAACTGCCCGGAGCGTGACCGTTACGTCTCGGGCCAAGTGATCAACGGTACGCTGTGTCAGACCCAACCGGAGGAAAAGCCGGCGCTCCTGCGTCTCGTTCGCGGCGAGCCGGTGCCGCCCGTGCCCACTATGGAAGAGACGCTCGCCGGCTGGGACGACAAGTCCCTTTTTATCAAGGGAGCCAACGCCGTCGATCATGAGTTCAACGCCGGTATCTTCAATGCACATCACGCGGCCGGGACAATCGGCTGGGCCTATGGTGCGATCTGCGGCACGGGAATTCCGCTGATCGTGCCAGTGGGGCTGGAGAAGCTCGTTCCATCAATAAAGGCGGCGGCCAACGAGCTTGGACATGCGAAGGCCGATTATTTCTACGGGACCAAGATCGGCATGCTGCCGCTGATGAATGCCAAGGTGATTACGGAAATCCAGGCCTTCGAAATTCTTTTCGGCCTGACGGCTGTGCATGTCGGTAGTGGCGGCGTTTCGGGCTCCGAAGGCACGGTGGTGGTCTCGGTCACGGGGGATGAAGCGGACGTACGCGCCGCGATCGACCTGGTCGAAGGCTTCAAGGGGGAGCCGCCGCTCAAGCTTCTCAAGCGCCGTTGCGCCGAATGTTTTGCCCCGCCACCAGCATTCACATCCGGGACCGACGCCGCGAAGGACGTAGGGACAGTGACCGCCGAGGAGGCGAAGGTGATTCGACAATGCATCTTCTCAGGCACCGAGGAGGCCGATCTGCCCGACTGGTTCCACAAGCGCGAGCCGGTGGCCTGACCAGCGTCTATTTCGGGACTGCCACACATCGACAAGCTGGCCGTTTCGTGAGAACAGATGCGTAAGGTGATTTGAAAAACCAGAGGCGGATAATCGATGAGCACGGCGGAAGCGACGGAACAGTTGGAGACGATCGAGGGTTCGGGATTTCCGATCGGTTTCAAGTTCAGGCAGGGAGAACGCCGTCCGGAAATTCTCGGTGCCGGGCCCGCGCGTGACGTTTTCGTCACCGAGGCCCGTACGCTCGCGGGCTACCAGAAGGAAGGGATTGTCCATGAGGGAGATACTGGAAGTGTCTGGCGGCTCGCTACAGATGAAGGATTGCATCTGGGCGGGGCAGATGTCGCGCCGTTCCCACTGGGATTCTTCAATGCTGGCCTGCACGGCGATCTTGTTGGGCGCATCGTGAAGATCGCCGCGGCGCGCGACATCCGGATCTACGACCTGAAACTCGATCTCAAGAATGGCTACTACGTAATCGGGTCCTTCGTGCGCGGTGATGCAAAGGGGCATGTCGAGCCGTCGCGTGTCCATGCCGAGATCGCCTCGCCGGCGTCAGCCGATGCAATCGCTGCGCTCGTGCGCGACGCCGCCAAGGCTTCTCCGGCCATGGCGACGATGAGTACCCCCGTCGAGAGCACATTCGCGATCTATGTAAACGGGCGCCGCCGGGTCGTGACGTCCCTGCCGAGCTCCGAGACGCCCGATGTCCCGGATCCGTACAAGACCTATAGCGCGGTGCCGTCACCGCTCGCGGGCGCGGACGATCTCGACGACATCATCTGGAAAACCGGGCAGACCAAAGAGGGCCAGATTCAACCCGCCATCAACGGAACGGACGACAAGATCAAGCGCATCGTGCGCACGATCGTAGGCAACAGCGTCCTGCTCAACCCGGCCGGAGTGGTTGAAACGAATACGGTCCTTGGTTTGCCGGGCATGAGCAACTTTAAGCTCAAGACCGACGAGCGCTCCGATGGGGACCAGGCGCCCAGCGGGTTGGCGCTGATCGCGGCGGGGATCGCCTTCTGCTACCTCACCCAGATCGAGCGCTACACCATCCATCAGAAGTTCAATATCCGCGGCGCACGGCTGGTTCAGTACTCGCCGTTCCCCCTTTCGGGAAATCCCGCCGACGGGTCATGGGCCGGCGACATCGAACCCGTGGATACCCATCTGTTTCTGTCCGGCGACGAAGACGACGCGACCCATGAAAAGCTGATGAAGATCGCGGCTACCGTCTGTTACCTGCACGCGACCCTGGCAGACTCGGTGAAGGCGGATGTCCGTGTGACGCTCAACGGTACGGACATCTAGAGGCGCCACTCCATCGGCCCGATGCCGCCGAGATCCGAAAGTCCGACGAAACATCTGTTGCCCTCGAATTCGAAACTTTCGTAGCAAACTTCGTTCAACGTCCGGAATCCCCGGCGTATGAAAACCGCCTGTGCCGTGAGGTTGGTCGAATCAGCAAAGACCCGCGCGAAGCCGGTAGCAGTCGACTCGGCCGTCGCGTGTCCGGCCAGCGCCTGCGCGACGCCGCGCGCGTCGCTATCCACCGCAAGCATGTCGATATGCGCGATGCAGTTCAGATGCGCGGCATGGTCGCGTTAATAGTCTGCCCGAGCTTTTCGATCAGGGCACCGATCGGCGGATGCTTCGGTGATGTGTGTTTGATGCCGGGTGGGGACGAAGTTGAACGCTGTGGTTAGCGCAATTTCGGCCAACGTGATTCCCTTGTAGGTGCCAGCTGTCAGGCGTTCTGGTCGCGCTGCGGGCAGCAACACACCGAGCATGGGCGAGAATTCCGCGCGGGTCTGGCCGACGGCGCGTACGAGCGGTTCGTCTTGGCTGAATACCCGACTGATCAGCTCCGAAGCCGCAGTCTTTTCCGCGATCTCGACGATGCCAAGCCGGTGGCCGCTGATTGTTTCCTGCATCCGCTTTCCGTTTCGCGAATGGGCTGTGGCCGCCCGGGGCCGTTTGATGGAACAATAACCTCCAAATCTAGGGAGGACATCATGGCATTGGATTTGGCAACGGCAGCGCTTTCGGAGATTGCCGTGGCATTGCGGGCGGGCGATCTTACGGCGAGCGCTGTCGCTGAATGGGCGATCGGGAACCACGAACAACGCGGGGAAGCGCTCCAAGCCTACAAAAGCTGGGATGCCGAGAAGATACGGCTTGAGGCGGCAGCGGCGGACGCTGCTTTCGCGGCGGGAGTCCATCTCGGTCCGCTGCAGGGAATGCCGGTCTCGATCAAGGATCTGATCGGCGTGTCGGGTTATCCGACATTTGCGGGATGTCCGCGGGAGTTGCCGGAAGTCTGGCAGGCGGAGGGACCGGTCGTACGGGCCATTCACAACCAGCTCGGGGTCATCTCGGGAAAGGCCCACACGGTGCAGTTCGCGTTCGGCGGCATGGGGGCCAATCGCCACTGGGGCGCGCCGCGCAACCCTTGGGACGCGGTGGATCACCGTTCGCCTGCGGGGTCCAGCTCCGGTGCGGGCGTCAGCCTGCATGAGGGATCTGCGCTGCTTGCCATCGGCACCGACACAGCAGGCTCGGTGCGCATGCCGGCATCCGTGACAGGCTGTGCCGGCATCCGTCCGACCCCGGGCCGCTGGTCGACCGACGGGATCGTCCCGTTGGTATCGTCGCTGGATACGCCCGGGCCGATCACGCGCAGCGCTGCGGATCTGGCCTACGGGTTCGCTGCGATCGACCCGGTCCTAGCCGGCGATGTTGCGAGCTTCCTCGATATGCTTGACGACGTGGACGTTTCCGATTTCCGGATCGGCGTCTGCGACTGGTACTTCCGCGACTGCGACCCCGGCGTGGCGGAGCGCGTACACGAGGCCCTCGCGGAGCTTGAGAAGGCTGGTGCGCGGGTGTCGGCAGCGACGATTCCGCACTTGGACGACGTCAGCGCGCTGAACGATTTAGGCGGCCTGCATATCGGCGAGTTCTCTAGTTTCATCAACAACGAGATGCGCGACTACAAAGACGATCTTGATCCGGCGGTGGCTATTCGGCTGGCGGCGGCGGAGAATTATACGGCGGCGGAGCATCTGCGCCGGGTACGTGATGTTGAAAGAATGGCCGCCGCCGCCGATGCGGGCTTCGGCCCGTTTGATGTGATCGTCGGGCCGACGATCCCGGTAACCCCACCGAAGATGAGCGATATCGAAACCCCCGAAACCCATCTCGCGGCCAACACACGCTTCGTGCAGAACACGGTCACGGCCAGCCTGCTGCATCAGTGCGCGGCAACCGTTCCGGTGGGGCTGGATTCAGAAGAAATGCCCGTGGGTATGCAGATTGTCGGTCGTCCCGGTTCGGACGAGACCGCGCTGGCCGTCGCGCTGGCGTGCGAGAGGGTGCTGGGCTGGCCGCGCGAGCGTCTCGGCCGGTCGCCGATGGGAATTTAGGTCAGGATTCTAGGGGTGTTACTCCGCCGCCTGCTCGACAGCTCCGCCGTCCAGTGTGTGCAATTCCCAAGGTGTTTCGCAGGGCGGGCCGTTCGCCACCAGCATCGTCCGCGCATTCAGATCGAAGATGAAGGCGGCATTCGTCATGGTGCGCTTGGCCTCCGGTTGACGTTCGTCCGGGTGCCGACAGATTGCGTTGGGGTATCCGAAGTGATCGGCTAGCGCGTTCTTGATCACCGTATCGTCGATCCTTCCCGTGTGGGAGCGCAGCAGCCGGTCGAGCCGATTGGCGCGATAGAGCGTGCTTGTGGAGATGCGCTCCATCTGGGATGGCCCGTGGCGGGGGTCCATGAAATGGTTGGAGTGGGTGATGAGCCCGTCGCGGGGAAACAGGTAGGATATTGCGTCCGGGCTGGTCTCTATGTCGATGACCTCGCCATCCGCGTGACCAACCACGAAGTTCGCCGAGCAGACCCGCCGGGTCGCGGTGATCGGCAGCAGCGCGAGATCGTAGGTCTCGGCATCGAGAATCTCGCGGCAGCGCATGTGGAAGGGCTTCTCGTACGGATTGCGCCCGTCATGATCGGACACCAGACCGTTCTCGACCAAGCCGATGCCGTGCTGGTTGACTCCCATCTTGCCGCCGACGATACCGGCCTCGGTGTAGCAAATAAGGTTCGGGCCGTTGCTGCGAGAGATACGCAGGACGACGCAGCGCCCGTGCACGCCAGCCAGCCAGTCCCAGTTCTGGCCGATAATCGTGTGGCCGTTGGTCGTTGCCTCGGGCAGGGCGCCGAAGGTCGAGCATCCGTCGGCGTCGTCGGCCAGGGCCGGATTGTCATTCGCCTTTGCCTCATCGCCGAACAGCCCAAAAGTTATTTCGTAGCGCGCATTCAGCATGGCGATATCGCCGAGGGGCAGTTCGGCACCGTCCGCGATGCCGCGCATCTCCTCGGCATAGTCCGCGTTCTGGTCCCGCATCACGCCGACCCAGGTCTCGCCTTCCTCGCGCGCCGTCTGTGCGTCGAGGCCCCCGGCGGCAAAACGCGCCAGATATGTGTCGATATTTTCGGCGATCTCTTTACGCATGCTGCGCCCGTGGGTCAGGCCGCGTTCATACGGGTCGCTGCCGAGTTCGAGTACGTGAAGGTCGGCCATGGGGGCTCCGTTCGTCATCCAGATGTGGATTATATCAACTTGTGTGCCCGGCGTGCGCTACGCCAGAACCGGCAAATCGACCCAGCTGTGCTGGTCGGACGCCGTCGCGCTCGCCTCGGCGAGCTGCACGTCGCGAATCCCAGCCGCCAGGGTTTGGTCAAAGGGCGCACCCGCGACGACATGCGGGATGAAACCCTCCCAGCCGAAGCGATAGGGATTCTTGTAGGGCGTGACCTCGCCGACCTCTGTCCACTGGGCATTGTAATCCGCTGCGAAGTCCATCGTTGCGGCGTCGGGGCCCATGTTGAAGCCTTCGATCCGCGGCGTCTCGGCTGCCGACTGCGCCCAGCATTTGCGTAGGCCCGCGACCGCGGAACCCCCTGTGCCGTCTATCTGGAAGGTTACCAGATCGTCGCCGCGCACCCGCCGGGCCCAGGAACTTAGGATCGCACCGCGCGTGCCGGTCTCGAGCTCAAGGAGCGTTGCCGTCGCATCCTCGACATCTACGTTGTAGCGTTTGCCGTCTTCATCGATGCGCTCGGGCTGCGCGGTCCAGGCCGTACAGGCCACGCGCGAGATGGGTCCGAGAATACCCTCGATTACGTAGCGCCAATGGGGGTGCATGTCGGACAGCAATCCGCCGCCGCCGGCCTTGGTGTAGTTCCAACTCGGGCGCTGGGACTCGGCCTCTATGCCATCGAAGACCCACCAGCCGAACTCTAGCCTGAAACCCACGATCCGCCCGAAGAAATCCTGCTCGACCAAGCTGTGCAGCTTGCGGAAACCCGGCAGGAACAGCTTGTCCTCGACCGCGCCGTGGCGAAGGCCCTTCTGTTCGGCGCGGCGCATCAGATCGAGGCCCTCGGCCACGTTTGGAGCGATCGGCTTCTCGGTGTAGATGTGCTTTCCGGCTTCGATTGCCCTATTCAGCGTGGCGAGCCGCAGATGGGTCGCTGCTGCGTCGAAGAAGATCGAGAAGTCGGGGTCGGCGAGCGCTCCATCTAGGTCTGTGGTCCATTCCTCGATGGAGAATTCCTTTGCGACCTCGGCGAGTCGGGCCTCGTTTCGACCCGCTAGCAATAGGCGCGGCATGATCACGTCATCGCCAACGGGCAGGCCGCCTTCATCGCGAATCTGCGCCAGTCCGCCCCGGATATGCTGGGTGCGGCAGATGCGCCCGGTCGCGCCGTTCAGGATGATGCCAAGTGTCTTCGTCGCCATGATGGACCTCGGAAGTGCAAATGCTTGACGGTCTTACTACACTCTTCAATCGGAATGCGCTAACCAAGTCCCGGATTTCAGGGGGAAGACCATGCCAAGCCATATTGTTTGCCTGACGTTTGATTTCGATACCGAGAGCGGGTTCATCGCCCGGGGCCTCTCGACCCCAACCATGCTGTCGCGTGGTGAGTTCGGGCTGACGGGCGCCAGGCGCATTCTCGATCTGGCCAAGTCGCGCGGAATTCCAATGACCTGGTTCGTCCCCGGGTTCACGATCGAGAGCCACCGGGCGGCCTGCGACGCGGTGGTTGAGGGTGGTCATGAAATCGCCCATCACAGCTGGGCCCATGTCCCGCCCGCCGAGCAGAGCCGGGACCAGGAAGAAGAGGACATGCTTCGCGCCAACGAGGCGATTGAGAAGCTCACCGGCAAGAAGGCCCGCGGGTATCGCTCGCCCTCCTGGGACCTGAGCGAGAACACGCTGGACCTGCTCGAGGCACAGGGCTTCGAATATGACAGCAGTCTGATGGCCGGTGACTATATTCCGATGATGGCGCGGCGCGGTGACAAGGCCGAACTCGGCAAGCCGATTATATATGGTGAGGACACGTCGTTGATCGAGATGCCGATTAGCTGGACGCTCGACGATCATCCCCATTTTGAATATATGCGCACCCCGACCTTCCTTATGCCGGGGCTGCGCCCCGCCCGTGAGGTGATGGACAGCTGGTATGATGAGTTCGTCTACATGCAGGCAAACGAGGATTGGGGCGTACTCACCTACACCATGCATCCTTATGTCATCGGCCGGGGTTTCCGGATGTTCGCGTTCGAGAAGCTGGTCGACAAGCTGATCGCCGACGGTGCGGAGTTCATGACCATGGAAGATGCTGCCCGGCTGGCACGCGAGAAGATAGCCTAGCGGTCTTACCTCTAGCGGCCATTTAGGGCTGTTCGCAGGCGCAGGTATCGAGAGCGGCATGAACGATGGCACGCTCGTGACTGTCTGCTTCCCGGCCTGCCGGGGCCGGTATCGGGCGCCAGGCCCGCTGCGGGAGCTTGCTCACGGTTTGAGCAGTAGTTTCCCCAAGATTGTCCTGTCGTCCATCAGTTCATGTGCACGCCGCGCTGCGCTGAGCGGCAGCCGATCAAAAATCGGCGGCGCGTATGCGCCGGCAGCAAACTTGGCGATCAGTGCCTCGAGGATCTCCGCCTTGCGTGCCGGGTTCTCGTCATAGGCATGGAGGGAGAAGCACTGGACGCCGAGACTCTGGCCGCGCCTAGCTCGGAGTCCTTCGTAGAGGTCGTCATCCGGTGCACCCGATAACGCGTTATAGAGGATCACCAAGCCCATGGGGGCAAGCATGTCCAGATTGGCGACCAGGGCGGGACCGCCCAGCTGGTCGAAACTTATATCGACGCCGCGACCATTAGTGATCGCGTGCACCTTCTCGACGATATTCTCGCGAGTGTAGTCGACCGTGCCTGCCGTTCCGAGCTTGGCCGCGAATGCGCATTTCTCGTCGCTGCTTGCGCCGGCGATCGTCTCGATGGCGGCGTCACGACAGATGTCGAGGATTGCCGTTCCCATGCCGCCGGCCGCGCCGTTCACATAGATTGACTTCACGTCGGCCGTGCGCGCGACATCATGCAGCATGGCCCAGCCGACGAGGTAGTTCGGGATGCTGACGGCTGCCTCCAGATCGACACCGCTGGGAAGCGGTGTCACGAGTCCGGTATTGACTGCGTTGTATTCGGCATGGCGACCGCCGCCGGTGCCGAATACCAGAACCGGCTGTCCGACCGACAGCCCGCTCACGCCTTTGCCCAGCGCCTCGATATGGCCGCTCATCTCGTTGCCGAGAATGCTTGGGAGGTCCGGCTTCCACTTATAGACGCCTGTTCGCAGCAACACGTCCGGGTACCCGAGCCCGAAGGTGTGCGCCTTGACTAGAACCTCACCCGGTCCGGGTTCCGGTGTTGGTATATCGACGATCTCGACGACTTCGGGCCCGCCATACGCCTGTATTTGAACGGCTTTCATGATTTTCTCCCCCGGGAAGTTCAGCGCAGAAGCAAAATGATGATCCCAGCCACGACGAGGACGATGCCCGCGAATTCTAGGCGCAGGATCTTCTCACGGAATATGAGGACGGACGAGGTGATGGTGAAGACCAGCTCGATCTGACCGAGTGCGCGAACCAGTGCAGCGTTCTGAATGGTCATCGCCGTGAACCAGCCGATCGAGGCTAACGCACCGCTCAGTCCGACCAAGGCGGCCACGCGCCACGCCCTGATGACGTGGACAATCTCGCCGGGATCGCGCAAGGCCATGAAGGCCGACATAACAACCGTCTGAAATACGAGGACGACCGCAAGTGTGAAGGAAGCCTGTACTAGGAAGCCATCGCCACCCAGCGACAGGGAGGCGCCGCGGTAGGATACGGCGGCAACGCCAAAGAATGCGCCGGAGGCAAGTCCGATCAACGCGGGGCGGGCCGTCCAAGACTTGACGATGCCGCTGAGCCCCGCGGGTGCGCGCGCGGCCGAGATTGCGATCACGCCAACCAGGCTCACGAGGATACCGACGGTCGCCGTCGTCGAGATTGTCTCTCCGAGAAACACAAGGGCGAATAAGGCGGCCTGAACCGTTTCCGTTTTCGAGTAGGTGGTGCCCACGGCGAAGTTCCGGGCATCGAACAGGGTAACCAGTAGCGCCGTCGCAAGGATCTGGGCGATTCCGCCGGTGGCGGCCCAGGCGAGAAACACGGCGTTGAAGCGCGGGAGCTCGAAATCAAACAGGACGACTAGTGCCGCCAAATACAAGAGCGCAAACGGGAACCCGAAGCCGAAGCGCACGAAGGTAGCACCGGTCGTGCCCAGTTTTCCCTTAAGATATTTCTGCAGTGCCGAGCGCACATTCTGGAGGAATGCAGCCGCGATGGTGATGGGAATCCAGAGGAGAGTCATGCTTGCTGGTCTCGAACGCGTAGCCGATGCGGGCGACGGGAAAAGGGGCTATTCCCTCGGCGCGTGCTCGCCATGCTCTGTCCTGCTGATCGCCGGCGCGCCCTTGTGGGTGGAGATGGTTGTCGCCTGTTGCGTGCGCGCAGACGTCGACTGGCTCATTTCAGATCCTCCAGAATACCGGTGCTACACTAACAGAATGTCGCGCGCGGCGCGTCGTGTAGAATACGACCCAGGCTAAGTAACGAATCTGGATGAGGGGGATTGAATGGTCCAAGATTACAAGGTGACGCGCCGTGTCGTGACAGCGATTGGCGAGGATGGAAAATCGTATATTGCCGAGGACGGCCCGACACCCGCCGTCCGCACCGTGGATGCCCGGCCGGGTTATGTAGTGAATAATATCTGGGTGACCGGTGCCGCGCCTGCACCCGTGGGGGCGCCGGATGCCGTCGAGGCCCATGAGGGGGTGCTGCCGCCTGCCGGCGGCACGGTTCTGCGCGTGATCGAGTATCCACCCGACCCCGAGGATCCCGAGGAGATGGCACGCCAGTTCGAGGGGATGTTCGGCAAATTGTTCGAGGATGCCGGCCGTCCGGGTGGCGAAAACGCTCATCCGGGGATGCACATCACCGAGACCGTGGATTATGCTATCGTCATCGAGGGCGAGATCACCGCAATCATGGAGAATGAGGAGACCGTACTCGGGCCCGGCGACGTGCTAATCCAGCGCGGTACCAACCATGCTTGGACCAACCGCTCGGGAAAGCCTGCGCGCGTCGCCTTCGTCCTGATTAGCGGCCGTTGGGCGTAGCCGCTATCGGTCCGGCATTGCGCTAGTCGAAGAAGGCGAAGGTCCTGATCTCGATGCTCTCGCGCGGCTTGCCGTCCTTGGGGCTCGTCGGGTCGGTGAACGAGGTGTGGGGCGTGAAGCGCGCATCCAGGCTCGTGTCGGAATCATACACCTTGAACACCAGCGCCTCGTCCCGGGTCATGTGCGGGAAGTAATACCATTCTTGGCCCGGGCTGAAGGCGAGGCGGTAGGTCTCGCCGACCCGATGCGGGTAGCGGCGCTCGGCGGTGATTAGGTCATCGGGCCGGAAGGTACGCGCGTCACAGATGGTCAGTGGGTCGACTTCGATCGTTTTGTTGATCGCTCGCCACACCTGAATGATCGCGAAGCGTTTCGTGAGCAGTTCTGCCGCCTCATCTGGAAAGATCTCCTGTACTCGCCGCGGCCCGGAGTTTTCCGTGTAGTCATTGTGCGCAGAATGGACGGGTTCACGGACGAGCTTTTCCTTGCGTGTGTCCTCATTGCTCGAGCGCACGGTATGGTCGAAGACCTCGACCCGCGATGCGCCGCTCATTTCGGCTACCAACCTGCAGGCCTCGCCGTAATAAACGCCGGATACCTGGTCGGCGTCGAAGAAGTCCGTGACCTTCGTCGGGTGGTCGCAGAAGACGAAACCGTTGCGGTCGAGCGAGAATTCATCGCGCATTAGCCTGCCGTTCCGGATGGTCCGGGGGTGCATCTCGTAGGTCCCGGTGACGACCCGGGACATGTCGCCGGCGTGCATGGTCTGGTTGATCAGTTTCTCGCCCGTGTCCACGGCATAGACGAGTTCGGCGTCGATCGATTTGAACGCAGTGTTACTGTCGGTCATGAGGTGGTCTCCCCGGGCGCTCAACCGCTGCGGTCGGTCTTGGCGATTTCCTGTGCTTTGGCGACGGCCTCCTCGGGCGGCGCTGAGCCCGGCGGGTGTAGGAAGGGCATGGTGAACTTGTCGGTGATCTTCGTATAGCCGCCATTACCGGCCATGCGGCCCAAAGCGTCCAGCGCCCCGGGGTCGACATGCAGCCTATCGTTAACCACGTCGTCGTCCATGTGAAAGTGCACGACCTCGCCGAATATAACGTAGTAGGGAAGGTCGCCCATCTCGTGGATATCGATCAACTTACTCTCGAGCGCCACCCTGCAGTCGGTGATGCGCGGGGGCGTCACCAGCTTCGACGGCGCGATGTTAAAACCCGCGATCTCGAGCTCGTTGACGCCGCTGTCATAGTCGAGCGCGCAGGCGTTCATCCGGTTGCGCAGCTCGTAGTCGACGATGTGCACGACCATCTCCGGATGGTGACGCAGGTTGGCGATTGTGTCCTTGACCTCGCCCGAACTGCCACCGGATTTGGGGCCGGTCTTCGGGCTGCAGGCGATCATGAACATGGGCGGCGATACGCCGATGCAGTTAAAGAAGCTGAAGGGAGCCGCGTTCGGCCCGTCTGACCCAAGCGTCACGGTCAGGGCGATAGGGCGCGGAATTATCGCGCCGCTCATCAGCTTGTACTGGTCCTCGACGGCAAGGTCCGCAGCGGTGAATTCTACCATCGGCTTTCCCCCTTGATTGCGGAATCGGTGGCAAGCGTCAGGCTAACCCTTCGCACGTTGAAAGCAAATTCTACGTTGCCCCGATCGTTCGGTCTGTCGGCCTAACGGCCGGTGAATTTTGCCAGCCGACCTTCCTTCGCTGCCGCGATTCCCTCATCGACGTCATGGCTCCATTCGAGCGCTTGGCGAAGCGCATCCGACAGTTCCCTTGCAGCTTGAAAGCCCGGTTCTCGGCGCGCCCGCGCAATTCGCTTTGCACCCCTGGTCGCTAGCGGGCCGTTAGCTCCGATAGCGTCCGCGAGCTCCCTGGCCGCTGCGAGGACCCGTCCTTGCGGATGGAGGTGGTTCACGAAGCCGATGCGTGCCATCTCGGCGGCGCCAATTTCCTTACCCGATGCGATCAGCTCGATAGCGTGGCCGTAGCCGACGGCCATGGGCAGGCGGTGCGGTGCGCCGGCACCTGGGAAGCCGCCCCATTTCGCCTCGGGTAGCATGAGGCTCGAATGCTTACCGGCAATACGGATGTCGCAGGCAAGCGCCAGCTCCGAGGCGCCCGCAACGATCCGACCGTTGATAGCGGCGATGGTGATTTGTGGTAACGCCTCCAGCGCGTCGAAGGTACGGTTTCCGTCAACTACATAGGCGATCACCTCGTCTTTAGTCATGGTGGCGCGGATGGCCGGGTTCATGAGCCCGGCGGAGAACCATTCCTCGCCCGCACCGGTGAAGATCACCACCTGTATGTCATCGCTAGTACGCAGCTCCCCAATCACCGCACTGAGGTTGCGCAGGCTGTCGGGATTTAGCCGATTCTCGTTGTCCGGCGCATCGATGATAATCGTCGCAACGGGTGGTGACAGGTCAAGGCGTAGTTCATGATGGATTTTGGTGTTGATTGTCATGGCATTCTCGATGTTTTGCTTGGGGCAATTATGCCGGCGAATGGATGGCGGCCCAAATTCTGTGCGCGGCGGCTGGCGGCACCTCCCAGATAATTGTAGTTTTGACAAAACCGGATCGGGCAACATCTAAGAGCAATTCCGAAGGGGAGACACCAACATGCCGAAACCGCAGTTGCGCGCCGAACAGGGCTGGATATTCGACAATTTCCTGATGCTGTCCGAGAATGAGGACGTCCTGCATCCGGGCATCATGGGTACCCGCGTGGGCCGTGGCTTCACGATGCAGGACCTGAACGCGGTCTACACCAAGGTGACGGGCCGACGATCCTTCCCGAAGGCTTGGAAGAAGCGTGCCGTGGTGCTCGAGGGCATGGCCAAGGAGGCCGAGGCGAAGGGTCGTCTGGTGACCGCGCGACGGCTGTATCATCGCGCTGCACTATGTTTCGGCCGCGCCCAGCACTTGGTCCCGGTCCACCGCAACCCTCATAAGGATGAGTGCTATGAGGCGCTTTACCGCAACTACGACAAGCTCATTGAGCTATCGAACGGCACCATGGAAAAGGTTCGCCCGGAGTTCGCGCCTGGCCACAACGCGCATGCCGTTTTTCACGCTGCGCCAGGCGACGACCCCAAGCCGACCGTTCTGATTCTGCCCGGCATGGACGCGCTCAAGGAGGACGTAGCCAACCCATTCGACAACGACTATACCCAGCGCGGCATGAACGTTTGCGCCATGGACGGGCCGGGGCAGGGCGAGTGCAACTTCAACGAGAGCTGGCTGACGGCCGACAATTACCAGCAGGCGGCCTCGGCCGTGATCGATTGGCTGGTCGCGCGCGATGATGTCGATGCCGATCGGATCGGTGTCATGGGTATGTCCATGGGGTCGCGCTGGGGCGTTCAGGTCGGCGCGCATGACAAGCGGGTGAAAGCGGTGATCGGCCAGATGGCCAATGTGGGCACTTTCGATATCATCTTCGAGCAGGCCCAGCCCAATTTCAAACGCATCTTCATGTACATGACAGGCTATACCGACGAGGACGAGTTCGACGCCCACATGCAGACCCATGACCACCTGCCGGACGTTGCGAAAAACCTGACGGTGCCGCATCTTCTGGTTGCGGGCGATATGGATGAGCTGTGCACGCCCAACGACATTGCGACTTTCCGCGCTAACCTCGCTGATTTCAGTGAGCTCTGGCTCTACGAGGGCATCTTCCATCCCATGGGCGAAGTGGCGGCGGAGATTTATCCGGCGATGGCTGACTGGATGCTGACCACCCTTAACGAGGGACGCACTGCCGACGGGCGCACGGATGTTTATATCGAGGAAGGCACGACGCTAGCAGATTACGATCACGGCTAGGTCTTCCGCATGCCTGCGCGACGTGCACGATTCCGGAGCTGGCGGAATCGAGCCTGCAGATGGGAGCGTTCGTACTCGCCGGGCTGAGGCTGCCACCCGATGCGGTCAATACGCTCGTGGACCGGCTGCGCGATGGCAGCTATGAGGGAATCTAGGAGCTGGAATTCAAACCGGACATGAGGGGGAGAAAACCGACGATGAACAAACCGCAGCTGCGCGCCGAACAGGGCTGGATCTTCGACAATTTTCTGATGCTGTCGGATAACGAGGATGTCCTGCATCCGGGCATCATGGGGAACCGGCTCGAACGCGGGACCAAGTTCGAGGATCTAAACGCGGTCTATTCGAAGGTATCCGGTCGCCGGTCCTTTCCCAAGGCGTGGGCCAAGCGGGCCGGTGTGCTCGAGCAAATGGCGAAGGACGCGGAGGCGCGGGGCCGGCAGTACACTGCACGTCAGCTCTATCACCGGGCTGCCATCTGCTATGGCCGCGCCCAGCACCTGATACCAGTCCACGGTGAGGCCCGGAAGGTGGAATGGTTCGAGGGGCTCTACCGCTGCTACGGCAAGGTGGTGGAATGGTCCGGCGGGAAGATGGAATCGAAAACTGTCGAATTTGCGCCGGGCAAGAACGCCTACGCCACTTTCCACAAGGCTGTCGGTGATGGCCCCAAGCCCACCATCATCGCGCTGCCGGGCATGGACCAAGTCAAGGAGGACGTCTGCAACCCGTTCAACAACGAGTTCATTCCGCGCGGCATGAATGTCTGCGCCATCGATGGGCCGGGGCAGGGGGCGTGCAACCGGGACGGCACATGGCAGACCGAGGACAACTACGAGCAGGCCGCCTCGGCCATCGTCGACTGGCTGGTTGCCCGCGACGACGTGGATGCGGATAAGATCGGCATCTTCGGCATGTCAATGGGCTCGCGCTGGGGTGTACTGATAGGCGCCGCAGACCCGCGGATCAGGGCCGTTTGCGGCCAGATGGCCAATGTAGGTACCTACGACATGATCTTCGAGCAGGCCCAGCCTAACTTCAAGCGGATCTATATGTACATGGCCGGCTACTCGGACGAGGCCGAGTTCGATGCGTTCGTCGCCCGGCTTGCTCACCTGCCCGACGTTGCAAAGGACTTGAAGGTACCGCATCTGCTGGTCGCCGGTGACATGGACGAGCTCTGCTCGCCAGACGATATCGCCAACTTCCGCGCCGGCCTCGGCGGACCGACGGAGCTCTGGCTCTACGAGGGGGTGTTTCATCCAATGGGCGAGGTAGCAGGGCAAATTTATCCGGCGATCGCCGACTGGCTCTTGGAAAGCCTAACGAACGGCCGGCCCAATGGCTACAACAACACGGTCTATGTGGAAGACGGCAAGACGCTTGCCGACTATGATCACGGGTGAGTAGGAGGGACAAACATGGCGAAATTCAAGGACTACACACCGGCCGGCGTGATTCCCGCGGCGATTCTCGCCTTCGATGAGGATTTCTCGATCAACGTGGCGGAGACCCGTCGGCATCTGTCATTCGTGGCGGCGACTGAGGGCATCAGCGCAGTCACGGTTAACGGTCATTCCTCGGAGATCCATGCCTGTTCCTTCGACGAGCAGCGCTCGATCCTCGATGAGGCCATGGACGAGATTGGCGACGATGTCCCGTTGATCAACGGCGTTTATGCGGACGGCAGTCACGAAGCAGCAAGGATCGCAAAAATGGCTGAGGCGGGCGGCGCGTCTGCGCTCCTCTGCTTCCCGCCCCACTCCATGGGCATGGGCGGTATCCGCCACCGGCCCGAGATGGCGATGGCCCATTTCAGGACCGTCGCCGACGCCACGGATCTGCCGTTGATTGTCTTCCAGTATGGTGACGAGCTCGCCTATTCGCTGGATACGCTGGTCGGGCTCGCCGAGGAAATCCCGTCGATCAAGGCGGTGAAGGACTGGTCGCCTCCGCAGGCCCATGCGCGCCACATCCAAGCGCTGCAGAACCTGTCCCGGCCCGTGAACATCCTGTCCACGAACTCTTCCTGGCTTATGTCGTCCCTCGTGATGGGCGCTAACGGCCTTTTGTCCGGTGCAGGCTCTGTGATTGCCGACATGCAGGTAGCTTTGTTCCGCGCTGTGCAAGCCGATGATCTGGCGACCGCGCGCGCTATTGCCAATCGAATGTGGTACGCGACCGAAGCCTTCTACGCTGATCCCTTCGGCGATATGCACAACCGCATGAAGGAGGCGCTGGTCCATCTGGGTCGTCAGGATCGCGCTGTGGTTCGACCGCCCTTGGTCAAGTTGTCAGACGTGGAGGTCGCGCGAATCGGTGAGGCCATTACAGCGGCCGGTTTAACTGCTGAAGGTTTCGAGCTACGTCAGGCGGCGGAATGATAGGCTGCGCTCCGAATCGGCAAAGGAAGTGTTGATGAAGATTGGCTTTAGTGTTGCTTCTCCCGAGGTGAACACCCCGCAGCTTCCGGCGCAGCAGGGTGATCTGGATGCTAACCTCGATGTGCTGTCGGCGCTTGGCTATGACGGCGTGGAGTTGTCGGTCCGGTTGCCCGCGGAGCTCGATATTGCGGCGATCGAGAAGGCGGTGACCAGTCGCAACCTCGAGATCGCGTCGATTCATACCGCCGCGATAGGCTTTCAGGATAAGCTTTGGCTCTGTCATCCGGATGAGGCTACGCGCAGTGAGGCCCTAGCCCGGCTGATTTCCGCGATCGATGTGGCGGCATATTTCTCTGTCGACGTGCTGGTAGGGTCTTTCCGAGGCAAGCTGGGCGATGGCGGTGATGAGGCCCGCGGCTGGATGTATGACGCATTCCGCCGTGGCGCGGATTGTGCGGCGAAGCATGGCAATAGAGTGCTCTTCGAGCCTCAGGCGAGCTTCTCGGTGGACTTCGGCTTCACTGCGCAGGACGGAGCTGCCTTCGTCGAGGAACTCGACAGCCCCGGCTTCGGCGTGATGCTCGACACCTATCATATGAACATCGAGGACGCGTCATTAGCGCGCAGCATCTTCGAGTGTCGGGACCATCTGCATTATCTGCAGATCAGCGACAGCAACCGCATGTATCCGGGTGGGGGTCATATCGACTATGGAGAGATCATTAATGCCCTGCAGTCGATCGGGTTCGAGGGTTACCTATCGCTGCAGATCGTGCGCGAGCCGAGCTACGCAAAGGCGGCGGAACTAGGCATCATGCACCTGCGGAGCCTGATCGGCGCTTAGGCACGGGTAACCCGGTTTTCGTGCGCCGCGCCACTGTGCTATTCCCGCGCGTCCATGCTGAACCTGAACAACATCACAGCCCGCCTCGGCGGCGAAACTATTCTCGCCGGCGCCTCGGCCATGTTGCCCACGGGCAGTCGTGTTGGGCTGGTGGGACGCAACGGTGCTGGTAAGTCGACACTGCTCAAGATCATCGCCGGATTGCTCGAGGCCGATGACGGCACGGTCGAGACGCCACGCGGCACCCGTATTGGCTACGTCGCCCAAGAGGTGCCCGGCGGGAACGCGACCCCATTCGAGATGGTGATTGCCGCCGACATTGAGCGTACGGACCTAATGACTGAAGCGGACGCCGCGACCGACGCCGATCGCATCGCATCTATCCATGAGCGGCTCGGCATAATCGACGCCCATGGTGCTCCCGCGCGGGCGGCACGTATTCTCGCCGGGCTGGGTTTCGACGAGACGGATCAGCACAGGCCACTTTCGGACTTCTCTGGCGGTTGGCGCATGCGCGTAGCCCTAGCCGGACTTTTGTTCTCACGACCGGACTTGCTACTGCTCGACGAGCCGTCGAACCATCTAGACCTCGAGGCCGCGCTCTGGCTCGAAAATTTCCTTAAGAGCTACCCAGCCTCCATGGTGATAGTCAGCCATGAGCGCGACCTACTCAACAACGTCGTTGACCATATCCTGCACGTGCAGGGCGGCAAGGTAACGCTCTATACGGGCGGCTATGACGCATTCGAGAAGATTCGTGCCGATCGGCTTAGCCAGGTTGCCGCGATGCGGGCTAAGCAGCAGGAAAAACGCGCCAAGCTCCAAGCCTATGTGGATCGCTGGCGCTACAAGGCGCACACGGCGCGCCAGGCCCAGAGCCGAATGAAAGCGCTGGCGAAGATGGAGCCGGTAGCGGCCGCCGTCGATGACCCCACGCTCGTGTTCGATTTCCCGAGCCCACAGGAGCTCAAGCCACCGCTCATGGTTCTTGAGGGCGCGGCTGTGGGGTATACGGAGAACACAACCGTCCTCTCGAAGCTTGGCCTACGTATAGACCCCGACGACCGTATCGCGCTGCTCGGCCGCAACGGTAACGGTAAGACGACACTCGCACGCCTGCTGGCCGGCCAGCTCGATCCCATGGCCGGCGGCGTGACGTCGAGCAGCAAGCTGCGGGTCGGCTACTTTGCCCAGCATCAGATCGAGGAGTTGCGGGTTGGGGAGACCCCCCTCGATCACATGACCCGCCTACTGCCCGCCGCTAAGCCGGGCGCGATCCGCAGCCAGCTAGGCCGGTTCGGCTTTTCCGGTGACAAGGTGCATCTCGAGGTTGGTAAGCTATCGGGCGGCGAGCGGGCCCGCCTTGCGCTAGCCCTGATAACCCGAGACGCGCCACATATTCTCATACTCGATGAACCGACGAACCATCTCGATGTCGATGCGCGCGAGGCGTTGGTTCAGGCGCTCAATGCCTTCGACGGGGCCGTGGTGGTGGTGAGCCATGACCGGCATCTGCTGGAGATGACGGCCGACAGATTGATCCTGATCGACGAGGGTACGGCGCGGGAGTTTGACGGCAGCCTGAATGACTACCGCGACCACTTGCTCGGGCGCGGACAGGCAAAACTCAGGGACGATGTACCGAAGGAGAGGCGCGGGAGCAAGAAGGATGCACGCCGTGCGGCTGCCGAGGCTCGTGAGAGGACGAAGGGTCTGCGGTCCCGGGCCCGCAAGGCCGAGGCGGAAATGACGAAGCTGACGGATCAGCGAACGGCCATCGACCGGGCCATGTTCGATCCCGATAGCGCGAAAGCACCCTACCGTGACAAGCTGATGACCGACCTCATGAAGACCCGCGGCGAGATCGAGAAGAAGCTCGGCGTGGTCGAAGCCGAATGGCTCGCTGTGAGCGAGGCGCTAGAGATCGCCGAGGCGGCTGAATAGTCGGGCGTTATTCCGTGCCGATGTCCCAAAACAGACCCGCCATGATTTGTAGCCCCTCGCGCGCGACCGAAGCGAGCATATGCTCGTTCGGGGCGTGCTGGTTGCAGCCGGCATAGGAGTGGGGAATCCAAACCGTCGGCATACCCAAATCCTCAGCGAAGATGTCGTTGGGGATGCCGCCACCGATATTTGGGATGAGCGCGGCCTTACCTGTATTCCCAAGCGTCTCGTTCACAGATGCGCGCGCGCGCTGCACCCATTCGTTGGTTGGGTCGGAGCGGGTGGCGCGCATCCTGGCCATGCGCGTCGGGGTCACAGTGACATCGTGGAAGCCGTGCGCGTCCAAGTGGCGGCGGAGCGCCGGCAGAATATCATCCGGGTCCGTGCCGACTACATAGCGTAGCTGGCAGATAGCGCGCGCCTCGGGCGCGATGGCGTTCTGGGGCTGGGTCGGCTCGCCGAGCTCGAGCGCCAGCACGGCGAAACTATTCCAGCCATAGACCCGCTCCTCCGGGCTCAGGTCCTCCTCACCCCAGTCAGCGTCTATCTCTGGGCTGGAGTCACCGCCTGAGACTTCGACTTCTGTGAGCAGAGCACGGATATCCGGGGTGAGGGAGTCGGGCCGCCACTCGGGCACTGCGATCTGGCCGCGCGCATCGGTAAGGCAAGCGATGGCGTGGGACAGCGCTACGCCAGGATCGCGGATCAGCCCGCCCCAGTTGCCCGAGTGATGGGCACCGTCACGAAGCTTGAGCGCGAGCTCGAAGTTTACCAGCCCGCGCGAGCCCAGCACTATGGTCGCTTGGCCGGGATCGAACCGTGGCCCGTCCGATGCTATCAGCACATCAGCGCGGAGCCGGTCGGCCTGAATGCGGCAGAACTCCCGTAGCCCCCGCGAGCCCATCTCCTCGTCACTCTCGACTAGGATGGTGCAGTTGAAGCCTAGCCTCCCTCGTTCCTCGATAACGGCGCGCAGACCGCCGATGTTGATCCAGTGCTGGCCCTTGTTGTCGGCGGTGCCGCGTCCGTATATCCGGTCGCCGTCCACCGTGACGGTCCACGGGGTGAGGTCGCTTCGCCAACGTTCGTCCTGGCCGACAACCACGTCACCATGGCCATAAATCAGGACTGACGGTCGGTCACTGTCCTCGCGGCGTGTTGCGACGAGGATAGGACCGGCGTCGGGTTCTGGGTTGTCGATTATGTCTAGTGAGAAACCGAGCGCGTGCAGCTTCGGTCCGACCGCGTTTGTAAAATAACCAAAGAGTGCCATGCGGGCGTCGGACAGCTGGCTCTGAGTCGGGTGCGCGACAAGCTGTGCAAGCCCGGCGACAAAATCACCGCTGTCGAAATGTGCCGCCGCGCGCGCGACCGCACGTTCACGGCTGGCTGTCATGACCGGTGGTGCCTAGGCCTGCTCGTAAGAATCGCGCTTGAGCTTAGTGACGTCTTTGCCTTCAATGCGGATCAGGCGGGTTTCGCCTGCGCGTTTCGGCGAGTGCAGGCGGCCGATCGGGTAGGCGACGGCCATGCCCGGATCTAGGTCATATGACTTGGTCGGCTTCACCTTGCCCGGTGTGTTTCCATCCGGTGCCTCGATCTTCTCGAACTCTGTCATCACTGTCTGGCCGGAGGCTTGGCCATAGATTGCCCAAGTCGGGCCATGGTCATGCGGCGGGGCCTCGTTCGAACCCTTAAAGACGTGGGCGCAGATGCAGAACTCCAGATTCGGGTCCTCGTAAAGGACCTTGCGGTTAGCATCGTTGTCCGGGCCCAAGTGCTCGTCGATGAATTCTTGGTCAGCCAAGAACTTCTCAACCACGAGTCGGATCTGCTCAAGGCCGGCTTCACCCGAATCCTCGCTGAGAATGTTCCGGCAATCTTCTGCAAGCTGCTCGACGCTGAGTGCCATTTCCTAATCCTCCTAGGGCGATCCAATGTGTTCCATGGTCGCGTTTGTTGGTGTGAACGATATCATGCACCGGGTACAACCCGAACCTCAATACACGCGTCTTTACTGTAGAATGAACAGCATGAATCCCTCGGCCCTGCGAACTGCCCTGAGCGGCGGCGATGAAATTGCACTTCTAGACCCGCGCGAGCAGGGCGAGTTCGGCGTCTGTCACCTTTTCTGGGCGGTCAACGCACCGCTGAGCCGGTTCGAGCTCGAGGTGCCGCGTCTGGTGCCCCGTCTGTCGGCGCCGATCGTCTTGACGACGGCAGGTGACGTAGGCCTCGGCGGGCTTGCGACGACCGCGCTTGCTGCGCTGGGTTACACTGACGTCACGGTATATCCAGATACGCCGGAGGACTGGGCTGCTGCGGGGTTCACGCTCTATTCCGGGATCAACGTGCCCAGCAAGGCATTTGGTGAGGCGGTCGAGCATCACTATGGTACACCGTCGGTGGATGCCACGGAACTCAAGGCCATGAAAGATCGCGGCGACGATCTCGTGGTGCTCGATGCGCGCACTTTTGCCGAATATCGCAACATGAATATCCCCGGCGGAATCAGCGTACCCGGCGGCGAACTCGCCTACCGTGTGCGTGACCTAGCGCCCAGCCCGGATACCACCGTGGTGGTCAACTGTGCGGGGCGCACCCGTTCAATCCTGGGCGCTCAGTCGGTGATCAACGCAGGTATTCCCAACAAGGTTGTCGCTCTGGAAAACGGCACCATGGGCTGGCATCTCGCCGGCCTCGAACTTGAGCATGGCCGCGCCGACCGGTTTGTCGCAGGTGATCCGAAAACTATCGACGCTGCACTCGCCATGCGCGACCGGATTGCGGCGGCCTATGATGTTACTATAATAGACCGGGACCGGCTTGCAACTTGGCAGGCCGAGGCTGACGAACGCACCCTCTACCTGCTTGACGTGCGCGACCCCGAAGAGTTCGTCGCCGGACATCTGCCGGGATCACGATCTGCGCCGGGCGGTCAGCTGGTCCAAGCCACGGACTTTCAGATCGGCGTCCCGAATGGACGCATTGTCTTGATCGACAACACCAGAGTTCGCGCGACCATGACGGCACACTGGCTGGTGCAGATGGGTTACCGCGACGTGTCCGTGCTGTCCGAGGGCGTGTCCGGTGATCTGGAAACCGGCGCTGGGCCCGGGCAGACCCTGCCGGATGTGCCGACAATTGATGTCGAGACCCTAGCCGCCCAGCCGGGGGACAGCACTGTCCTCGATGTCGGCGAGAGCCGGGAGTTCCGCAAGTCCCATATCCCGAGCGCCCGCTGGGCGATCCGCTCCCGCATCGCCGAGACCGGCCTGGCACTGCCGGATACCGGCACTGTGGTCATTACCTCGGCAGACGGGAAGCTCGCGGCCCTAGCGGTCGCTGAGGTACAGGCACTGACGGGCGCGAATGTCTGTGCGCTCGAAGGTGGCACCAATGCTTGGATCGCTTTGGGGTACCCCACCGAGGCTGATCCCTTGGTGCCTGCCGACGAGGAGTGCATCGACGTCTATCTGCGCGCCTATGATCGAAATGCTGATGTGGAAGCCCGAATGCAGGAGTATATCGACTGGGAAATCGCGCTGATCGATCAGATTGCCGCGGACGACGATGTTAGTTTCATCTTGGGAACTTCCTAATGAACGCGGTTCGGTAACTTCATCTCAACCTTTTCATCCAGTCGCGCGGCCATCACGAGGCGGCGTGGAACCACCCGAATGCGACCGGGGACCTGATGGATGTCGGTTGCGACCAGTCGATCGCGCAGCGTGCGGAGGCGGGGTTGTTCGATTCGATCTTTTTTTGCCGATGTCATGGTCGCGACCAACGATAACGCCCTGACCGGCAAGGTCTGTCTGGAGCCAATCACACGGCTGGCGGCGATAGTGACAGTGATAGTGATAGAACACATAGAGCTGATCGCGACGGCGTCGACCACCTATTCACAGCGCTACAACTTGGCGCGGCAATTCTCCTTCGTCGACCACATCAGCCACGGCCGGGCCGGGGCATGGTCCTGAATCTCCGAGGTTAGTCCCACTTCCGGCCGGGCATGTGGTTGAAAAGGCTTGTGGACATGCCGCCGTCGATGACCAGTTCCGACGAGGTCACGTAGGACGCCGCATCCGACAGCAGATATAGAATTCCATCGGCGATATCTTCGGGTTGCCCCACCCGGCCCAGCGGCGTCACATCGGCACGCGCCTGTTTCACCGCGGGGTCGCGCATATAGGCGGTTAACGGCGTCTCGGTATGGCCAGGACAGACCGTATTGACGCGGATGTTGTTACGCGCCCATTCGAGGCCGAACTGCTTTGACAGCATGATCACACCGGCCTTTGTTGTGCTGTAGGCGCCGGCTAGGTTGTAGGGCTGCAGACCGCCCGTCGATGACAGGTTCACGACGGCGCCGGGTTTACTCTGTTCGATCCACCAGCGTCCGGCCGCTTGGGTCATCAGGAAGGTGCCTGTCAGGCCCACATCTACGACCTTGCGCCAGTCGTCGGGAGAAAGGTCCACGAGCGCAGTCGGTCCCATGCGAATGGCGCTGTTCACTAGTCCGTCGAGCCGTCCGAAGCGCGAGACCGCGAGCGCGACCATCGCGGCACAGGCGGCCGGGTTGCACACGTCGCCATGAGTGTAGATTGCGCTGTCGCCGATTTCGGCGGCCAGAGCCTCGCCTTGGTCGTCGTCGATGTCACCAATGATCACGCGCCCGCCATCGGCGACGAATCGGCGCGCAGTTTCGGCGCCGATCCCGCTTGCTCCGCCGGTGATGATGCAGACCCTGTCTGTGAAATGTGCCATTTCGTTGCTCCTAGCTTCCGTTTCTCACCCAGTTTATCATCGTTTCGGGCAGGTCCGACTTGATTTCGCGCGCAGCTCGGCTCCCAATAAGGACATGAACGAGGATCGTAATCTCAAAAAGTGGCGCGCGGCGCTGTTGGCCGAACGCGCGGCACTGCAGGAATCGAGCTCTGCAACATCGCAGAGGCGTACGCCGGTCACCTTGGATCAGCAGAGGGTCGGCCGCCTATCGCGCGTAAATACCCTGCAGGTGCAGGCGATGGCTCAGGCCGAGGAGGAACGCCGTCAGCATCGCCTACGACTGATATCGGCGGCATTGTCCCGGCTCGGCGATGGCGAGTATGGCTATTGCACAATCTGCGGGATCGACATCCCCGAGAAGCGGTTGTTCGTCGATGCGGCGGCGGCCCAGTGTGTCAATTGCGCGACGTAGCGAACGGAGCGTCGGAAGGGACTTCATGCGACGGGTGCGAAATGTAAAGGTGCTGGCGACCTTGGGGCCGGCGAGCGCGTCGGAGGATATGATACGCGCCCTATTTGAGGCCGGCGCCGACGCATTCCGGTTGAACATGAGCCATGGAACCTATGACGATGTGCGCGCGATGCATAAGCGCATTCGTGCGGTCGAGGCGGAGCTCGGGCGGCCGATCTGCATCTTGGTCGACCTCCAGGGCCCCAAGCTGCGTGTCGGTAAGGTCGCGGAGGGCACCGAGTTGGATGAGGGGGCTTCGTTTCGCCTCCAGCTTAAGCATGGCCCGGGGGATGCAACCGGAGCCGAGCTGCCGCACAAGGAAATCTTCCAAGCGATAGGGCCGGGCGCGAACCTGCTGATTGACGACGGCAAGATAAGGCTCGAGGTTGTTGAGGCCGGAGAGGATTTTGCCGACACTAAAGTTGTCGTCGGAGGCCCGCTCTCATCCAACAAGGGCGTCAACGTACCCGATGTAATGCTGCCGGTGCCGTCCCTTTCGGAGAAGGACCGGCGCGATCTCGACTTCGCGATGACCCTCGACGTCGACTGGGTGGCGCTGTCCTTCGTCCAGCGGCCCGACGACGTCGCCGAGACCAAGAAGATCGTGGCCGGGCGCGCCGCCGTCATGGCCAAGATTGAGAAGCCCCGGGCACTTGACCATCTCGACCAGATCATAGAGATGGCCGACGGTATTATGGTCGCTCGTGGCGACCTAGGAGTAGAACTGCCTATCGAGCAGGTCCCGGGAATTCAGAAGGCGATCACAAGGGCTGCGCGGCATGCCGGCAAGCCCGTCGTGGTGGCGACTCAGATGCTAGACTCCATGATTGAAGCGCTAGTCCCAACCCGCGCCGAGGTGTCGGACGTGGCCAACGCGGTTTTCGAGGGAGCCGACGCGGTGATGCTGTCTGGCGAATCCGCTGTTGGTGCGCATCCTGTCGAAGCGGTCGAGATGATGGACCGGGTCGCCCGCTCGGTCGAGGCCAACCCCCAGTTTCGCCAAGCGATCGATGCGGGGCGTGCGGAGCCCGAGACCACCTCGGCCGACGCGATCACGCTTGCTGCGCGCCAAGTGGCAGAGACGCTCAAGGCTGCCGCGATCGTATGCTATACGGCATCCGGCTCGACCGGACTTCGCGCCTCACGTGAGCGTCCTGAGGTGCCGATCCTAGTGCTGACGCCCGTGGTTCAGACGGCCCGTCGGTTGGCGCTTGCCTGGGGTGTACACTGCGTGGAGACCGAGGATGCGAGGAGTTTTCTGGACATGGTGATCCGGGCAATTCGGGTCGCGGAGACCGAGGAGTTCGCTAAGTCCGGTGATCGCGTGATCATCACCGCGGGTGTCCCGTTCGGCAGTCCGGGGCGCACAAATATTCTGCGGATCGCGACCGTCGGCGCTGAGGCGCGACGCCCGCACGCATAGCGAGCACAATCACAGCCGAAGTTGCGACAATTCGCCCCCAAGAATATTCGAGGCGGGCTGTTTACATGAGCCGATTCCTTTGGCTTATAATTTTTATTTTGAGTTAAAGAAAACAGGTGACAAAGAGCGCCGGAGGGAACGTCAAGATGGGTGAGTCGACTAAAGGTCGAACCCACAATCAGGGTCTGTTGAAATGGGTGGAAGAGGTCGCCGTGCTGACTAAGCCGGACGACATCTATTGGTGCGACGGTTCCAAGGAGGAGTATGACCGCCTGTGCGAGCAGATGGTCGATTCTGGAATGCTGATTCCGCTGAATCAGGACCTTCGCCCGGGCTGTTTCCTCGCGCGCTCCGACCCCAATGACGTGGCGCGGGTGGAGAACCGAACGTTCGTGTGTTGGGACAATGAGGAGGACGCAGGTCCAAACAACAACTGGGTCGCGCCCGACGAGATGCGCGGCACGCTCAACGGGTTGTTCGACGGCTGCATGCGCGGTCGCACAATGTACGTGATTCCGTTCTCCATGGGCCCCCTCGGGTCCCACATCGCCCATATTGGCGTGCAGTTGTCGGACTCGCCCTATGTGGCGGCGAGCATGCGCATAATGACCCGCATGGGCGACGGTGCCCTCGATGTGCTTGGTAACGACGGCGAGTTTGTGCCCTGCCTGCACACGGTCGGTGCGCCCTTAGAAGATGGCCAAAACGACGTGGTCTGGCCGTGTAACGATACAAAATACATCGTGCACTTCCCGCAGGACCATTCAATCTGGTCGTACGGCAGCGGCTATGGTGGCAACGCGCTGCTCGGTAAGAAGTGTTTCTCCCTTCGCATTGCCTCGATCATGGCTAAGGAGGAAGGGTGGCTCGCCGAGCACATGCTCATCCTTGGGCTGGAATCCCCGACGGGCGAGAAGACCTATATCGCCGCGGCCTTCCCGAGTGCCTGCGGTAAGACCAACCTTGCCATGCTGATCCCGCCCGACGTCTACGAGGGCTGGAAAGTCAGCACGGTCGGCGACGACATCGCCTGGATCAAGCCGGGCGAGGACGGTCGACTGCATGCGATAAATCCGGAATCGGGATATTTCGGCGTGGTACCGGGAACGTCCACCAAGACCAATCCCAACGCCATGAAGATGATTCAGCGCGACACGATTTTTACGAATGTCGCGCTGACCGACGATGGTGATGTGTGGTGGGAGGGTAAGGACGGCGACGCACCCGAGCACCTGATCGACTGGCGTGGTAACGACTGGACGCCCGACAGCGAAACGCCGGCGGCCCATCCGAATGCACGTTTCACCGTTGCCGCGGCGAACTGCCCGAGCATCGACCCGGCCTGGGACAAGCCGGCCGGCGTGCCGATTGACGCGTTCGTCTTCGGCGGCCGCCTGAGCACAACCTTTCCGCTGGTCTATGAGGCCAAGGATTGGGAGCACGGTGTCTATATGGCGGCGACCATGGGATCGGAGGCAACCGCGGCCGCGGACAATCAGGCAGCTATCCGCCGCGATCCGATGGCGATGCTCCCCTTCTGTGGCTATAACATGGCTGACTATTGGTCTCACTGGCTAGGGGTCGTGGAGAAGGGCCTCAAGCTGCCCAAGATCTTCCGCGTGAACTGGTTCCGCAAAGACGATGCTGGAAACTTCATCTGGCCCGGCTTTGGCGAGAACATGCGTGTCCTCGAATGGGTCTGCGACCGGGTCCACGAGAACCGCGACGCGGTTGAGGGGCCGCTCGGTAACATGCCGCGCTATGATGACCTCAACTGGACGGGGCTCGACTTCACGGCCGAAGCGTTCAGTGGCATCATGGATCTTGCCCGCGACGCCGGCAGCGACGAGGCCGAGGCCCAGAAGGAGCTTTTCGACAGCTTCGCCGGCCGCCTGCCCAAGGCGATGGAGGTCCAGCGTCAGGCGCTGATCGAGAACCTGAAGAACGCGCCCGAGGTCTGGCGGGTATCCAGCTAGGTGTGTGCTGAGGCGTTATTCGATGTGAAGGTTCGCCCTTTTGGGCAGCCCTTTTCTATTGCGGATGGATGACGCTCACATGAGCCGCGACGATGCGCCAGCCCTCGGGCATGCGTGCCCAGCTCTGGCTCTGGCGACCAATGGCACTCTTTCCCATGCTGTCGCGATGGAATTCCAGGTTGGCGGTGCCGAAATTCCGACCGTATGTGGTGACGACCACAGGGCCCGTTGTGCGGGCCGCATCGCTCGGGTCGCGCGCCGCGCGGAAGTCGGCGATAGCGTCATGGCCATAGAGATTTTCGCCGATGCCGTAGCGCAGTGTTAGTTCGTTGGTCCAGAACAGCTCGTTAAGCACGTCTACGTCATTTCTGGTCAGCGCTGCCTCGTAGCGGTCATGCACCGCGGTGACCTCGGCGAGGACTTTGGGGATGTTGATTTCCATGGTTTCTCTCCGATCAAAATTTCCCTCGGGTCTGTCTAACCCTTGGCCTTCGCCCAGCTGTCGCGTAGGCTTACGGTACGGTTAAAGACGAGTGCGCCGGGAGCCGAATCCGGGTCCGGCGCGAAGTATCCGAGCCGTTCGAACTGGACCGCCGTATCGGCGTCCGCGAGCGCCGGCTCCACATAGCAGGCCGTGCGTACCTCGAGCGAGCCGGGGTTGAGGTCGTCGAGCCAGTCGCGCTCCTTGCCGGGCTCCTCAGCGGCAAAAAGATGGTCGTAGAGCCGCACCTCGGCGCTCTGGGCATGCGCTGCTGAGACCCAGTGGATCGTGCCGCGTACCTTGCGGCCGTCGGGCGCGTCGCCGCCCTTGGTCTCCGGATCATAGGCGCAGCGCAGCTCTGTGATATTGCCGTTTGCATCTCTGATCACGCCGGTACAGGTCACGAAATAGGCGAAACGAAGCCTTACCTCTTGGCCGATGGTCAAACGCCGGAATTTCTTGGGTGCATCGTCCATGTAGTCGTCGCGTTCGACCCACAGCTCGCGTGCGAACGGGATAATCCGGGTCCCAGCGCTCTTGTCCGTCGGGTTGTTCGATGCCTCAAGCTCCTCGCTCTTGCCCTTCGGGTAATTCTCGATCACCAGCTTGACGGGGTCGAGCACCGCCATGCGGCGCTCCGCGGTCGGGTTCAGATGTTCGCGTATCGTATTCTCGAAGTAGGACATCTCGACCAGCCCGTCGGACTTGGTGACGCCGAGGCGGCCAATGAAGTCACGGATCGCCGCGGGCGGCACCCCGCGCCGGCGCAGCCCCGTCACGGTCGGCATGCGCGGGTCGTCCCAGCCCGCGACATGGCCTTCCTCGACGAGCTGGATTAGCCGACGCTTCGACAGCACTGTGTGCCCCAAGTTGAGGCGTCCGAACTCGGACTGTCGGGGCCGGGCGGGGACAGGCAGGTTCTCGATCAACCAGTCGTAGAGCGGCCGGTGGTCTTCGAACTCGAGGGTGCACAAAGAGTGCGTGACATGCTCGATCGCGTCGGTCTGGCCATGCGCAAAATCATAGGTCGGGTAAATGCACCAGGCATTGCCCGTGCGCGGGTGCGCGGCGCGGATGATCCGATAGAGGACTGGGTCACGCAGGTTGATGTTGCCCGACGCCATGTCAATCTTTGCGCGCAGCACCTTCGCGCCATCGTCGAACGCGCCGCCGCGCATCCGTGCGAACAGGTCCAGATTCTCGTCCGGTGTCCGGTCGCGATGTGGGCTCGGTCGCCCCGGTTCGGTCAGGGTGCCGCGATACTCGCGGATCTCGTCGGGCGACAGATCGTCCACATAGGCCAAGCCTTGTTTGATCAGGTGCCGGGCCCAGTCATAGAGCTGCTCGAAATTGTCCGACGCGAAGAACAGCCGCTCACCCCAGTCGAAGCCTAGCCAGCGTACGTCTTCTTGAATGGCGCGGATGTAGGCCTCGTCCTCGCGAGCGGGGTTGGTGTCGTCGAAACGGAGATTGCATAGACCGTTGAACTCGGCCGCAACGCCAAAGTTTAGACAGATCGACTTAGCGTGCCCGATATGCAGATAGCCATTCGGTTCCGGCGGGAAACGGGTGACGATCCCGTCATGCAGCCCTGCACTCAGGTCGGCGCGGATTAGCTCGCGGATAAAATCGCGCGGCGCGTCTTCGGTCTTTGTTTTGTCGCTGTCTGTCATGAGCTATTGGGCCGTGAAATGCGGACTCTCTGTGCCAGAAATCCGCCGATGCGCCAAGCCAGTACCTACAAAAAGCGCAAACGGCCCGGCGAATGCCGCCGGGCCGCGTGTTGTAACTTGCCGAGGTAATTATGGGCTGACGTGGCCGATGAATTCCATCGGGGCGGGCTCGCCCCATTGCGATTCTAAGCCTTCCTCGGCCGGAACGTAGCGCGTCCCGTAGTCGGTGTTCAAGGTGTCCGTGTCGGCCCAGTGCTCATGCACCCGGCCCCACGGATCCTTCCAGTAGTCAAAGATCTGGCTACCGAGCACGTGTCGGCCGATGCCCCAGACATGGTCATACTCGCCCATGTCGCGCAGATGCTCGTGGCCCATCATAACGTCATCGAAGTCGGGCACTTCAAAGGAGATGTGGTTAAGGCCCGCATTATCGTTGTGGACGTAGAGGAAAACATGATGATCGACGAAGTCCTTGCCCGCATCTATGCGATTGAAACTAGCGATCACCTTCTCCTTATCGTCCTCCACATAGACCTCATCCGACGCGATGAGGCCAATATGGTGACGGATCCAAGCCGTGCATTCTTCCATCTTGGGTGTGCCCATGACGCCATGACCGATCCGCATCACATGAGCTGGGCCGCGTGGCGTGCGCCATAGCTCACCCGCGCGATTGTATTTGTCGATATTGCCCAGATTGTAGGCAAAGCGCTCGAGGGGAATCTCGTCAACCTCTTCGATCCCATGCACCACCTCGATCGTATACCCGTTCGGCTCGGTTAGGCGCACTCGCTTGCCGCCGCCGGGCTCGTCGATGTCCTCGACCCCGGACGCGTCACCGGCTTCCTTCGCCAGCTTGTGCAGGTCGTCTTCGCTGTCGGCCCGGAAGGCGAGGGAGATAAAGCTGGGATCACCCTTCTCGGTGATATGGATATGGTGGCTTGAACCGGTACCACGCATGAATAGCTTGTCGTTCGTGCGCTCCGACGTGATCATTCCGAAGCGTGTGAGGAACTCCTCCTGCTTGTCCAGATCGGGTGACTGGATGCGGCCCCAGGCGATATCGCGGACCCTGATGATTGGTTCAGACATCGAAATTCTCCTCCTGCCCATTTTTTGTGGCGGTCTTGCGATCACTCTAGACGGAACAGACGCGGCTCGAAAAGCCCCGAGCCGGATGGCTGAACGGTTAGGCGCAACCTAAGGACCATACGCGACCGTATGGTATTGCGTAAACCCGCACCTGTCAATACTTTGACGTACGGTCCAAAAGTACTGAACCGAACCGCGGAAGCGAGCATGGCGAGTAGGCGCGAACATTCACAGGACCGAGATTCCTGGTTGGCGGAAGCGCTGGAGATGCTCCGCGAGCGCGGTATCGACCACGTGAAGGTCGAGCCGCTGGCGAAGCGGCTCGGGGTCACCAAGGGCAGCTTCTACTGGCATTTTAAGAACCGGTGCGACCTGTTGCGCTCGCTGCCAGAGTTCTGGGCCCGTAGCCAGACCGACCCGGTTTTGGACCAAGTCGAGACCACGAACGGCGGGCCGATCGAGAAGATGCGTGCGGTTCTGGAGTTCATCGCGCGCGAGGATCCGGACCGATACGACAACGCTATGCGCGCTTGGGCCCAATTCGACTCCGAGGTCGCGGTGGCTGTTGCCCAGATCGACGATCGGAGGATGGCGACTGCGCAGTCCCTGTTCGAGGAGGCCGGGCTGAGCCCGGCGGATGCAGCCTTTCGCGCGCGCCTCTGGTATTTCTACGATGTCGGCGAACATGTGACACGCGACACGCCGGTGTCTCTCGAGGAACGGCTCGAGCGTGCCAGCCACCGGTTGAAGTTGCTAACGTCGGACCTGAAATAGACTAGGTGGCGATCCGCACGTCGGCCGACAGGGGCTCGATGCTGAATACGACCAGCATGTACTCCAGCAAATCTTGGTACTCGTCGCTGGTGGTCTGAGCTTCCGTTCGGTTCGGGTGATCCTGCAGGAGGTTGATGGCATGCGCATTCCGACTGAGGTATGCCTCGAGGTAGAATAATGCTTGCTGGTCCTAAACCCACCGAAATCGGCTGGCACGGATTTCTTTGGGTCGCCGATTCAGGCGGAAAGATTGCGCAGCGCGGATTCTTTATGAATTTTAGAGGGCCAGAGGAAATTACGGGATTCGCGTCGATTGTCGGGATGAAGTTCTTGCCATGACAGGTTTAGGTGCAGAAAATAGCGTGCAAACCACGCGAGGGGAGAGGATGCGCGGTCCACAGGATTATGGCGGGATGCCGGCAGGACCGGTCGACCCCGTGAAGCATGAGCATGTGCCGACCCACTGGGAAAAAACGGTCGACGCGATGATGATGCTGCTCTTTGACCAGCGTCGCCGATTAGCGCGGGTGGATGAGTCGCGCCGGATGCAGGAGGCGCTCGGCGAGGATTATCACAAGTACCCCTATTACGAGCGCTGGTTGCAGGCGATCTCCTGGCTAATGCTGGAGAAGGGCGTCTACACTCAGGAGGAACTCGAGGCCAAGAAGGCCGAGGTCAAGGCGCGCTTGGAGTCGGGCAATGAATCCTAGGTTTCAGCCGGGAGACCGGGTAAAGGTCCTGCACCGCGATCAGCCGGGCCATGTGCGCACGCCGATGTATGTGCGTGGCAAGACCGGCGTCATAGAGCGCGTCGTCGGCTCCTTCCCCAATCCCGAACTGCTCGCAGTGGGGCATTCCGGGCTGCCCTACAAGATGCTCTACCGGGTGAATTTCCGGCAGGGCGACTTGTGGGAGGATTACGGGGGACCGGCCGAAGACACGCTCGAAATCGAAATCTACGAACATTGGCTTGCGCCTGTATAGGTGCATTTAAGGTGGTGAAGACATGAGCGAAACGCACGATCATTCCAACGAACACGACCATGCTACCCACACCCATGACGGCAAACCGATTCAGGAGGACCCGTTACCCTCGCTGGAGGCGCAGATACTTGAGGCGTCTGTGCGCGAACTCCTGATCGAGAAGGGTGTCATTTCGGCCGATGACGTACGGCGCGCTATCGATCAGGTAGAGAGCCGTACTCCGGCTCTGGGCGCCAAGATTGTCGCTCGGGCCTGGGACGATTCGGAGTTCAAGGCGCTACTGATGTCTGACAGCGACGAGGCGTTGATGGCCTTTGGCGTCGATATGCGCCCGACCGAATTGTGCGTGGTCGAGAATACCGACGAGGTACACAACATGGTCGTGTGCACCCTGTGTTCATGTTATCCGCGACCAGTCCTCGGTGTTCCGCCGGCTTGGTACAAGCGGCGCGACTATCGCTCGCGTGCGGTTCGTGAACCGCGTGCAGTCCTTCAGGAATTCGGGACCCAGATCCCTGACCAGAAACAAGTCCGGGTTCATGACAGCAACGCGGATTTGCGCTATCTGGTGCTGCCGCAGCGTCCGGCGGGGACTGAGGGATGGGATCAGGAGAAGCTTGCTCGGTTGGTGACGCGCGATAGTATGATCGGCGTCAGCGACGCGTTGGCGGCAAGCGATATCGGCGGCTGAGTATCGGAAGGTTCCGCGGCCGATCCGCTATGAACGGTTGGCTGGGAAGGGCTCGGCGGGCGAACAGGAAGAGTATACAATATCTTGGGCGCGGGAGTTTGCGGGTGATTGCAGCGTGCAGGATGCTGAACGGGCTGTTTCCTGATCAACGTGAGGTGATCTTTCGCGCGCGTGGACGGGTCCGCTGTGTGCGTTTCGGTCGATCCGTACAGATCGGCGCAACCGCTCTGGCCATGTGCGTCATGATCTGGAGTGTGGTGTCAACAGTCCAGTTCACGTCCCATCATAGCATCGTTTCCGAACGCGATACCGAGATAGACCGGCTACGTGACGAGAATGAACGCTTCGCACGCGACCTTGCCGAGATGCGTGCCCGCGCGGAAATTCAGCATCGCTCACTGACTTCGACTCAGAAAACAACCGTCGATCTGGAGACGGCGAACTTGGCACTTCGCAAGGATCTCGCGGCGCTTCGGGCCGCGCGCGACGAGCAACAGGAACGCGCAGATGCGTTGGCACTCACCTATTTGAGTGAAGTCGAGGCGAAGGCGAGGTTGAGCGTCGAAGCCTTGGCCTTGGCGGAATCGCGTGAGGCGCTACAACTAGATATATCCGATCGCGAGCAAAAGCTGGCGGCGGTCCAGGCGTCGCGCCGAAACCTAGGCGCAGAGTTGGCTGCAGCGCAGGACGCGCTCGGTGAACTCAAGCTCGACATCCTGTCCATGGAAAAGGCGCGCGCGGATCTGCGATCGAAACTCGACGCGACCGACGAGCGCCTGCGCAATACTCTGAATGCCAAGGTCGCCGTCGATAACGAACGCAAGGTGCTGGGTGAACAGGTCGCGGATTTGTCTGCGCGCCTTGTAACCCTCGAAACGGCGCAAGGCGGTATTGTTTCCCGTCTGGGCGAGACGGCAAACGAGAGCGGCGAGGCACTGCGTAAGACTCTCGATCTTGCTGGGCTGGATGTCGACAGGCTCCTAGAGCGCATGGCCCGCGCGGCGGGTGAGGGTCGTGGTGTCGGCGGGCCGTTGCTTGCCATCGAGGAAAGTCCGGGCGCGGGACTTGCGCAACAGATCGCGACGGTTGAGCGTCGCATCGATGATCTGCAGAGCCTGCAGTCACTCATGGAGAAGCTGCCTTTGGCCGCGCCTCTAGATGAGTATCGCGTGACAAGTAATTTCGGGCGGCGCATCGATCCATTCACAAAGAGGCTGGCATTTCACTCCGGTACCGACATGGCAAGTCGCCGGCGTGCGCCGGTTCGCGTTACGTCGCCTGGTTTAGTCACGTTCGTTGGTTGGAAGGGCGGCTTCGGCAAGATGGTCGAAGTCGACCATGGGCTTGGTGTCCGTACGCGATACGGACACCTGTCTTCGATCTTCGTGAAGCGGGGGCAAGAACTGACGTTCCGCGAGAAGGTTGGCCTGATCGGCAGTACTGGTCGCAGCTCCGGCGAACATCTGCACTACGAGATTCTGATTGATGGGCGCCATAACGATCCGTCGAACTTCATCAAAGCGGGGCGGTATGTTTTCAAAAACTGATCGTGCAATGTGGGACAAAGGCGTCCCTTCGATCATCAGTGCCAAGATGAGCGTGACCGGCAATCTCTCCGGCGATGGCGTGATGCAGGTCGACGGTACCGTCGAAGGCGATATCCTATGCGCTGAGCTTACCCTCGGCGAGACAGCTCAGGTCCGCGGCGATATCGAATGTGACACCGTTTACGTGCACGGCACTATCAATGGCGAGATTTGCGCACGAAGCGTGAATCTTTCGGCCACGGCGCGAGTAACGGGTGACATCCAGCATGAGGAGCTGTCGATCGAGGCGGGCGCTCATTTGGAAGGCCGGCTCCTGCGGCGCGAAGTGACGCGATTACCGGTCAATCTCGTGGTCGGCGAGACGGACTAGCCGACTTCGATGCAGGCGGCAAACATAGCCGCATCCACATTGCCACCAGACAACACCGCCACGATGGTCTGATCTCGCGAATAGATCTTGCTCGCCAGAATTGCCGCCAGTGCGACCGCGCCGCCGGGTTCTAGCACAAGCTTGAGGACTCGCCATGCATAGGCCATGGCAGAGCGTACCTCTTCGTCGCTCACGGATAGGCCCGTAACGCCATGCACATGCATGGCTTCGAAGGTGAGCTCTCCAATGCTCGGTGAGAGCAGCGCATCACAGATGGACGTGACGCCCGGTGCGTTCGATAGGCGACGTCCCGCAGTCAGCGATCGCCCGGCATCGTCGAAGTCTCGGGGCTCGACTGCATGGATGCGGGCCCGCGGATGGGACGCTGCTAACGCTATGGCGATGCCGGAGGTCAGTCCGCCGCCGCCGCAGCAGACCAGCACATCTTCCGGCACGGCTTCGATCCCGCGGCACTGGGCCGCGATCTCGAGCCCGACCGTACCCTGTCCCTCGATCGTCCAAGCGTGGTCGAAGGGAGGCACCAGCGTCGCACCTGCGGCGGCGGCGATGTCGGCGGCGATCTCCTCGCGGGATTCCGTCTGACGATCATAAGCAACTACCCTGGCGCCGTAGCCGAGCGTGTTGTCGACCTTCGACTGCGGGGCGTCTGCGGGCATAACGATGGTGGCCGGTACATCAAAGATCTGCGCCGCTGCTGCGACGCCCTGTGCGTGGTTCCCGGACGAGTAGGCCACCACGCCATGCGCGCGCGTGTCGGGCGCGATCCGGGATAGGAAATTGTATGCGCCGCGAAACTTAAAAGAGCCTGTGCGCTGCAGGATCTCCGGCTTGAGGAGAATTCGGCCGCCGGTCTTATCGTTAAGCGCAGGGCTTTCGATCAGGGGCGTGCGGACCGCGACCCTCGAGAGCCGCTCCGCGGCATCCTCGATGCCCGCGAGGGTTGGGCCCGTGCTCATGCGGGGCCGAGGCCGAGGCGTTCTGGGAGCGGTGACAGGGTTTCGAGCTCGATGTCCGGGCGGATATGTAGTTGTTCGGCGGGCTAGTCGTGGCAGTTGACCAAAACGAGGCAAAAGCAGGGGGCTGCAGACCCAGTGGCGTCTCAACCATTCGACGACAAGAAGTAGATATTTCCTTAGCGATATATAGGCCGTCGACCGCGAGTCGATCCACGCGGAAGTCCGACTGGAAGATGCTCACATCTTGGACGGTCAGGACGGCGTTGAGCAGGGGCTCGACTCCTATCTTACGATGGACGCGCACCGCGGTCCGGTCTTCTTTCTCGGTAGCAGTGATCAGGGCCTGTGCATTCTCGTCCGAGGCCTCCACAGGCCCGGGAATGCTGGCCCACGCAATCGCACTGGCGAGGGCGATTGCGCTCAGGGTTGGATGGGGACGGCGGGCGAACAAGCGACTGTCCAGGGTGAGTTACGGCCTGCCAAGTGTAGGAATACCGCACGCGCATGGTCAGTATCGGAACGATATGTGTGCACGATTTCCGTGGTTTGCGCCTTGTTCGGGCCGGATCGAGCCGGTATCGTCCGCGCAAATATCCGCAGGGCTCGCATCAAGCGGGCAGGAGGGCCGATATGTTCAAGGGATCGCTGACCGCATTGATTACCCCGTTTCGTGAAGGCGAGGTTGACGACAAAGCATATCAGGGGCTCGTCGAGTGGCAGATCGAGGAGGGCACCGACGGCGTGATTCCTGTCGGTACGACTGGGGAATCGCCGACCCTCAGCCATGGCGAGCATGAACGCGTCGTCGAGATGTGCATTGAGGCCGCAGGTGGTCGGGTCCCGGTGATCGCCGGAACCGGCTCGAACTCGACCGAAGAATGTGTGCGCCTGACCGAACACGCCAAGGCCGCTGGCGCGAATGCAGCACTGATCGTGACGCCGTACTACAACAAGCCTTCTCAGGAAGGTCTCTATGCTCACTTCAAGACTGTCGCCGATGCCGTCGACATCCCGATCATCATCTACAACATCCCGCCGCGCTCGGTGATTGATATGTCGACCGCCACCATGGCCCGGTTGGCGAAGGATTGTGCGAATATTGTCGGGGTCAAGGACGCGACTGCCGACCTGACGCGGCCGCTGGCCATGCGTCAGGAGATTGGTGAGGCGTTCTGCATGCTGTCTGGCGAGGATGCGACGGTTATGTCGTTCCTCGCAAATGGCGGCGATGGCTGTATTTCCGTTACGTCCAACGTGGCGCCGGGTGCTTGTGCGCAGATGCATGACGCATGGCAGGCGGGCAATGCGAAGGTTGCGATGGAGATTAACGCGCGTCTGTTCCCGCTGCACTCCGCGCTGTTCGTAGAGCCCAATCCGGTGCCGGTCAAATATGCCGCCTCGCTCTTCGACAAGTGCACCATGGATGTGCGCCTGCCGCTGACGTCGGCGAATGAAAACACCCAGAAGTTGGTCCGCGACGCGATGGTGTCTGCCGGCCTGCTTGACTAGCGGCGCGGTAACGCAGGGGCGATGGCTGGGAAGAAGGCTCCACCGGGCACGATCGCAGCGCAGAATCGCAAGGCTCGGCACGACTACACGATCGAGGACAATATCGAAGCCGGGCTGGTGCTGACGGGCCCCGAGGTGAAGTCCCTGCGTGAGGGTAAGGGTAGCTTGATCGACGCTTGGGCGGGTGAGCGCGACGGCGAATTGTGGATGTTCAACTCCTACATTCCGAAATACGCCCCCGCCCGGAACTTTCCGCATGAGGAGCGCCGGGCGCGCAAGCTTCTTGTCAACCGGCGCGAGATGGATCGGCTGTTTGGGGCGATACATCGCGACGGCGTGACCCTCGTGCCGCTCTCGATCTATTTCAACAAGCGCGGCATCGCCAAGGTCGATCTCGGCATCGCCGCCGGCAAGCGCAAATACGACAAGCGCCAAGCCGAGAAAAAGCGTGACTGGGACCGTCAGAAGGCCCGCCTGATCCGCGAACACGGATAAATCGCAAAGTATCATATGGTTACAGCGCGGATTGCTGTATTTATTGACTTACGTTTACGTTAACGTAAACTTGATATGTGGAACAGACATTCTCCATATCCGACTTGGCGCGGGAGTTCCGCGTAACCCCGCGCACCATCCGTTACTACGAAGCGGAAGGTCTGATAACGCCGGGCCGCGATGGCCAGCGGCGCATCTATTCGGGCCGCGACCGGGTGAGGCTCGCTCTGGTCCTGCGCGGCAAGCGCTTAGGCTTCTCCCTAGCCGAGGCCAAGGAAATCATCGACCTCTATTCTGCACCTCAGGGTGAGGCGTTCCAGCTGCGCACCCTAGTCGAGAAGCTCGACGAGAAACGTGCGCTGCTCGAGGATAAGCGCCGTGATCTCGACGGCGCGATCACGAATATGGACAAGTATGCAGCACGCTGCCGCGATCGGCTGAAGGAACTAGAAAACCGTCGGGAGGCGGCCGAATAGGAATCCAGCTATTCTCCCTGAACGACAATGGACGAACCCGCGTCCGGGTGGAGAGAACACATGATCCCCAACGAGTATCCGACCCTGAGTTTTGATCTTGGCGACACCGCCGACATGCTACGCGATTCCGTGCGTAGCTTCGCCTCAGATGAGATCGCGCCCCGCGCTGGGGTGATTGACCGGGACAACGAATTCCCGATCGATCTTTGGCCGAAGATGGGCGCGCTCGGTCTGCACGGTATCACGGTCGAGGAGGATTATGGCGGCAGCGGGCTCGGCTATCTCGAACACTGCATCGCGATGGAAGAGGTGAGCCGAGCCTCCGCATCGGTCGGCCTGTCCTACGGCGCCCACTCGAACCTCTGCGTTAACCAGATCCGGCGTAATGGCACCGAGGAACAGAAGCAGAGTTACCTGCCCCAGCTAGTCTCGGGCGAGCATGTGGGTGCGCTTGCCATGAGTGAGCCGGGCGCCGGATCCGACGTGGTCGGTATGCGGACTCGAGCGGAGAAGAAGGGCGACCGCTACATCCTGAACGGTAACAAGATGTGGATTACCAACGGCCCGGTCTCCGAGACCTATGTGATCTACGCAAAGACGGACCCGGAAGCCGGTCCGCAAGGGATAACGGCGTTCATCGTCGAGGCTGGTTTCAAGGGTTTCCGTACTGCCCAGAAGCTCGACAAGCTAGGCATGCGCGGCTCCGACACCTGCGAGCTCATCTTTGAGGATTGCGAGGTGCCCGAGGAGAATGTCCTTGGTGAGGTCGGCAGAGGCGTGAACGTCCTGATGTCGGGCCTCGATTACGAGCGCGCGGTGCTCGCTGCCGGGCCGTTGGGCATAATGCAGGCCTGCATGGATATCGTTGTACCCTATGTGCATGAACGAGAACAGTTCGGACAGCCGATCGGGACGTTCCAGCTTATGCAGGGTAAGCTCGCAGACATGTATGTCACCATGAACGCTTGTAAGGCCTATGTGTACGCGGTCGCTCAGGCATGTGACCGCGGCGAGACTACACGCAAGGATGCGGCCGGGGCTATTCTTTACGCCGGCGAGAAGGCGACCTGGATGGCGCTTGAAGCAATCCAGACCCTTGGCGGCAATGGTTATGTGAACGATTACCCGACAGGGCGTCTGCTCCGGGATGCGAAGCTTTACGAGATCGGCGCGGGCACATCGGAAATCCGACGGATGCTGATCGGTCGTGAGCTGTTCGAGGAGACCGTCTGATGCGCCGCCTCCCCAAATTAGGCTGAGGAGGGGGAGTGCGTCGCATATCCACCAACTCTGAGTTCGAGAAGTCGGTCGGTTATTCCCGCGCGGTCGTCGATGAACATTATGTGCATGTTTCCGGCACCACAGGCTTCGACTACGAGACCATGACGATCTCCGATGACCCCGCGGAGCAGGCACATCAGGCGTTCGCGAATATCGCCCGGGCGCTCGCCGCGGCGCGGGTTTCATTCGCACATCTGGTGCGGGTCACCTACTTTATTTCCGACGCGGACGACTATCCGGTGCTGACGCCGATCTTCAAACATTATCTCGGGCCCAACCCGCCCGCTGCCACGGCCCTGATCGCGCAGCCCATTGATCCGCGGATCCGGATCGAGATCGAGGCGACTGCGCGGCGGGCCAGTCCGAACCAAAATCGCAATATCGGCCTAGGGCAGGAGTGATGCCGGTCGCGACGATTATCGGTGCGAGCCGGGGTATCGGACTCGGTCTAGCCGAGAGTTACGCCGCCGATGGCTGGACGGTGCACGCCACCACGCGAGAGCCTAAACATCCGGGTGATCTGGGTGCGGTAGCTGGAGATTTGACCATCCATGGCCTTGACGTGCGCGACCCAAACGGGATTGCCGCGTTGGCCGAAGCGATTGGCGATGGTGCGATTGATCATCTGGTCCATAGCGCCGGCGTCCTGCGGGGCGTTGATCGCGAGGAGATGATGGCGGTGAACGCCGATGCGCCCTTCAATGTTGTGGGTGCGCTCTTTGATGCGGTAGCGCGCAGCGCCGCGAAAAAGATTGCGATCCTAACCAGCCAGATGGGCGCGCGTCGCGGTGGCGGTACCCCGTCCGATCTTTACGGCGAGTCAAAATGTATCCTCAACGACCGCTTCCGCGAGATTGAACCGAAATGGCGGGCTGCCGGGGTGACGTCCGTGGTTTTTCACCCGGGCTGGGTGGCGACCGACATGGGCGGGCGCGGGGCGCCGGTGAGCGTCCGAGAGAGCGTGTCCGGTATTCGCCGGATTATCGCCGAAATGACATCCGAAGAAAGTGGTAAATTTTTGACTTGGAAGGGCACGGAACACCCATGGTGAACTGGCTGGTAAGCATATGGTGACCGTCGCCGTGATCTGCGACAGCCGGGGCATCGGTCGGGAACTGACGCATCGGTATTCGGCCGATGGATGCAGGGAACACGCGATCGCCGGTACCCCGGACTATCACGGCGCGCCCGGCACGCTTACCTATGATCTGCATGTCCATGTACCGATCGTGCGCAATGCGGTGGTTATTTCGCGCTGCGGAACGCGAATTAAGTGGCCGAGGTATCACTACCATTGCGCTGTATGCGGGCTGTGTGCAGACCGACATGAGCGGCACGCATGCGTCGATAGCGCCGACGGAGAGCTGCCGGGCATAGACAGGCCCGTCTATGGACTGGGAACCGCCGCCGTCGGACACGTTCTTGATTATCGCGGTAAGGAGGTAGCGTGTTAGAGACAGTTCAAAGATTGATCACGGGATATCGCGGGTTTCGCGCCCGCTATTACGAGCAGCGGCCGGACCGCATGCGGAGCCTTGTGGAGCAGGGACAGTCGCCTGATGTATTGCTCATAGCGTGCGCAGACTCGCGCGTAGACCCGGCGATCCTGTTTGACAGCGAACCGGGAGACCTGTTTGTCGTCCGCAACGTCGCGAACCTGGTGCCCCCCTACGCGCCGGACGACGAGCCGCATGGAACCAGCGCCGCGATGGAGTTCGCCGTGCGCGATCTCGGCGTGCGCCATATTATTATTTTTGGGCATTCGGCCTGCGGCGGTATCCAGGCGCTGCGCGCCACCGCCGCGGGGGAGCAGCTACCGCGCGATTTCATCGCGCCGTGGATGCAGATCGCGGCGGCAGCCTGTCCCTGCGATGCCGAGGGGAATGTTCCTGATCAGGAAACCGTTGAGCATGGCGCGATCCGCGTCTCGCTGGATAATCTGATGACCTTCCCTTGGATCTTGGAAAAGGTTGAGGCTGGCCAATTGGATCTTCATGGTTGGTGGGTCGATTTAAGGGCAGGTCGGTTGTGCAATATCACGTCCGATGGGATGAGCGAACTTGTCGCGGGGGAGACACCGCTTGATGTCACTGACTGACGAGCAGGTCATGATTCGCGACATGGCGCGGAGCTTCGCTGCTGAGCAGCTCACGCCGAATGCGGCCTTATGGGACCGAGAGTCGCAATATCCAGTGGACGCCGTCCGGGGCATGGCCGAGCTCGGTCTGCTGGGCATGGTCGTGCCCGGTGAGTGGGGCGGGGCCGGTGCTGACACGCTCACCCATGCGCTGGCGCTAGAGGAAATCGCGGCTGGCGATGGCTCCTGCTCGACGATCATGGCCGTGCATAACTCGGTAGCCTGCCTGCCGGTCCTCAATTTCGGAAGCAACGACCAGAAGCACCGCTTTCTGCGTCCGCTGGCGAGGGGCAATATGCTCGGGGCGTTCGCCCTGACGGAGCCCGGCGCCGGTTCGGACGCCGGTGCAATTGTCACCCGGGCCGAGAAGCGTGGCAACACCTATGTGCTGAACGGTACAAAACAGTTTATCACCTCCGGGAAGAATGCGGACATTACTATCGTCTTCGCGAAGACCGATCCGGAAGCGGGCGGCAAGGGGATGAGTGCCTTCATTGTACCAACGGATACGCCGGGATACCGGGTGGCATCGGTCGAGTCGAAGATGGGGCAGCGGGCATCCGACACGTGCCAGCTCGTCTTCGACGACATGGAACTGACCCCGGACTTGCTGCTCGGGGATGAGGGTGATGGTTACAGGATCGCGTTGTCAAACTTGGAGGGCGGTCGTATCGGCATCGCCGCCCAGGCAATCGGCATGGCACGCTCCGCCTATGAGTATGCGCTGGCCTATGCGCGCGAACGCGAAAGTTTTGGCAAGGCAATTATTGAGCATCAGGCCGTGACCTTCAGGCTGGCCGACATGCGCACCAAGCTTGAGGCGGCACGTCAGCTGACCCACAACGCTGCGCGCATGCGCGATGCGGGTGAACCCTGCCTTACCGAGGCGGCGATGGCAAAGCTCTACGCCTCCGAGATTGCTGAAGAGGTTTGCTCTGACGCGATCCAGATACACGGCGGCTATGGCTATCTGCAGGACTTTCCGGTCGAGCGCATCTATCGCGACGTCCGGGTGACCAAAATCTACGAGGGTACCAGAGACATCCAGCGGCTGATCATCGGCCGTGATATCGCGCTAGGGTGAACAGCTGAAACAAGGGGAGAAAAAGCATGTCTGACACACCGATCGAGTTCTTTTTCGATTTCAACAGCCCTTACGGGTATATTGCAGCTCACAAAATCGGCGACGTCGCAACGCAGCACGGGCGCACGGTCGATTGGAAGCCGTTCTTGCTCGGGGCCGTCTTTAAAGTGACCGGTGCACAGCCGCTCCCCCTTGTACCGATGAAGGGCGATTATGCCCGTCATGATTTTGCGCGTTCGGCCCGCTTCCACGGCGTGACGTACAACCCACCCGAGAGCTTCCCGTTCTCGCCCACGGCGGCGTCGCGGGCGGTCTACTGGGCGAAGCGTGACGGCAGGGCCGGCGAGATGACGCTAGCACTCTACAGCGCCGCACTGGGTGAGGGGCAGGACATTGCGAGCCCCGAAGCTGTCGTCGCGGTCTCCGGAGCAGCGGGCTTCGATACAGACGCGGTGGCCGCTGGAATCCAGGATCCGGCGATCAAGGAGGAGCTCAAAAAGGTCACTGATAATGCAATCGCGCGAGAGATTTTCGGTTCGCCCTTTATGATCGTCGACGGCGAGGCCTTCTGGGGCGCTGATCGGCTCGACATGGTCGACCGTTGGCTCGAGACCGGCGGCTGGTAGCTTGGTCAGTCGGAGGAGATGATATCTTGATAGAGCGCGCGGTCGATATTTCCGCCCGACAGCACAACACCGACGGTCCTGCCGGCCATGGCGGCGCGCTCCTGCATGAGCGCGGCCAGCGCTGCCGCGCCTGCGCCCTCCACGAGGTTGTGGGTCGCCGTGTGGTAGAGGCGGATCGCGGCGCGGATCTCGTCCTCGCTGACGGTGATCACGCGCGCAGCATGTTCGCAGATGATTGGCACGGCGTCCGCCGCTGGCACCCGGCAGGCCAGCCCATCGGCAAATGTGTTGGCGCTGTTGGTCGAGACCGCCTCTCCCCTGGCAAAGGACAAGGCATATGCGGGCGCGTTCTCCGCAACGACGCCGACTATTTCGGTTCGGAGACCCAGCGCCTCCCGTGCGGCGATGCAGCCCGTGATACCCGAGCCCAGCCCGATCGGCACGTAGAGTGTCTCGATCCCGGGAGCGGCTGTCAGCAGCTCCATGCCGTAGGTGGCGACCCCTTGCGCGAGCGCGACGTCGAAGGAGGGGATCATCTCGAGCCTGCGTTCGACCGCAAGCCCCTCTGCATGTTCGAGCGCAGATTGGAAGTCGAGGCCATGAACCACCAGTTCTGCACCGAAGGCCTGCATGGCCGCGTTCTTCTCCGTCGAATTCCCCTCGGGCACAACGATCACCGCGTTGGCGCCGTTGGCCCGCGCGCCATAGGCGATGGACTGGCCGTGATTGCCGCGCGTGGCCGTGATGACGCCCGCAAGGTCGGGGCACTGGCGGCGCAGGTTGCGCATATGCACCAGCCCGCCACGCACCTTGAAGGCGCCTGTCGGCGTGTGATTCTCATGCTTGACCCAAACTGTCACGCCGCTCGCCTTGGCGAGCAGGGGCCACGCATATTGCGGGGTCGGATTCATCGCCGCGTAGACCGTCTCGGCGGCGGCCTCGATCTCGGATTTGGTTGGCAGATTGGGCATCACCGCGCTTTTACCACAGCAGGCTTCAGCACCAAGGCCGTAACCCGGAGCCGTTCGACATGACTGTCCTGAAATCGAGTCTGGATCCGCGTTCCGACCTGTTCAGTGAGAACAGCGCGGCGATGCAATCCGCTGTCGACGATATGCGAGATAAGGTCGCGCAAATCGAGCAGGGCGGCGGCGAGAAGTCCCGCGAACGCCATTTGGGTCGGGGTAAGCTCTTGCCGCGGGACCGGATCGACACGTTGCTCGACGAGGGCGCGCCGTTCCTTGAATTCTCCCAGTTCGCCGGCTGGGAGATGTATGAGGACACGGTTGCTGCGGGCGGAATCCTGACAGGGATTGGCCGCGTCTCGGGGCGCGAATGCGTAATTGTCGCGAACGACGCGACGGTCAAGGGTGGCACCTATTTCCCGATCACCGTTAAGAAGCATCTGCGCGCCCAGGAAATAGCGCGGCAGAACAATCTACCCTGCATCTATCTGGTCGATTCCGGCGGCGCGAACCTGCCGCAGCAGGACGACGTATTCCCGGACCGAGACCATTTCGGGCGCATTTTCTACAACCAGGCGACCATGTCATCCGAGGGCATCCCGCAGATCGCCTCAGTCATGGGATCCTGCACGGCGGGTGGCGCCTATGTCCCCGCCCTGTCGGACGAGGCGATAATCGTCAAGGATCAGGGCACCATCTTCCTGGCCGGCCCGCCGCTGGTCAAGGCAGCGACGGGTGAGGTCGTATCGGCCGAGGATCTCGGCGGTGCCGAGCTGCATACGCGCATGAGTGGCGTAGCGGACCACCTTGCCGAAGACGACACCCATGCGCTGTCGCTTGTTCGGCGCATTGTTGCCAACCTGAACCGGCCCAAGCGGTTTCACTTGGAGCTTTCGGAGGCCCGCGATCCTCTCTACGCGTCCGAGGAACTTTACGGCGTGGTGAATGCCGATATCCGTAAGCCCTATGACGTACGCGAGGTGATTGCTCGCATCGTCGATGGTAGCGAGTTAGACGAGTTTAAGGTGCGGTACGGCGACACACTGGTCACGGGGTTTGCCCGTATTTATGGTTACCCGGTCGGGATTGTCGCAAACAACGGTATCCTGTTCTCGGAATCGGCCCAGAAGGGCGCTCACTTTATTGAACTGTGTAGCCAGCGCGGTATTCCGTTGGTGTTCCTGCAGAACATCTCGGGCTTCATGGTCGGACAGAAATACGAGGCCGGTGGCATCGCCAAGGACGGCGCCAAGATGGTGACCGCCGTCGCCTGCACCAACGTACCGAAATTCACGGTGATCATCGGCGGGAGTTTTGGTGCCGGTAATTATGGCATGTGCGGGCGGGCTTACAGCCCGCGCTTTCTGTGGATGTGGCCGAACGCGCGCATCTCAGTCATGGGTGGCCCGCAGGCGGCGAATGTCTTGGCCCAGGTGCGCCGCGACAATATCGAGGGGCGCGGCGAAAGCTGGTCGGAAGCCGAAGAGGCTAAATTCAAGCGGCCCATCGAGGAACAGTATGAGACTCAGGGGCATCCCTATTATGCGAGTGCACGGCTCTGGGACGATGGAATCATCGACCCCGCAGATACGCGCCGGGTGCTGGGTCTCGGCTTGTCGGCGGCCCTGAATGCACCGATCGAGGAGACACGCTTCGGCGTGTTCAGGATGTAAACCATGAGCAACGACGCGATCCGGTTGGATATATCCGACGGGCTAGGGCGCATCACCATGGCTCGGCCGAAAAAACACAACGCTTTCGATGACGGGCTGATCGCAGACCTGACCGATGCCTTTGAGGCCGCTGCGGGGGACAAGGGTGTTCGGGTCGTTTTACTGGCGGGAGAGGGCAAGAGCTTTTCTTCCGGGGCCGATCTAGGCTGGATGCAGCGCATGGCCGACTATTCGGACGCCGAGAATCTTGAGGATGCGCGTAAGCTCGCGCGAATGATGCGGGTTCTGAATGAGCTGCCGCGACCTACCATCGCTCGGGTTCAGGGTGCAGCGTTTGGCGGCGGGGTTGGGCTGGTAGCGGCCTGCGACATCGCAATAGCGTCTGAGGCCGCCAGTTTCTGCCTCTCGGAGGCACGACTCGGCCTGATTCCGTCGGTGATCAGCCCCTATGTGGTCGAGGCGATCGGTGTGCGTGCCGCGCGTCGCTACTTCCAGACTGCCGAGCGGTTCAATGCATCAGAGGCGCACGCGCTGGGGTTGGTTCATGAGGTGGTGCCGCGCGAACGGCTGGACAGTCGTCTCGACGAGCTTGTTAGCCAGTTGCTGGCGAACGGCCCGCAGGCAATGGCTGGATCGAAGGACCTGATTCGGCTTGTCGCGTGTGACCCCGTTGACGACGATATGGTTGAGGCCACGGCCCGACGGATCGCGGATATCCGTGCAACGGATGAGGGGCGAGAGGGTGTGCGCGCTTTTCTCGAGAAGCGGAGGCCGGCATGGCGGATGACGAAAGAAGTGTGAGCGTCGGCAGCGGGCATCGTGTTTGGCTCATTGCTGTCGTGTTTTCTGCCGCCATCGTGTTGTTCGTCGCGCTGAGGATGACAGACTTCTTCGGCTTGCTGACGCTTGTGATCCTCGCCGGCGGTTTCGGTGCGGTCGGAGAGGAGGTGCGTGTCGTTGCCACGACCGAAGTGATGCTCGGTATCCTTCTGTTCTTGTTTGGGTTTGCCAAAATCATGCGTCATTTCCGCGAGGCGGATCACAAACGCGGGGTCGCTTCATGATCCAGCGCCTGTTGATTGCGAACCGCGGTGAGATCGCGGTGCGGATCGCCCTTACTGCGCAACGCCTAGGGATACATACAGTCGCCGTCTACTCCGATACGGACGCGAGGGCGATGCATGTGGCAATGGCCGATGAAGCCGTGCGCATCGGGCCGGATGCGGCTGCCGAAAGTTATCTGAACATCGAGGCCGTAGTCGCCGCCGCCCGGGCAACACGCGTGGATGCGATCCACCCCGGTTATGGCTTTCTGTCGGAGAATGCGGACTTCGCTGATGCCTGTGACGCCGCGGGAATTCGCCTTGTAGGGCCCAGCGCTGACGCCATGCGCGCGATGGGAGACAAGGCAGCGTCGAAGTATTTGATGTCGCGCGCTGAGGTGCCGCTGGTACCCGGATATCACGGCGCGGATCAGGAACCGGAACTGCTGGCAGAAAAGGCGGCCGAGATAGGGTATCCCGCGCTGATAAAGGCATCGGCTGGCGGCGGTGGGCGTGGCATGCGTATCGTCGAGGACGCGGATGATTTCGATGAAGCTCTGGCGGCGGCGAAGCGCGAAGCGTCGGGCGCCTTCGGCGATGATCGTGTCCTAATCGAGAAATACCTGACGACCCCTAGGCACATCGAAGTGCAGGTGTTTGGCGACGATCACGGTAACATTGTACATCTTTTCGAGCGCGACTGTTCGCTGCAACGCCGCTATCAAAAGTTGATCGAGGAGGCCCCGGCGCCGGGCATGACCGAGGTGCGTCGTGCGGAGATTGGTGCGGCGGCCGTCGCCGCAGCGCGCGCGATCGGCTATTCGGGCGCGGGCACCATTGAATTCATCGTTGACGCCTCGGAGGAGGGCGCCAACGGCCCCTTCTATTTTATGGAAATGAACACCAGGCTGCAGGTTGAACATCCGGTGACGGAGTTCATTACCGGGCTCGACATGGTCGAGTGGCAGCTAAGGATCGCAAACGGACAGCCTCTGCCGCTAGCGCAGGACGATATTGCGCTGTCGGGGCACGCGATTGAGGGTCGTCTTTATGCTGAGGATCCGGCGCGGGATTTCCTGCCATCACCTGGCCATGTGGTGGCATTCGATGCACCCGAACCTACGGCTGCAACACGAATCGACACCGGGGTTCGATCTGGTGACGATATCGCCGTGTCCTACGATCCGATGATCGCCAAGGTAATTGCCCATGGCGCTGACCGAGACAGCGCTATCGCGGCGCTTGACCGGCTGCTCTCCGAACTGGTTTGCGCCGGCCCGACCACGAACCAGGCCTTCCTGCGCCGTGCGGTTACGCATCCCGCCTTTGTCTCGGGTGACCTAGACACTGGGTTCATTGCCCGGCACATCGCCGACCTCGTGCCTCCTCGCGTTGGACTTCCCCGCGACGTTTTGTCGGCGGTCACGGCCTGTCTGCTTGCAGTGCGTGGTGAGGCCGCGGCTGCGCGTGCGGCCTCGCAGGGTGAAGTCAATTCACCCTGGGCTGCGACGGACGGTTGGCGTGCCAATATTGACAGCGGCGAGACCCTTAGGTTTCAAGATGGCGAGACCAATATCACGGTGCAGCTGGCGCGCGATGCAGCCGGTTGGTCGCTGATGCGAACTGATCAGGTTCCGATCGATGTTACCCATGGTGCTGGCGGTTGGTCTGTGCATGTGTCGGGGAATAGCTTCTTGGCCGTTGCCGGCGGAGAGCAGATTCGGCTCGAGCGGGTGGTCGAGGTTGAGGAGGCCTTCGCTCGGGCAGGGGACTCCGGAGGGTTGAATGCACCGATGCCAGGCAAGGTCGTTCGGGTTATGGCGACAGAAGGTGACAGAGTGACTCGTGGCCAGACACTCCTCGTACTCGAGGCTATGAAAATGGAGCATGCCATCACGGCGCCGGGCGACGGCACGGTTGCGGCGGTGTTCTTTGCCGCGGGTGACCAAGTGTCTGAAGGAGCGGAACTTTTGCAGCTCGAAGCGATGGGAGACTGATATGGCGCGACCGAACAGGGTGGAGATCGTCGATGTGGGCCCGCGCGATGGCCTGCAGGCTGAACCGGGCATGGTGACGACCGCGGACAAGATCGCGCTGATCGACCGGCTGTCGGCCGCGGGCGTTCCGGCGGTGGAGGCTGGCGCCTTTGTGTCACCGAAATGGGTACCTCAGATGGTCGATACCGCAGAGGTTCTGGCCGGGATTGTCCGACGACCCGGCACCCGCTACCCAGTGTTGGTGCCGAACAGCCGAGGGCTTGAGGACGCCCGCGCGTCAGGTGTGGATGAGGTCGCGATCTTCGGTGCTGCATCCGAGACTTTTTCGCATAAGAACATCAATTGCTCGATCGACGAGAGTCTGGAGCGTTTTCGGCCGGTCGCAGCCGAGGCGCTGGCCGTCGGGATGAGGGTGCGCGGTTATATTTCATGCGTCCTGGGGTGTCCCTATGAGGGCGAGGTCCCGCGTGAGAATGTGGTTCGGGTGGCTGGTGAACTGGATGATATGGGGTGTTATGAGGTGAGCTTGGGCGACACGATCGGCGTCGGCACTCCTACGCGCGCGCTGGCACTGGTGGAGGCGGTCGCCGCGGTGGTGCCGATCGATCAACTGGCGCTGCATTTTCACGACACATATGGGCAGGCACTCGCAAACGTTCTGGCCTGTATGGACGCCGGTGTCGCCACGGTCGATGCCGCAGTCGCCGGTTTGGGCGGATGCCCGTATGCGCCGGGCGCCTCGGGCAACGTTGCGACGGAAGATGTTGTCTACATGCTCGACGGGATGGGGATTGAGACTGAGATCAATCTGCATGCCTTGGTCGAAGCTGGGCAGTTCATCTGCTCCAAGCTTGGGCGCACCCCTACGTCAAGGGCCGCGCAGGCCATGAGTGCATTGGCCTGAGTACCGTATATCTGAGCATGGCCGGATATAAACTTTTGCGAAAATTCGCCCCTAGAGTTGCTCTGAACCCGTTTTCCGGTTCGCGCACTTTTTTTCCGGGTATTAAGGGGAACTGACCTTGGGATACAGGCTCTGAGCCTTGCGAATTCTGATCGTCGACGACAAAGCCCATATCCGGTAGTTTTTGCGTACGATTCTGCATGCGGTTCGCATCCGTCCGATAGGCGGGGCAGTCTATTTTATCTCCTTCGTCCTCTACCCCTATGTCTATCCGGTAGACAGTATGTCAGGTTAACCACAGGCTTTCACTGGCTGAGCATTCACCACACTCCGAGCCGATGTTATCCTGCGGCCATGTCCGTTCACCTCGTCAAGCTCGGCGTTGGCATCGAAACGATAGACGATCTGCGCGAGCGCCAGAAACAACGCATCGCTGAGTGCAAGGCTGCGGGCGAAGGTCCAACGCTTCGCATTCTCACCCGAAATACCCCACGGCGTGGTGACGAATTGCTGGCAGATGACGGTTCACTCTACTGGGTGATTAGGGGACGAATCCTCGTACGCCAGAAAATCACCGCGATAGAACCCGCGACGGCCGCCGATGGTTCGCAGCGCTGCGCGATCCATCTGGACCGAAAGCTCGTTCGCGTGGAGTCAAAGCGCTCGCGCCCCTTTCAGGGTTGGCGTTACCTCGAACCGGAGAATGCACCCGCCGACCTGTCCGCCCGGGCGCTGGCCGAGCGCGAGCCGCCGCCGGAGATGGCCGCGGAGCTACGCGAGCTCGGGCTTATCTGACGGGCGGAGCTCCATCGCCGGCTCAGATGTGGCCGATCTGCAGCGGCCCGGTCTGCATCTGTGGCGTGCCTCGGCGCGCACGGTTCATCGCCCGACTCAACAGGATCACAGGAACGACGCCGGCAATCACGATGGTCAAGGCGGACAAGGCGCTTTGTTCGAGAAGCTCGTCCGAGGCAAACTGGTAGACATGGGTTGCTAGTGTACCGAAATTGAATGGGCGTAAGATAAGGGTCGCTGGCAGTTCCTTCATTGTGTCAACGAAGACGATGGTGGCGCCGGCCAGAAGGCTGCCGCGGATCAGCGGCAGATGGATGCGCCACAGCGTGCGGCCTGGTCCTGCACCCAAGCTGCGTGCCGCCATGTCCATTGTCGGCCGAACTTGGCCTAGGCTCGCCTCGACAGCGCCGAAGCCGACAGCCAGGAAGCGCACCAAATAGGCGAAAACGAGTGCGAAGATCGTACCGCTGAGGAGCAGGCCGGTTGATAGTCCGAACCACTCGCGCATCAGCCCGTCGACTGCATTGTCAAAGCGCGCGAATGGGACCAGTACGCCGACCGCTAGCACTGCGCCCGGCACGGCGTAACCAAGCAGCGAGATGCGCGCGAGGACGGCGAAGCCGCGGCTTGGGGACAGGCGCTGTCCATAGGCGAGAAACACCGCGACTGCGATCACGGCGAGGGCGGCAAGAGTGGCCAGCAGTAGGCTGTTGCGCGCGAAGGTCAGGAAACTGGCATTCCAGGATTCGTCAAAGAAGACGACCGCGTGGCGTAGGAGGACACCAGCGGGTATTAGGAATCCGATGACGATGGGGGCGAGGCAAGCCATTATGGCGCAGGCTGCGCGCAGTCCGCGCAGCTCGTAGCCTGGCGCGGCGGTATAGCGGTTGGAGGTCTGGTGGTAGCGCCGCCCGCGCCGACCCACGCGTTCGAGCCCGATCACTAGCAGCACGAAGGCGAGCATGACCAGCGCGATCTGGGCCGCGCCACCGGCGTTGCCCATGCCCAGCCAGACGTTGAACACCGAACGGGTGAGAGTGTTGACAGCGAAGAAATCGACGGTGCCGAAGTCCGCCAGCGTCTCCATAAGTGCCAGCGCGATCCCGAACACGATCGCGGGTCGTGCGAGCGGCAGCGCCACGCAGAAGAAGGTCTGCCAAGGGCCGTGGCCCAAAGTTCGCGCCACCTCGAGCAGCCCGGCCGATTGTTCCTGAAAGGAGGCCTTGGCCAGCAGGTAGACATAAGGGTAGAGGACGAAGGACATGACATAGATTGCCCCGCCCATCGAACGGATCTCTGGGAACCAGTAATCACGTGCGCTGGTCCAGCCGAAGACGTCGCGCAGCAGACCCTGGACAGGCCCGGCAAACTCTAAGATGTCGGTGTAGACAAAGGCGACAATATAGGCAGGCACCGCCAGCGGCAGTAGCAGCGCCCATTCGAGGATCCGGCGCCCCGGGAACCGGCAGGGGCTGGTCAGCCAGGCAGTACAGGTCCCGATTAGGAAGACACCAAGCCCGTTGCCCAGCATCAGGAGCAGCGTGTTCCAGCTGTGCCGCGGTAAGACGGTGGAAATTAGATGTCCCCAGATATTCTCTGCCGGAAATAAAGCGAGTATGCCGATAGCAGCAATGGGGGCCGCCACGAACGCTGCAACGAGTGCACCGCCGAACAGCCAAACGCGCCCCGATTGGGGGCGCGCTGTTACGTGCAGAAAATTTGTTGTCAAGCTGGTCACGAAATTCTGCGATTAAGAATTGTTCTTAATTGGGGGTTATATTATGCAAGGCTGTCCCTAATTGCCAGTCATTCTCAATTGCATTCGGAGTTATGCATTGATCCGAATCAATGGATGCCGACGGCCTCTAGAAAAAAATCTATGAAACCGGGCTATTGGGCGGTTCGAATAGCTAACGCCGCGCCGGGGCGCTCTTTGGCAACCATGTCCGTTGATTCTCCATCCGGGTCCGTGTGTTCATAAATTTCATGTAGAGTGTCCTGGATACGGTTGAGGTGGGCACGAATTTCTTCCTAATGGTGGGTACCGTGGGAGGTCTTTTCGTTAGCGATCTAGATAATGCCGCCCCCGAAAGGCAGTCCGGCCAGCGCCGAGTTGTAGTTCATGCCGCGCGGCAGCCGCAGCGTGTCCTTGAACGCGACTGTCTGGACCGCATAGGCCACATGAGGCATTCCCCGACGCCGGGACCAAGCGCAGTGTTGGGAATTACGCTGATCGCACGCAGGCGCGGCCTCGCGAGCGTGCCCAAAATGGACGGTCTCGAGATCATCAAAGGCGGGCGCATCATGAACGGATATGAAGTTTTCCCGCTGGTAGATTCCGCCATGCAGGCGTTAACCGTATCCATGAGCTTGGATACGTATCCTAAAAAACTAAATTATATCAAACACCTATTGCTAAATCGAAATAATTCTGCAGGTGAGGTGGGGGTGCTAAAGCGCAATGTGACGGCTTGTCCATGCGCTCTATAATAATATTTCATCGTGGGCCGGTTCGATCCGGCCTGCGCAGGAACCGAGGTCCGACATGTCCGATCCAAAACGGCGCGCGAAGGTCGAGCCCGAGAAATGGGAACAGCCCGGCGGCGAACCCGTGAGCTGTGAAGATTCCATTCTCGTCCTGCGCGAGAACCTAGCTGAAATCCAGGACGTTTGTCAGGAGGCGCTAGAGGACGCGGTGCTGATGGATGTCTCTGAGGCCCAGTTCCGCCAGGTCCTCCACGCCCTCGTCGACGAGTTGTCGAATCCCTACACAAAGGGCTGACGTCCAGCCGGACTATGTCGCGCCGAGGTCCCCTGCGTGGGCCGTCTCGTAGAGTTCACGAAACGCGGCTTCATCGAGTGCTATGGGATTGGCAATCGCCGTCGGGTCGGTCGCGGCGTCTGCGGCGAGTGCGTCGAAATGTTCCGTCTCGACCCCGAATTCGGCGAGCGTATGGGGGATCCCGAATTCCGAGCGCAGCTCAAGGGTCCAGGCGAGGAACGCATCGAAGCCGCCTGCCTCCAATCCGAGATAGGCTGCCACGCGCTCAAGCTTGTCCTCTATCGCCGGCCGATTGCGTTCCAGTACATAGGGCATGACCACGGCATTCGTGAGCCCGTGATGGGTATCGTAGTGCGCGCCGATCGGATGGCTCATGGCGTGGATTGCGCCGAGGCCCTTCTGAAAGGCCGTCGATCCCATAGCCGCGGCGGCGAGCATGTTAGCGCGTGCCGCTAGGTCCGAACCGTCGGCCACGGCGCGGTTAAGGTTGCCCCGGATCAGACTCATCCCCTCGAGTGCGACACCGTCGCACATCGGGTTGGCGAAGGGCGAGCAGTAGGCTTCGAGACAATGGGCGAGCGCGTCCATGCCGGTGGCCGCCGTGATGTGCGGCGGTAGTCCGACCGTCAGTTCCGGATCGGAGATTACAATTCCTGGCATCATCCCGGGGTGGGTGATGATGACCTTGCGGAGCGAGCTTTCGTCGAGGACGACTGTGGAGCGGCCGGTCTCCGACCCCGTGCCCGCGGTGGTTGGCACGGCCACGACGGGCAAGGGCGGCGCGGCACGCCGCCAGTCGTCGCAGCCTTCCTGAAAATCCCATAGCTGTGGACCGTCGTCGGGCTGGGCGGCCATGAGCGCGATGGTCTTGCCCGCGTCGAGTGACGAGCCACCACCGAATGCGATCACGCCATCGCATCCGGACGCGCGCAGCGCTACGACGCCGTCTTCCACGTTGGCGCTGACCGGATTGGGTTTCACATCTGCGAACAGGACCGCCGGCATGCCATCGGCGGCGGCCTGTTCGAGTGCCGCCGCGACCATCGGCAGATCCGCCAACCCGGGGTCGGTCACCAAGAGAGGTTTGCTCATGCCAAGGCTCTTGCATGCGCGGGCGAGCATCGAGATCTTGCCAACGCCGAACCAGATCGTAGTAGGGAAATGCCAAGATCCTCGCAGGATCGGGGTTTCGTTTGCCATGGTCGTCTCTCTGGTCAGATCAGTTCGAAGTAACGTTCCAGTTCGGCTGCGTCGATCTCGTCCGGGATGCCGTCGGACATGTCCGGGAGCTGGCGCGATTCCCAGTCGCGGGACGCGGCGAAGTGATCGACGAAGGCGTTGCCGAACCATTCGCGCGCTATCCCCGATGTCGCGAGACGCGTGCCCGCATCCGTGAGGGTCTTCGGAAGGCGCAAATTCTCCGGATGCTCACGGTCATAGGCATTGCCGACGATGGCCTCTTCCGGCGTGATTTCGTGTGCAACGCCATGAAGGCCGGATGCGATCGCGGCGGCGGCCACCAGGTAAGGGTTCGCATCGGCGCCGGGGACGCGATACTCGATCCGCTGGGAATCGGGGTTGCCGGGAAGGGCGCGGATC
>PBWR01000011.1 GCA_002727315.1 Alphaproteobacteria bacterium
CAGCTCGTATAGACCTCGCAGCCCTCGAGGTTGAACGTACCCAGTCGCGAACAGGCTTCGCGGATCGCGACCACCTCGGCATGGGCCGTCGGGTCGTTGCTGCTCGTCACCTGGTTCGTGCCCTCACCGATGATCTCGCCGTCGCGCACGATCACCGCGCCGAAGGGGCCGCCGGTCCCGTTCGCCACATTCTTCTCGGCCAGCGCGGCGGCCGCCCGCATGAATTTTTCGTCTGCCATCTTGGATCGATCCTTCGTCGGCTGCGCGCAATCGTATCACGCGCCGTCGGCCAGGTTTAGAGGTCGCGGGCAGGCTCGCCAACGGTTCGCGGGCACGATATTCTAGGGTGTTGGGACCGCGCGTTTCGGGCGCGGGTATTGGGAGGCGTGATTTCGGACATGGCAATCAACTTTGTCCTGAACGGTGAGACACGCTCGGAGGAAACGGTTTCGCCGACGCGCACCGTGCTTGAGTATCTGCGCGAGGATGCGCGCCTGACCGGGACCAAGGAGGGCTGCGCGGAAGGTGACTGCGGCGCGTGTACCGTCGTCATGGTGCGCAACGGGACCGATGAAACGGTGGCGGTGAATTCCTGCCTGCTGACCATGGGCCAGCTGGATGGCGCCGATCTCGTTACCGTCGAGGGACTGTCGGAAGAAGATGGAACGCTTGAAGCGGTCCAGCAGGCCGTCGTCGATGAAGACGGCACCCAGTGCGGGTTCTGCACGCCGGGTTTCGTGATGGCGCTGCACGCTCTGCGCCGAAGCGACGAAACGGTAACAGAAGACGTCATTCACGATGCGTTGGCCGGAAACCTCTGTCGGTGCACGGGGTATCGCTCGATCGTTGCGGCGGCGCGCGCCGCTTGCGCCCAACCGGTTGGCGACGATGCGTTGGATGTTTCGGACATCACGGCCAGTGAACACGTGTCGGTGGATGACCAGCTGTTCCTGGCGCCGGCAAACCTCGCAGATCTGGTTGCCAGCCGCGTGGCGCATCCCGACGCGCCGCTGCTATCGGGTGGAACCGATCTGGGGCTGCGGTTCAGCAAGGAACGCGAGAGCTACCCGGTCGTGATTTTCACCCAGAATGTGGCCGAGCTGAAACAGGTCGCGGAAGATGATGCGGCGCTCACTATCGGGGCGGCGGTGACCTACACCGAGGTGCTGGCCCGGATCGAAGATCTGTACCCGTCCTTCGCCACGCTGATCCACCGGATCGGATCGCGGCAAATCAGGAATGTGGGCACCATCGGCGGCAATATCGGAAATGCGTCTCCTATCGGGGACACGCCGCCGTGTCTGATTGCGCTCGATGCGACGCTCGTCCTTCACGGGTCGAAGGGTGGACGTGAAATCCCGCTCGAATCCTACTTCCTGGACTACCGCAAGACGGATCTGGCCGGGTACGAAGTGATTGCGTCGGTGCGGGTCCCCAAGCTCACCGACGGTCAGGTCTTCCGCTCCTACAAGATTTCCAAGCGTTACGATCAAGACATCTCGGCCGTTGTCGGCGCATTCCGCCTAACCATCGAAGACGGTGTCGTGACCGACGCGCGGATCGCGTTCGGCGGGATGGCCGCCATCCCCAAACGCGCTGCGGCATGTGAAGCGGCATTGGTCGGCCAGACCTGGTCGGAGGAGGCCGCGCGCCAGGCCGGTGCGGCGGTAGGCGAGGATTTTGCGCCGATCGACGATCATCGCGCGAGCGCCGACTACCGGTTGCGGGTCGCGTCCAATCTGTTCGTGCGCCTGTATCGTGATCTCGACGGCGCCAGCGATGTAGAGGTGATGGCGCTATGAGCACGGATACGGATATTCGCGGCGCGGTTCACACCAATGTCCGCCACGATAGCGGCCACGGCCATGTCACCGGCAAGGCTCGCTATATCGACGATATGCCCGTGCTGCCGGGTACGGTTGAGATCGTCCTGGTCACGAGCCCCCATGCGCATGCGGCGATCAAGTCGATCGATGTGGCGGCCGCACTTGCCGCCGACGGGGTGCGCGGTGTGCTGACCGCAGACGATATTCCCGGACACAATGACATCGGGCCCATCTTCGAAGGTGAGCCGGTGCTGGCGGCGGGGGTTGCCGATTATGCCGGCGCGCCGATTGTCGCGGTGGCAGCCGACAGTTTTGATCAGGCATTCGCGGCCGCCGGGCAGGTCGAGATCGAGTACGAAGTGCTGCCGGCGGTGCTCGAGATCGAGGACGCGCTCGAGCAGGAGCTCTACACCTATCCACCCCAGATCATGACCTATGGTGACCCCGACAGCGCTCTCGACGGGGCGGCACGCCGGATCAAGGGCGAGCTGCGCTGCGGCGGTCAAGATCACTTCTATCTTGAGAGCAACATCGCCCTGGCCGTGCCGCGCGACGATGGCGATCTCGACGTCCACAGCTCCACCCAGCATCCCAGCGAGGTGCAGCACGGTGTCGCCCACGTCCTCGGCATGCCGACGAACGCCATCACCGTCGAGGTGCGGCGCATGGGCGGCGGGTTTGGCGGCAAGGAGAGCCAGCCCACCATTATAGCCGCGATCGCCGGCCTGGTGGCCAATCACACGGGCCTGCCGGCTAAGCTGCGCCTGCGCCGCGACGACGACATGATCGTGACGGGCAAGCGGCACGATTTCCTGTTTCGCTATGACGTCGGGTTCGATGATGACGGCCGTATCTCCGGTGTCGATATCCTGATGGGCATGCGCTCGGGCAATGTCGCGGATCTGAGCCCCGGCGTGCTCGCCCGTGCGCTGTGCCATGCCGACAACTGCTACTACCTGCCGAATGCTCGGTTGAGCGGTTATCCGTGCAAGACGAACACCGTATCCAATACGGCGTTTCGTGGCTTCGGCGGCCCCCAGGGCATGATCGTGATCGAGGCGATCCTGGAACATATCGCCCGGGAAAACGGACAGACGTTGGACCATGTGCGGGCGGTCAACTACTACGGCACCGAGGACCGCAACGTGACGCCGTATGAGCAGACGGTAAAAGACAACATCATCGTTCCGCTGGTCGAGCGCCTGCAGTCCGAGGTCGATTTCGATGGCATGTCCAGGGCCGCGGATGAATTCAACGCATCCCATGAGACCCTGAAGAAGGGCGTGGCGCTGATGCCGGTGAAGTTCGGCATTTCGTTCAACACGCCGAAGCTCAACCAGGCCGGGGCGCTCGTCCATGTCTATGCCGATGGCAGCGTTCATCTCAACCACGGCGGTACGGAGATGGGACAGGGGCTCTTCACCAAGGTTGCCCAGGTCGTGGCCTCGGTGTTTCAGATCGATCTCGACAACATCAAGATTTCCGCTACCCGCACCGACAAAGTTCCCAACACATCGGCGACCGCGGCTTCGTCCGGTTCCGATCTGAACGGCATGGCGGCCTTCAATGCCGCCACCGCGATCAAGGGCCGGATGGCACAGGTCGCCGCCGATCATTTCGACACGGATGTCGACGCAATCGAATTCCGCCAGAACCGGGTCTATGCCGGCAATGAAAGTCTGTCGTTTTCCGAACTGGCCGAAGAAACCTACAACCAGCGCGTTCAGCTGTCCGAGGCCGGCTTCTATTCCACCCCGGGCCTGCACTGGAATGCCAAGAAGCTCGTTGGCAATCCGTTTTACTATTTCACCTACGGCGCCGCGATCGCGGAGGTTCTGATCGACACGCTGACCGGCGAGAGTCGGGTGCTGCGCGCCGATATCCTGCAGGACTGCGGCAGTTCCCTGAACCCGGCGATCGACATTGGGCAGATCGAAGGCGCCTTCGTGCAGGGGCAGGGTTGGCTGACGTCGGAAGAGCTGGTCTGGAATGACCGGGGACAACTCCTGACCCACGGGCCGTCGACCTACAAGATACCCGGCAGTCGGGATGTGCCCCCGGTGTTCAATGTTCACCTGTTGGAAGATGCGCCCAACCGGGTCCCGACCGTGTTCCACTCCAAGGCCGTGGGAGAACCGCCACTGATGCTGGCGATTTCGGTCTGGCTGGCGATCCGCGATGCGGTCTCGCGTATTGGTGACAACCGGCTGGTGCCGAAATTAGATGCGCCGGCGACCCCGGAAGCAATCCTGGCCGCGGTCGAGGATATTCAGGCGCGGAGCGGGGCCTGATCGGCGCCCGATTCCGGGAAAACCTCTCTTTACCCAATGATGTTTGGGACGAATGCACCGGTGCACCGTGTGCCGGTGAATTTCCAAATGGGGGTAGAGATGATTAACAGAACCATTTTCGCAATTTTGTTTGCGGTCGCAGTTCTGTTCGACGGCAGCGAATCGTCGGCGCAAATCATCGAAGTCGAAGACGATTTCGGCAATCGACGCGCCTATTTCGGCATGACAACCAGAGATACCGGGCTGATGTAGCTGATCAGTAACGATAACCGATCGGCAACGGTAAAACTGTCGGACGATGAAGACGGCGGATATCTGAGTCTTCGTACGCTTCGCAGTGAGTCGTCGGCGGTTTTGGCCACCAATGATACTGGTGGCGGCCTGTTTCTCTTCGATACGGCCGGTCAGGAGCGGGCCTCTATCGGTGTCTCGAACGACGGCGCCGATATCATCGAACTCTTCGACAGCAACGGTCGGGACTCGGTCGAACTCAATGCTGGCGAAAGCGGCGGCGCCATGTTCGTCCGCTCCCCGAAAGGGAATATCGCGGCGGGATTGACGGTTGACGAGGATGGCGGGTTCTTCACCATCTGCGACAATGCCGGTGATGCGAAGGTCGGGCTGTTTATCGACCGTTCCGGCAACGGGGTCATCGAGTTGAATGGCAACTCCATCGGCGATGGCGCCGAAGTCTTCCCGTTGCATACACGCGGCAATCTCGTCCCCAGGACGGTCGTGTCCATGCATGGGAGCGGCGCGGGATTGCAGCCGACATCCGGTGCCTACCACCCCTCCGTTGTTGGGGTCATCAGTGGCGCCAACGAGCTGAAGGCGGCCATGACAATCGGTTCGCGCGTGGACGGTTCGAACGATCTGCCCGCGGCCATGACGGGTCGGGCTTATGTATGTGTTAGCGCGGACGATCGGCTGCGTGCCCTGGGTGGCGTGGTCGGCAAGGCGCTGGAGAACTACATCCCGGCCGATGCGGACGACGAGGCGCTGGTCCTGATGCTCGTCATGCGCCTCTAGGCTAGCGACCATACCTCCCCCTGGGTGTAGCCGCATTGACGTGGTTGCATCCGGACTCGTCCGTCTCTTCGCAGTTGCAGCAAAGTTTCTCGCCTCGGTTCGAAATCTGTGTTACCGAGCGCGCGCGTTCGGGCCGCCGGCGTTGGCGGCCGTTTTTTTTGGATCCCTGTTTGATGACCGATTCCGCCGAGAACCTTCGCAACATCGCGATTGTCGCCCATGTCGATCACGGCAAGACGACGCTGGTCGACCAGCTGCTGCGTCAGTCCGGCACGCTGGCGACCCACGGTGATGTGGCCGCGCGTGAGCGCGTGATGGATTCAAACGATCTCGAACGTGAACGAGGCATCACGATCCTGTCGAAGAACACCGCGCTCGAGTGGCAGGGTTGGCGGATCAACATCGTCGACACACCCGGCCATGCCGATTTCGGCGGCGAGGTCGAGCGGGTGCTCTCGATGGTGGATTCCGTTCTGCTGCTGGTCGATGCGGTCGAAGGACCCATGCCCCAGACCGCGTTCGTCACCCGCAAGGCGCTCGAGGCGGGATTGAAGCCGGTCGTGGTGGTCAACAAGGTGGACCGCGCCGGCGCGCGTCCGGATTGGGTCGTCGATCAGACCTTCGATCTATTTGATCGTCTGGGTGCGAGTGACGAGCAGCTTGATTTCACCACAGTGTTCGCCTCGGCGATCCAGGGCTGGGCGTCGGAGGCCTCGGATGTTGGTGGCGAGAACATGGATATCCTGTTCCAGACCATCGTCGACCAGGTCGACCCGCCCGCCGTCGACCGTGACGGCTCGTTCCAGATGCAGGTCTCGGCCCTCGACTATTCCTCTTATGTGGGTGTCATCGGAATCGGCCGGATTGCGCGCGGGTCCGTTCGCCGCAATGAAGTGGTCTCAGTCGTCGGTGCCGACGGGGCGCAACGCCAGGGCCGTCTGCTTCAGGTGCTCGGCTTTCATGGGCTGGACCGGGTGGAACGGGAAGAGGCGGCCGCCGGAGACATTATCGCGTTCTCCGGGCTCGACCAGCTGAACATCTCCGACACCCTGTGCGATCCCGAAAAGGTTGAAGCGCTGCCGGCATTGAGTGTCGATCAGCCGACCATCTCGATGACCTTCCAGGTCAACGATTCTCCCTTCGCGGGCAAGGATGGCAAGTACGTCACCAGCCGCAACCTGCGCGACCGGTTGCAGGAAGAACTGCTGCACAATGTGGCGCTGCGTGTGGAGGAGACGGATTCCGCCGACCGCTTCAAAGTCTCGGGCCGCGGCGAACTGCATCTGTCGATCCTGATCGAGAATATGCGACGCGAAGGTTACGAGCTCGCCATCTCGCGGCCCGAGGTGATTACCCGCGAGGTCGATGGCGTATTGCACGAGCCGTGGGAGACGCTGACGGTCGATATCGAGGAAGAACATCAGGGCGCGGTGATGGAACTGCTCGGCACCCGCAAGGCCGAACTGAAGAACATGGCGCCGGACGGCAATGGGCGCGTACGCATCGACTATCTGGTCCCGACCCGGGGCCTGATCGGCATTCGCTCGACCTTCCTGACCCAGACCTCGGGCAGCGGGTTGATGTACCACGCCTTCGATCACTACGGCCCCCGCGTGGCGGGCGAGCTCGCCCAGCGGATTCGCGGAGTCCTGGTCTCGACCGATACCGGCATGGCGCGCGCTTATGCCCTGTTCAATCTGCAGGAACGCGGGCAGCTGATGATCGGCCATGGTGCCGAGGTCTATGAGGGGATGGTCATCGGCATCAACAGTCGGGCCAACGATCTGATGGTGAACCCGCTGAAGGCCAAGCAACTGACCAATATTCGTGCGGCCGGCACGGACGAGAACCTGGTGCTGACCACGCCGGTGAAGGTCACCCTGGAATATGCGCTGGAGTTCATCGACGACGATGAGCTGGTCGAGGTGACGCCGGAATCGATGCGCATTCGCAAGAAGTTCCTCAAGGAACACGAGCGCAAGAAGGCCAGCCGCGCGGCCTGAACACACGCGATGCTGTCGGCGTAGAGGTTCAAACCGGCGTAGTTTCCGTCATACACCGGTATTGGAAAGGGTTAATTTGATGCGGTAATCCGGGATTCCACTAAGAGAAACAAGAGATTGCTTGCCATCGGGTCCGTTCAGGCCCATCTTCGCGCTAATGACATCCGCTCACGGCTTTCGAGCGCGCCGAATTCCGCAATGAAACTTGCGGCGATACGCCCCTCCGGAAAACGAAGTGAAGCTGATTTCGTCACGCAGACATGGTGTCCGTGTGAATTACGACGATTGGAAAAGTATAAATGCCTACTGGTACCGTAAAGTTCTTCAACACCACCCGTGGTTTCGGTTTCATTGCGCCTGACGATGGCGGCAAGGACGTGTTCGTTCACGTGACGGCCGTTGAGCAGGCTGGAATGAGCACCCTGACCGAAGGTCAGAAGGTCAACTTCCAGGTTCAGGACGATCAACGCGGCCCGAAGGCCGTCGATCTCTCGGCCGCTTAAGTAGCCTTTAATTCCGGAGGTGCCGGGCGGCATGCCCGGTCCTCTCTCCGCTCCATTTAGGTGCCTTGCACCTGGTGGACCAGCAGCATGGAGCCGCTGCGATCACGCCGACAGGGCGGAGCATCGCAGGCGGGCTGCATGCTGTTTTTCGTTTGAACGGCATCGCAGCGGCGATAATCGGTTTTCCCATGTCATGGCCGTTCAAATCTTTGTAGGGGAGCCTTGTCTGCGGCCGCGGACGGACTAAGCTATCCGCAGCGAAGTAACAACGAACCGGAAGGGGCCTACTGGGCCGAAGTCCGGGACTTTCGAGGGGACGAAGAGATGTCGGATTACAGCAATCTTTTTCAGGGCTACGAGATGCGTGGCCTGTCGCTACCGCACCGGGTTGTGATGTCGCCGATGACGCGCTCGCGCGCGGGCGAGGGCGATGTGCAGGGCGAGATGAACGCGGAGTATTACCGCCAGCGCGCGAGCGCGTCGTTCATCGTGACGGAAGGCGTCCAGCCGAGCCTGGACGGCAAGGGTTATTGCCGCACGCCGGGCCTCCACACTGACGAGCAGGTGGCGGGCTGGAAGCTGGTGACGGATGCGGTGCATGCGGAAGGTGGCCGGATCTTCTGTCAGCTAATGCATGCGGGCCGTATTGCGCACCCACTGAACAAGAGCGGCGGACGGATCGTGTCGGCGTCTGCAGTGCAGGCGGCGGGCCAGATGTTCACGGTGCAGGAGGGCCCGCAGGACCATCTGGTGCCCGAGGCCCTGACGACGGAAGAGGTGAAGGCGACGATTGCGGACTTCCGGCATGCCGGTGAGTGCGCCAAGCGTGCGGGTTTCGACGGGATCGAGCTGCATGCAGGGCAGGGATATCTGCCGATGCAGTTCCTGTCTCCGAATGTGAACCAGCGCGATGATGAGTATGGCGGCTCGGCGGCCAACCGGGCACGGTTTTCGATCGAGATCATGGAGCAGCTGTCCGATGTGATGGGTGCGGACCGTGTGGGTATCCGGATTGCGCCGGGTAACACATTCAACGATGTGAAGGACGAGGACCCGGTGGAGACCTATACGGCGCTGCTGCAGGGGCTACGCTCGCTGAACCCGGTCTATCTGCATGTGGTCACACCGTTCCCGCATATGAGCCACAAGGTGCCGGAGGATGTGACGGAGCTTTGCCGGAGCAACTTCGAGGGCACGTTGATCCGCAATGGCGGTTACACGCCGGAGAGCGCGGATGCGGCGATTGCGTCGGGCGAGGCGGACCTGGTGGCGTTTGGGAAGATGTTCCTTGCCAACCCGGACCTGCCGAAGCGGTTCGAGACGGGTGCCGAACTCAACGAGTGGAATATGGATACGTTCTACACGCCGGGACCCGGAGGCTATATCGACTATCCCGCACTCGATGGCTAGCCCGGCTTGCGCGTGTTTCCCGGCAGCGCCTAAGGAGCCGGGATACTGAAGGCAGGGAGCTCGTCATGTCAGTGTCGACGGAAACGATCGAGGCCCCGATCGGTTATCTGGTGAACACCGGAGAGCTTCCGGTGTTCTATCAGTCGAACGTGCCGGGCGAGCGGACGAATTTCGAAGGCGAGCGCGAATTTCAGAAGGTGACCGTGAGCAATGCGCGGCTGCTTCCGAACGATTTCTCACTCGACCGGGAAGGGTTCGCCTTTGTGGCGCACACGACGGCGGTGACGGATTTCCAGGACGATGCCCAGCTTGAGGGCGTCTACAACGCCAAAGCTGAGGCGCTGGTCCGCGAGGCGACCGGGGCCAGCCGCGCCCTGGTGTTCGACAACACACGGAGATCTTCATCCCAGAGCCTGCGCGAGGCACACAATGCGCGTGATCCCGCCAACGCTGCCCACACCGACTACACTGACTGGTCTGCCCGCAAGCGGGTGGAAGACGTCATGGGCGACGAGGCGGAAGCGCTGTTGGCCAAGCGGTTTGCCATCGTCAATGTCTGGCGCTCGCGCGCCGGGGTGATCGAAGAGTGGCCTCTGGCCCTGTGTACCTGGGACAGCGTCGATGATGCGCACCTGCACACCGTGGAACGACGCGCCTACAACCGTGTCGGGCAGACCCGCCATGCGTCTTATGACAACAAGAATGACTGGTACTATTTCCCGCGCATGACGCCCGACGAGGCCATCCTGATCAAGAACTACGACACCGAGACCGACGGCCGGGCGCGCTACGCCCTGCACACGTCCTTCGATGATCCGACGGCACCGGCGAATGCCGCGCCGCGTGAGAGCCTCGAGACCAGGGTGTTTGCGTTCTTCGACTGACCGACGGGCGGGGAGACGACGATGGAACACGATGATGTCCTTGCGTTGCCGCCGCGCCGGCGCGCACAAGGCCGGGCGCTTTTCCTGTATGCCTACGCGGCAGGCGATGCCTTCGCCTACACGCCCCATCCCGATCCGTCACCCCGCGTCTATGTGGTCGTGCGCGGTGAACGGGCGCACTGGGCGTGGAATGATCCGCGCCCGTGTCAGATCCCGCCCGACTGGTCTGGCGGCTACACCTCGATCTTCGCGGCGCAGACCGGTGAGGGTTTGGCAGACGCGGCGGAGTAGGGCGCCGGGCTTAATCCTTCGCGAAGCAGCCCCTGAGTGCATCGGCGACCTGTGCAACCGCGACATTGCCCTGATCGCAGAAGCCACCCATGTTGAAGAAGCCGTGCACGACCCCGTCATACAGGTGGTACCGGACCGGGACCCCTGCATTGCGGAGTTTCGAGGCATATGCCTTGCCTTCGTCGCGGAGCGGATCAATCTGGGCCGCGATCACGACCGCCGGGGCCAGGTCCGCGACGTCCGGCTCCAGGATGGGGGACGCCCGCGGGTCAAGCCGATTGTCGCCCACATGCATGCCGATCACCCATTGCAGGGTTCGGTCATCGAGGAACATGGTCTCCTCGATCCGGCTCGGCGGCAAGCCGCCCATATCGGTCATCGGGTAGATCAGGACTTGCAAGAGCGGTTGGGCTGCGCCGTTGCGCTTGGCTTCCTGGGCGACGGTCGCGGTTAGATATCCGCCGCCACTGTCCCCGGCGATCGCGATCCGGGCGGGGTCGCCGCCGATGTCGCCGGCATTGGCCTGCAGCCAGGTGTAGGTCGCGAAGCAATCTTCCAGCGGGGCGGGAAAGGGATTTTCGGGTGCGCGCCGATAGGCGGGAACGACGACGATACAGCCGGCATCCTCGGCCAGGGCCGTGTTGGTCCCGTCATAATCCTCCGGCGCCATCATGCAGCAGCCGCCCCCGTGAAAATATGCCAATACCGGGAAGGGGCCGTCGCCATTGGGTGTGTAGACCTTGGCGCGGATGTCGCCGGCCGGGCCAGGGATCTGAATATCCTCGATCTTCGCGAGTTCGCGCGACGGTGGGTTGACCTGCTGCCACATCTGGCTGAAGCCATCGCGGGTCGCCTCAAGGCCGAGTTCGACCGGGTGCGGCATGTCCAGTTTGACCAAGCCGTCGATGAATGTCTTGATCTGCGGATCGATATACATGGCTCTTCTACCCCTTTGTTTCCCACATTGAAGGCGAGACCGGACACACGCGTCAATGGAAACCCGGCCCGGGTCGGGTCTCTGGTCCGCACCTTGAGGCGGTGCTACGCTTTTCGGCAGGGAGCGCGGCCTGCCGCGATAACGCTCATGTCCGACAATCTCAACTTCGGTTTCGTCGTCGCAACGGTAGGTGGAGACGATCTCGACGATGCCGCCCTGTACCAGGAAGTGATTGCGGATTGCCGGCTCGGTCAGTCATTGGGCTATGACAGCGCCTGGATGCTTGAGCATCATTTTTCGGACTATTTCCCGACGCCGAGCCCGCTGGTCTTCATGTCCCATGTCGCGGCCTACTGTCCCGGACTGAGCCTTGGCAGCTCGGTCCTGGTGGCGCCCTGGTATCAGCCGCTGCGTCTGCTCGGTGAAATCTCCATGCTCAGCAACCTGGTCGACGGCGACCTGTTCATCGGGGTCGGCCGGGGTACGGCGAAGATGGAATATGACGCCTTTGACGTGAACATGGAGGACGCGCGGGGCCGGTTGCGTGAATGCCTGGAGATTATAGATCTCGGACTGTCGGGAGAGCCGTTCACCTATGACGGTGAGCATTTCAAGATCGGCCGTACCATCCAGATTCGGCCGGTGCCGCAACCCGACCGGGTTCACCTGTTCGGCGCCATCGGCAGCCCAGAAAGCGCGCGCCTGACCGGCGAGATGAAGGTGGCGCCGCTGAATATCTGCCAGTTCCCGTTCCACATTCTCGAGAAGATGTATGCGAGCTGGAACGAAGGGGCCGCGAATGTCGGTTTTGCCGATGGGGGTCGCCGGCCCGTCGTCGCGCACTGTCTGATGGCCGATACCGACGAGGAAGCCCTTGCCATGGCGCGGACGCACCTGTCCCGGTTCTTCCGGTTGCAGAGCGTTCACTACGAGGCGGACAGCGAACCGTGGACCGACATCAAGGGCTACGAGCAGTTCAACCGGTATTTCGGGAATCTGCTCGCCCTGTCGCAGCCGGAGAATATCGACAAGTTTTCGGCCCACAATTTCGTGGGCAGTGCGAAGACCGTTGCAGGCCAGGTCGAGCGCCTGCACGACATCGGCTTCAACCACATCATAGTGCACCCGGCGACGGTGGGCGTGCCGCGCGAGATCCGGCACGACACGCTGCGCCGTTTCGCTACAAGCGTCGCACCGGGCTTCTCAGGCGCCTTCGCTTGATCCGGGCCGATATCAGTAGGGCGTGGCCTCGACCTGGCCCAGGGAATTGATCAGCACGGATTCGCTCGGTGCGGGCTTGTCGTTGACCCGGTCCAGGCACCAGTCGGCCAGCATCGTGTACCAGTTTTCCCCCAGATAGGCTGCCGATCCGCCGCCGATCGCGTGGCGCTCGCCTTCGTACATGACGAGCTTCTTCGGCACCGAAAGCTTGTTCACGAAGTCCTCGGAACATTCAATCGGACTGAGCTCCTCGTCCTGTCCGGCCTGGACGAGGATGGGACATTTAATCTGGTCGACGATCGGGTCGAGTGAGAACTCGCTGATGAAGTTGTCGAACTCGGCCTCGTCGTCATAGTCGGCCATGAACATGAACCGGAGCTTGAAGGTCGGCGCAGCCATGTTGAAGATCGTGTAGCAGCCCGGTTCGTGACACACGAAGGACAGGGCTGCCCCTTTCACCTTGTCTCCCAGCTGGGCGGCGGCCTGTGCACCGAAGAACGATCCGAAGCTGATCCCGAAGATGACCAGGCGGTCTTTGTCGATATTCGGGTGCTGGATCAGCCAGTCGTAGACGGCCTGGGCCGCCTCCATATGATTGTCCTTGGTGACATAAACGCCGTTGACCGGGCATTCACCCTGGCCGGGCCCGTCATAGACGAAACTCGCCATGCCGCGTTCGAGCATCTTGTCGCCGTACATGGAGCACATGATCTCCTTCGATCCGTCCATGCCGTCGATCCCGATGGCGCAGGGGAACTTCTCGCCATCCTTCGGTTCGTGGGGCAGTGCCAGGAAACCCGGCAGGACACCATCGCCAAAGGGGATTTCGACGCGTTCGATCGGGCGCGGCGCAAACTCGATATACTTGTCGTAGCAATCGACCATGCGCTGGTTGTAGTCCTTGTGCAGATCGTTGGCCTCGAAGATCGGCCAGCGAGCGGCCGAATAGAGCAGTGACGCGATGAAGTAGCTCTCGCGGGCGGACACCAGACGATCCTCGGCCTCGAAGGCCTTTGCCTTGATTTCGCGCCGCCGGGCCGCGCCGGCAAACTCGCGGTGCATGTCTGCGAACTTCTTGGTGCGCATGCCCACCGTGCGGAAATCACCAACGGCGTCGGGCCCACACGGAAACATGGTGTAGCCAAGCCGCGGCTGATCCCACTCCATCCCGACAGACGAGATGATTGCATCTAGGATCCAGCGCTGTTCGGCAAAGCGCTTCATTTTCTGTTCGGTGAAAGCCCGCATCATGGTTCGTCTCCCCAAGAATCCATTTTTTGATTATCAGAGAATTATCTCACCACACTGGGCGCGCATTGTCTCGGCGAATTGCGCCGATTGATTATTGGCGAAAGCGTTGCATCAATAATCCGGACATGGCGTCGGCTGACGGCCTGCAAGCATTGTTGGGCACCCCGAGATTCTGTCCGACAGCGAAACCATCGAACGCCATGAAGGCGATATGCGCGAGGCTGCGGATATCGCCTTGTTCGTGCTCGGGTATCTCGAGTGCTTCACCGAGAATCTCCGCAAGCCGCTCTTCACACCATCCGAGCAGTTCCCGGCTGTATCCGTCGCTTTCGGATGTGGTGGACAGTGCCTGCATCATGTTGTTCGCGAACCCGTTTCGCTCGGCAGGAAGTTCGCACCACAGGAAACGGAAGATCATCCGCACGCGCTCCTCGACTTCGGGTATCGAGTGCGCATCGGCTTCCAGGGCATCGAAACGCTGGAGGAGCCATGGGTTGGAGATGGCCCAAAGAATTTCGAGCTTGGAGGAAAAGTAGACATAGATGTTTGATTTCGAGACACCCGATGCCGCCGCGATGGCCGCCATTGTCGTGCCGACATATCCGTTGTCGGCGAAAAGACTTTCTGCGCCCTTCAGAATGTGATCGCGGACTTCTTGTTTCTTAACCTGGGCCATAAAACCGAACTATATTCGTTATTGACTTGCCGACCATATCGACTAGCATTACCGCCTACAAACGAAATCCGACATGATCGGGAGTGAAGAGCATGCGAATTCCAGGCGGGATGCGATTTCAGGAGACCAATCCGGGCAAGCTGACAGGCTTGTTCATGAAACAGTTCCTTATGTCCAGGGTGACGAAAGGGGAGACCATGGTCCTTCTGTCGGACCTGACGTCGCGTCCGGAATATGTCCAGGCTGGTTTTGCGGCCGCCGAGGAACTCGGGGCTGATGCCTACGAGATGCGGGTCAACATGGTGCCGTCGTGGACAAAGGTCGGTGTCGATACGATTGGCAAAACCAATGGCCTGATGGACGCGATGAAGGCGGCCGATATTGTCGTGGCGCTTCATATTCCGTTGTTCACGAGCTGGCTGCGCGAGGTGATGGCAACCGGCACCCGGTTCCTGATGATCATCGATGCCCCGGACGACCTGGAGACGCTGCTCGCACCCAAGGGCCTGAAGGAGGCGGTAAAGTACGCAGAGAGCCGCTACCAACAGACCAAGGAAGTGCGCGTCCTGAGCGATGCCGGCACGGACCTGACCTATTCATGCGGCGAGTATCCGGTGATGAGCCAGTGGGGCTACGCCGACGAACCGGGACATTTCGACCAATGGGGTGTTGGCCACATCCATACCTTCCCGAACGAAGGCTCAGCCAACGGCACGGTTGTGATGGCGCCAGGCGATATCATTATTCTGCCCTACTGCCGGTACGTGCATGACGAGGTTCGGCTCGAGATTCGCGACGGGTTTATCCGGAAGGTCGAGGGAGGCCTCGATGCCAAGCTCATGCAGGACTGGCTCGATGACAACAAGGTCGCGGATGACGATCTCGATCCGTATGCGGTATCGCATCTGGGCTGGGGGCTGAACCCGCAGGCCCGCTGGTACAACATCGCGCTCAACGGTGACGATCCGGAGCGTTCGCACGCGGCCGCGCGGGTCTTCCCGGGCAATTTCCTGTTCTCGACGGGCCCCAACACCCAGGGTGGTGGAAGCCGCAACACGAAGGGACACTGCGATGTGCCGATGCGCGATTGCACCGTCATCCTCGACAATGAGGTGGTGATCGAGCGGGGTAAGTTCGTCGACGAGAAGATGATCGTCGAGCGGGAGATGCGCTGATGGCCCTGCGCGACCTTGCAGCATATCCGAAACAGGAGCCGTTCTCCGAGATCGGCGCAAAATATCACGTCCGTGTGCAGGAGCTGGGCGCCGGAGTAACCGGACAGTCCTTTGCGTATGGTGACGATCCGTACCAGCAAGTTGCGGTGTTTCCGGCAGCCGAGCCAAACGCGACCGTGGTTGCATTCATGCATGGCGGCGGCTGGACCAACGGCTACAAGGAGTGGATGGCGTTCATGGCGCCACCGCTGACCGCGGCAGGTATTACCTTCGTCAGTATCGGCTACAGGTTGGCGCCCAGTGTCAGCTGGCCGACGGGCATTCAGGATGCGGCCCGGGCCGTGCAGTGGATACACGCCAACATTGCCGAGCATGGCGGCGACCCGGACCGGATTGTCATTGGCGGCCATTCGGCAGGTGGTCACTATGCTGCCTGGCTGGCGGTACGGTCAGATTGGCAAAGCCCGCTGGGCCTGCCGGACGATGTGATCAAGGGCGCATTGCCCGTGTCCGGGGTGTTCGACTTCACTGAGGGCAACGGAATGCCCATGCGACCCCGGTTTCTGGGCGAAGATCCCGACAACGACCGGGATGCCAGCCCGATTCACACGATTTCCCGCACCCCGCCATTCTACCTCTCCTGGGGTGATGCGGACTTTCCCCATCTCATCACCCAGGCCGAACAGATGGCGCGAGCGTTGTATAATGCCGGTGGCGACGTCGAAACCCTGGTTTTGGCGGGCTGCGACCATCTGGGCGCGTCCTACGCCTGCGGCGAGAACGGGGGTGTGTGGATCAGTGGTTTAACCAGCTGGCTGAACAACCACTTTAGATAGATTGCGGAAATCGCAGGAAAGTACCCGGATACCGAACGCCGGGGCATTTCGTTAAGCCTTTTTTAGACCGTCCCTCATAACGTTAACCCTACCTTCCGAGCAATTGGCACCAGTTGTTGCCGATATTTCGGAAGGGGCAAACGTGGCTCGTTCAATGTTGCGAGCGGTGCAGGAATGGACGGCCTCGAAGCCACGCGCCGCATTCGCAAACTTGAAGACCCCGATCAGTCGAACATCTACATCATCGCGATGACGGCGAATGCACTGATCGGAGATCGGGAGACGTGTATTTCAGTGGGAATGAACGACTAACTTCCGAAGCCGATCGACCAGAACAAACTGCTCGCGGCGCTGGCAAAGGCGGGCGCTGTCGCGCCGACGGTCGCAGAAGACGAGGCCGATATCGTTGAAGACGGTGGGCCGGAATGTTTGGACCGCATGGTTCTCGACCAGCTCGAGGAGACGATCGGACAGGAAGCCCTCAACGGTATGCTGGCAATGACAGTCGCCGAGGCGCCGGCGACAGTGGCGCTGATTTCGGCCGTCAACGCGGACGGTGATCTGGAAATGATGCGGCGCGAAGTGCATGACATGAGAAGCAATTTCGGAAGCTACGGTGCCATGCGGCTGTGCGAACATGCGCGAGCCATCGAAAAAGCCTGCCGTAAGGACAATGCCCGCGAGGCATCCGAACTGGCCGACAGGCTGCCGTAGATCGTGGATCAGACCCTCGACCTTCTTAAACAACGCCTGCCAGAACTCAAGATCGCCAGCTAACCCGGGTATACGCTCACGTTGCCAGCAGTTCGGGCATCACGTCCTCGACGGCGTCGCGCACAATGCCTGCCGCCGTCTCTGCCAGAAATCGAATGTCGTCCCTGTCGCTTGCTAGGCTGGACAGCCAGTGCAGGTGGGCAAGGGCATATCCCTCTCCGACATTGGCCCATATGTCGTCCGGCTCCAGGTCCTCGTCGTTCAGGTCACACACGCGCATGGCGAAAGGTGGCGGGCCGAGATGGACGACCCAGGGAACATCGTCGATCGCACCTGTTTCCGAATCATGGAGCGCGCCCACCACGAATCCGACGGGGACGTCTTCGGGCTGAAGTTCGGCCGATGACGGCGAGAAAGGCCGGTTCGTCAAGGCGAGACGCTGTTTGAGGTCGTCGTCGTGAACGCAATTGATGGCCAGCGCGACGAGCTGTGCGACTTCGCGAGGGTCGACCGGCCGTGGTTCCATGAAAATCAGATTGCCGACGGCGAAGCGCCCATCGTCTTCGAGCGGAAAGTACAGATCCGTCAATTCCCCGGTGGGGATCAGGTCCTCCGGGCGATGGATCACGCGGAGGAAAAACGTGGGCTCCTCGATGTGAACCAGCCAGACATCATCGCCATCTTCGGCGAACTCCGGCCAACCGAACAATCGTCCTGCAATAAACCGCGCCATTCTGTCTGGGTGCCAGATGGCAGGATGAGACGCAAGCGAAACAGGGCTTGCGTCATTCATGCGGATTCGATACCCGCGTAGACAACAAGCAAAAAGGGGGAGAGACAGTCATGAAAGCGCAAGTTCTGCACAAGGCGGGTGAACCGTTCTCGTACGAAGATGTTCCCGACCCGAAGCCGGGCCCCGGTGAGGCCGTTGCACGTGTGCTGGCTTGCGGTTCGGGCCTGACGATCCACCATGTGCGCGCGGGGCGTGCGGCGGCGGAATTCCCGATCATTATCGGACACGAAATCACCGGCGAGATCGTCGAGGTGGGATCCGGTGGTGAGACCGGCGGCCTGCAAGTCGGCGATCCAGTGACATCCTACTTCTATCTGACCGACGGCGAGGACAAGTGGACCCGGCTTGGCCACGATCCCGTTTCAGCCCACAACGCGGGCTATATCGGCCGACAGATGGATGGCGGCTACGCGGAATACATCAAGCTGCCGGTCCGCAACTTCATCAAGTTGCCCGAGGCGCTCGACTGGAAGGGCAAGCCGGCCGATGTGGGCGTGATCACGGATGCGATCGCCACGCCGTACAAGGTGTTGACGCGCGCGCGCGTCACTCCGACCGACACCGTTGCGGTGTTCGGTGCCGGCGGCGGGTTGGGCGTGCATCAGGTCATGATGGCGAAATGGGCTCACGCCCGCGTCATCGCCGTCGACGTGATGGCCGATAAGCTCAAGGTTTGCCAGGACCTGGGTGCGGACATGGTCGTCGACGCTTCGAACGACCGCGTCGTTGAGGAGATTATGGATTTGACCGATGGGGCCGGGGTCGATGTGGCGGTCGATTATGTCTCGACCCAGTCAACCCAGGAGCAGGCAGTCGGAAGCCTCGGGGTCCATGGGCGGTTCGTCACGCTCGGCGGCGCCTGCCAGCCCTTCATGGCGCCGGCGCCCCACATGCTGGCCAAGGAGCTTGAACTGCTGGGCAGCCGCTATTGCACGCGCCAACAAGTCGTTGAATCGCTTGAGTTGTGCGCACGCGGCGAGGTCTGGCCTTTGGTGACCGAGACCTACAAGCTGGAAGACGCCGAGACCGCACACACCCGGCTCGACCAGGGGCTGGTCACCGGGCGCGCCGCACTCGTCATGGACTAGCCGACCTCGACCGGGTTCGTCAGCACACCGACGTTCGAGACCTCGACCTCGATCGTGTCACCGGCCTTCATCCACAGTGGTGGGGTCCGGCCAAGGCCGGCACCGCTCGGCGTGCCGGTGGCGATCACGTCGCCGGGCACAAGTTCGGTGAATTTCGAAATATAGGCAATCAACTCAGGGATCGAGAAGATCAGGTCGTTGATGCCCGTATGCTGAACGACCTCGCCGTTCAGGCGGGTCTCCAGGGTGAGGGCGGCCGGGTCGGGAATTTCATCGTCGGTGACCATGCACGGTCCGAATGCGCCGGACTGGTAGAAGTTCTTACCCGGCATGTACTGGGATGAGTGACGCTGATAGTCGCGCAGCGTGGCGTCGTTGTAGATGGAGTAACCGCCCACATAGCTCAACGCATCGGCCTCCGACACGCGCCGCGCCGGTTTCCCGATGATCGCGGCCAGTTCGCCTTCATAGTCGAACATTTCGGATTCGGCTGGCGCCAGGATCGGATGTTTGTGGGGCACATGGCTGTTTGCCCAGCGGGCAAACAATGTCGGGTGATCGGGTAACTCGATTCCAGCTTCCTTGGCGTGCTCGCGATAGTTCCAGCCGACACAGATAATCTTTGCCGGGTCGCGGATCGGTTCCAGCAACGTGATGCCGCTGGCCGGAAAATCCGAAGCCTTGCCCGAATTGTCGCCGAAACCGGTACCCAAATATTCTGCCACCTTTGCCTTGGCCGTATCGTCAGCGGCCAGATAGTCGCGCAAGGTCGGAATCGATGTGCCGAATTCGGCACCGAGATCGATGATGCCGCCATCGGGTGCGTAGGTGCCCCAGGATTCGCGATTGACCACTTTAAAACTGATGAGTTTCACAATTACCCCCGGTTGGATTCGTTATGATTGATCAGCCGTTTGCGGCATCGCGCAGCATGTTCCGCGCAATGACGATCTGCTGGATCTGTGATGTTCCTTCGTAGATGCGCAGTAACCGGACGTCACGGTAGAAACGCTCGATGGGATATTCGGCCATGTAGCCGGCACCGCCGAAAATTTGAACCGCGCGATCGGCCACTCGGCCGACCATTTCGGTGCAATAGAGTTTGCAGCATGCCGCCTCGATGGCGATGTTCTCACCACCGTCGAACCGACGCGCGGCGTCTAGGACCATGGTGCGACCGGCATAGGCTTCTGTCCGGCTGTCGGCGAGCATGGCCTGGATCAGCTGAAATTCGCCGATGGGCTTCCCGAACTGCTGCCGTTCGCTGGCGTAGCGTACGCTTTCGTCGATCAATCTTTCCGCCATGCCGGTTGCGATGGCGCCCATGTGAATCCGACCGCGGTCGAGCACCTTCATGGCCGTCTTGAAGCCCTGTCCCTCCACGCCGCCGATCAGGTTCTCGGCCGGAACGCGACAATCCTCGAAAATCACGTCGGCGGTATGGGCACCCTGCTGGCCCATCTTCTTGTCCGGCGTCCCGACCGACAGCCCCGGAGAATCACGCTCAACAATGAAGGCGGAAACGCCACGCGCGCCGGGCGTCTCCGGGTCGGTACGCGCCATGACCGTGAAAATGCCGGCATGGGGTGCATTTGTGATGTAGCGCTTCGAGCCGTTGAGCACATAGTGATCTCCGTCGCGGATCGCCGTTGTCCGCAACGAGCCGGCGTCGGAACCCGCCTCGGGTTCGGTCAGCGCGAAAGAGGCAATGATCTCGCCGCTCGCAAGCCGGGGTAGCCATGATTGTTTTTGCTCGTCCGTGCCGTCGATGACGATACCTTGGGAGCCGATCCCCACATTGGTGCCAAACACCGAACGGAAGGCCGGCGACGTCCAGCCCAGTTCGAGAACGGCGAGGACCTCCTCGGTCATGGACAGGCCGATCCCGCCATATTCTTCGGGAATGGAAAGGCCAAAGAATCCGAGCTCGCGCATTTCCGCGATCACGTCTGCCGGGACTGCGTCATTTGCGGACACCTCGGCCTCAAGCGGGACCAGCCGGTCGCGCACTAAGCGACGGATCGTGTCGAGGAGTTGTTCCAGTGTGTCGGAATCCAGTGCCATAGCGAGCCGGTTATATCCGGATCGCCCCCTTGGTTCCATGCAGGAATGGATTATCTACTGATCAGCCCAAACCTGTGAAACCGGCGTGTGTCTGCTATTCTGCGCGCCAGTTCGATCCGCCAGAGGAGGGATGCCGATGTCCGAAGCGTTTGCACATGTGCCGGAACCCAACAATGTGCCTAGTCCGGCCTATTTGGCGCATATCGTGCTCTACACGAAGCAGCGCGCAACGATGACCGACTGGTATTGCAAGGTGCTGGGCGCACAGGTCATGGGCGATTCCGAGGGGATTTCGTTCTTGACGTTTGACGACGAACATCACCGGGTGGCGATCATCGAGCGTGACGGTATTGGCGACAAAGTGCCCGATACGGTCGGGTTGGCACATTTTGCCTATTCCTATTCCTCGCTGACGGACTTGGTGACCGTTTTCGAGCGGCTCAACGACTTCGATATCGCCCCCTATCGGCAGATCAATCACGGTCCGACGACGTCGCTCTATTATCGCGATCCGGACGGAAACGCCGTTGAGCTGCAGACCGACAATTTCGAGTCCATCGCCGCGCTCAACGAGTGGTTCGCGACCGGGGCCTTCGACCGGGAACCGATCGGTGTGGAGATCGATATGAAAGAGGTCGCCGCCAAGCTTCACGCCGGCGTGCCGGAAAGCGAACTGAAGAAACCTTTGCAGACATGAACCGCGCCCGAACCGGGCACGGGAAAGGAAGATTCGATGGGAATGTTGGTCGACGGATCGTGGATCGAGAACGATGCCACGGCGCGCGAAGTCGCCAAGGACGGCAAGTTCGAGCGCAAGGAAAGCCAGTTTCGCAGCTGGGTGACGGCGGATGGCAGTGCGGGCCCGTCCGGTGAGGGCGGTTTCCAGGCCGAGCCGGGGCGCTATCACCTCTACCTCGCACACACCTGTCCCTGGGCGCATCGGGCGCTGATTTTCCGGACGATCAAGGGGCTGGACAGTGCGATCTCGGTCTCACTAGCGCAGCCGGGACGGCATGATCAGGGCTGGACCTACGCCGACAATCCCGACAATCCCGACTGCGTGCCAGACCATGTAAATGGGTTCGAGCATCTGCATCAGGCCTATTCGGCATCGAAGGCCGACTACACCGGCAAGGTCACGGTTCCGACCCTTTGGGACAAGCAGACCGGCCAGGTGGTGAACAATGAATCGTCGGAAATCATCCGGATGTTCAATACGGCCTTCGAGGCGTTCACCAACGCCACCGAAGACTACTACCCGGAAGACCTCCGGGCCGAGATCGATGAGATCAATGAAATCGTCTATCACACCCTGAACAACGGCGTGTATCGCGCCGGTTTCGCTTCGTCCCAGGAAGCCTACGAAGAAGCCGTGATCGCGCTGTTCGACACCCTCGACAATCTCGAGGAACGCCTTGGCCGCCAGCGCTATCTCGTCGGCGACCGGCTGACCGAAGCCGACTGGCGCCTGTGGGTCACGCTGATCCGATTCGACGCGTGCTATGTCGGTGCGTTCAAGTGCAACATCCGGCGCATCGCGGACTATCCGAACCTGCTGAACTACACCCGCGAGCTCTACCAGATCCCCAGAATCGCCGAGACCTTCAGTTTCGATTTCGCAAAAAAGAACTATTACGGCATCGAGCGGATCAATCCGAACGGGATCGTGCCGATCGGGCCGGAAGATCCCGTGGCTGTCTACAGGGCGCCGCACGACCGCGAGCGGTTTCCGGCCGAGAGTTGAGAGAGCGGGGGTATCATGATCGACAAGGAACTTTACAAAACCGGCGAACGTATCCGCCGCGAAGTGATGGGGGACGCACGTGTCGATGCTTCGATGGCCAACCTCGATGATTTCAACCGCGATTTCATGGAGCAGTTCATCACTGAGCTGGGCTGGGGTTCGGTGTGGGGACGCGACGGCCTGACCCGAAAGCAGCGCAGCCTGTTGAACTTGGGCATGCTTGCCGCACTGGGCCGGATGCACGAGTTCGAAGGCCATGTGCGTGGTGCGATCAACAACGGCCTCACGCGCGAAGAGGTTCGCGAGGCGCTTTTGCAGGTCACCATGTATTGCGGAGCGCCGGCCGGTATGGAGGCGTTCCGTTCCGCGACCAAGGTTTTGAAAGAGATGGATGATGAGGCGGGCTGACCCCCGTCGCCTAGCTGTCCCTTCTACGGTCTCCTTCCAAGGCCTGATTTCGTCAATCCCTGAAACACGCTACAACCGGTTTCACAACCGTTGCATGCGAGGGAAGAGACATGGCGAAGGCGTTTGCGAGTGCGGCCGATCTGGCACCGAAGAAGATCACGTTCGAAAAGCTCGACAAGGGCGTCTACGCCTACACTGCAGAGGGGGATCCCAACTCCTGCGTGATCGTGGGCGACGACGGTGTCCTGGTCTTGGACGCGCAGGCAACCCCCGTTATGGCGAAACGGGTGGTGAAGGAAATCCGCAAGGTCACGAAGAAACCCATCAAGTATGTACTGCTCAGCCATTACCACGCGGTCCGGACCCTGGGTGCGAGCGGTTTCGGTGCAGCCGAAATCGTGATGAGCGAGGCGACACGAGATCTCGTGGCCGAGCGGGGAATGCAGGACTACAAGTCGGAGGCCGATAGGTTCCCCCGCCTGTTCGAGGCAATCGAGACGGTTCCGGGGTTAACCTGGCCGACGCTGACCTTCGAGAATGAGATGACTTTGTGGATGGGTGACCGCGAGGTCCGGATCATTCACGCCGGACGCGGACACACCAAGGGCGACACGATCGTGTGGTTGCCGAAAGAGCGTATCCTGTTCGCCGGCGATCTGGTGGAGGCCCATGCCGCGCTTTACTGCGGCGATGCCTATCTCACCGATTGGCCGGGTACGCTGAAGAAACTTCGCGCCCTCAAACCGCGTAAACTCGTACCCGGTCGCGGCCCTGCGGCGACCACGCCGCGGCAATGCGAAAAGGCCTTCGATCAGACAGAGGGGTTTGTCCGCGACCTGCTCCGGGGTGCCAGGCATGGCGTGAAACGTGGATGGTCACTCAAGGAAACCTTCGACCACACCTACAAGAAGATGACGCCGAAATACGGCGACTGGGCCATCTACGAGCACTGCATTCCGTTCAATGTCGGCCGCGCCTATGACGAAGCAGGCGGCCTCGAGCATCCGCGGGTCTGGACGGCCCGGCGCGACAAGATCCTCTGGAAGGAATTGCAGGCCTGACGGATCAGCTTCGGTCCGCAGCCTTGGCTGCGGCAATCGCCTGATCCAGGATTGCGCGTTCGCCGACGTGGTTGGCGAGAAGCAGGATGAGCCGGGCGTTCAGGCGCATGCTTTCGTCTTCGCTCAAACCGGCATGGGCTTCGATCAACGCCTCGTAGAAATCGTCGGGCGCATCTATTCCAAGGCGGGTACGCAGTTCGCCGGTCATTCTGATCTCCCAGTCATGTTGTCGTCACAGTCGGGCACAGGCGCGGTTCCAGGCCTCCGTGACGGCATCGGCATTGAAGTGACGCCACCGCGCCGCCACATGCTGATCGGGGCGGAACAGGTAACAGGTCCCGGGTCGGGCGTCGTAGCGATCGGAGGCCAGGCCGGTGGCATCGATCAGGACCAAATTTAGGCCGTCAATTGAAGGTGCATCGGTGCCGAAATGAACAAGGGTGAAAGCGTTGTCCGCGAGATGATCGATCAACCAGTCGCCGGCGTTGCTTTGCAGCGGAGCATCGATGGCCGGTGCGCCCGGTGGCGGGCCGTCCTTGAACGTGTCGGCGTCGGGTGTGTTCAATGGCGAATCGCTGTAACGGGCAGGGACGGACAAGCGCCCGCTATTGACCAGCCGGCGCGCGAACTCGTGGTCACGCGCCAGGTCGAGAACGGCATCGCGAAACGCGCCGCTGACTTTTGATTTCGGTGTCATGAAATCTGTGCTGCGTGTCGAGTTGAGCAGGTTCTCGTCCGTTGCCGGAATGCGTTCGGCGTCATAACTGTCCAGCAGGCGCTCGGGGGCATCGCCCCGGATGACCGATGCCAGTTTCCAGGCCAGATTGTCGGTGTCCTGCAGTCCGCTGTTTCCGCCGCGTGCGCCGAAGGGGGACACGACATGGGCGCTGTCGCCGGCAAAAAACACACAGCCATGCCGTAACCTGGCCAAACGCCGGCAGGTGAAGGTGTAGACCGATGTCCAGACGATCTCGAAATCACCGTGCCCGAGCATGCGTTCGATACGCGGGATCACGCGCTCAGCCTTGCGTTCTTCGTCGGGGTCGGCATCCCAGCCGAGCTGGAAGTCTATGCGCCAGACATCGTCGGCCTGCTTGTGCATCAGGGTCGATTGTCCGTCGAAGAATGTCGGTGAGAACCAGAACCGCCGGATGGCGGGAAAATCCTCCTTCATCCTAATATCGGCAATCAGGAACCGGTCCTGGAAGACGCGGCCTTCGAAATCCAGACCCAGGCTTTCGCGTGTCTGGCTGCGCACGCCGTCACACGCAATTAGCCAGTCACCTTCGAGCGTATAGGGGCCATCCGGCGTGTCGACCTGGATTTCCACATGGTCATCGAATGACCGGACATCGCGGGCCGAATGCTGCCAGCGCAGGTCGATGGCCGCCAGTTCCGTGGCGCGCGCCACCATCTGCTGCTCGAAAAAGAACTGCTGCAGATTGATGAACGCCGGACGCTTGTGGTCTGGCTCGGGCAGCAGGTTGAAGCTGTAGATCAGCTCGTCGCCGACAAAAATCTCGCCTTCGTTCCACGTCACGCCCTTTTCGACAAGTGCGTCGCCCGTGCCCAGGCGGTCACAAATCTCCAGGCTTCGCTTGGCCCAGCAAATCGCCCGGCTGCCTTCGCTTACATCGCTGCGGGAATCGATCACCACGCAGGAAATGTCATGCAGCGCGAGATCGACGGCGGCGGCCAGTCCAACGGGGCCGGCGCCGAGAACAATAACGGGATGTCGCGTGGTCTGGCCGTCGAGCTCAGGGCTGCGGCGAAACACGAATGTCGGCTGTGATTGCGACATGGGCGCCCGCTCCGTGGTGCGGCAGCGTCAGCCGAACGCCTTGAACGTGATCGTGGTGAACGTGTCGGAAACCCCGGCCAGGGTCTGGATGTTGTTTGTCACGAAGTGACCGATATCGGTGTCGTCTGCGAGGTAGCACTTCATCAGCAGATCGAACTGTCCCGACGTTGAATAGACCTCGGACACCTGGTCGATGTTGAGCGCGGCCTCGTCAGCCACCTCGTAAGCCTTGCCGAGTTCGCATTTCACCTGCACGAAAATCGTCTGCATCGCTTTATCGTCCGTTGTCTGACGCGGCGAAAAGTCTAACGCAAAAGAAAGGCCGGCGTGTGCTCATCTTTGCCGAATGCAGAATCGCCGTCATCATCATCGCTCTTGGGCTTGCCTGATCGGCTCTCATCCTTCGGCCTGGGCGTTCGGACCGGCTTGCATTGTTCGCGGACTTCTTTCTTCTTTGCGTCGGGTTTGCTGTTGGATTCCTTTGAAGATTCCGATTTGCGGCGGCCGCGCCGGCGCCGGCGCGGGGCGTCGTCTTTGTCCTTGGTCTCGCGCTCTTCGCTCGCCTCTGTGACCGCGTCCTCCTGAACGTCTGCAGCGGCGGCATCGTTGTCAGGGGTTTCGGTGTCTTCGTCGGTGCGCACGGCTTCCGGAGATCCGATCGGCGGTATCGACTTGCCCAGCATCCGCTCGATCGCGCCGAGGAACTTGGCGTGGTCGCGGGTGCACAAGGTATAGGCATGGCCTTCCTTGCCCGCGCGGCCGGTGCGGCCGATCCGGTGAATATAGTCTTCCGCGTGCATCGGCACATCGAAGTTGAAGACATGGCTCATGTTGGCGATATCCAGGCCGCGCGCGGCGACATCGCTGGCCACCAGCAGCTCGATCTCACCATCGCGGAACTTGGCCAGCGTTTCCATGCGCGCCGTCTGATGCATGTCGCCGTGCAGACCCGCCGCATTGAAGCCGTGCGACTTGAGGGATTTCTCCAGCGTCGCGACATCGCGCTTGCGGTTGCAGAAGACGATCGCGTTCTTGACGTCGCTGTTGCGGATCAACTTGCGCAGTGCGGCGCGTTTTTCCCGGAAGCCGCCACTGACACGCAGAAGGCCCTGGGTCACGGTTTCTGCCGCAGAGGCCTGTGGCGCCACCTGCACCGTTCGAGGGTTCATCATGTAGGCGTCGGTCAGACGCTTGATTTCCGCTGGCATGGTAGCCGAGAACATTGCGGTCTGACGAATGGCCGGAAGCAGCTTGATGATGCGTTCGACATCCGGGATGAAACCCATATCGAGCATCCGGTCTGCTTCGTCGACCACCAGGACCTTGATGTCCGCGAGCAGCACCTTGCCGCGCTCGAAATGATCCAGCAGGCGCCCGGGCGTGGCGATCAGGACGTCGACCCCGCGGTCGAGTTTCTCCTCCTGATCCGCAAAGGACACACCGCCGATCAGCAGTGCTTTGCTGAGTTTGTGGTTCTTACCGTAGATCTCAAAGTTTTCGGCCACCTGTGCCGCCAGTTCGCGGGTCGGTTCCAGGATCAGGGAGCGGGGCATCCGCGCCCTTGCACGGCCGGTAGAAAGAATCTCGATCATCGGCAGCGTGAAGCTGGCCGTTTTGCCGGTGCCCGTCTGGGCAATGCCGATGATATCGCGAGCCATCAGAAGGTGCGGGATAGCCTCAGCCTGAATGGGTGTCGGGGTCTCGTACCCCGCCTCGCCAATGGCGTTCAATAACGGGTCGCTCAGACCCAGGTCCTCAAATCGCATATTGCTCGTCTGCGTAGAAATCACACTTGATCGCGTGTTGTGCGGAAAATGAGGGTGGCGGCGCGGAAAGTCCAGCGATTCCATATGCTATTGCATGGTCAATTGGTTTCTGGAAGAAAGCTGGAATGGTTGAAAATTCGAGTGAACTCGACGCGATCGTCGCGGATGCGCGCCAAAAACACCGCGACGGCGCGCTGGCCGATGCGGCTTCGTTGTACGACACGGTGCTGGCGGAAGACCCCGACCATGTCGAGGCGCTGCACCTGAAAGGGATATTGTCCGCCCAGAAGGGGAATGTCGCCGAAGGGCTCGAACTGCTCGAACGCGCGGTGTTGCAGGCGCCGACCGACGCACGTGTGCGCGCCAATTACGCCAAGCTTCGCCTGGATACTGGCGATATTGCCGGTGCCGTCGAACAGTATCAGGCGGCACTGACGCATGCACCGGACGATGCCAACCTGCTGTACAACACGGCCGGTGCCCTGGTTAGCGCTGCGCGGGTTGGGGACGCCATCGATCATCTTGAACGCGCCCGCACGATTTCGCCGGATCATGGCCGCGCGCTCGCCAACCTTGGAAACCTCTATCGGCAGGTGGGGCAACTGTCGGACTCCCGCGCCGTTCTGGAGCAGGCGGTCGCGGCAGCGCCCAATGAGGCCGAGGTGCAACACAGTCTCGGCGTCACGTTGGCGGCGCTGCTCGACTACAAGGCAGCGGCAGACCGGTTTAGGGAAGCGCTGGCCTGCGATCCTGGCTTTGTGCGCGCAGCGACACAGCTGTTCTACGTCAATCTCTATGCCTGCGACTGGGCGGACCGGGACAAGCTGATTTCCAATTTTGTCCGGCTGGTTGAAAACGGCGGTGAGCTGATCGCTGAACTTTCTCCGATGGTCTCGCTGTTCCTGCCGTTCGAACAGCCGGGGCTCAACGCCGTGGCCGCTGCACGGGCCGCCAGCTTGCGGCATCGCCAGCCCTCCATCCGTCCCGTCGTTGCCCCCGCGGCCCGCGATCGACTGCATGTCGGCTACCTGTCGCCAGATCTGGGGCGGCACCCGGTGGGGCACTTGCTCGCGGATATACTGCCGCGCCATGACCGAGAACGGTTCGAGGTCTCGGCCTTTGCGTTGAAGCCGGCCGATGGCAGCGACGTTCAGAAAGCGATCTATGGGGGCATGGGACGGGTCGAGGATATATCTCAGGCCACCATGGAGGATGCGGTGGGCCGCATCGTGGATGCAGGCGTCGATATCTTGGTCGATCTGAGTGGCTTCACCCGGGGTGGCAGACCGGAGATTCTCGCCGCCCGGTCAGCACCTCTGCAGATCGGCTGGCTTGGATACTGTGGCTCATCGGGCGGATTGAACGATGTTCTGCTCGCCGACGAAACGCTGGTGCATGCGGGTGAGGTTTCGCGCTTTTCGGACGCGGTGGCCCATATGCCCGGCACGTTCATGCCGCTCAACCGGTTCGACACCGCCGACACCGATGCCGGCGCGCGCTCCGACCACGGTTTACCCGACGACGGGTTCGTGTACTGCGCCTTCAACACCCCCACGAAGATCGACCCTGTCACGTTCGGCGCCTGGATGGATATTCTCGGGCGCGTCGATAACGCCGTTCTTTGGCTGCGCGATCATGCGGATGTGACGCGCCGAAACCTGACGGAAGCGGCGCGGCAGGCAGGCATCGATCCGGACCGGCTGGTATTCGCGCCCTTGCTCGATGAGATGTCCGCCCACCTGGCGCGCCACGCGCACGCCGATCTGTTCCTCGACAGTTTTGTCTACGGCGCCCATTCGACGGCGGCTGATGCCATTGCCCAAGGCTTGCCGGTGTTGACCCTTGCCGGAGATGCAATGCCTTCGCGCGTCGGCGCCAGCCTCTGCCGGGCTCACCGGCTGGGTGATCTGGTTGCGGACAGCCCGGGTGCCTATGTGACAAAAGCCGTTTCGTTGGCCGAAGACGAAGCCGAACTCAAGGAAATGAAGAAGCGCGTCCGGCTGGCCGTGGAATCCGATGATTCCAGCGAACGGTTTGTTCGCAAGCTGGAGGGGGCTTATCAGCTTCTGTGGAACGTGGCCTGCGCCGGACAGCTTGAGCCGGGCGCGCTGGTGCGGATTGAGGCGGCACCAGCCGGTGGCGGAGCGTGAGCAATCTTGTCCTGATTCTCGGACTGCTCTGCAACGCCGATCTCTGGGCGCACCAGGTCGAGCATCTGTCCGATCTTGCAGTCTGCACAGTCGCGGACATCACCGGTGCGGGTTTTCGTCCGGGAACATAGCCAGAGTGAGCTGGATCATCAAGGCATCGAGTTTCTCCGACGCGGTCCCGTCTATGTCGCTTGCCCGTGCGATGGCATGTGACACTGAACTGTCCGACGAACAGAAGGCGCTCATCAACGGGACGGTGCCCGACGCGGGCGCGGCCAGTGCGATATCCTCGCCGGCGGTACAGAGTTTCGCGGGATCGCGGATCGCCTCGGGAGTGAAGGTGACGACCACGCGAAAACGAGCGGCTTGGGTCCGGGTTTTGGGGTTGGCCGCGAAATTGATGGGTATGCCCGACGTGCTGCCCTGCATGCTGTCGATGACTGCCGCTTCCAGAGTCGCGTGCGGTGCATCGAACGGGTTGCCGAGAACGGTCACCTTCATCTGATGATCGCCACCGCCCGCAGCCCTTGCTTCGGCAGGCTCATACTGGGTTGCGTAGTCGACCCGGGTGACGACGATACCCAGTTGCGCGCAGGCCGTGAGTGCGACGAGCCCGCCGATGGCGAGGGTCGAGCGTAGCGGAAAACCGGAGTTCCTGTGCATTTTGAAGTCCCGAGTGGATGTTGGGCCAATTCAGGTCGCAAAATGCCGGGCAAGCGGCGGTCCCGGCAGATACCGGTTCCATAAAGATAGTGTGTGGTCGGGTTTCGGCCAAATCCTGGCCGGGCAACTCTTCGTGATCGGCTCTAAATATCGATCTCGTCGACGAACTTGGCGTTGTCCTGGATGAAGCGGAACCGCAACTCCGCCTTCCGGCCCATCAGTTGCTCGACCAGCTGGGCCGTGGCCTTGGCCTCGCGCGCGTGCGCCTTGTCCGTATCGGTCGCACTGGGCAGTGCGACCTGGATCAGCTGCCGTTTCTCCGGATCCATTGTCGTTTCGCGCAGCTGGGCAGGTGGCATCTCGCCCAGGCCCTTGAAGCGGCTGATCTCGACCTTGCCGGACCCCGAGAAATGCTCGTCCATCAGGCGTTCCCGGTCGGCGTCGTCCAGCGCGTAGACCACATCGCCACCACGCGCCAGGCGATACAGCGGCGGGACGGCGAGGAACAGGTGCTCCTGGGTCACCAGCTCCGGCATCTCGCGATAGAAAAAGGTCATCAGCAGCGAGGCGATATGCGCCCCGTCAACATCGGCGTCAGTCATGATGACCACGCGTTCGTAGCGCAGCTTGTCGAGGTCGAAGGTCTTGCCCGATCCGCATCCCAGCGCCTGGATCAGGTCGCTCAGTTCCTGGTTCCCGCGCAGCTTGTCCGCCGAGGCGCTGGCCACGTTCAGGATCTTGCCGCGCAATGGCAGGATCGCCTGGGTTTCGCGGTGGCGTGCCTGCTTGGCAGAGCCGCCGGCGCTGTCGCCCTCGACGAGGAAGATTTCCGTCCCCTCGGCGCTGCCGCGCGTGCAGTCGGCGAGTTTTCCGGGCAGGCGTGACTTGCGGCCGGCGGTCTTGCGCTTGAAGGCTCGGTCCTCGCGTCGCCGTTTGCGTTCTTCCGCCCGTTCAATGGCCCATTCCAGCAGGGAATCCGCGTTCTGGCGGTCATTCGACAGATGGTGGTCGAAATGGTCCTTGATCTGGGCCTCGACAAAGCGGGCCGCGTCGGGCATCGAAAGTTTTTCCTTCGTCTGCCCCTGGAACTGGGGTTCCGAGATGAACAGGGACAGGACAATGGCCGCGCCGTCGGCGATGTCGTCGGCCGTCAGCTGTGTCGCCTTGCGGTTGTTGGTCAGCTCGCCATAACCCTTCAGGCCGCGGGTCAGTGCGCCGCGAATGCCGGCCACATGGCTGCCGCCTTCCGGCGTCGGCACGGTGTTGCAGTAGGAACTGACGAAGCCTTCACCGTCTGCCGGCCAGCACACCGCCCATTCGACCCGGCCCTTGCTGCCGTTCAGGTCGGCGCGTCCCGCGAAAATGTCAGCGCCCACAAGCGGCCGTTCGCCGACGGTCGAGCGCAGATAGTCGAGGATGCCGTCGGCGAACTGGAAGGCCTCGCTGTCGGGAAGCTCGGCGGCAGCCGCGATCTTGCTGTCGCACGACCAGCGAATCTCCACGCCAGGGAACAGGTAGGCCTTGGATTTGGCCATGTCGTACAGACGTTCCGCCCGGAATACCGCTTTCTCACCGAAGATGTCCGGGTCGGGCAGGAACGAGATCGTGGTGCCGCGCCGGTTCTGCACGGCCTTGAGTTTCTTCAGTTTGCCCTTCGACTTGCCGCGCGCGTAATCCTGCGCCCACAGCTGTTTGTCGCGTGCGACCTCAACGCGTAGGTTGGCCGCCAATGCGTTGACGACACTTAGTCCCACACCGTGCAGGCCGCCGGACGTCTGGTACACCTTGCCGTCGAATTTGCCGCCCGAATGGAGCGTCGTCAGGATCACTTCCAGTGCCGACTTGCTCTTGAACTTCGGATGCGGATCGACCGGAATTCCCCGACCATTGTCCGAAATCGAGAGCACGCCGTCGCCGTCGAGATCCATCTCGATCCTGTCGGCATGCCCGGCGACGGCTTCGTCCATCGCATTGTCGAGTATCTCGGCCGCCAGGTGGTGTAGTGCGCGTTCGTCGGTGCCGCCGATATACATTCCCGGGCGCCGCCGGACCGGCTCCAGGCCCTCGAGAACCTCGATATCCTGTGCGGTGTAGTCGCCGCCCGCGCCTGCTGCGTCGTCAAACAGGCCGGGATCTTCGACTTTTCGTTTTGCTCGCGCCACGCTGGCCTCGCCAGAAAATAGACCTAACTTCGACCACACCATCACGGCCTGAACCGTCGCGCACCGGCGGGTTCCACTCTGGTGATGATCGTGCTCAATATGTGTGATTCGCGCATGAGGTGACACTATGAACGGAGACACGGAATCGCCGCACGGCGAATTGTTTATCCAGACCGCTGCCATGCCGGCCGACACCAACGCCAATGGCGACATTTTCGGCGGCTGGCTGTTGTCCCAGATGGATATCGCCGGCGGTATTGCCGCACGCAACTATTCGGCCGGTCGGACGGTCACCATCGCGATCGAATCCATGACGTTCCGGAAGCCGGTCAAGGTCGGCGATGTCGTATCGTGCTACGCCGCGCTGGAGCGGGTCGGGAACACCTCGATGACCTGGCGGATCGAGGCCTGGTCCCTGCGCAGCGCCAGTTTCGTGCGCGAAAAAGTGACCGAAGGGGTGTTCACCTATGTGGCAATAGGAGCGGACGGGAAACCGCGACAGATTTCGCAGGAGACGCAGGATAAATGAAACGCGCATTTGCGATCATGGCCGTCGGTATGGGGCTGTTGGCGGCCCCGGCGGCAGGGCAGGCGGGGGAGGCGGATGTGACCGCCGTCGCCGTTCGGACCGGCAGCACCTACACGTTCAATGTCACGGTGCGCCACGCCGACGAGGGCTGGGACCACTACGCCAACTCGGACAAGGCGTGGTTCACCGACCTCGACAACGTGGAGTGGGAGACCTTCTTCACCTTCGGTGCGTCGGACGCCTATCACGGCGATGACGATTCCGAGCGTGATTTGCGCATGTCGATCATCACCCACAAGGATGCCGCCGTCTGCTGCGACGGCGGCTGGCGCGTCTGACCAACAGACAGAAAAAAGGCCCCGCCGGCTGGCGGGGCCTTCTTCATTGGAAGGGTCCAGGTGGACTAGGACGAGAAGTACATCTGGAACTCGATCGGATGCGGCGCCTCGAGAAACGCCGTGACCTCTTCCTGCTTCAGCTCGATATAGGCATCGATCTGATCGTCGGAGAAGACATCACCTTTCTTCAGGAAATCCCGGTCCGCATCGAGAGCAGCGATCGCCTCACCCAGGGATTCCGACACGGTCGGCACGCCCTCCAGCTCCTCGGCGGGCAGATCGTACAGGTCCTTGTCCATCGGGTCGCCCGGGTGGATCTTGTTCTCGATACCGTCGAGGCCGGCCATCAGCATGGCCGAGAACGCCAGATAGGGGTTCGCGGTGGCATCAGGGAAACGCACCTCGACACGCTTGGCCTTCGGGTTGGTGGCAAACGGGATGCGGCAGGAGGCCGAGCGGTTGCGCGAGGAATAGGCGAGCAGCACGGGTGCTTCGAAGCCCGGGACGAGGCGCTTATAGCTGTTCGTCGTCGGGTTCGAGAAGGCGTTGATGGCCTTCGCATGCTTGATGATGCCGCCGATATAGTAGAGGCAGGTGTCCGACAGGTCGGCATAGCCCGAGCCGGCGAACAGCGGCTTGCTGTCCTTCCAGATCGACTGATGCACATGCATGCCCGAGCCGTTGTCGCCTGCGATGGGCTTCGGCATGAAGGTTGCCGTCTTGCCGTATTGGGCGGCGACGTTGTGCACGACATACTTGTAGATCTGCATCTGGTCGGCGGTCGCCAGCAGCGTGTCAAACTTTTGACCCAGCTCGTTCTGGCTCGGCGCCACCTCGTGATGGTGCTTCTCCATATCTATGCCCATCTGGATCGCGGTGGTTACCATCTCGGCGCGTAGGTCGGTCATGGAGTCGACCGGCGGGACGGGGAAGTAGCCACCTTTGATACCCGGGCGATGGCCAAAGTTGCCTTCCGGAAAATCGGTGCCAGAATTGTAAGGGCCCTCGTCGCTGTCCACTTCGTAGAAGCTGCGCGACATGGAGACTTCGTAACGCACATCGTCGAACACGAAGAACTCGGCCTCCGGCCCGAAGAATGCGGTGTCGCCGACGCCACTGGACTCCATATAGGCCAGCGCCAGTCGGGCCGTGCTGCGCGGGTCGCGTGCGTAGGGCTCACCGGTCGACGGCTCGAGGACGTCGCAGAACAGGATCAGCTGGGGCTGTGCCGTGAACGGGTCCATCACGGCCGTGCTCAGGTCCGGCATGAGGGTCATGTCGGATTCGTTGATGGCCTTCCAGCCGGCGATCGACGATCCGTCGAACATGATGCCGTCGGTCAGCAGGTCCTCATCGACGGTCGATACATGCTGCGCGGTGTGCTGCCACTTGCCGCGCGGGTCCGTGAACCGGAAGTCCACAAACTCGACGTCGTTCTCTTTGATCATGTCTAGGACTGTTTTTGTGTCCGACATTTCTAGGCTCTCCTGTTCGTTCGGAAAAATTCTTTGCTTGGTTGCTGGTGGTGTTCGATTTCCGGGCCGCTAGACGGCTTCCGCGCCGCGTTCGCCGGTCCGGATCCGGATCGCCTCGTCGATCGTCGAGACAAAAATCTTGCCGTCCCCGATGCGCCCGGTGCGGGCCGCTTCCTGGATGGCTTCGATGGCCCGTTCGACCTGACTGTCCTCGAGGACGATCTCGATCTTCACCTTGGGCAGAAAGTCGACGACATACTCGGCGCCGCGATAGAGTTCGGTGTGGCCCTTCTGGCGACCGAAGCCCTTGGCCTCAACCACCGTGATGCCTTTCAGGCCGACTTCGTGAAGTGCTTCCTTCACCTCGTCGAGCTTGAACGGTTTGATAATGGCTTCGATCTTTTTCATGGCTCACTGTCCTGCCTTCACCGCGTTGTTCATTCTACGCGCAGGCGACGGGCTGCGCCTACGCACTGGGCATAGCATAACGCGTGCCAGATGAGGGGCCCGCGCAATCCCCCGGATTTAGGGGAGTTTTCGTCGTGATACCAGCATTGATCCGGCGCAAAATGCACAATAATTAGGCACGACGCTCAATAAGTAGGCGCCTAATTGTATATCTCGCGCACACGCCCCATTGCGGCCTGAATGTTCTCCACAGAATTCGCATAGGAGAACCGAACATAATTCTCTCCCAGATGTCCGAAACTGGTGCCCGCGACGGTTGCAACATGGGCCTCCGTCAGCAGTCGGTCCTGCACCTCCCGGGCGGATGCTCCGGTCCCGGATATGTTGGGAAATGCATAGAAGGCGCCGACCGGCGTGCGGCAGGAGAAGCCGCCGATGCCGTTCAACTCGTCGACGATCACCTTGCGGCGCTGGTCGAAGGCACGAACCATTTCGTGGACGGAATCCTGGGGCCCTTCGAGGGCCGCGATGCCGGCGAACTGGGTGCCGGCATTCACGCAGGAATGGCAATTGATGGCCAGGCGTGTCGCGGATTCGACGAGGCTGTCGGGCCAGAGCGCATAGCCCAGCCGCCACCCGGTCATCGCATAGGTCTTGGACCAGCCGTCGAGCAGGATCAGCCGGTCGCGCAGATGCTCGTAGGAAAGCAGGCTGACATGCTCGTGGCCGTCATAGGTCATCTGGCCATAAATCTCGTCCGACAGGATGGCGACATGGGGGTGCGCCTCGAGCCCGGCGGCCAGCTTGTCCATCTCCGCGCGCGGGACGGCGCCGCCGGTGGGATTGGCCGGCGTGTTGATGATGATCAGGCGCGTCGCGGGTGTGATCAGGGACAGGACTTCCTCGGCGTCGAACGAGAAGTCTTTTTCTTCCAGCAGCGGGATCGGCACGGCTGTCGCACCGGAATAGTTGATCGCGGATTCGTAAATCGGGAAACCTGGGTTCGGGTACATGATTTCCGCGCCGGCCTCGCCGAACATCATGATGGCGAAGAACATGGTGACCTTGCCGCCGGGCACACACACGATGTTGCCAGGATCGACCTCCACCGCGCGCAGGCGATGAATGTCCGCCGCCACGGCCTCGCGCAGCGCCACGATGCCCGGCGCCGGTGTATACCCATGATGGCCGTCGCGCAGGGCCTTCACCGCGGCTTCGACGATGTGCTCGGGTGTTTGAAAATCGGGCTGCCCGATGCCGAGATTGATCACATCGTGTCCCTCGGCTTTGAGGGCTTCGGCGCGGGCCAGAACCTCGAATGCGGATTCGGTGCCGAGGCGCGAGAGGTTCTCGGCCATGTGCAATTGTGCGCTGGTCATGTGCGTCGTCTCTGATGTCCCCACGAAAGAGCGCACTATAGGCGGTCGGAGAACGGCTGAGCAAAACCTTTGGGGCGTACAGCCCGCAGGCCCGATGCTGTTTGGTCGCGGCTGTACCCCGGCCCGCGAACCGGCAACAATATGTCTGCAATGCGTAGACACACAGAAGGGTGCGGCCATGTCCGATGATCAGTCCCGTCCGCTTGATGATGAGGAAGTACTCCGATACTGGATCCCGCGGCTGGTCGCCGATGGCGGCGACCCGAACGATGCGCTCGCGGTGCGCAATCGTGCGGCGACCTGGGATGCATGGCCGGATGCCTGGGCCGAGCTCGGTGACGGCTATATCGCGATGGGGCAGGATCGCCTGGCGCTCGGTCACCAGGCAAGCGCGGCCGCCGCCTATGTGCGGGCTGCCATTTGCTATCACTTCGCCCAGGTGGTCGCGTTTCACCTGCCGGAGTTAAAGACCGAGCTGCAAGGCCGCAAGGTTGCGGCCTTTCGGGAGGCGGCTCCATTGATGTCGCCGCCGGCAGAACGCCTCGACATTCCCTTCGGCGATGCGAACCTGCCCGGATATCTTCGCCTGCCGGCGGGAAGGGACGGACCGGTTCCCTGCATCCTTCTGGTGCCGGGGCTGGATTCCACGAAAGAGGACTTCGCCACCATTATGGAGATGGCGGTGCAGCGGGGGCTTGCGGCGTTTGCGTTCGATGGTCCGGGTCAGGGCGAGGTGCATCCGCGAATTCTGCTCGGCCAGAATTACGAGGCATGCATTGTCGCAGCTCATGAGGCCATGGCCGCGCGGCCGGAAATCGATGCCGAACGGATCGGTACGCTCGGGCGCAGCCTTGGCGGAATCTATGTGGTCAAGGCGGCGGCGGTCGAACCACGTATTAAGGCGACCGTCGTCTTTGGTGGCGCGTGGGACCTCGGCGACTGGCCGGCGATGCCGCCGCTGATCCGCGACGGGTTCGTCTATGCCACGGGTGCCGATGACGAAGACGATGCCCTGGCGCGCTTGTCCGATGTCACGCTCGACGGATGCATATCCGCGGTTACTTCGCCGGTGCTGGTCGTGCATGGGCGGAACGATGCCATCTTCAAGGCCCACCAGGCCGAGCGGATCGCCGCGGCCTTGCCGGGCAACGCGACTTTGTGGATGGATGAAGACGGGGTTCACTGCTGTCACAACCATGCATTCGAGTACCGGACCGGCATGGTGGACTGGCTCGACCGTACATTGTGAGGGTCGTTAACGGCCCCTCAGGGCGCCTGCGGGCAGTACCAACATCGATGCGTTGGTTGCGACCGTTTCGAAGGCGGGTACACCGAAGAAGAAACAGCGGCGCAAGGCTGCGACCTGAACGAAACTTGTTCGCGTCCGCTTGACGCCATCGGGTCCTATGATTACACAAACGCCGGTTTGTGGTGGCTGTAGCTCAGTTGGTTAGAGCGCCTGGTTGTGGTCCAGGAGGTCGTGGGTTCAAATCCCATCAGCCACCCCAATATTTTCAATGACTTAGCTGTTACTCGTATTTGGCGCTTTGCCAATTTCCGCGACTCTTGTCGCGCATTTGTGCAGTTGGTCCATCACATCCAGCTTTTTCTGCGTAGCGTGTTTGGCGTATCGCAAAGTGCTTTCGATCGTAGCGTGGGCCAGATAGTCCTGGGCGGCCTTCAGGTCGCCCGTAAGGACAAGTATGCGCGGGCCAGTGGTGTGTCATCGATACGAAAGCCTGCACGGCGGCAGGCGGCCTTAAAGATCGTGCGTTTGGCTGTGATTGGTTTGCCGGGATCTCGTTTGCAGTAAGGGCAGGCATAGAGGTCGGGGTAGTATGGGAATGCCTGACCTGATTTTTCGTATTCATGCGCGTCATTTATCAGTGAAGCCCCTTGTTTCCTGGCCAGCCGATGATTTTTAAAAGTGGTCCCTTCTAAACTTTCCAGCATCGTCCTTGGTTCTCTGTTTAAGTTCAAACCAAACCATCAATGCCAGAAAAGCGACAACCAGAAGATGTTGCATATCTTTCAGTTCTACGTTGTCCCGATAACCAAACAAGAGACCGCCAATCAGGTAAAACACTCCGAAGTTAAGAACGATCGCAAGTGATGGTGCGGCCTTAAATGAAAAGAGGTATCTGTAAACTGCATAAGCTAGTAAGCAACCTGCCGCAAAACGGATCGTCTTATACCGATAAATTTGCTGACTTTCATCGATTTTTAAATCGAAAGGGAAAAATAAATCGGTACCGGCTAAAGTCATTATTATCGATACGATGAACCATACGAATAAAATCCAAATCAAAATTTTTCTAAAGGCTTTCATGACTGAATTCGTTCTCTTTTTTGAACTGTTTAAAGATTAACGTTAAAACGTCATTTAAAAATAAAACTGCATTCTTCTTTGGATTTAGCGTGGTGCTAAGTTCTTGACCTAGAAGTTGGGAAAAATACGGACAGTTGAAAAATAGTCTGAAATTTAGTGTGATTTATGTTCCACTTTTATCGCATATTCTCCACTATTTTCTACTTTCGCCTTGACGGGAAAATTAAAAAACCCCAGAAAACTGCGGGATTTCGTGTGGTGGCTGTAGCTCAGTTGGTTAGAGCGCCTGGTTGTGGTCCAGGAGGTCGTGGGTTCAAATCCCATCAGCCACCCCATTTCCTCCGCCGACTGACCTAGCGCAAAACCGTGCCGACCGGAGTGCGGCTAGAATAGCAGCGTTGATATTTGGGGAGTTTGCGGCCGCATGGCGACGCGCTGGATCGATAAAGAACCGGAATTGTTGAGCGTCCAGCAGATGTACCGCGCCGACCAGGCGGCGGTAGATTCCGGTGTTCCCGGCATCGACTTGATGGAAGCGGCCGGAATTGCGGTGGCCGATGCGCTCGAGGACAGATGGCCAACAGGGCGTGTGCTCGTCTTGTGCGGTCCGGGCAATAATGGTGGTGACGGGTTTGTGGCCGGCCGGATTCTGGCCGAGCGCGGCCGTGAGGTGACAATGGCGCTGCTGGGGTCGCGCGACAAACTGTCCGGCGACGCTGCGATCAACGCCAGGCGCTGGCAGGGTCCGGTCGAAGCCGTGTTTGCTGATCTGGTTGGAAATGCCGACATTGTCATCGATGCCCTGTTCGGGGCCGGGTTGAGCCGTGCTCTGGACGGGGTTGCCCGAGAGACCGTAGACAGCATGAACGCCCACGCCGTGCCCTGCCTCGCGGTCGATGTGCCCAGCGGTGTCCATGGCGACTCGGGTGCGGTGCTCGGTGCCGCGACGGCTTCGGACGTCACGGTGACGTTCTTTCGACGCAAACCGGGGCATCTGCTGTTTCCGGCGCGCGGCTTGTGCGGGGATGTGCGGGTCGCCGATATCGGTATTCCGGACGCCGTGCTCGACGACATCGGTGCGAACCAGTGGCGGAACGCGGTTTCGCTGTGGCGCAGCCGATACCCGACGCTGACACCGGATGGGCACAAATACGGCCGCGGGCATGTGGTCGTGGCGGGTGGGGCCGAGCTGACGGGCGCGGCGCGCCTTGCGGCGTATGCCGCGCTCAGGGTCGGTGCCGGGCTGGCCTCGATCGCGAGCCCGACGGAAGCCGTTCCGGTTTACCGGGCCGGCCGTCCGTCGATCATGGTCCGCGAAGTTGCCGACCGAGACGGGTTTGCCGCGATGCTCGAGGACTCCCGGATTCGCGCTGTGCTCGTTGGCCCCGGCAACGGGGTGAGCAGCGAGACATGCGAACGGGTGGCAACAGCGCTGGCCAGTGAGCGCGACTGTGTCGTCGATGCCGATGGCATTTCGGCGTTTGCCGATGATCCCGGTGAACTGTTCGGCCGGGTTCGCGAGCACTCCGGGGATGTGGTGTTCACCCCCCATGATGGCGAGTTCGCACGACTTTTTGCCAGCACGCTCGATGATGGCGGTTTCGGACGGCTGGGCCGGGCCCGGGCGGCGGCGGCATTGTCCGGCGCCGTCATTTTGCTCAAGGGTGCCGACACGGTCGTTGCGGCACCCGACGGGCACGCGACGATCAACGACAACGCCCCGCCCGACCTGGCGACCGCGGGAAGCGGCGATGTGCTGGCCGGTCTTATCGTCGGATTGATGGCCCAGGGAATGGGTGGCTTCGACGCTGCATCTGCGGCGGTGTGGTTGCATGGTGCAGCGGCGGCGGCGTTTGGCCCGGGACTGATCGCAGATGATATTGTAGATGCACTGCCGGGGGTGCTCGCAACGCTGCGCGAGGAACAGCGGGCAACGCCATGATAGGGATTTCTGGTCAGCCGTTTACTCGGCTGACGTGATGGTATAGGACATCCGCCGTTCGGCGGGATTGCCCGTTGGAACGCGCGTGGCGTGCGATCCCGGCATGTTTACAAGTGCGTGCGCGGGCGTGGCGAAATTGGTAGACGCGCCAGGTTTAGGTCCTGGTGACTGAAAAGTCGTGGGGGTTCGAGTCCCTTCGCCCGCACCACTTGTTCCGGCGTGTCGAGTACTGACGAGACGGCCAGTTGGCCGCATTTGGGCGGTCGGGAATGGAACCCGGCAGCATGTTATCTAGGAAGCAGAAAATCGGACCTGGTCATGGAAGTCGTCGAAACAAACACCGAGGGTCTGCTGCGTGATTTCAAGATCGTAATTGCAGCAGATGACATTCAGCAACGCGTCGATGCGCGCCTGACGGAGGTCGGTCGCGATATGCGCATTCCCGGCTTCCGGCCGGGAAAGGCGCCGTTGAACATTCTCAAGCAGCGTTTCGGCAGTGCCGTGATGGGAGAAGTTCTTGAGGCGGCCGTGCAGGACAGCTCGCAGGAAGTGCTGAGCGATCGTGGCTTGCGTCCCGCCGGGCAACCGAAGATCGAGGTCGTTTCCTTCGATGAGGGCAAGGATCTGGAGTACGACCTGTCGGTCGAGATTCTGCCGGAGATCGATGTCGTTGACCTGGCCACGATCGAGGTGGAGCGAGTGAAGGTCACCCCGACGGATTCCGAAATTACTGATGCGATTGGTCGCATTGCCCAGCAGAACCGTGAAACCAAGCCGATCGATACACCGCGCGCGGCCGAAAAGGGCGATGTCGTTGTCATCGATTTCGAAGGAAAGATCGACAATGAGCCGTTCGACGGCGGCAAGGGGACCGGTATCCGGCTTGAATTGGGCTCGGACCAGTTTATCCCCGGCTTCGAGGATCAGCTGGTCGGCGTCGAACCGGGCAAGCCGGTCGAGGTGAAGGTCGCTTTCCCCGACGATTACGGGGTCGATGACCTGGCGGGCAAGGATGCGGTGTTCGACTGCACCATCGAGGAAATTCACGAGGCCGCAGAGGTGACCATCGACGATGCGTTTGCCGAAGGCCTGGGCCTGGAAAATCTTGGCGCTCTGAAAGAGGCAATCAGCGAACAACTGGGACAGGAGTACAGTCGGCTGACCCGCGAGCGTACGAAACGCGATCTGCTCGACAAGCTGTCCGATACCCATGACTTCGAAGTGCCGCCGCGAATGGCTGACGAGGAATTCGACCAGATTTGGCAGCAGATCGAGCAGGCCAAGGAGAACGACCAGCTCGACGAGGAAGATAAGGGGAAGTCCGACGACGAGTTGCGCGAGCAGTATCGCGACATCGCGCTGCGGCGTGTTCGCCTGGGTCTACTTCTGTCCCAGATCGGTGAGCAGAACGGATTATCGGTGTCCCAGGAAGAGGTCAATCGCGCGATCATGGAGCAGGCGCGCGAGCTGCCGGGGCAGGAACAGCAGGTGGTCGAGTTCTATCGCGACAACCCGCAAGCGACCGCGTCGTTGCAGGCGCCGATCTTCGAGGACAAGGTCGTCGATTTCATCATCGAGATGGCGAATGTTTTGGAGCGCGAGCTGACGCCGGAAGAACTCAACGCCGAAGCGGAGGCCGAGGCGAATGCTGCGGCCGAGCCCGAAGAGAAAAAGCCGGCCAAGAAAAAGAGCACCAAAAAGGCCGACAAGAATGAAGAGGACAAGGACGACGCTTAGGGTGCCGCGGGCAGCAGCCCCTTGCGGAGACTCGTCTCAAGCCTATTTTCTAAGCTTTGCCAGTCTGGCCCGAGTACGGAGCGACCGAACATCATGCCGAACAACGACGCACCGCGTATGAACGCGCTCGTGCCCATGGTCGTCGAGCAGACGAACCGTGGTGAACGCGCCTACGACATTTATTCGCGTCTTCTCAAGGAGCGCATTATCTTCCTGACAGGTCCTGTCGGCGATGAAGTGGCGAGCCTGATCTGCGCCCAGCTCTTGTTCCTGGAAGCAGAGAATCCGAACAAGGACATCAGCTTCTATATCAACTCGCCCGGCGGCATCGTGACGTCGGGCCTGTCGATCTACGACACGATGCAATACATCCGTCCCGACGTTGCGACCCTTTGCGTGGGGCAGGCGGCCTCGATGGGCTCGTTGCTGCTGGCCGGCGGCGCCGAGGGCAAGCGTTACGCCTTGCCGAATGCACGCATCATGGTTCATCAGCCGTCCGGCGGTTTCCAGGGCCAGGCGACGGATATAGAAATCCACGCCCAGGAAATCTTAAAAATCCGCGAGCGTCTCAACGAGATTTACTCCGGACACACCGGCCAGTCGGTCGACAAGATTGCCGAAGCGCTGGAGCGTGACCGCTTCTACACCGCGGAGGAAGCACAGAAGTTCGGCCTGATCGACGAGGTTGTCGAGAGCCGGCCGGAGAGTGATGACGCCGGTGATGAGGACTAGGTTTCCGGAGCTTTTGGGCCGGATCCGCCAAGAGGGTTTAACTAATTATTGATCACTGACGTTTAGCTATTGTTCAATCGCTTCTGTTAGTGATTCGCTCCTGTCGGGGCAAATTGAAAGAACAACTGCCCCAGCACGGGACCACACTGGTATGAGCAAGTCCGGTAACGGCGATTCGAAAAACACCCTCTACTGCTCCTTCTGCGGAAAGAGTCAGCACGAGGTCCGCAAGCTGATTGCGGGTCCGACCGTGTTCATCTGCGATGAATGCGTTGAATTGTGCATGGACATTATCCGCGAGGAGCACAAGTCGACGCTGGTCAAATCCCGCGACGGGGTGCCGACGCCAAGAGAGATTTGCGAAGTCCTCGACGACTACGTGATCGGTCAGGACCGCGCCAAGCGCGTGCTCTCGGTCGCGGTGCACAACCATTACAAGCGTCTCAGCAGCGGCCCCAAGGGCAACGAGGTTGAGATTGCCAAATCCAACATCATGCTCATCGGCCCGACCGGTTGCGGCAAGACGCTGTTGGCCCAGACCCTGGCGCGCATCCTGGATGTTCCGTTCACGATGGCCGATGCGACGACCCTCACCGAGGCGGGTTATGTGGGCGAGGATGTCGAGAACATCATCCTCAAGCTGCTGCAGTCGGCAGACTACAATGTCGAACGCGCCCAACGCGGGATCGTCTATATCGACGAGGTCGACAAGATCAGCCGCAAATCCGACAACCCGTCGATCACCCGCGACGTGTCGGGTGAGGGAGTCCAGCAGGCATTGCTGAAGATCATGGAAGGGACCGTTGCATCTGTGCCGCCCCAGGGTGGCCGCAAGCATCCGCAACAGGAGTTCCTGCAGGTCGACACGACCAACATCCTGTTCATTGTCGGCGGCGCGTTCGCCGGCCTCGACAAGATTATCTCAGGCCGTGGCAAGGATACGGCGATCGGCTTCGGCGCCGATGTGCGTAGCCCTGATGACCGGCAGACCGGTGAAATCCTCAGCGAGGTCGAGCCGGAGGATTTGCTCAAGTTCGGGCTGATCCCCGAGTTCGTTGGTCGCCTGCCGGTGATCGCGACCCTGGGCGACCTGGACGAGGATGCCCTGATTCAGATTCTGACCCAGCCGAAGAATGCGCTGGTTAAGCAGTATCAGCGTCTGTTCGAGATGGAGGGCGTCGAGCTTTCCTTCGCGGAAGACTCCCTGAAGGCGATCGCCCTCAAGGCCATTGCCCGCAAGACCGGTGCGCGCGGCCTGCGTTCGATCATGGAGCTCATCCTCCTCGACACGATGTTCGACTTGCCGGGCATGGACGGTGTCGAAGAGGTCGTGATCAATGGCGAAGTGGTCGACGGAAACGCCGCACCGCTGCATATCTACGCAGACAAGCGCGAAGATTTGGGTACCAGCGCCTGAGCAACCCACTAGGAATTGTGTTCACTTCTGGCCCGCTCCTCTTGATTGTGGGGGGGTGGTTGCCCAAATATCCGTCTATGGCGCGACTCGCCCCACAGGCGTTCCCTAGCCTTTTGATGTAAACCCACCCGCAAGGTTTTCCGGCTAATCTGGAAAGCAATCCCGCGAATTCGGAACCTGAAATGACTGATCTTTCCAAAGGTGCGTTGTTCCCCGTCCTGCCGTTGCGGGACATTGTTGTGTTTCCGCACATGATCGTGCCGCTGTTTGTCGGCCGTGAGAAGTCCGTTCGGGCGCTCGACGATGTCATGAAGGAGGACAAGCAAGTCCTGCTGGTCACCCAGAAGGATGCGGGCCAGGACGATCCGTCGCCTGCAGATCTGTTTACGGTCGGGACGATAGGCACAATTCTGCAATTGCTGAAACTTCCCGACGGCACCGTGAAGGTGCTGGTCGAGGGCAGCGAGCGGGCCGCGATCGCCGAGTTCACGGACAATGAGGAATTTTTCCAGGCTTTCGCCGAAGTTCTGCCGAAAGCCGAGTTGGACGAGGCGGAAACCGGAGCGCTGGCGCGCTCGGTCGTCAACCAGTTCGAGCAGTACATCAAGCTCAACCGCAAGGTGCCGCCCGAAGTCCTGGTCTCGATCAATCAGATCGAGGAGCCTAGCAAGCTCGCCGACACGATTGCCTCGCACCTGTCATTGAAGATCCCCGAGAAGCAGGAACTTCTTGAGGCCGAGACCGTTCAGAAGCGTCTCGAGAAGATCTACAGCTTCATGGAAGGCGAGATCGGCGTCCTGCAGGTCGAGAAGCGCATCCGCAGCCGGGTCAAGCGCCAGATGGAGAAGACCCAGCGCGAGTATTATTTGAACGAGCAGTTGAAGGCGATCCAGAAGGAACTCGGCGAGGCCGAGGACGGCCGCGACGAGCTTCAGGAGCTCGAGGACAATATCAAGAAGACCAAGCTGACCAAGGAAGCGCGCGAGAAGGCCAGCCAGGAGCTCAAGAAGCTGCGCAACATGAGCCCGATGTCCGCCGAAGCTACGGTGGTGCGCAACTACCTCGATTGGATTCTGGCGATCCCGTGGAAGAAGCGTTCGCGGGTAAAGAAAGACATTATGGCGGCTCAGGAGGGTCTGGATCAGGACCATTACGGTCTCGACAAGGTCAAGGAACGCATCCTCGAGTATCTTGCGGTGCAACAGCGCATGTCGAAGCTCAAGGGACCGATCCTGTGCCTGGTGGGGCCGCCGGGTGTCGGCAAGACCTCGCTTGGCAAGTCGGTCGCCCGTGCCACGGGCCGCAAGTTCGTGCGGATGTCGCTCGGCGGCGTGCGCGACGAGGCCGAAGTGCGCGGTCATCGCCGGACCTATATCGGATCCATGCCGGGCAAGGTCATCCAGGGCATGAAGAAGGCCGGGACCTCGAACCCGCTATTCCTGCTCGATGAGATCGACAAGCTGGGTGCCGATTGGCGCGGCGATCCGTCGTCGGCCTTACTCGAGGTCCTCGATCCGGAGCAGAACCACACATTCCAGGATCATTATCTTGAGGTCGACTATGACCTTTCCGATGTGATGTTCGTCTGCACTGCCAACACGATGCGCATGCCCCAGCCGCTGATGGACCGCATGGAGATCATCCGGATCCCGGGCTACACCGAGGACGAGAAGGTCGAAATCGCGAAGCGCCACCTGATTTCCAAGCAGGTGACCGAGAACGGCCTGAAGGACGATGAGTGGGCCATCTCCGATTCCGCGCTGCGCGATCTGATCCGCTACTACACGCGGGAAGCCGGGGTGCGAAGCCTGGAACGGGAAATCGCCAACCTGGCGCGCAAGGCCGTCAAGGAAATAGCCGTCGACAAAGAGGTTTCCGCCGTCAAGGTCACGGTCAAGAACCTCGACAAGTATGCCGGCGTCCGCAAGTTCCGCTTCGGTGAGACAGAGGCCGACGATCTGGTCGGTGTCGTGACCGGTCTGGCCTGGACCGAGGTCGGCGGCGAGTTGCTGACGGTTGAATCCATCATGGTGTCGGGCAAGGGCAAGATCACGGTGACCGGCAAGCTTGGCGATGTGATGCAGGAATCAGTGCAGGCGGCCAATGCCTATGTCCGTGCCCGTGCGGTCGGGTTCGGTATCGAGCCGCCGCTGTTCGAACGCCGCGATATTCACGTTCACGTCCCCGAAGGCGCGGTGCCGAAGGACGGTCCGTCCGCCGGCGTCGCGATGATCACCTCGATGGTGTCCGTCCTGACCCAGAATCCGATTCGCAAGGATGTAGCCATGACGGGTGAAATCACCCTTCGCGGCCGCGTGCTGCCGATCGGCGGGTTGAAGGAAAAGCTCCTCGCGGCGCTTCGTGGCGGCGTGAAGACAGTTATCATTCCGAAGGATAATGAGAAGGATCTGGCGGAGATTCCGGACAACGTGAAGAAGGGCCTCGAGATCATCCCGGCGACGAGTGTCGACGAGGTGCTTGAGCACGCTCTGACCCAGCCGCTGGTCCCGATCGAATGGGACGAATCGGAGCACGAATCGAGCTCGGTTCCGGCCTCGGATGACGATTCCGAGATCTCCGGCGTGGTGCGTCATTAGGGTTGACGCAAGTAGAAGCCCGAGTCGGACCCAAATTTTCGCAAAAAACCCCGGAATTCCGGGCCGTTTCGATTGACGGCTCGGAATCCCGGCTTTTAGACTTCCCGGACTGTTTGGATTTGGGCTTCACGCTCCAGACATCGATCCACTGAACAAACCCAAAAGGGGGTCAAACTGTGAACAAGAACGATCTCGTCGCATCTGTTGCTGACTCATCTGGTCTCTCGAAGGCCGACGCCGGCAAGGCGGTTGATAGTGTCCTCGACAACATTACTGGTGCGCTCCAGGGCGGTAACGAAGTCCGGCTCGTCGGTTTCGGTACCTTCTCCGTTGCGCAGCGCAAGGCCACGACCGGTCGCAATCCGCAGACCGGCGCGACCATCCAGATCCCGGCCTCGAAGCAGCCCAAGTTCAAAGCGGGCAAGGCTCTCAAGGAAGCTGTGAACTAAATCAACATCTGATTACGTTTCGCGCGGGCCGGTCGCACAGGGTTGCGGCCGGCCCGTTGCGTTTCCGGTGTGCGCACGGGACTGGCCGGCAGACCGGGATTTGGGATAGAACCCGAACACCGGGCGGTTAGCTCAGCTGGAAGAGCACCTCGTTTACACCGAGGGGGTCGGCGGTTCGATCCCGTCACCGCCCACCATTATCTCTGACGGAGTTGATCTGCATGAGCGGTCCGGAAACCATGCGCGGCGTGTATCTCGACGGCCATGAGGGCCTGTCCTCCGTCGTCGTCGGGGATCGCCCCAAACCCCCGTTGGGCGCGCGCGACGTGCTGATCAGGGTTGCCGCGGCCGGTATCAACCGGGTCGACCTCTACATGGCCTATGACGGCAGCGGGTTCCGCCATGAACTGCCGCTGATCATGGGGGTCGATGGGGCCGGGGTGATCGAGGCGGTCGGGCACGGGGTCACGACCCGCAAGCCCGGCGAGCGTGTGGTAATCTATCCGGCCAAGTTTGGCGAGGATGAATTCAGCCGTCGCGGCGACCAGATGCTGTCGTTTCAGCGCTCGATCCCGGGCGAGAATTTCGACGGTACCTTCGCCGAGTACATCGTCATGCCAGCGGAATGTGCATTCCCCATCGCCGATACTCTGAGCTTCCGCGATGCGGCCGTGCTGCCGACTGCGTACCTGACGGCGTGGCGCATGGTGACCACGGCCGGTCGGGTCACCCAGAAAGATTGGGTGCTGATCCACGGGATTGGCGGCGGTGCTTCGCTGGCCGCCCTGCAATTCTGCAAGATGCGCAACGCGCGGACGATCGTCACCTCATCGTCTGACGAGAAAAACGCCGTGGCGAAGGGCTATGGGGCCGATGTGCTCGTGAACTATCGCGATCAGGATGTCCTGGAAGAGGTTCGCCGCGCCACCGGCAAACGCGGCGTCGATGTCGTCATCGAGAATGTCGGCGAGGCGACCTGGGAAACCTCCATGCGCGCAGCCGTCGGGGGTGGCCGGATCGTGGTCTGCGGGGCGACCTCGGGACCGAACCCGAAGGCCGATCTGCAGCGTCTGTTCATTCGCCAGCTGCAGGTGATCGGTGTCACGATTGGTAACTTCGATGAGTTTCGGACCCTGATCGATGCCGCCGAACGCAAGCTGTTCGTGCCTCACTTCGACAGCGTCTACGGGCTTGAGGAAGTGCCGGCGGCGCTTCGAAAGCTCGATGCGGGCGACCATGTGGGCAAGATCGGTGTGACGGTCGACGCCAGTCTCGGCGAGTAGGAGGAACCATGCGCGGCCTGAACGGGAAAACGGTCATCGTGACAGGTGGCGCCGGCGGTATCGGCCGCGTGACCTGCCGGCGTTTCGCCGAGGAAGGCGCGCGGGTTGCCGTTCTCGATATCGACGGGGACAGCGCCGCGGCCGTTGCAGCCGGCATTGTAGGCGACGGGGCCATGTCCGTCGCGGTCGATCTGACGGATCATCGTGCGGTCGCAGACGCTGTCGCGGCCGTTGAATCGCAGCTCGGCCCGATCGAGGTGCTGGTCAACAATGCCGGCTGGGACAGGTTCACGCCGTTTCTGAAGTCAGAGCCGGAGTACTGGTCGAAGATCATCGACATCAATCTGAAGAGCGCACTGAACATATTGCACGCGGTCATGCCGGGAATGGTGGATCGTCAAGCCGGACGGGTGGTGACGGTCTCTTCGGATGCCGGCCGGGTGGGCTCGTCGGGAGAATCCGTCTATTCGGCCTGCAAGGCCGGGCTCATCGCATTGTCCAAGACCCTGGCGCGCGAACATTCCCGCGAAAACCTGACCTTCAACGTGGTTTGTCCCGGGCTGACAGACACCGCCATGTTCCAGTCCTTCATGGAAGGCGCGGGCGATCCGGAACGCCTGCGCGAGGTCTATCGCAAGGCCATTCCCATGGGGCGCATCGGCGAGCCCGAGGATCTGTCGGGTATCATTACATTCCTCGCCAGCGATGATGCGGCCTTCATCACCGGGCAGGTGATCAGTGTCTCGGGCGGCCTGACGATGCACGGATAGGAGCACGGAGATGGGACAACTCGATGGCAAGGTTGCAGTCGTGACCGGCGGTGGCCGGGGCCTCGGACGGGCATACTGCGAAGCGCTTGCGGCCGAAGGCGCGGCGGTTGTGGCCGGGGATATCCGCGATATGGCCGACACCGTCTCATCGGTTGAGTCCGCCGGCGGCGCGATTGTCGGCGTTTCGCTCGACGTGGCCGACAAGGAAAGCTGTGAGGCTTTGGCCGCTGCCGCGCAATCAGCGTTCGGGCAGGTAGATATCCTGGTCAACAATGCGGCCCTGTACGGCGATATTTCTGGCGGCCGCTTCGACGAGATATCCGACGACCAGTGGGACCGTGTCATGGCGGTGAACGTCAAGGGCATATGGCAGTGCTGCCGGGCCTGCGTGCCTGCCATGCGGGAAAAAGGCGGCGGCTCCATCATCAATATCGCCTCGCTCGCCGCGACCTACGGCATGCCCTATGCGATCGACTACGCGACGTCGAAGGCCGCGGTGATCGGCCTCACGCGTTCGCTGGCCCGCGAACTGGGCCGGGACCGGATTAGGGTCAACGCCGTCGCGCCGAGCGCGGTCCTGACCGAGGGCACCGACGAGTTTATGGGCGAGAAGCGCGATCACACACTCTACGTGATCTCCCAGGGGCAAAGCCTGAAGGGCAATCTGGAGACCGGGGATATGACGGGGACGATCGTCTACCTGGCGTCCGATGCGAGCAACTTCGTGACGGGCCAGACGATCATGGTCGATGGCGGCACGGTGATGCTTTAGCGACGGACTTGCCGTGGCCGCTGGCGAAACATATGTACTGGCCCAATCGATAAGCGACACGCCGTCGCGAGCAAACCAAAGGCACGATGATGACCAAGACACCCCTCGAGGAAATGGGTGAGCCCCTCTACTACATAGCCAGTAATGCAGAAGAGGCCGGTTTCCCCACGCCGCCCAATCCCCACGGTCAGTCTCTGCGCACCTGGGTCCGTTCCCTCGGCGGGATGCAGAAGGAAGCGCTTGTGGTCAACGCGGCCACGGGCACCGCATGGCGGTTTACCTGCGACGAAGGTGAACATCTGGGCGGTCACAACAAGGCACCGAACCCGCTGACCTATCTCAGTACCGGCATGATCGCGTCCTACATGAACGAGATCACGGCACTTGCCGAGCAGCGGCAGATCGAACTGCGCGACCTGGAGCTTGTGCTGGAGAATTATTACTGGCGCGAGGGCGACTTCCGGAAGGGAACTATGAACAGCGGTGCCCTGGCGCCGGAACTGACCGTCAGCTGCGACGCCGATTGTGACGATGCGACCTTGCAGACCCTGCTTTATGAAGCCGTTGCGGCCTCGCCCCTGAACGGCCTGGCGCGCGGCGAGCATCCGAGCCTGTTCAACCTGGTCCACAATGGGGTGGAGCAGACGCCTGAGGCGGTGCTGCCGCTGGCGGCCGATCCGTTCCCCAATCCCGGCGACAATTTTCCTAACCTGGTGCGCGATGCCGACAGCCCTGCGGTGCCGGACCTGATCCAGATGATGGTGGAAGAGGGAGCCGCGTATGAGGCGTTCCTCAAGACCCGGCCTGTCTCGCCCGATCTCGGTGAGGGCAAGCAACTGTTGCATATGCACAGCTGTTGCACGCTGCGCCCCGACGGGGTCAAGGAAATCTACAAGGAGCAGTACGGCACGCCTGCGCCGAGCTGGCAGTTCCTGTCATCGGAAGATGGCCGCGCGCCGGATGCTGGCTCGCTGATCTCGGCCGGCATCGGTCTCTGCTTCATGACTCAGATGGGCCGGTTCTCGAAAATGGCGAAGCTGCCGCTGACTGGTTACTCGATCATTCAGGACACCCACTTCTCCCTCGGCGGTGCGTCGGGCGGAACCGGTCAGTCCGGCGTCGCCCAGCCGGTCGAGACCCATGTTTATCTGGACACCGATGCTGATGACGCCGCGGCGCAGCAGATCCTTGGGGTCGGCGAGCGGACCTGCTTCCTGCACGCGTTCGCCCGCGACGATCTGAAGCCGAAGGTGCGTGCGGCGAAGACGTCCCGCGCGGCTTAGTTTGGGAGGAGGAGGCTACTCCGCGGCAACGGCGTAGTTCGGAACCTCGAGTTCCGGCACCACCTTCTCCATGAACAGGCGCATTTCTTCGAGCAGCTCGTCCTTGGGCTGCTGGGCCCAGTGCCAGATCAGAGTGATGTGCTCGCACGGGATGCGAGAATAGATCTCCTGCCAGTCGGCGATCGCGTCATCGACGGTGCCGCCGAGCACGAATTTGTGCTCCTTCATGGCCCGGAACGCTGCCTCGGCGTCGTGGTTCACCGGGTCCACATTATGGTTGCCGAAGACCGAGTAGAAGTTCTTGAAAATGTCGAGATCGTAGGACCGAAGCTTGCGGTCGAAATCGTCGGCTGATTTTCCGATGCGGGTATGGCGCACGATGTTCTGCATCTGGCCGTACTGCAGCTGCCGGCCATGCTTGGCGGCTTCCTCCATATAGACCTGGGCAAGTTCCACGACCCCGTCGGTGGGATTGAAATAGCTCGGCCGGAACCCGTGTTTGGCGGCGAACTCGATCGTCTCGCGCGACCGGGCTACGGCGCAGAAGACCGGCGGGTGGGGCTTCTGCAAAGGGCTGGGGACGACGGAAATCCGGCGTAGCACGCCGTTTTCGTCGATCTCGCCAGGCGCACCGGCCTCCCTGGCGATTTCATAGCCCGGGTAATCCTCGATGCCGGTCTCGATCGGGTAGGGAGCCTGATAGTATTTCCCGTCGAGTGCGACCGAATCCTGGGTCCAGCAGTCGAGCACCATCTCGACACGTTCCTCGAAAATCTCGCGATTGAGCTTGTCGCCCGAGCTGCCGTCCGAGACGGTTGCAACCGCCCCGGTCGACTGCCCAAGTACGTTCGTCCAGCGCGACTGGTAGCCGCGCGCGAAGCCGACGAAATACTTGCCCTTCGTCAGATGGTCGATCATCGCCGTTTCCTCGGCGACCCGGATCGGGTCCTGCGCCGACATCACGTAGCCGAAGGCGCCGACACGCAAATTCTCCACCTGGTTTGCCCAGTGGGCATTGAGGATGCCCGGGTTCGGGCCGACCTCGTAGCCTTCCGAATGGAAATGATGCTCGATGGTGGACATGCCCCAGAATCCCATCTCGTCGGCCGCCTTGAGGATGTCGGTCCACTCGTGGACGATCTCCTGGTAGAGGTCCGCATCCCGACCGATGGGGCGTTTTGCGCGGCGGTCGTGTTCGTCTTCGGCAGGGAAGACGGGATATAGCTGAACGATGACTTTCGGCGAACCCATTATGCGTTCCTCACAGATGTTGGCGGCGGTGTTTGTTGGACCCGATCATGCAAAGACTAGTCGGTCCCGCCAAATCGATTGCACAGAAATTTTTACTGAATGAAAATATCATTGGGCGTGCGCCAAGACCAGTTCCGGTGCGTCGGCTTCGCGGTTCCATTGCTGTCTGGTCGTGTGTCAAATAGATCCATGCAGGTACGACGATTTACGATTTGCGCTATCATCCGGTTCGCTGAAATTCCGTGTAACCGTTGTTTGAGAGACAGAGATGGCCCTCCATCCCCAAATCATAGAACTTATCCACCGTGCCGAGCAGGCTGGCGTCCGTCCGACGCACGAGATGACACCTCATGAGGCACGCCAGCAAATGGATGAAATGTCCCGTATACGTGACCAGGATCGAACTTCGGTTCGCATGGTCGCCGATACGGTGATCGACGGACCGGGCGGGAATCTGACCCTGCGTTTCTACTGGCCGGAGGTGGAGCGGACGGAACTGGCGCCGGCGATCATGTTCTTTCACGGTGGCGGGCATGTGATCGGCAGCCTGAATTCCCATGACCTGGTGGCGCGCAATCTATGCGCCGATACTGGATATCTCGTGATCTCGGTCGATTATCGCCTGGCACCAGAGGCCAAGTTCCCGGCCGCCCCCAAGGATTGCTTTGCAGCCACTCAGTGGGTCGCGGCAAACACGCGCCAGCTGGGCGTCGATCCGGCCCGGATAGGGGTGGCTGGAGACAGTGCCGGGGCGAACCTGGCGGCGGTGGTCGCAATGATGGCGCGCGAGGCCGGCGGTCCGGACATTGCTTTCCAGCTTCTAATCTATCCGGTGGCGGATTTCGCGATGGACACCCCGTCCTACGAAACCTATGCCGAGGGAGCAGGGATTTTGACGGCGGCCGGTATGGCGTGGTTTCGGGAGCATTATCTGAATGGGCCGGAAGACCGCGCGGACTGGCGCGCGGCGCCTCTCCAGGCGGCGGATTTCACGAACCTGCCGCCAGCGCTGGTGATAACCGCAGAGTGCGATGTCCTCCACGATGAGGGGGTGGCGCTGGCGGCGGCGCTGGCCGATGCAGGGGGCACCGTGGAGCACCGCGAATACCCTGGCATGATGCATGGCTTCTATTCGTTCGCGCCGGTGGTCGATGACGGCCGGGCGGCACAGTTGTTCGCGGCCGAGGCATTGCGCGCGGCTCTTTCAACCTAATCATAGGAATTGGGCCGGGTTTGCTTGACATGTCGGGGGTGCGGCAGTACATCCCGGCGTCGGTTGGGGGTGTAGCTCAGTTTGGTTAGAGCGCCGGCCTGTCACGCCGGAGGCCGCGGGTTCGAGTCCCGTCACTCCCGCCACCGACCCTTGATTTACAGTTGCAGCGACGGTCCCGTCCAGGGGCCTTTTTCATGTGCGAATCGCGGCCTGGCGCGGCTTCCCCAAAACAACCGAAAACGACGGCTAGACAATGTGTTGCGACCGAGTCTGGACGCCTTGCAAGGCTGGGTGCGCTGGTGTATCCCTGACCTCGCTTGATCCGCGGTTTTCAGGCGTGCAGGTCTGTTTCCGATAGACCTCAATTGCGCGTGGATTTGAAGACCGAAACCAGAGCTTTGCCGATGGAAGAACTCCTCCTAGAGTACCTGCCAATTCTCATCTTCATTGGGCTTGCGGCCGGGCTCTCGATGATGATGGTGATCGCCTCGATGATCGCCGGCGCGCGCAAGCCCGATCCTGAAAAGAACTCGGCCTACGAATGCGGCTTCGATGCTTTCGACGATGCGCGCATGAAGTTCGATGTGCGGTTCTACCTGGTTGCGATCCTGTTCATCATTTTCGACCTCGAAGTTGCCTTCCTGTTTCCGTGGGCGATCACCTTGTCCGATATCGGCGAGTTCGGTTTCTGGTCGATGATCGTGTTCCTGGGAATTCTGACGGTCGGTTTTGTCTATGAATGGCGTAAGGGAGCGCTCGAATGGGAATAAGCATTCATGACCCCGCCGAGGCGGTCTTTCGGCCCGGCCCCGATCAGGATGCAGCCATCCAGGCGGTCACGGCCGAGCTGACCGACAAGGGCTTCGTGCTGGCCAACATGGACAAGCTGGTCAACTGGGCGCGAACGGGCTCGCTCTGGCCGATGACGTTCGGGCTTGCCTGTTGTGCTGTCGAGATGATGCACACCGCGGCATCGCGATATGACATGGACCGGTTCGGGTTCCTATTCCGGCCGAGCCCGCGCCAATCCGACGTGATGATCGTGGCCGGCACCCTGACCAACAAAATGGCGCCCGCGCTCCGCAAGGTTTACGACCAGATGCCCGAGCCGCGTTGGGTGATCTCCATGGGCTCGTGTGCCAACGGCGGGGGCTACTACCACTATTCCTACTCGGTCGTGCGCGGCTGTGACCAGATCGTACCTGTCGATATTTACGTGCCCGGATGTCCGCCCACGGCGGAAGCGCTGCTTTACGGCATCATGCAGTTGCAGCGGAAGATCCGGCGCACCGGAACCATCGCACGCTAGCGCGGACCCGGTAGAAGGCATCACGGAAACGGGGCATGGACGAAGCGCTCAAGGATCTCGGTGACTATATAGCCGCCGCGCTGCCGCAGGACGTAAACGGCATCCATACCGCCAATGGTCAGCTGGAAGTGTCGGTGCGCGCAGATGCGATCATCAAGGTGCTGACCTTCCTGCGCGACGACAGCAACTGCCTGTTCAAGGTCCTGATCGATATTTGCGGTGTCGACTATCCCGAGCGCGCGGAGCGGTTCGATGTTGTCTACGCGCTGCTGTCCATGAGCCAGAACCAGCGGGTGCGCGTGAAACTGAGTGTCGGGGAGGATGTCCCCGTGCCGACGGCGACAACCGTTTACAGCGCGGCCGGCTGGTTCGAGCGCGAAACCTGGGACATGTACGGCATCTATTTCGCCGACCATCCCGACCTGCGCCGCATCCTGACCGACTATGGATTCGAAGGGCATCCGATGCGAAAGGATTTCCCGCTCACTGGCCGTGTCGAGGTGCGTTACGACGAGACCCAGAAGCGTGTGGTCTACGACCCGGTGAAGCTGACCCAGGATTTCCGCAGTTTCGATTTCCTCAGCCCCTGGGAAGGCATGAACGAAATCCTGCCCGGCGACGAGAAGGCGAGCGCGGATGAGGAAGAGGGAGCCGAGGGCGCCTGATGTCTGAAGTCGCGATCAAGAACCTGACCCTCAACTTCGGGCCGCAGCATCCGGCGGCCCACGGGGTTCTGCGTCTGGTGCTCGAGATGGACGGCGAGGTTGTGGAGCGGGCCGACCCCCATATCGGCTTGCTGCACCGGGGCACCGAGAAGCTGATCGAGTACAAGACCTACCTGCAGGCCGTGCCGTATTTCGACCGTCTCGATTACGTCTCGCCCATGTGTCAGGAGCACGCATTTGCACTTGCGGTCGAGAAACTGCTCGAGATCGAGGTCCCGGAACGCGGCCAGTACATCCGGGTCTTGTTCTCCGAGATCACCCGCATCCTGAACCACATCATGAACCTGACGACCTATGCGCTGGATGTCGGGGCCATGACGCCACTGCTCTGGGGTTTCGAAGAGCGTGAGCGGATGATGGAGTTCTACGAGCGGGTGTCGGGCGCGCGCTTGCATGCGGCCTATTTCCGCCCGGGCGGTGTGCACCAGGACCTGCCGGCGGGCCTGGCCGACGATATCTACGCGTTCTGCGAGAGCTATCCGAAATTCATCGACGACATGGAAAGCTTGCTGACGGAGAACCGCATCTTCAAGCAGCGCACCGTCGATATCGGCGTGTTTACGGCCGAGGAGGCCATGGACTGGGGCATGACCGGTTCGACGCTCAGGGCCAGCGGCGTGCCCTGGGATCTGCGCAAATCCCAGCCCTATGACGTCTATGACCGGATGGACTTCGACGTCCCGGTCGGAAAGACAGGCGACTGCTATGCGCGCTATCTGGTCCGGGTAGAGGAGATGCGCCAGAGCCTGCGGATCATCAGGCAGTGCCTGGACGAAATGCCCGACGGCCCGGTGATCACCCAGAACCACAAACTGACGCCGCCTCGCCGGGGTGAGATGAAGCACTCCATGGAAGCGCTGATCCATCACTTCAAGCTCTACACCGAGGGATATCACGTGCCCGCCGGCGAGACCTATACGGCCGTCGAGGCGCCCAAGGGCGAATTTGGCGTGTACCTGGTTGCCGATGGGACCAACCGGCCCTATCGCTGTAAGATCCGGGCGCCGGGATTTGCCTTCATGCAGGCCGTCGAGGCGCTGACCAAGGGCCACATGCTGGCCGACGTTCCGGCCGTGATCGGCAGTCTGGATATTGTGTTCGGAGAGGTCGACCGATGAGCGACGCGTTTGCATTCGATGACGTCTGCAGGGCCCGGGCCGAGACGATCGTGGGGCGCTATCCCGAGGGCCGCCAGCAGAGCGCGGTGATCCCTCTGCTCGACCTGGCACAGCGCCAGGCCGGCGGCTGGCTGCCGACCGAGGCCATCGAGTATGTCGCCGGCTATCTGGATATGCCGAAGATCCGTGTCCTCGAGGTCGCGTCTTTCTATTCGATGTTCAACCTGGAGCCGGTCGGAAAGAATTTCGTGCAGCTCTGCCGGACCACCCCGTGTTGGCTACGCGGTTCCGACGATCTGCGCGCCGTGGCCAAGGATGTGACCGGATGCGGACTGGGCGAGACCAGCCCAGACGGCGCGTTCACGGTCGTCGAAGTGGAATGCCTGGGTGCGTGCTGCAACGCGCCGATGGTCCAGATCAACGACGAATATTACGAGGACCTCACGGCCGAGAGTTTCAAGGCCGTGCTCGAAGCGCTGAAACGCGGCGAGACCCCGGAGCCGGGCTCCCAGGCGGGACGAACCGGGTCTGAGCCAGTTGAGGGCCTGACCACGCTGACCGGGGAGGGCGCGTGATGCTGCGCGACGAAGACCGGATCTTCCAGAATCTCTATGGCCAGGACGACTGGCGCCTCAAGGGCGCGCGGCGTCGCGGAATCTGGGACAACACCAAGGCGCTGCTCGAGATGGGCCGCGAGAAACTGGTCGAAGAAATCAAGGAATCGGGCCTACGCGGACGTGGCGGTGCCGGGTTCCGACCGGTGTGAAATGGTCCTTCATGCCGCCCGAAGAGCGCCGAGATGGGCGGCCGCACTATCTGGTGGTCAATGCGGACGAGTCCGAGCCGGGCACCTGCAAGGACCGGGAAATCATGCGTTACGACCCTCATGTTCTGGTCGAGGGTTGTCTGATTGCCGGCTTCGCGATGGGCGCCAACGCGGCCTACATCTATGTGCGCGGGGAGTTCTACGCCGAGGCCTCCCACATGCAGCAGGCGATCGACGAGGCTTATGAGGCCGGTCTGATCGGCCCCAACGCTTGCAGGTCGGGCTGGGACATGGATGTCTACCTGCACCGCGGTGCGGGTGCCTATATCTGCGGTGAGGAAACCGCGCTTCTGGAAAGCCTCGAGGGCAAGAAGGGGCAGCCGCGACTGAAGCCGCCGTTCCCGGCAGCGTGCGGGCTCTATGGCTGTCCGACGACGGTCAACAATGTCGAGACCATTGCCGTCACGCCGACAATCCTGCGTCGCGGATCGTCCTGGTTTGCGGGTTTCGGGCGTGAGAACAACACCGGCACCAAGATTTTCTCCATCTCCGGCCACGTGAACAATCCGTGCAACGTGGAAGAGGAGATGAGCATCCCCCTGAAGGAGCTCATCGAGAAGCATGCCGGCGGCGTGCGCGGTGGCTGGGACAATCTTCAGGCCGTGATCCCGGGCGGGTCGTCGACGCCGTGCCTGTCCAAGTCGATCTGCGACAATATCCTGATGGATTTCGACTCTCTGCGGGATCACAGCACCGGGTTGGGAACCGCGGCGGTGATCGTGATCGACAAGTCGGCCGACATGATCGAGGCCATCGCGCGGCTCAGCCATTTCTACCGTCACGAAAGCTGCGGGCAGTGCACGCCGTGCCGTGAAGGCATGGGGTGGGTGTACCGGGTGATGAAGCGGCTCGTGACCGGGGACGCGGAGATCGAGGAAATCGACATGCTCTGGGAAGTCACCAAGCAAATCGAGGGGCACACGATCTGTGCGCTCGCCGATGGCGGTGTCTGGCCCGTGCAGGGTCTGATCCGGCATTTCCGGCCTGAGATCGAGGAACGTATTCTCCAGCGCAAGAAGGGTTCCGCGCCCTCGCAGGCTGCGGAATAGGGGGCGAAGGGGATGCCAAAGGTCACAGTTGATGGCGTCGAGATCGAAGTCCCGGACGGGGTGACGGCGCTCCAGGCGTGCGAGATGGCGGGCAAGGAAATTCCCCGCTTCTGTTACCACGAGCGCCTGTCGGTGGCCGGCAACTGCCGCATGTGCCTCGTCGAAGTCTCGCCGGGTCCGCCGAAGCCCGCGGCGTCCTGTGCGCTGCCGATCAATGAGGGCATGGAAATCAAGACCGACACCGAGATGGTCCGCAACGCCCGCAACGGCGTCATGGAATTCCTGCTGATCAACCATCCGCTGGATTGTCCGATCTGCGACCAGGGCGGCGAGTGCGACCTGCAGGACCAGGCGATGGCCTATGGCCGCGACGGCTCGCGTTTTCATGAGCACAAGCGTGCGGTCAAGGACAAACATATGGGGCCGCTGGTCAAGACGATCATGACCCGCTGTATCCACTGCACCCGCTGCGTGCGCTTTGCGACCGAAATTGCCGGTGTGCCGGAACTCGGCTTGCTGGGCCGTGGCGAGCATGCGGAGATCACGACCTATCTCGAGAAGTCGCTCGATTCCGAGCTCAGCGCCAACGTCATCGACCTGTGTCCAGTCGGGGCGTTGACCTCGAAGCCATATGCATTCGTGTCACGCCCCTGGGAGCTCGAGAGGACCGAATCCATCGACGTGCTCGACGCAGTCGGGGCGGCGATCCGGGTCGATTCCCGTCAGACCGAAGTGCTGCGGGTGCTGCCCCGGCTGAACGAGGACGTGAATGAGGAATGGCTGGGCGACAAGTCACGTTATGCCTGCGATGCGCTCACGCGTCAGCGTCTCGACCGGCCCTATGTCCGCCGCGACGGCAAGCTGCAGGAAGCCAGCTGGGACGAGGCGTTTGCAGCCATCGCCGACAAGGTGAAGGCGAGCTCCGGTGACCGGATCGCGGCCATCGCCGGCGATCTGTGCGACACGGAATCGATGTTCGCCCTGAAGCAGCTGATGGGTGCGCTGGGGTCGTCGAACATCGATTGCCGCCAGGACGGCGCGAAGCTGCCGGCTGGGTCGCGCGCGGCGTATTTAATGAATACGGGCATCGCCGGGCTGGAGGACACCGATGCGGTCCTGCTGGTCGGCACCAATCCGCGCTGGGAAGCACCGCTGGTCAACACGCGGCTGCGTAAGGCTTGGCTTCAGGGTGGCGCCATCATAGCCTCCGTCGGTCCGCAGACAGACATGAGCTATCCGGTCGACAATCTGGGTGCCGGTCCGGACACGCTGAAATCTATCGCCGACGGTTTGCATCCGTTCGCCGAGACCCTGCGCAACGCCGAACGCCCCGCCGTGATCGTCGGGATGGGAGCGCTGGCGCGCGATGACGGCGCAGCCGTTCTGGCCGCCGTCCGGGCACTGGCCGATAGCTGCAATCTTGTGCGCGACGGGTGGAACGGCTTCAACGTGCTGCACACGGCGGCGGCGCGCGTGGGCGGTCTCGATATCGGTTTCGTGCCGGGTGAGGGAGGCCGCGACGTGGCGGGTATCGTCTCCGGTGCCGGGGCGGGCGAGATCGACATGGTCTTCCTATTGGGTGCGGACGAGATCGACATGTCCGGCCTCGGTGATGCGTTCGTTGTCTATCAGGGCCATCACGGCGATGCCGGGGCCCACCGCGCCGATGTCATTCTGCCGGGCGCGGCCTACACCGAGAAAAACGGCACCTACGTCAACACCGAGGGCCGGGTGCAGCTGGCGCGTCAGGCGGTGCAGCCACCCGGAGATGCGCGCGGGGACTGGGCGATTGTCCGCGCCCTCTCCGGTGTGCTCGGCGCCGGGCTTGACTATGTCGCCCTGGGTGACGTGCGCGCCGCGATGGTTGCCGCGAATCCCATCTTCGACAATGTAGATCAGGTCACGGCCGCCGACTGGGACGACTTCGGTGAGCCGGGAGAGATGGGGACGGATTCGTTCGAGAGCCCCGTCGATAATTATTACATGACTGACCCGATCAGCCGGGCGTCCGAGACCATGGCCGAGTGCACGCGCGAGTTCGTGGCCGGCGACGGCGGAAGGGCCGGCACGGATGGTTGAGTTCTGGTGGTCATATGCCTGGCCGACGATCTGGATCGTTATCCAGATTCTGTTCATCGTCGTGCCGCTTTTGATCGTGGTTGCTTATCTGACCTATGCAGAACGCAAGGTAATCGGCCTCATGCAGCTGCGCATGGGTCCGAACGTCGTCGGGCCGTTTGGGCTCTTCCAGCCCTTTGCCGACGCCCTCAAGCTGATGACCAAGGAATTGATCATCCCGACGGGGGCGAACCGGGTCGTGTTCCTGCTGGCGCCGATGCTGACGTTCATCCTGGCGATGGTCGGCTGGGCGGTCATCCCGGTGGATGAGGGATGGGTGCTCTCCGACATCAATGTCGGGGTGCTCTACCTCTTCGCGATCAGCTCGCTGGGCGTCTACGGCATCATCATGGCCGGCTGGGCCTCGAATTCGAAATACCCGTTCCTCGGCGCCCTGCGTTCTGCAGCGCAAATGGTGTCCTATGAGGTGTCGATCGGGTTCGTGATCATCACCGTTCTCCTGGCCGTCGGCTCGCTGAACCTGACGGATATTGTGCTGGCGCAGCAGGATGTCTGGTTCTTCATCCCACTATTGCCGATGTTCATTGTGTTCGTGATCTCGGCCCTGGCCGAAACCAACCGCGCCCCGTTTGATCTGCCGGAAGCCGAGGCGGAACTCGTCACCGGCTACAATGTCGAATACTCGGCGATGGCGTTCGCGCTCTTTTTTCTCGGCGAGTACGCCAACATGGTCCTGATGAGCGGGATGACCGTAATCCTGTTCCTTGGCGGCTGGTTGCCGCCCCTCGACATCGCCATCTTCAACTGGGTGCCGGGGATCATCTGGTTCGCGCTCAAGGTCTCGGCAATGTTGTTCGTGTTCCTGTGGGTGCGCGCCACATTGCCGCGTTATCGATACGATCAGCTCATGCGGCTGGGTTGGAAGGTCTTCCTGCCGGCCTCGCTTCTCTGGGTTGTCGTCACCGCTGGTGCCATCGTCGTGTTCGACTGGTACCCCGGCGTTGTGAACTAGGGGAGGCGCAGACATGGCCATGCTCGACCGTAACGCCCGTTCGCTTCTCCTGTTGGAGATCGCCGCCGGCATGTGGCTGACCTTGAAGTATTTCTTCAAGCCCAAAGTCACGATCAACTATCCTTACGAGAAGGGCCCCATCAGCCCCCGTTTTCGTGGCGAGCACGCCCTGAGGCGATATCCCAATGGAGAGGAGCGCTGCATCGCTTGCAAGCTGTGCGAGGCGATCTGCCCGGCCCAGGCGATCACCATCGAGGCCGAGCCGCGCGACGATGGATCGCGCCGGACCACGCGCTACGACATCGACATGACGAAGTGCATTTATTGCGGCTTCTGCCAGGAGGCCTGCCCGGTCGACGCGATCGTCGAGGGGCCGAACTTCGAGTTCGCGACCGAGACCCGTGAGGAGCTGCTTTATGACAAGGAGAAGCTTCTGGTGAATGGCGACCGGTGGGAATCGGAAATTGCGGCGGGGCTCAGCGCCGATGCGCCGTACCGGTAGGCGGGGGACAGACACGTGATCATCCAGGCACTCGTTTTCTATCTCTTCGCCGCCGTTGTCGTCGCGTCGGGCGTGATGGTGATTTCCGCCCGCAACCCGGTGCACTCGGTGTTGTTTTTGATCCTCGCCTTCTTCAATTCCGCCGGCCTGTTTGTCCTGATCGGTGCCGAGTTCTTGGCGATGATCCTGGTGGTCGTCTATGTCGGCGCGGTCGCGGTGCTGTTCCTGTTCGTGGTCATGATGCTGGACATCAATTTCTCCGAGCTGCGCGAAGGCTTCCTGCAGTACCTGCCGATCGGTGCGCTTGTCGGGCTGATCCTGGCCGCGGAGCTGATCCTGATCTTCGGGACCTGGGCCGTCGCGCCCGAGGCGGGGCAGGCCCTGGCCGCCCCGGCGCTGCCGCCCGACCAGCTGACCAACACCCATGCGATCGGGCAGATCATCTATACCGACTATATCTACCTGTTTCAGGCGGCCGGACTTGTGCTGTTGATCGCCATGATCGGGGCTATCGTCCTGACGCTGCGTCACCGGCCCGGGGTGCGGCGCCAGAAGATCGCCGACCAGGTATCGCGGCGGCGCGAGGATGTGGTCGAGGTGCGTGACATCACTTCTGGGAGCGGCGTCTGATGCTTGAAATCGGTCTTTCCCACTATCTGACGGTCGGCGCGATCCTGTTCACACTCGGCATTTTCGGCATCTTCATGAACCGGAAGAACGTGATCATCATCCTGATGTCGGTGGAGTTGATGCTGCTGGCGGTGAACATCAACTTTGTCGCGTTCTCGGCCCACTTGCAGGATCTGGTCGGCCAGATTTTCGCGATGTTCGTGCTGACGGTCGCGGCGGCGGAAGCGGCCATCGGTCTGGCGATCCTGGTAGTCTACTTCCGCAACCGCGGTTCGATCGCGGTTGAAGACATCAATATGATGAAGGGCTGATACGGGGATGATCGAACTCGCAGTCTTTTTGCCGCTGGCAGGCGGTGTGATCGCCGGTCTCTTCGGAGTTCGGATGGGCGACCGCACCTCGCAGCTGAGCACCGTCATTCCGATGCTGATCGCCGCTGTCCTGTCGTGCGTCATCCTGTGGGACGTCGCGATCCAGGGCAATGACCGCACGGTCCACCTGTTCGCCTGGATCAACTCCGGCACGCTGGAGCTGGGCTGGGCCCTGCGCGTCGATACGCTGACCGCCGTTATGATGTTCGTGGTCAATGTCGTGTCCTCGATGGTGCACGTCTATTCGGTCGGCTACATGTCGCACGACGCCCACAAGCCTCGCTTCATGGCGTATCTCAGCCTGTTCACCTTCTTCATGCTGGCGCTGGTGACGGCCGACAACTTCGTCCAGATGTTCTTCGGCTGGGAAGGCGTCGGGTTGATGTCCTACCTGCTGATCGGCTTCTGGTTTGGCCGGCCGTCGGCGAATGCGGCTGCGATCAAGGCCTTCGTCGTCAACCGGGTGGGCGATTTCGGCTTCATGCTCGGAATTTTCGGTGTGTTTTTCGCCTTCGGCACCCTGGATTTCGATACCGTCTTCGCTGCGGTGCCTGGGATCGCGGGACAGACATTTGGATTCCTGTCCATGGAGCTGGATATCCTGACGACGCTTTGTCTGCTGCTGTTCGTTGGCGCCATGGGCAAATCGGCGCAGATCGGCCTGCACACCTGGTTGCCCGACGCGATGGAGGGCCCGACCCCGGTGTCGGCTTTGATCCATGCGGCGACGATGGTGACCGCCGGCGTGTTCATGGTGGCGCGCCTGTCCCCGATGTTCGAGTTCGCACCGATCGCCCTGACCGTGGTCGTGTTTATCGGTGCCACGACGGCCTTCTTTGCCGCGACGATCGGCCTGACCCAGTGGGACATCAAGCGGGTGATTGCCTATTCGACCTGCTCCCAGCTCGGTTACATGTTCTTCGCCCTTGGCGTCGGCGCCTATCCGGCAGCGATCTTCCACCTGATGACCCATGCCTTCTTCAAGGCCTTGCTGTTCCTGGGGGCCGGCAGCGTCATCCACGGCATGGATGACGAGCAGGACATGCGCAAGATGGGCGGCCTGTACTCGAAAATGAAGGTGACGGCGATCCTGATGTGGATCGGCAGCCTAGCTCTGGCCGGCGTGCCCTTCTTCGCCGGGTTCTGGTCCAAAGACATTATCCTGGAATCTGCGTTTGCCGCGCACACCGGGATGGGGCTTTACGCATTCTGGCTTGGTGTCGCGGCGGCTTTGATGACCGCCTTCTACTCCTGGCGCCTGCTGTTCCTGACGTTCCACGGGCGCACGCGGGCCGACGAACACACGTATGACCATGCCCACGAATCACCGCCGGTGATGATTGCACCCCTGCTGGTGCTGGCGCTGGGGGCGATTTTTTCCGGCTGGCTGGCGGCGGATTACTTCGTCGGCCACCACATGGACGAATTCTGGCGTGCCTCGATCCTGATGACCCACAACATCATCGAAGAGGCTCACCACGTACCGAAATGGGTGAAGTTCCTGCCGATCGTGATCGGCGTGGTCGGCATCCTGAGCGCCTGGTTCATGTACATGGTGAAACCCGGCTGGCCCGCGCAGGTCGCCAGTGCGATCCGGCCCGTCTATGGCTTCGTGTTCAACAAGTGGTACTTCGACGAGTTGTACGACCGGGTGTTTGTGCGCACCTGCTTCTATCTCGGGCGTGGGCTGTGGAAGTCGGGTGACGGCGCCGTCATCGACGGGGTTGGTCCTGACGGCATTGCGGCTGCGACACGCGATCTGGCCGCGCGCGCCAGCCGCCTGCAGTCGGGCTTCGTCTACCACTACGCCTTCGCCATGTTGATCGGCCTGGTTCTACTCGCCAGCTGGTTCCTCTTTGGGTTCTTCCGGTAGGGGCGGTTGTCGATGGATTCTTTCCCTATTCTCTCGCTGACGACCTTCCTGCCGCTTGTCGGGGTGCTGTTCATCCTCGCGGCGCGCGGCACCGAGGAACAGGTTGCGAGGAACGCCCGTTGGGGCGCGCTGTGGACGTCCCTGGCGGCCTTTATCATCAGTCTACTTCTTTGGCTCAACTTTGATCCGACGACGTCCGACTTCCAGTTCGTCGAGAAGGTCGAATGGCTACCCGGATTCGATATCTCCTATCACATGGGGATCGACGGGATTTCGCTGTTCTTTGTGATCCTGTCGACGTTCCTGACGCCGATCTGCGTGCTGGCGTCCTGGAAGGCGGTCACCACGCGGGTGAAAGAGTACATGATCGCCTTCCTCGTCCTCGAGACGTTCATGATCGGCACCTTCGCCGCGCTTGACTTCCTGCTTTTCTACATTTTCTTCGAAGCCGTCCTGATCCCGATGTTCATCATCATCGGTGTTTGGGGCGGGCCACGGCGCGTCTATTCGGCGTTCAAGTTTTTCCTCTACACCCTCGCGGGTTCGGTCTTGCTGTTGGCCGCGATTCTCGCCTTGTTCTTCGAGGCAGGCACCACGGATATCCCGAGCCTGATGGCCTTCGATGTGCCGTCGGTGCTTCGACATGGGCGTCCGGCAGCCAGGTGTGGACCGGCCACATGGGCATCTTGACCGCAAACGAAGCGAAAAACGCCAGCCACAGCCATGTCTGCAGCCCCGCCGGCACATCGAAGGCCATCAGGCTCGGGATATCCGTGGTGCCTGCCTCGAAGAACAAGGCGAGAATCGCGGCCA
>PBWR01000012.1 GCA_002727315.1 Alphaproteobacteria bacterium
CCGCCGTTTTCGTTTCGTAACTGTATTGATCGAACGGCGCGGTCGTGCGTGCCGGACACCGACAGCTCCTAGCCGTTGCGCTCCTTGGCGACCCGCTCGACCGCGTCGACGATTGCCTGGTAACCCGTGCAGCGGCAATAGTTGCCGGAGATGAACTCTCGGATTTCCTCGCGTGACGGCGCGACGTTTTTCTCCAGCAATTCTTCGGCGGTCAGCAGCATGCCCGGCGTGCAGAAGCCACACTGGACGGCATTGCGTTCATGGAAGGCCTGCTGAAGGTCGGCGATTGTGCCGTTCTCGCTCAGGCCCTCGATGGTTTCCACGTTCGAGCCTGTGGCCTGGGCGGCCAGCATGAGGCAGCCGCGCACGATATCGCCGTCGACCCGGATCGTGCAGGCGCCGCACACGCCGTGTTCGCATCCTACGTGGCTGCCGGTGAGTTCAAGCTCGTAGCGTACGAAATCCACCAGATTGGTGCGCGCGGGTACGCGCCGGGTGACTTCCTGTCCGTTGACGTTGAGCGTGATGTCGACGTTCTGATCCATCTAGCGTCTCCCTACCTAGGCCGCGAATTCTGCGAGCGCGCGCTTGGTCAGCACGCGGGCCAGGTGCATTTTCATTTCCGGCGGGCCGTTCAGGTCCGACATCGGGTCCAGGTCGGCATCGAGTGCCTCCTGTGCGGCCTTGAGGGTTTCCTCAGTGTTCGGTTGTCCGTTCAACGCGGCGGCGGCTGTGGTCGCCAGAATCGGGCGATCGCCGGCGCCGAGGAAGGCGAGCCGCATATCCGCAAAATTGTCGCCCTCGAGCCGGCCCTGGATGCCGACGCCCACGATGGCATAGTCGCCGTGACGCCGGGCCAGTTCCATGAAGGCGGTGCGTTCGCCCTTTGAAATGATGGGAATGTCGGCCCCGACGAGGATTTCTCCGGGCTTCATGTCGGTTTCGAAAAGACCGTGGAAGAAATCATTCGCCTCGACGCTGCGCTTTCCTTCTCGACCCTGGAGGATGAGCTTTGCCCCGACGGCCCGGCACATGGCCGGCATTTCGGCGGCGGGGTCGGCAAAGGCGACGGAGCCGCCGAACGTACCGCGGTTGCGGATGGCCTGGTGCGCGACATGGGGCATGGCCTTGGCAATTAGCGGCGCCACCTCCTGGACTTCCGGCGAGGCAAGCACGTGCGAATGGCGGGCCAGCGCGCCGATATGCAGCGTCGTGCCGTCAGTCGAAATATGGCTCAACTCGTCGAGATGATTGATGTCGATCAGCACCTCGGGCGCTGACAGACGCATGTTCAACGTCGCCATCAGGCTTTGCCCGCCGGCAAGGATGCGGGCCTCGTCGCCATGCTCGTCGAGCAGATCGAAGACCTGATCGAGGCTTTCGGCGCGCACATAGGAAAATGGTGCGGGTTTCAACCGGCTTCTCCCTTAACGACCATGGTTGTCTATTCGAACCTTGTTGCCGGTCCGGCACCCCAATTTCTACGCTTTCTGAGGATGCAAGTCTATGCGGCTCGCAGCACGATCTCTATCCTGAACCTCCTATCCGGCACGCACGCGAAGGTAACGGAGCTACGAACATGTCGCTGACAATCTGGGGGCGCCACACTTCCTCGAATGTCCAGAAACTCCTCTGGGGGTGCGCTGAAATGGGCGTTTCGTATGAGCGCCCCGACATGGCGGGCAAATTTGGATTCACCGATGAGTATCTGGCCATGAACCCCAATCGGGTGGTGCCGACCATCGACGATGACGGCTTCATTCTGTGGGAATCCAATGCTTGTTTGCGCTATCTGGCGGAAAAGCATGACCGGGGCGGGTTGTGGCCCGAGGACCCGCATGTTCGCGCTGATGCGGACCGCTGGATGGATTGGCAGACGGCGACCTTTTGGCCGGCGCTACGGCCGGTGTTTCACCAGTTGATCCGCACACCTGTCGAACAGCAGGACGGTGAATTGATCGATCAGGGTATCAAAGCGGCCGGAGAGATCAGTGCCGTGCTGGATGCTGCGCTGGAAGACAGGCCGTTCGTTGCCGGCGACAGTTTCACCATGGGCGATATTCCCATCGGCGGCGTGATCTACCGCTGGTACGAGATGGATATCGCAAGGCCGGATCGGCCCAATGTGCGTGCCTGGTACGACGGTCTGCGCGAACGTCACGGCTACGCCGAACACATCGTCATTCCCCTGGAGTAACGCTGGCTCACGCGGCCTTGCCCCAGAGCTGTTTGGAGGCCATGCGAGCGCCCTCGGTCATGGATGCGAACTTCATCCAGACGATGTTGCGGTCGACCTGCACGCGCCCGGCAAAGGTACCGAAACCGCAATCCCCGCCGACCATCACGTTTTCACGCCCGACCACGCTCGCGTAGTTGAGAATTCGGTCGCAGACAAGCTCGGGGTGTTCCACGAAGTTCGACGTGGTGTCGATGACGCCGGGAATGATGAACTTGTCGTCGGGAAGCTCCACATCGCGCCAGATCTTCCACTCGTGCGCGTGACGCGGATTGGCCCCGGGGAACGAGAATGCCTGGGGTTTGGCGCCGAGAATGATGTCGACAATGTCGATCAGGGGGACATCCTCGTGATGCGGCCCCATGGTGCTCGCCCAGCAGATATGCATGCGGACCTTGTCGGCCGGGATGTTCTCCACCGCATGGTTGAGCGCATCTACATGCATAGCGATTTCCTTGCGGAAATCCTCGAGGCTCAGATGTCGGAAGATGGTGTGCCTACTGAGCGCGAGGTCGGGACAGTCGAGTTGCAGGATCATGCCGGCATCGACAATGGCCTCGTATTCGCGGCGCATGACGTCGGCCAGGGCGAAAATGTAGGCCTCCTCGCTGTCATAGTAGAGGTTGGGCAGGAACCGCGAAATCTGGCCGGGAGAGGGCGAGGTCATGAAGACCTCCTCGGCACCCGCCTGGCCGATCACGCTTGCGGCGCGGTCGATGTCGGCCTGTGCGGCATCCCAGTCGCGCCACTCCACCGGGCCGGAACAGGCCGGCCGGTGGGTGAGGGGTGTGAGGAACGGTGCGAGCATCTGAGCCAGTTCGGGAAATTCCTCTTTGTCGGCACCGGACGGCTTGGGCTGGTTGGGGCCGTCATAACCGGTGAGGCGGTCCTTCACATGAATGGTGTAGTCGGCGCGACCCTGTTCGCCGTCGTTCATCACGTCGAGGCCGACCGAAACCTGCTTTGCGACGACCTCGGATACCGCACGGTCGACAGCGGCCGTCATCGCGTCACCGCCGGAGCCCGGATCGGTTTCCTCGGCCAACAGGAAGTCCACCACATCCTGCGGGCGCGGCAGGCTGCCCGTGTGGGTCGTCAGTATTCTGTTAGTGCTGCGCTTCATGGGTTCCTCACGTTCATCCGGTTCTGACAGCCGGAATTCGTCGGGCATACTACATGGCGAACGCGCAAAAAATAATGGGGAACGGTCGATCCTGACCGCTCCCCATTTGAGGTCGGGAGATTAACTTCGGACTATTCGCGGTCCCACTGGCGCAGGATCGGCTGCTTGTTCACCCGCATCGTGTCCATGTAGAACTTCAAAATCTCGGTGCTCTGCTGGCCGGCATCATCACCGTGGTCGATACCGAGATCGGGCTTTTGATCCCGCCACTGGGCATTTCCTGCTTCGTCATCAAGAGTGCGATCAACGATCCAACGGTCTCGCTGTCGGATATTTTCGCGGGTGCGTTCCCGTTCGCCGTGACGATGTTTATCGTTCTGCTGATCCTCATCGCTTACCCGCAGCTCAGCCTCATCCTGCTCGAACTGGGCTATGTCTAACGCGTGAATAGCGGGTCTTCATCCGCTGGTTTTCCCCCGACCGATTGACCATAATTGGCGGAATCCGAACCGGGGGAAGTGATGAAGATTTTCAAGGATCGCATTCCGTACTCAGCCATTGTCGACCGTCCGAAGTGGAAGCTGCCGGATGGCAAGCGCATGGCCGTGTGGATCATCGCCAATGTTGAGGACTGGGATATTGCCCGGCCCATGCCCCGCGTGGTCCTGCCGCCACCGATGGGGGTGCCGCTGCTCCCCGATCTACCCAACTGGGCGTGGCATGAATACGGTATGCGTGTCGGCTTCTGGCGTATCCGCGATGCGCTGCGCGACCGCGGCATCATCCCGACAATGGCCGTGAACGGGCGGGTTTGTGAGACCTATCCGCGGGTCGCCGAGGCCGCGCTCGAACTCGGCTGGGAATTCATGGGCCACGGCCATGTGCAGGGCCCCATGCACAAGCATGACGATCAGCAAGAGCAGATCGACCGGGCTTGCGCCGCGATCCAGAAGTTCACCGGCAAGAAGGTCCGTGGCTGGGAGAGCCCGGGCATGACAGAGACCTTCGACACGATCGACTATCTGGCCCGCGCCGGGATCGAATATGTCGCCGACTGGGTCCTCGACGATCAGCCCGTGGAGATCGAGACCACCGAGGGGCCGATGATGTCGGTGCCCTATACGGTCGAGACCAACGACATCTCGATGATGGCCCTGCAGCAGCACTCGTCCGACGAAATGTTCCAACGTTCGAAGGACCAGTTCGACCGGCTGTACATGGAGAGCGAGGATTCGGCGCGCATCATGTCTATCAGCCTTCATATGTACCTGACCGGCGCGCCCCACCGGATCAAGTATTTCGAGGACATCCTCGACTATATCCAGAGCCATTCCGATGTCGCGATCGTGCCCGGCGAGCAGATCATGGACTGGTATAAGGAAGCCCACGCCTAGCGGGATTACAGCAATGGTCTTGCTTATTACGCCTCCGGTCACCGGATCGGCGGAGTACTGGGGTGAATGCGTCCAAACGCTGATGCCCGAGCTCGAGGTCCGGCTATGGCCGGACGCGGGCGATCCGGCGGTCATCGAGTATCTCCTGACCGGATTTCTGGACCTGGCGGAATTGCCCGCGCTGCCGAGCCTGCGCCTGGTCATGCCGATGTTTGCGGGCTTCGATCATCTGCTTTCAAGCCCGCACATGCCCGATGTGCCGCTCGTGCGAACCGGACCTCCGGATGGGGATCCGGCGATGACCGAGTATGCGGTGCTGCATGTCCTGCGGCACCATCGCCACCTGCCGACCTACCTGGCCCAGCAGCGGCGCCGGGAATGGCGGGTCATCCCCCAGAAGACACCCCCGGAGCAGAGGGTCGGGTTCATGGGCTTCGGTGCGCTGGCGCAGCCGCCGGCCCGGGTGCTACAGGGCCTCGGTTTCGATGTGGCGGCCTGGACGCGAACCCGGCGCGACGATCCCGACATCAAGATATTCAGCGGGCCCGACGGTTTGCGGCCTTTCCTGGCGCGCACCGACATTCTGGTGTGTTTGCTGCCCCTGACAGGCGAAACGGACGGCATCCTGAACGCCGGGCTGTTTGCGCAAATGCCCGAGGGCGCGGCGGTCATCAACCTGGGGCGTGGCGCGCATCTTGTCGATCACGACCTCATCGCGGCGCTCGACAGTGGTCAATTGGCCGGCGCGACACTGGATGCCACCAAGCCCGAGCCGTTGCCAGAGGACAGTCCGCTCTGGTTACATGAGGGCGTCACGATTATGCCCCATACGGCGCGCAGGGTGCGGGCCGAGACCGTGGCGCCGCAGGTGGCTGAAATCATCCGGCGCGACTGGGAAGGGGAACCGCAACTTTGGGCCGTCGACCGTTCGACGGGATACTGATCTCGGGAGAGAAACATGGCCTTGAACGACGCACAGGTGGCCCAGGCCGCCGATATCCTCGCCGCCGCGTTTCGCGGGCGTACGACGATCGACGACTTGCCCGTCGAATGCGGGCCTTCGAACGCTGCGGAAGCGGTGCAGGTTCAGATCGCCTTGCTCGATCGCTTGGGGCTCGATGCGGCCGGATACAAGGCGGGCTTTACCAATCCGCCGATGCTTGAGAAGGCGGGCCGGGACGGGCCGATGGCCGGCGTGATGTTCCGCGACTTCACGGTGGCGAGTGGCGGAACCCTGCAGCGCGCCGACTTCGGACCGGGAACGTTGGTCGAGGCCGAAGTCTCGTTCTGTATGGGGGCCGATCTTCCGGCCCGCGATGGCGGATACACCGTCGATGAGGTGTTAGGTGCCGTCGACAGCGCGATCATCGGGATCGAGATGGCGGTGCCGCGCATGAACGACCCGCTCAACCAGCCAATGGTTCATCTGGCGGCCGACAATGGTGCGGCGATGGGCTTTGTCGCCGGGCCCGACATTCCGCACTGGCGCGAGCGTGAACTCAAGACGCTGGATATTGAGCTGCTGTTCGATGGCAAACAGGTCTCCGAAGGCATGCCCCTGCCGGCGCGTTGCGACGAGGTCTGGTCGGTGGCCTGGATCGTCAATCATTTTTCCGCCCGCGGGGTGGGGATCAAGGCCGGTGATTATCTGACGACCGGCGCTGCTGCGGTGCCCAAGCCGCTGGGTGGTGCCAAGGATGTAACAGCACGGTTCGCCGGTATAGGCGACGTGCAGGTCACGATCGAGGGCTGACCCTGTTTCGCGTTGTCGCGTTCGTAATGGCAGCGGTGTTGCTATCGGGAGCGCCGATCGGAGTGGCGGAGGACGCCGACCTGGCGGCTCTCAATAAACGCCTGTTGCCCGGGATCAAGGGTTCGGAAAATCGGCGCATCATCGATTCCAGCGATTATCCCTGGAGCGCCGTCAGCTGGGCGAACACCCACATCGGCGGGTTCTTGTACCGGTGTTCGGGCCGCGCGAGGTCCTCACGGCGGCCCATTGTCAGTGGAACAAACGGACCCTGAATTGGCTCGTGCCCGATTCCGTCAACTTCCTGGCCGGTTACCGACGTGGCGAGTTCATGGCCCATGACAAGGTGGTGGACTACACATTGGGCGACCCGTTGGTGACACTCAACGATGGCGGACGGTTCCGACCTCATGATTGGGCCACCCTGCACCTGGCAGAGCCCATTGACGATGTGACGGTAACTGTGACCCTCGGATTGTCCAGCACACCGGTGCAGGAATACATACAGGCGGGTTACAGCAAGGACGAGCCCCACATCCTGACGATCGACGAGGGCTGCCCGGTCGACGATACGCGGAACACCGGCGGGTTGCTGTTTCACGGCTGCGACGCGGTCGGCGGGGATTCCGGCTCGCCGATCCTCGGAATTTCCGGCGATGCGCTCGTGGTCCACGGCGTGCACGTGGCCACCTGTGTGGGCGGCGGGGGTGACAGTCTGGAGATTGCCATTCCGATCGATTCTGTCGCTGACGGGCTCAACTGAACCGCTTCCCACTTGTCAGGCGCACACCGAAGCCATATTTGAACCTCTCGCGCAACCGACGGACATCCAACATGGCCGAAGCCGACCCTCACAACACCAACGTCATGCTCGACGGGCTGATCAACCGGAACTCGACGCCGCCGCGTTTGATGGTGGGTGGCACGCCGCCGCCACGCGCCGATGTCGAGCGGATGCTCGCCGCCGCGTGCAGCGCGCCCGACCACGGGGCGGTGCGCCCCTGGCGCTTCCACATCATCGAGGGCGAGGCGCGCAACAAGCTGGGTGATCTGTTCGGCAAGGCGTTGCTTGAGCGCGATCCCTTCGCCCCGAGCGCCGCCATCGAGAAAGAGCAGGGGCGGCCGCTGCGTGCGCCGATGATCATCGCGGTCTGCGCCAAGGTCGATCCGTCGCGCGCCCCCAAGGTGCCCGTAATCGAGCAGGTGGTGGCGGCTGCCGCCGCCATGGAGCATTTGGTTCTGGCCGCCCAGGCGATGGGCTACGGAGCCATCGTGCTGACGGGCCGAAATGCGCACGATCCATTGGTGCGGGCCGCCTTCGACCTGGCGGATGAGGATGAACTGGTCGGCTTCGTGTATCTCGGTAGCACCGATGAGCCGCCGCTTGCCAAGGATCGTCCCGATCCCGCAGAGTTCACCAGCGACTGGACATAAAAATGGCCGGGATCGACCCGGCCATTTTTCATTCTGACGCGCTGGACGCCTAGAAGCTGTCGTTCCAGTGGACCATCGGCAGGCCCGCCACCGGTGACTGGAAGTAGGGGATGTTGGTCGCACGCAGCGAACCGACATACACCGTCTTCAGATCCGGCCCACCGAAGGTGACCGACGCACACCAGGTCGCGATCTCGCCACCCATTTCGAGCAGCAGTTCGGCCGTGACCTCTTCGGCCTGGAACGCATCGTCGAGCCGCTTCACCTCTTCGGGATTGGAATCGTCGAAGACGATGTGCAGATCGCCGTCGGGCTTGATGGCGAAGATGCCGTCATTCATGACATGCGTGCCCCACAGATTGCCGAATTCATCGAAGGCAATCCCGTCGATCAGGCGCCCGTGGTCGCTCGGGCCGTAAATTTCCTTCGGGCCCAGGCTGCCGTCATCGGCAATCTTGTAGCGCGCGATGTTGCGGCCGCAAGTCTGGACGACGTAGAGCCATTCTTCGTTCGCGTCGAGCTTGCACTCGTTGGAGAAGTGGACATCGTCGGTGACGATCCGCACGCCCTTGCCCTCTTCGTAGAGCAGGATCCGGCCGTCGATGATGTTTGGGTTAATCGCCTTGGGCCAGTCGTGGAGCATCGTCGAGACGGTAATCCAGATCCGCTCCTTGCTGTCGCGGGCGACGAAGTTGACCTTGCCGATCTCCTCGCCGTCGACCGTGTCGAACATCACTTCCGTCTCGCCGGTGCGGGTCATGCGCTCAAGGCAGTCCGTGCCGAAGTTCGAGATCAGGATGTCGCCGTTGCTGGCGAAGGCCAGACCGTTGGGCAGAGTGCCGTCGACGAACTTTTCCGCATCGTTGTGGGATGTCTCGAAGGCTGCGGCGTCATGTGACTGGGTGATGATTTCCTGGCTGCCATCCGGCTTAATGCGGACCACGCCGCCGCGTGCATCCGCGGCCCACAGGTCGCCGTTCTTCTCGGCTAGAATACATTCCGGCCGCTGCAGGCCTTCGCCGATGAACTTGAAGTCCTCTTTGGTGACGGTGAATCCGTCGATGGGGTTGTTGGCCATTTTTCTCTCCTCCCGGACCGTCCGGGGTGTTTGACCGGATGCGCCGCGCAAACAATGTCAGCGCGGCGCGTGTCTTATGATCTATCCGGTTTCGTACGCGTTTTCGGCGTGTGGCTAGAACTTCACCATATCGCCGCCCTTGAGATCGAGGATCTCGCGGGCTTCGTCCGGCGAGGCGATGTCGAGAGACAGGTCCTCGCAGATACGCTTGATCTTGGCGACCTGCTGAGCGTTCGATTCCGCGAGCTTGCCCTTACCGATGTAGAGTGAATCCTCGAGGCCGACGCGTACACTGCCGCCCATGAGCGCGGACTGGGTCACAAAGTTCATCTGGTGACGGCCCGCGGCCAGAACGGAGAAGACATAGTCGTCACCGAACAGGCGGTCGGCGGTCGCCTTCATGTGCATAAGGTGATCCAGCTCGGCGCCGATGCCGCCCATGATCCCGAAGATGAACTGCAGGAAGATCGGGCCTTTCAGGCGCCCCTCATTGTACCAGTATGCGGTGTTGTAAAGATGGCTGACGTCGTAGCACTCATGCTCGAACTTCACCCCGCGCTTATCGTGAAGCTCGGAGATGATGTACTCCATCTGCTTGAAGGTGTTGGTGAAGATGAAGTCGTCGGTCATCTCCAGGTACGGCTTCTCCCAATCGTATTTCCACTCGTCGTAGCGATTTGCGAGACCGAAGATGCCGAAGTTCATCGAGCCCATGTTGAAGGAGGTGACTTCGGGCTCGGCGCGGACGGCGGCAGCGATGCGCTCGTCCACGGTCATGCCCAGACCACCGCCGGTGGTGATGTTCACCACCGCATCCGTGTTCTGCTTGATGCGGGGCAGGAACTCCATGAAGACGTCGGGGTCCGGTGTCGGCTTGCCGTTCTCCGGATCACGTGCATGCAGATGGATGATGGAGGCGCCGGCTTCGGCGGCTTCGATCGAAGCCTGGGCGACCTCGTCTGGTGTGATCGGAAGATGGTCCGACATGGTCGGTGTGTGGATTGCGCCCGTGATCGCGCATGAAATGATGACTTTGGATTTCTTCGCCATGGATTTCCCCCTGAGGCCAAAGGTTGTTCTGTTTTGTTGACCCGATTTTGGGTCTGAGGCGTGCTGGTTGTCCAGTCGCGGTGCGTTTCACAAGTGTAAAACCTCGCCGGTTCCGGCGGCCAGGACCCCGTTTTGAGGTGTGCGAAGCCTACGCGTGCGGTTTGTGCAAGTCCAGATTCGACGCGGTTAGCCGAGCTCGAATGACGTAATTCCGAACATTCCGGGGAAACGCAGTTTCGGTGGCATTCCGCCCCGGTACATGCGGACCGTTTCGAAAATCGGTTCCAGGCCCAGCCGGCCGCACATTTCGAGTGAATCGTCATTCGCAAAAGGCGGGTCGAGATAGACCTGCCCGGCACCTGATTCCGTCACCAGATTGCTGAACAGGCGCTCGGCCGTTTCCAGGTCGTTGGCAAACAGCGGGCCGATCTTGTGGCCCTCCCGGCATGGACGAATGGCGCCGTAACCGCGCACTTCACCGCTGGTGATGGCGGCCTTGCTCACATGACCGGGCGCGGTCAGCCAGGCATTCAGGAAGACGTCCCGGGTCGATGGAAAGAACTCTTCGTCATAGGCGTTGATCGCGGCCAGGTGGTGCGTGCCGATGGTGACGAGATCGTCGGTACCGCTGGCGACCGCATCGAGGTTGGGCGTGCCGCCGTATCGGACATTGCGATGTGTCCGGAAGTATCCAGCCTTCCGGTAGGTGTAGACCTGCTCCGGGACGGCATCAAGCCCAACGACCCTGCGGCGTCCGAACAGTTCTGCGACATGTTGCCAAAGAGCGTCGCCGAACCCCTGTCCGCGGCAATCGGGCCGGACAATGAAGAAGCCCAGGAATGCGAAGATCGGGCTGAACCCGACCAGCGATAGGCATGCGACCATCTCGCCGTTGCGCCGGGCTGTCCAGAAGCCCTTGGGATCAGCGGCCCAGAAGCATTCGGCATCGTTCAGGCCGGGGTTCCAGCCTTCTTTCGCGGCCCACTCGATCATCGTGTCGAGGTCTTCGCGGCTTGCCTGTACAAACTCAATCTCGTTTTCCATGGCCTCTTATGACATGTCCGGGTTGGCGATGCGCGGGTCTGGGGAAGACTATTTTCCCCAGCGCAACGCGAGGGGTTCGAGCGCCGCGGCGAGGTGCAGCAGCGTTGCGCGAACTTCGGGTCCGAGCGGTGCGATCGGATGCCGGCAGAAGTCCGAAGTGATCACGCCGCCTTCCATCATGACTGCCTTGGCGGCCCGGAAGCCGCAAAGACGGTTCTCGTGGTTGATTAGTGGCAACACCTGCTCATAGATGGCTTTTGCGGTCTCGCGATCGCCGCCCAGATGCGCCGTAATAGCCGGACGCACTAGGTCCGGGATTATGGCTGAGGTCATGCATCCGGTGGCGCCGGCATCCAGATCGGCCAGCAGGGTGATTCCCTCCTCGCCGTCGAACGGTCCCTCGATGGCCTCGCCGCCTTCGGCTATTAGCGCGCGCAGTTTGTTTGAAGCCTGCGCGCACTCGATCTTAAAGCATTTCACCTGTTCGATTTCCCGGGCCATCCGCACCAGCAGGCTGACGGGCAGGTCGGTTCCCGACAGCGGGGCGTCCTGCACCATGATCGGGATCCCGGCTTCACCGGCGGCGGAGAACTGTTCGAAAATTTGCTCCGGCGTCCCGCGCAGCAGCGCGCCATGATAAGGCGGCATCAGCATGATCATGGCCGCGCCAAGTTCGGCGGCCTGTTTCGCCCTGGCGACGACGATATCGGTTGCGAAATGGCTGGCCGTCACGATGACCGGCACCCGACCGGCCACATGCTCCAGGCACAGCCGCGTCAGCACATCGCGCTCGCTATCCGATAAGAGGAACTGCTCGGAGAAGTTGGCCAAGATGCAGATACCGTCGACGCCCTGATCAACCATGCAGTCGAGGACACGCTTCACTCCGTCGAGATCGAGTTCCCCCGTCTCGGTAAAGGGTGTCGGGGCGACCGGCCAGACGCCGCTGTATTTCGGTAATTCAGGCACGTGGACGGTCCTTCGTTTCTATTTGCGGGGAAGGTATATCGGAATGATCACGTCCGATCCACGCGTCAGGCATGCGGCGGGCGCGGTTGACAGTCTCTTGAGCCGGGCGGTTCAATGAACGGGCTTTGAGGAGGAAGCTGTCATGACCGAGAAGCTCATCACCAATGTATCCATTCTCGATGGCACCGGGACCGAACCCTTTGCCGGTCACGTTCACGTTCGCGGTAACCGGATTGTCGCGGTGGGGCGCGATATTGCACCCGACGCCACCGATGCGGAGATCGTCGACGGCGGCGGGGCGACCCTGATGCCGGGTTTGATCGATTCCCACGCCCATCTGAGTTTTCTGGATGCCCCCAATCTCGAGGACATCAATTCGCTATCGGCAGAGCGTCACACGCTGGAGACGGTGAAAAATGCGCGAAAACTCCTCGATCACGGCTACACGGCCATGTTCAGCGGCAGTTCCGCGCGTGACGATCTGGAAGTGGCGATCCGCGACGCGATCAACGCCGGCGACATTCCGGGACCGCGTCTCAAGGCCGCGACACGCCAGATGACGGTCACCGGCGGGTTCGGTGACATAGGGCTGGATGATGCCTATTCGCTTGTCCTCGACGGGCCGGATGCGTTTCGCGCCGCCTGCCGCAAGGCTGCGCGGGCGGGGGTCGATGTCTTCAAGATCGTCCCGTCGGCGCCGGGGTCGGGCCCTGATCCGCTGGCCGAGGACACGGCCATGTCCGATGACGAGGTGGCAGCCGTGTGCGAGGTGGCGCGGCAGCGTAACCGGATGGTCGCGGCCCATGCGCGCTCGGCCGAGGCCGTGAAAATGTGCGTCCGTAATGGTGTGCAGATGGTCTATCACGCGACCTTGGCCGATGAGGAAGCCAAGGATATGCTCGAAGCCGCAAAGGACGAGGTGTTTGTCGCGCCGGCGATGGGGCTGCCCTACGGCCGGCTTACCGAAGGTGAGAAATACGGCGTGTCGACCAGCGATTACGTCCGAGCCCGGGCGGAAAAGGAAATCGAGGTCGTCAGCGAGACTATGGCCGATCTGCGCAAGCGTGGCATTCGGGTATTGCCGGGTGGGGACTATGGCTTCAAATGGAACCCCCACGGCCGGAACGCGCGCGATCTGCAGATGTTCGTGGATCTGTTCGGATTCAGTCCGCTGGAGGCCATTCAGGCCGCGACCGAAGCCGGGGGCGAGCTCATGGGGCTGGCGGGCGAACTGGGTGTGATCACGGAAGGCGCCTTGGCCGATATCCTGCTGGTCGACGGAGATCCATCGAAAGACATAGCAATTCTCCAGGATCCGGACCGGTTCCTGGCGATCATGAAAGACGGCGAATTTAACAAGCCATTCAGGGGCGGCAGCAGCCAACAGCAGGTCGCTGCCGAGTAACGGGGGAAAGACGATGAAACTGGTGACTTTTACCGCTTCGGGCGGTGAAGAGCGTGTCGGCGCGTTGACGGATGATGACACGCGCGTGGTTGATTTAGCCGCTGCCGACGATCAGCCGTATTTCGCGACCATGCTCGCGCTGATCGAAACCGGAGACCCGGCAGTAGCGCGGGCTAAGGAGATCGCCGCGGCGGGCCTGGTCACCGTCGCTCTGGACGATGTTCAACTACTGACCCCGGTCCCGCAACCGCCGCAGATACGGGATTTTCTGTGTTTTGAACGTCACCTGATCAACGCGAACGCAATGCTCCGCAAGAAAAGGGCCCAGGCCGAGCCCGATCCGGAAGAGGCACTCAAGCGTTTCGAAGCCGAGGGCATGTTTGCCATCCCGCAGATCTGGTACGACCAGCCGTTGTTCTACAAGCCCAGTCGCCTGAGCGTGATTGGCACCGGCGTGGACGTCGTCAGGCCATTTTTTTCGGAGTTGCTCGACTATGAGATGGAATTCGGTTGCTGGCTCGGGAAGCAGGGCAAGGATATTGATCCGAAAGATGCCACAGACATGATCTTCGGTTATTCGATCTTCAACGATATTTCGGCGCGGGACACCCAGTCGCGGGAAATGCCGGCGGGATTCGGACCCGGCAAGGGCAAAGATTTTGATACCGGAAACATCATCGGTCCGTGCATTGTCACGGCGGATGCATTTGATCCCTACGACGCCGAGATGATCGTCCGCATCAATGGCGAGGAACGTTCGCGGGGTAATTCGGGCGAGATGTATCACAAGTTCGAGGACTGCATCGCGCATACCTCGAGGGCCGAAACTGTTTTCCCAGGTGAGTTCTTCGCATCGGGCACGGTCGGCTGGGGATGCGGACTGGAGCACGACAAGTATCTGTCGGATGGCGATGTCATTGAACTCGAGGTAACCGGCATCGGCGTGCTCAAGAACAAGCTCGTCAAACAGTAGCGCCCGGTTGTGATCATAACTGCCAATTGACCTACATAAACGTCTGACAGCCGTCCAACCGGGACAGTGTGTGTAGCGCGGCGGCATCCTAGCCTGCGGCGTAAACACATGTACGGGGGAACTTTGTGGAGGTTCATACAAACCTAAGAGCAGCGCGCCATTCTGGATACGGTACGGCGGTTCATTGAAGAAGAGGTGGCGCCGCCGCGTTCCTGCATTCCGACGGCGTCAACAAGATGGTGCTGTTGCGGACAGCCGAGTTCTTCAAATGGTAGCCTGTCAATCGGGTTCTGCCGGTTCGCACGAACGGAGCGGTGGTTTTCTTAGACAGTAAGGTGAAGCAGGGCTGAGCGGCACCGGCTTCCTGGGGAAGACGATGGACGAAATTTTCATTCAATCCGAAGAGCAGCGCGCGATATTGGAATCGGTTCGCCGGTTCGTGGAGCAAGAAGTCACGCCGCGTGCCGCAGAACTCGATGCCCAAACGGACCCGGAGGACAGTTTCTCATGGGAGATTGTCGAAGCGGCGGATGCGTTTGGCCTGCGGACGATGAGCCTGTCGGAAGAGTATGGCGGCATGGATACTGACACGTTGACGACGGCCATGGTGATCGAGGAACTGGCGCGTGGCGATCTCGGCACTTCGGTCGTCTTCGCCCAGACGCTCAAGATCGGAAAGCACATGGAGCGGGTGCTGAACGAAGAGCAACGCGCACGTACGCTCATCCCGTTCCGCGACGATCCGCGTGCGATACTGAGCATCTGTGGCACGGAACCCGAAAACGGCTCCAACGGGATCGTCGGTTATCCGGCGCCTTATACTACGCGTGCGGTAAAAACAGACGGCGGCTGGATCGCGAACGGGATGAAGCACTTCATCTCCAACTCGAATCGGTCGCGTTTCTTCCTGGTGCATATGCAGACCGATCCGGAGAAAACGATGCTCGATGGGGCAACGGTCTTTCTGCTTGAACGCGGGCATCCGGGATTCACGGTCGGCCGCGTCCACGATAAGATGGGCGAGCGTCTGGCCAATAATTCCGAACTTCTGTTTACCGACTGCTTTATTCCCGACAAGAACGTAGTCGGAGAACCTCATGAGGGGCATGTCATTCGGCGCACATTCGGTCCGTCGAGCAATATCTTCGCCGCCTGCAGCATCCTCGGTGTTGCCGTTGCCTTGTACGAAAAGTCACTCGATTGGGCCCAGACACGCATCCAGGGCGGCAAGCGCCTGATCGAACATGACGGCATCCGGGCCCAGATCGCCGAGATGAAAATGCTGATCGATGCGTCGCGCTCATACACGCACAAGGCCGCGTATCTGGCGGATCACCCCGATGAGGGCTGGGATATGTCGCTGGGCTCACTGCCCAAGGTCATGGCCTCCCAGGCGGCATGGCAGATCGCGACATGGACCCTCGAGATCCACGGCGGTCATGGTTACATGAAGGAAGCGGGCGTGGAGAAGCTGGTACGCGATGCCGCGGCATTCCTGCATTCCGACGGGGTGAACCGGGCCCTGTTGCTGCGCGCGGCGAACTTCATCGACACGTAGCCGCCGTTTGCATGGCCGGACGTTGGGCTATGCTGCGGTAATTGGGTGTAAGCGGGGGAGTGACGAGCGATGGCGAAGTGGCAATACACCAAGGGCCTGCACGAAGTGGGTAATGGCTTGTACGCCTATTTGCTGCCGGATGGCGGCTGGGGCTGGTCGAATGCGGGTCTGATTGTGGATGGGGAGGAGACCGTCCTGGTCGACACCCTGTTCGATCTGCCCTTGACTGGGGAAATGCTGAAGACCATGCGTGACGCGGTGCCGGCCGCGGGAAATATAAGTCGCCTACTGAACACCCATGCTAATGCCGACCATGTTTGGGGCAACCAGCTGGTCGGCGATGCCGAGATCATAGCGTCGAGCGGCTGCGCGGAAGAGTTCGACCATTTTCCGCCGTCGCGTCTCGAGGAAATGATGGCGAATGCCCAGAACCTTGGTGTGATGGGAGAGTTCCTGGAGCACTGTTTTGCGCCCTTTGACTTTTCGGGAATCCAACTGACACCTCCGACTACCACCTTCGATGACCGGATGAGCCTCAAGTGCGGGGACCGGGAGATCGAACTCTACAATGTGGGACCGGCACACACCCGTGGCGACATCCTGACCCATTTGCCCGGCGACCGGGTGATCTACACCGGCGATATCATTTTCAACGGCGGACATCCGGTGATCTGGGACGGCCCCATCGGGAACTGGCAAAAGGCCTGCGACATCATCCTGTCGCTAGACGCGGATGTGGTGGTGCCGGGTCACGGTCCGGTCACCGACAATGATCATGTACGGGTCTTCAAGGGGTATCTCGACTATATCGAGGCCGAGACCCGGAAATGCTTCGATGCTGGCCTGTCGGAATGGGATGCGGCCTGCGAAATATCACTCGCCGACTACGACACCTGGGGAGATGCGGAGCGGTTCATCGGCAATGTTTATGCGCTGTATCGTGAGTTTCGCGATGATGGAAGCGAACCCGAGGTTATGCCCGTGTTTGAGGAAATGGCCCGGTTCCACAAGGAGGTCATCCGCCCACGGCTTGCTGCCGGCTGAACCGGACTATCGTCTGCAATAAATTAACCTGCATTTGTCACGGAATTGCCGTGAATTGAGGGCAGTTCCGACGCCGAAATACATCCAAAGTTAACCAGTTTGGGTTTTCCTTCCCGCAAGTGGAACGGCCCCGTGTGTGCGCCCGGGATACGCCAACGATCCGGACGCGCGCGAAAATATGGCTTTTCGGCGAGGAACGCGTGGGGATGACCACCTCACGGGCAGCAGTGGGCGCGATCTACTGAGCGGCCGCGACGGTGACTGTGCGATAACGGAGATCGAGGCCAACAGCGGCTCCGGTGATCGTCGGGATATCCGGGAATTCGGTTTCTCGTATTTTTCCTACCTGGTGTCAGCCACCAACGACGCGGGCACGGACACTGAGATCAACCTTTGCGGTGATGATAGCGTCACCCTGCGACGCATTCAGAAGGTCAATCGCCACGATGACGATTTCCCGTTCTGATCGGGAAGGCGCTTTCGGGCGCGCCTCAGCCATCCAGCTCCGGATAGTGCCGGAAGATCCCGTGTTCGTTGAACGCGATGCGGTGGCTTGAATCCAGGTAGGCCTGGATGCGCGGCCGGCTGGCAATCGTACCGTGCAGGGCTGTGATGCCGGGATGGTCGGGCTCGAGCCGCGCCGAGGCTTCAGGGAAGGCGTAGCGCATCCCCTCGATCACCTGGAACAGCGAGAAGTCCGCATGGCTTAGGGTGCCTGCCACCAGGTATCCAGCGTTCGCGGCGATTGTTCGTTCGAAATAGTCGTAGAACTTCGGGACGCGCATGTTCCGGAAGCTGGGCGCGCGGCGCAACGCCTCGTCGCGCTGGTCTTCGTAGTAGAACTCTTTTGCCAGCGGATGGTGCACATCGTGCGCCTCGACCAGAAAGTCGGCCAGCAGCATCGACAGGCGCAGCGCGTCGCGCCGCTCGGCTTCATCCGACGGGGTTAAATCGTGCTTCGTGCCCAGATAATCCATGATCAGAGGGGTCTGGGAGACGATGGTATCCCCATCCTTGAGGATCGGTGGCGCGAAGTGCCCGGAATCCGCAACCACTGCCAACAGAGCGTCCATTCCGCCGCCGTCGGTTTCGGGCTGGCGGATCACGTCGACATAGTCCGTCCCCACATCTTCGAGCAGCAGACGGACAAACTCGCCGCGCCCCTGGATCGTCGGCCAGTAATAGAGCTCATACGCCATCAGTTCCTCCGCCATCTTGTTCGGCATAGCCGCCTGCGCCATTCTAGGACCGGGGAGGTGCTGTTTTCCATGAATCTCAATCAGTTGCTGGTGCGTGCGGCGCAATCGTTTCCTGACCGCATCGCGCTTTCCCATGGAACCGTGGATTATTGCGACTATGGGACGCTGGCCAGGCATGCGAGCGGTTTGGCTGGGGTCATGCGAGGGGAGCTCGGCCTTGCGGCCGATGACCGTGTGGGTCTGTTCATGACCAACACGCCGGAATATCTCGAGGCATTCCACGGCGCCCTGCATGCCGGGCTCACCGCACTGCCCATCAACAACAAGCTGCACGAAAAGGAACTGGCCTACATCATCGACGATGCCGGTACCGGGGCGCTGTTCGTGACCCCGGATCTGGCGGAGAAGGCCGCCAAGGGTGTGGAGATCGCGGGCAGTAAGGCCCGTATCGTGGTTGTCGGCGAAAAGGAATATGCCGGTTTTCGCGACGCGGACCCCATGGAAATGGTCGATCGCGGCGACGATGACCTCGCCTGGCTGTTCTACACGTCCGGAACCACGGGCAACCCCAAAGGCGCGATGCTTTCGCACCGCAATCTGTGGGAGATGATGCTGACCTATTTCATCGATGTGGACCGGGTGCCGGTTAACGGTGCGGCGCTCCATCCGGCGCCCATGTCCCACGGTTCGGGCTTCTACGGCATCCCCCATCTGGCGGTTGGCGCGCGACAGGTCGTCCCCGAATCCGGCGGCTTCGAACCACAGGAAATATTTGATTTATTTCAACACCATGAAGAGGTTTCTTTATTTGCAGCACCAACGATGGTGAAACGTCTCGTCGGTCATTCGGGGGGTGGTGACGCGGCAAACCTGCGCACCGTGACCTATGGTGGCGGGCCGATGTACGTGGCCGATTTGAAACAGGCACTTGACCGATTCGGGCCGAAATTCGTGCAGATCTATGGCCAGGGTGAGAGCCCCATGTGCATCACCGTTCTTCCACGCGAAGACCATGTCGACACCGACCATCCGCGCCATGAAGAACGCCTGGCCTCCGTGGGCTACGCCCAGTCTGTCGTGCAGGTGAAGGTTGCCGACGGGGACGATCGCGACCTTCCGGTCGGCGAAGTGGGCGAAATCCTGGTTCATGGCGCTGTCGTCATGCGTGGTTATTGGAACCGCCCGGATGTGAGCGCCGAATCTCTGCGTGGCGGCTGGCTGCACACCGGCGATATGGGAGCCTTCGATGCGGACGGGTACTTGACCCTCAAGGACCGCTCGAAGGACATGATCATTTCTGGCGGCAGCAATATCTACCCGCGGGAGATCGAGGAGGTGCTGCTGCGCCATCCCGCGGTCCTGGAATGCGCTGTGGTCGGGCGGCCGCACCCGGAATGGGGCGAGGAGGTGATTGCCTTTGTCACCCCGAACGAAGGTGAGGACATCGATACCGCAGAGCTCGACCGGATGTGCCTCGAGAACATCGCGCGGTTCAAACGGCCCAAGGAATACCGGGTTGCAGGGTCTTTGCCGAAGAACAACTACGGCAAGATCGTTAAACGCGAGCTGCGCAATCAGCTTGAAACCGAGGGTAGTGCGGATGGCTGACCGGCTCACGGACAAGGTCGCGATCGTCACCGGTGCGGGTTCGATCGGCGATGGATGGGGCAACGGCAAAGCAACGGCCGTGGTGTACGCCCGCGAGGGCGCCAGGGTGCTTTGCGCCGACGTCAATTCCGATGCCGCCAGAGAGACCGCCGATATCATTGTCGGTGAGGGGGGAACGGCCGACATTTTCGCGGTCGACGTGACCGACAGCGGCCAGGTCGCCGCGATGATTGAAGCCGCCGTCACCGGCTTCGGCCGGATCGACGTCCTGCACAACAATGTGGGCATCGCGGAAGTCGGCGGTCCCGTCGATACCAGCGAGGAGAGCTGGGACAGGGTTCATGACGTCAACCTGAAGAGCGCCTATCTGACCAGCAAGTATGCGATTCCACATATGCTCGAGCAGGGCGAGGGCGCCATCGTGAATGTGTCGTCCATCGCCGGCGAACGTTGGCTTGGCGTGCCCTATATTTCCTATGCGACGACCAAGGCCGCGATGACCCAGATGACCCGGGTGATCGCGCGTCAATACGCACCTGACAATATTCGTTGTAATGCGGTTCTGCCCGGCCTGATGCAGACGCCGATGGTCGCGCATTCCCTGCAGGGCGCTTACGCCGATGTGGATGTCGACGAATTGTGGAAGGCGCGCAACGCGCAAGTTCCCATGGATCGTGTTGGGGATGCCTGGGATGTCGCCTACGCCGCACTGTTTCTGGCGTCTGACGAGGCGCGCTATGTCACCGGTGCCACGCTTGTCGTCGACGGTGGGCTGACGCTGGGCGTCGGATAAGAATTCGCAAATCAGAGAGGCCGAACCATGCCATCACCAGTCGATCCCGGACTCCAGGCCGTCTTTGACGAACTCAAGGACGTGGGGGCGGCACTGCCGGACCCGGCCGATGTGGGTGTCGAGGCCGCGCGGGCAGCGCGGGCGCGCTACTATGCCTATCTGAACCAGCCTGACGGCGTGCTTGCTGTCGACGAGGTGCGGGACGTCATGATCGGTGGGCCGCACGGCTCCTTCCTGACGCGGCTCTATTTCCCGACGGACGAGCGAGGTGTGCCGGTCACCATGTTCATTCATGGCGGTGGTTGGTGGACCGGGGACGTAGAGGTCTACGACCAGATTTGCCGCCGCCTGGCGATCGAGAGCGGCTGCGCGGTGGCGAGCATCGACTACCGGTTGTGGCCGGAACACCGTTTCCCGGTGCCGGTCGACGAGACGATGGCGGCCGCGAACTGGATACTGGAAGAGGGGGCGGCCAACGGTCTCGACCCCGCGCGCATCGCATTCTGTGGCGATTCCGCCGGCGCCACCCTGGCCTTGTATGCGGGATGCGAGCTCAAGGAAACCGGCGCCGTGCAGGCGCTGGCGCTCGTCTATGGTGTTTACTTGCTGGATGTGGACACACCGTCATGGCAAGAGATCGGGGATGGCAGCTTCGGGCTGACCGTTGCCCAGATGCAGTGGATCTGGGATGGCTACCTGGAGGGCCATGACGCGGATCCGCTGGATCCTCGTATTGCCCCGGCCCACGCAGACCTGTCCGGCCTTCCCTATACCTGGGTGATGGTGGGCGATCTTGACCCGCTGGTCGATGACAGCCGCTTGCTCTCCGAAAACCTGTCGGCGGCCGGCGTGCCTCACCAGCTCAAGGTCGAGGAGGGAATGACCCATTTCATCTGGATGTGGCAGCGCCTGTATCAGCGCTCCCGCGCCTCGATCGCGGAGGCCGGCGCCATCCTCAAGCGCGAATTACGCCGGGACTGAACGGCCTACTCCTTGGCCATCACCGCATTGAGATTGGAGACCGCATCCTCGAAAGGCTGCGGATTTCGAACGTCGACGATGTCGGCCCACATCTCCGCGATCTTTTCCGGCGATATATCGGCCCGGGGATCGACCTGCACACCTTCGCTTTCGACAATCTGAATGCGTGAATAGTAGCCCGCCGTTGCCGCGATGATGTTGCCGGAATCCGTGCAATCCTCGCTCACAAGATAGGTCACCATTGCCGCGACGGCTTCGGTGGTCACCAGCTCCGGGTCGTAGGTATTGAAGATCCCGGACGGTTCTGCGATGCGCGTTGCGGCCAACGGGGCCAGCGCATTGACGGTGATGTTGTGGCGCGCGCCTTCAAGCTTGAGCGTGTTCATGAACCCGACCACGCCCATCTTGGCGGCAGAATAGTTGGTCTGTCCAAAGTTCCCGTAGATGCCCGAATTGGACGAAACCATTAGGATGCGTCCGTAGTTAGCCTCGCGCATATGGGGATAGGCTGCGTGGGTGACGTAGACCGACCCGAGCAGATGGACTTGCACGACGAACTCGTAATCGTCGAGGCTCATCTTGTGGAACGTCTTGTCCCGCACGATTCCGGCATTGTTGATGACGATATCCACCTGGCCGTAATTGTCGATCGCGGTCTGGACAATCGCTGCGGCGCTGTCGCGCTCGGCCACGCTGTCATAATTGGCCACCGCTTCGCCGCCGCCCGCGCGAATTTCGTCCACCACCGCATCGGCCGGTGTCGCCGATGTGCCGCTGCCGTCAATCGCGCCGCCGATATCGTTGACGACGACCTTCGCGCCCCGCGCACCCAGTGCGAGCGAATAGTTGCGACCCAGGCCGTGGCCGGCGCCCGTGACGACGGCAACCCGACCGTCAAATCCGATTTTCATAATATCCCCCTGTTTTTCCGGTCCCGAAGCCCGGTGCGCAAATGAACGTCCGATACCTGACGAATTGGTTTCAATCGCAGGACGTTAGTCAAGCTATTCGGCGAAGGAACCGTGCCACGGTTCACTGAATTGCGCGTGGATTTTCGGGGACGAGCGCGTTAGCTTTCGCAGCCTGCCCGAGTGGGCAGACCTGAAGTCACTCCCAAAGGTACCATTGCGATGGAATTTCTCGCGGATCTGGACTGGACGCGATACTGGTTCATGTTCCCCATATCCATGGCGGTTGCAACGACCGCGATGTTGAGCGGGATTGGTGGCGCGGCCTTGTTCGCGCCGATTTTTCTGATCATCTTTCCGATCCTGGGGCCGGAATTCGTCCTCGCCGGGACGGCGGCGGCGATCGGCACGGCACTGATGACCGAAGTTTTCGGGTTCTCGTCCGGTTTCGTCGGCTACTACCGCAAGAAATTGATCCATTTCCGAAGCGCCTATCCGTTCCTGATTGTTGCTGTCCCCGTGGCGATTGTCGGTGCCCTTCTTCTGGCCACCTTCAAGGAACAGGAAGCATTGCTGAAAGGGGCCTATGCCCTGCTGATGCTGGTGCTCGCCCCAATCATATTCAAACACCATTCGCCCCAGGAAATGCTGACCGAGGGCGAAGATCATTTTGCCGGCGACGGCAGAGAACCGGTGAGTATCACGGCGGCTGACGGCCAGACTTACAATTTCAAGAAACCCAAGCAGGGTGTGGATGGCGCGGCCACGACGGGGGTGGGCGCCTTCCTGACCGGGCTGTTGGGCGTCGGAATTGGGGAAGTGATCATGCCGCAGTTGGTGAAGCGCAATCATGTGCCGGTGCCGGTTGCCGCCGCGACGTCCGTGTTCACGGTGATCGTTGTGATTGCCGCTGCCTCGTTCACCCAGGTCTCTGCGTTGATCGCGGCCGGCGGCATGAACGCAATCCCCTGGAACCTGGTTTGCTACACGATTCCCGGCGTGATTATCGGCGGCCAGATCGGGCCTCGGCTACAGGGAACCATCTCTCAACGCACCATGGAAAAGACGATCGCCACCTTGTTTGCCATAATCGGCCTGGCGATGGGTTTCATCGCGCTCCGTGAACTCGGGGTCTTCGGCGCCTAATACGAAGAGCAGACGTTCAATGTCGCTTGGTTTGTCAGAAAGTAGAAATCGCCGGCGCCGGCGCCGCGAATTCTATGGCACGCTGTTCCGCTGGGGTCTTGTCCTGGCCGTCGGCCTGGGTGTCGGCTTGTGGGCGAAGGATATTGGTACGGAAGTCGCGCTGCAGGAAGTTCGCGTGCTTGAGCAGCGGATGTCGGAGAATTCCACTGAAAGTGCGCGGCTGCGATCGGAAATTGCTGGGTTGAAGACGGCCCTGCGATTGGAGCGTGACCGGGTGTCCGAGTGGCAGGAACGCTATGACGCCGACGTCCCAACGATTGCCGAGGCGAAAATTCTCGAAGTCGTGCGCGATCGCGTCGCAAACGGTGTCTCGACAGACCGGCTGGCCGCCGTGGTTGCCTTGGCGCGCGACGATGTGGGCTGTGAGCCGCTGGGGGACACCAAGCGGTTCGTCGTCAACAATGAAATTCAGACTGGGGCAAACGATTCCGTTTCCTTTGCCGAGGGTGCGATCACGGTCACCGCATCGGGGACTTCGGCCCGCAATGCGGCCGGACAACCGGAAGCCTGGTTCGATGTGGCCGTGCCCGTCAGGGTGATTTTCAGTCATCTCGGCGGAGAATCCGTCCAGGCGTCCGGGGTTCTGCCTTTGCATCACTCGGTTGCCGTGGGCGACACGGAATATCGGTTTAGCCTGATCGCGGGTGCACGCTCGTTCGTTCAGGTGACCGGCGAAGCCTGTCCGTTTTCCTAAACGCCAGTTCAAAATCAGGTGTTTGCGTGGGGGAAATACCGGGATTTTCACGTATGATCTTCGCGATTGTTTGAAATAAACCCGAACTTGCGGAATGTTTTTGGTTTACGGGGCCTTGTTTCAAACTTGAATCCGACGCTCTAAACGCCTAAATCGGTCGGCGATTGGGCGGCAGGATATCCTGCGGGACCCCGCGAACAATAAAAAATGCCGGCTCTGGACGGCAACGGCGAGTACATCGGCGATCGGTGATAATCGATGCCCGAATTTTAAATGTCGATCCGGAGCAGGGGCGACCCAATAGGGGCGCCACAAGGGAGGTAGATTCGACGTGACGACATTGCTCGATATCAAGGGGCTGACGAAGACGTACGGCCCCATCACTGCGGTCGATGACGTTTCATTTTCCGTCGACCAGGGCGAGGTCCTGGGTTTCATCGGGCCGAACGGTTCGGGAAAATCGACGACGATGAAGATCGTGACGGGTTTTCTGTCTCCGACGTCAGGTGCTGTTGAGGTCGACGGCCTGGATGTCACGCGCCATCCGCTCGAGATCAAGCGCAAGATCGGATACCTGCCGGAAGGCGCGCCGCTGTATGGCGATATGACGCCCATGGCCCTGATGAAGTTCGTGTGCAAAGTCCGCCGGCTCTCGGCCGAACAGACCCGGCGTGGAATGGACTATGCAATCGAAAAGCTCCACATCGAGAACGTGCTTTACCAGCCAATTGAAACACTCTCGAAAGGCTACAAGCGCCGGGTGGGCCTGGCGCAAGCCATCGTTCACGAGCCCGACCTTCTGATCCTGGACGAGCCGACCGACGGCCTTGATCCGAACCAGAAGCACGAGGTTCGAGAATTGCTGAAGGAGATGGCCGGCAAAAAGGTCGTGATCATCTCGACCCATATCCTCGAGGAGGTCGAGGCCGTCTGTTCGCGAGCGATAGTTATTGCAAAGGGACGTTTGGTCGCCGACCAGGATCCGCTGTCCCTGCAGGCACGTTCGCGTTTTCACAATGCTGTCGGCCTTCGGCTGCCGGTCGACCAGGCGGAGGCCTGTGTCGGGCTCCTCCAGTCTCTTAACGGGGTGCAACAGGTACGCACATCCACGCGCACAGCCAGCATGGTCGAACTTCTGGCTGTTGCCATCGACGGGTCGGAAATTCTCGAAACCGTACATTCGGCGATCGACGAGAAGGGTATTCGTGTCGATGAGATATTCGTGGAACGCGGGCGGCTCGAAGATGTGTTCCGTGACCTGACCTTCGAAGTCGAGGGATTGAAGCAGTCAACGGATGACGACCTGGAGGCGGATCATGCTTAACATCTGGATCGTGAGTCGCCGCGAACTGGCGGCCTATTTCACTTCGCCCCTGGCCTATGTGTTTATCGTCATCTTTCTGGCGCTGGCCGGGGGGCTGACGTTCTTCTTCGGGCAATGGCTCGAGCGCGGGCAGGCGGACCTGCAGGTCTTCTTCCTGTATCACCCCTATCTCTATCTGTTCCTCATTCCTGCGGTCGGCATGCGTCTGTGGGCGGAGGAGCGTAAGTCGGGAACCATCGAGTTCCTGCTGACCCTGCCGGTGACCACCGGGCAGATCGTCATCGGCAAGTTCCTGGCCGCCTGGATATTTGCCGGTATCGCGCTGGCGCTAACATTTCCGATGTGGGTCACCGTCAACATGCTCGGGCAGCCCGACAACGGGATCATCCTGGCCGCCTATATCGGCAGTTGGCTGATGGCCGGCGGGTTCCTGGCTTTGAGTGCCTGCATCTCGGCGCTGACCAAGAACCAGGTGATTGCCTTTGTGCTGGCCTCCGCACTGTGCTTCGTCTTCATGATGAGCGGGGTGGAAATCATCCAGTCATTCTTCCGGGCCTGGACGCCCCAGGCGTTCGTGGAGTCCGTGGCCGAGCTTAGCTTCCTGACCCACTTCAACGACGTGTCCCAGGGCGTGATCGACATCCGTGATGTCGTCTTCTTCCTGTCGGTGATCGGTGTCGCGCTGTTTGCCAATGCCGCGATTGTCGAAGCGAAGAAGGGGGTCTGAGCCATGTGGGAAAAAATTCGCAGTGGTGACCGCCAGATGCTGGCCTGGGCGACGATCGCGGTCTCGATCGTGTTCTTCCTGGCGATCAACACGCTGGCGAACACCGCGTTGACCAGCACCCGTCTGGACCTGACCGAAGATCGCCTCTTTACCCTGTCCGATGGCACCAAGGACGTCCTGTCCACGCTCGACGAGCCGATCGACCTTCGCTTCTACTATTCCGAACGTTTCGACGAAATCGGCCCGAATATCGCGCGCCATTCCGATCGGGTGCGGGAATTGCTGGACGAGTATGAACGGCTTTCGGGCGGTAAGGTCCGGATCGAGATCTTCGATCCGCAGCCATTCTCGACGGAAGAGGACCTGGCCGTCAGCGATGGACTTCAGGGCCTGCCGTTTGATCAGTCAGGCGCGCGCGCCTATTTCGGGGTCTCCGGTACCAACTCGACCGACGATATCGATGCGATCGGGTATCTGGCGCCCGAGCGCAGCCCGTTCCTCGAATATGACCTGACGCGCCTGGTTTCCAACCTGTCCGAACCGGAAAAGCCCGTGGTTGGGCTGGTGTCCGATTTGCCCCTGCAGGGCACCCAGTTTGACAACTACACGCCATGGTTGATTGTGGATGGTTTGCGTCAGTTCTTCGACGTCAAGTTCCTCGACAAGGACTCCACCGAACTTCCTGAAAATATGGAAGTTCTGGTCATCGCCGGTGCGCACACGATCAAGGATGAGCTGCTCTATGAGATGGACCAGTTCGTAGTGTCGGGTGGCCGTGTCCTCGCGTTTGCCGACCCCTATGCGGAGTCCATGGCGCTTGCGGGCCCAACGACCGGTCAATTGCCGCCGCCGGGGGTGGGCCAGGCGGCGATTGAACCGCTTCTGAATGCCTGGGGTGTTGACGTGGTACGCGGCGATTTTGTGGCGAACCTGGATGACGCCGTCCGCGTTGGTTTTCCCAACCCGGAGACCGGTCAGCAGGTGGCGGTCGACTACGTCGCGTGGCTCACACTGCAGGGCGATCGTTTCTCCCGTGATGACGCCGTGTCCGCTCAGCTGCAGCGTATCGTTGTGAGCTCGTCTGGAGCCTTCATGACGCGGGAGGGGGCTAAGACAGTCCTTGCCCCGCTTATCTTCACCACCCCGACTTCGGACCTAATGAGCGCGTTCGAGATTGCGCAGCAGCCCAATCCGATTGCGTTGCTCGATCGGTTCGAACCGCAGGACACGGTCTACAATTTGGCTGCCCGCGTGACGGGCAAGGTGAATTCGGCATTTCCGGACGGTCCGCCGGAGAAGATGTTCGAGGCGGCGGAAGATCCCGAAGCGCTTCGGTCCACTCACAAGGCGGCCGCGGATAGTGATGCCAGTATCATCCTGGTCGGTGATGTTGACATGCTCGCCAACCAGAACTGGGCTCAGGTCCAGGACGTAGCGGGAGAGCAGGTTGCCATTCCGACGGCCAACAATGCGGATTTCTTCATCAACGCGATTGATAACCTGCGCGGTAGCCACGGTCTTGTCGGTCTTCGGGGACGCGGATTGTCTATTCGGCCATTCCAGGTAATCGAGGAAATGCGCAGCGAGGCGGACAACAAGTTCCGCAACAAGGAACAGGAACTTCTGACCCGCATTGCCGAGATGGACGAGACGATTGAGCGCTTGCAACGCGAGGAACAGACGACCGGCGTTATCCTAACCTCTCAGCAACAGGACGAGATCGACGACTTTCGGCTGGAGATGCTCGATATGCGGAGCGAATTACGTGATGTTCAGCGGTCTCTACGTGAGGACGTGGAGACCCTGGAACGCCAGGTGCGTGTCTTCAATATCTGGGCGGTTCCGTTGCTGATTGCGGTCCTGGCCGTTTTCCTGGCCGTGATTCGACGTATTCGTCGAGCGCGCTATCACCGCGCAGTGCTGCATTAGGGGGCGAGACATGAGTCCACGCATATTTTGGGGATGGCTGATCATTACGGTTGTTACGGTCGCACTAACCGTTGCACTCGGCTTGGGCCGGGAGACCGCCTCGTTCGATCTCGCAAAGGGTGAGCCCGTCTTCGCGGACCTACGGGCCAATCCCGATTCTGCTGCGCGCGTCGAGGTCAAGAGTCGCTTTGGAGAGTTCACTCTCATCCGCGAGTCGGAAGGCTGGGTGACACCCGACCGTAATGATTATCCGGTCAGTGAAACCAATATCCGGCGGCTGATTGTCGGGCTTTCTGACATGCGCTTTATCGAACCGAAGACCTCCGACCCGGAGCGGTTCCGGCGCCTGGAAGTCCAGGACATAGACAAGGAACTCGCTGATTCCGCCTATGTGAAGGTCTCTGATGGTGAAGGCAAGGAATTGGCGGAGGTTATTATCGGGCGGCCCAGCGCACGATTTTTTGGGGGTCGCGCGAACGGCACCTACATTCGTGAGCCGGGAACCAACAATGTTTGGCTCGTCAGCGGCGTAACGAACGTACAGACCCGTCTGGTCCCCTGGTTGCAGCGCGAAATTGTCGAAATTCCCGCGAACACTGTGGCCAAAATCTCCATTGGTGAAGGCGAGACCGCGTATAGCCTTTCGCGTACGGCGGCGGATGACGAGGCCTTCCGGATTTCTGGTGCCCCCGAAGGTCGCAACTTGGATCCCGAGAAGGTGCGGCCTGTTACCCGCGCGATTTCTGGCGTGAACTTCGAGGACGTCAAATTACGCAGCGAGCTGTCGCTTCCTGCGGACGCGAAGGTGGCGGAGTTCTTGACCTTTGACGGCCTTGCGGTTCGGGTGCGTCTCGCCGAGATCGATCGTAAAAAATGGGCGATGTTCGAGGCGATCTACACCGGCGATGCGGCCGATGAGTCCCATGCTGCCAAGGCCGCTCTGGCTGCTGTCGAGGACATCAACATGCGCGTGGGTAGCTGGATCTACTGGATTCCCAGCGCGACATACACGAACCTGACACGGCCGGTTGACGAGATTCTGGTGCCAAAGGAAGACGGCACGTCGTGACTTGAAACCCAGTCAAAGATGTCACACGACAGCCCGCAGCAAACTGCGGGCTGTTTTTTTGGAGGATGCGATGGATTTGGGACTTAATGGAAAACGCGCACTCGTTACCGGGGGGAGCCGGGGTATCGGTCGTGGAATTGCCGAGGCCTTCGCCGCGGAAGGCGCGAAGGTGATCGTGGCGAGCCGTAATGGTGATGCATGTGCCGCAGCGGCCGATGCCATCTCGAGTGCCCACGGCACCGAAGTGTTGGGGCATGCATGCGACATGGCTGATCTCAATTCGGTCGATAGTCTGGTGGGGTTCACCGAGGAAGCCTTCGGCGGCGTCGATGTGCTCGTCAACAACACCGGCGGCCCGCCGTTCGGACCAATCAGCCAGGTCGATTCTCAAACATGGCGTGATTCCTTCGAAGCCATGTTTGTCAGTGTCACCCGGCTGACCTGCCACCTTTTGCCCGGCATGCGGGAGCGCGGTTGGGGCCGGATCCTGATTGTAACCTCTACCGGCGTGGTGGAGCCGATCCCCCAGCTTGGGATTTCTAATTCAATCCGGATCGGGCTGACAAACTGGGCGAAGACCCTGTCGGTCGAAGTGGCGTCAGACGGTGTCACTGTTAACACGCTGATGCCGGGACGGATTGAAACAGACCGTCTGCGGCATTTCTACGAGGTGACGGCGAATAGCCAGAACATCGACCTAGAAGAGGCGAAGGCGGTTGTCGCGGCGCCGGTGCCTGTCGGGCGGGTCGGAACGGTGGAGGAATTCGGCGCACTCGCGGCCTTTCTAGCTGGAGAAAGTGCAGGCTATCTGACGGGCACGACGACGGCGATCGACGGTGGATTGACCCAGCGCGCTGTTTAACGTTCTCAAACAAAAAAAGGGACTACTGTACCGCCGTTGCAATGAGTTTGAGGTTCAACCTAGGTTGATCATCTATCAGGTAAGCCTGGTCCCCGAATATTGAGTACGCAAACCCAAAAGTACTTCTGCTAGGTTTGTCCTGGGCGTGGGCCAACGTCGGGTTGTAGAGAAGTGCGTGAGCCGCAGCCAATGCTTTCAGGACAAGGAGAGCGCAGAACATCATTTTTCTTTTGGCGTTCCGTCCACGTTGAACTGTTCAAGTGCGGCCGGGGAATCGATATCCAGAAGAACGCCGCTGTCAGGCATGGGAACCTCTTTCACGGCATCGGCAAAATCGCCGATTAGGTGTTTGGCCCCGACATCTCCGCCTAACATGGTCATATCCTCAAAGAATCGACGGTCCCAAAGTACAGGGTTGCCGCGTTTTCCCTCCACTGTCGGTACGCAGATCAAGTGGCCCTCGTCTGGATCGTAGGCCCCCATGAGCGCGCGCACGTGATCGGGGCCCACTCTCGGCATATCGCCCAACCCAATGATTGTACCGTCGCAAGTGTCTGGAATGGCCGACACCCCGACGCGCAGTGATGTGCTCAGGCCCTGGTTGAAATCAGGATTGTGAACAAAATTCACGTTGTCGCCTGCAGCGGCTTGAACATCCTCGGGAGCATGCCCCGTGACGACGATAATCGGGTCAGCCCCGGCACCGCGGACTGCATCGATCGTGTGACGGATCATCGGTTTGCCGTCGATGGGGATCAGCAGCTTGTTAATCGCACCCATGCGCCGCGACTGGCCGGCAGCAAGAATGACGGCGGCAAAGCGCGGTGTGGCGGCCTCCTGACGGTGCGAACGAGGTGCTGCTTCGCTGCGGGGTAGGGGACGGGAGGGGATTTCTTTCAGAAGCCCGCCGACGCCAAGGCCCATGATATCGCTACGGCCGACCGAGACTCCGGCCATGATTCGCTCAAGTACGATGTCATTGCCGCCGGGTCGTCGCGAGCGTGCTGAGCCGGGAAGGGCGAGGACCGGCACATCGTTGATAAACGCCAGCACGAGAAGGTTGCCGGGATCGACGGGCATTCCGAAGTGCGCGATTTCGCCGCCGGCCTGTTCGATCGCGCTTGGGATCACATCGCGGCGGTCGACGGTGGCCGAAGCGCCGATTACCAGGATCAAATCGCTCCCACTTTCGACCAGGCCGGTCAGCTTCTCGGCGATCGACTCGGAGGCATGCGCAACAATCGTATTATCCGTCAGTTCGCTTCCGAGCGCTTCGATCCGGTCGCGCATCACTTCCTCAGTCTTCTCGGTAACCTTGGCCTGCAATCCCGGAAGGTTGGTCTTAACGAGCGCTACTTGTCGCCGGAGGTACGGCAATGCCGACACCTTGCCGCCGCGCGTGGCCTCTTCCGCGGCACGGGCCAGGTTCGCATCCGATACCGCATAGGGGATGATCTTGATGGTTGCGACGATCTGGCTTTGCTCGACGCGGTCATAGGGACGCAGCGTGGAGATGGTGATGCCTTCATCGATCGCGTTGACCCTGTCGATCATGTCGGGATCGAGACCGGCCAATCCATCATGCTCGGCGAACAGGTTGACCCGGCCGGTTCCGGCCACACCGATCCTGACACCCGGCCCCGCTGCGGCTTCGGCAAGCATCTGAGCCGCGCTGTTTTCGTCCACATCTCCGTCTTCGAAGATGGCGACAGTGATTTCGTCTATGCCGGCGGACTGTAGGCGCTCAATATCCGAAGCATCGAGGATGTCACCCTTTCGGTAGCGATGGTTCGCGAGGGTTTGTCCATGCACCAGCATGGCGCCCTCGGCCTCGGCAATGGGGACGGACCCGAACTTCATCCGTCGTGGAGCACTTGTGTGATCTGGGCCATGATCGAAATGGCAATTTCGGCCGGGCTCTTGGCATTGATCGCAAGCCCGACGGGAGCATGAATCTGCGCAATCTCGGCATCCGAAAACCCGGCTTCTTTTAGACGTTCGATGCGCCCGGCATGGGTGCGCTTGCTGCCGAGGGAGCCGACGTAAAAAGCATCGGAGCGCAACGCCACATGCAAGGCCGGATCATCCAGCTTGGGGTCGTGGGTGAGTGTGACGACTGCGGCGCGGTTGTTGATGCCTAACGCGGTCAAAGCTTCGTCCGGCCAATCTTCGCTAAGCGTCACGCCGGGAAAACGATCACGCGTGGCGAATGCACCGCGCGGATCGACAATCACGACTTCATAGCCCGATGTCTGGGCCAGTGTAACCAGCGGTTGCGCGATGTGTACGGCGCCCACGATGATAATGCGCTTTGGCGGGTTGAACACCTGCACGAAAAGGGGCACATCGTCGCGGCGCATGCGTACGCTCTTGTCGTCGCGCAACGCGTTGCGGGCCGCGGTGGTTGCATCTTCGTCGAGCAAAAGATCACCTTCGGTGCGGTCGGTAAAGACAAGGGCCTGTACACCTGTCTCCAGGTGTGAGACGAGCGCAACAGCCTTTTTGGCTTCTCGGGCCGCAAGCAGAGATTTTAGGGTGTCGGGGTTCATCGCGGATCAGTCGATGCGCTCGACCCAGACCTCGACCTTGCCGCCGCAGGCGAGGCCGACTTCCCAGGCCATCTCGTTGGATACACCGAAATCGAGCAGGCGGGGCTTGCCGTTGGACATGACCTCGCGCGCTTCGTGCACAACCGCACCTTCGATGCAGCCACCGGAAACCGAGCCGATCATGTTACCCTCCTCGTCGATGGCCAGCTGGCTGCCGACCGGTCGTGGGGAAGAGCCCCAGGTGCTCACGACGGTCGCAATTGCGACGTTCTTACCCGACTGATGCCAGGCGGCGGCCCTCTCCAATACTTCGTCGTGATCCAGGACCTGCAAGTCGATGGTGCCTTTGCTCATTGTGCTGCCTCCTGCCAGAATTTGTTGCTGTACATCCCGTGTCCGTTCGGCCGTGACAGGGCGTCTGCCAGCTGTTCCAGACTCTCCAGATTGTGGATCGAGCGAAATTCGTCAGTGTGTGGCAGCATCGCCCGTGCGCCGAGTGACTTCGGCTCGTATCGATCATAACGTAGCAGCGGGTTCAGCCAGATCAAGCGCCGACACGACATGTGCAAACGCTCGATCTCCTTGTCCAGGCCATCGGCGGCATCACGATCGAGTCCGTCGGTGATCAGCAATACGACGGCACCCTGGCCCAAAACCCGGCGTGACCAGTTGGTGTTGAAGTCGTGCAGCGAGTACCCGATTCGTGTGCCGCCGGACCAGTCATCCACGGCCTTTCCGACCTTGTCCAGCGCTTCATCGACGTCCTTGTAGCGGAGCTGGCGGGTGACGTTCGTCAGTCGGGTGCCGAACAAGAACGTGTGGACCCGGTCTCGATCGTTGGTCACTGCATGCATGAAATGTAGGATCATCCGTGAGTACCGGCTCATGGATCCGGAAATGTCACACAGCACCACCAGGGGAGGATGGCGGCGCTGGCGCTTGCGGTATTGCAGGGGGATTGCGGCCCCGCCTCCGCGCAACGCCGCGCGCAATGTGCTTCGCATGTCGATCCGATGGCCGCGCGTATTTCGTCGGAAACGGCGAGTTGGCACTTCCATGATCGGCAGACGCATGCGGGCAATGGCCCGTTTGGCTGCTTCCAGTTCATCAGACGACATTTTCTCGAAATCGGTTTTCTGCAGGACCTCGTTTGCCGACCAGGTCATCACCGCATCGACGGTGATCTCCGGGTCTTCTTCGTCAGATCCTCCTTCGCCCTCGCCGGGCGTCTCCATCTGATCCTGTTTCAGCGCGTCGGCCAGCCGGCGGTTCATCTCTTCGCCATCCTGTTGCGCGTCGGGGTCGACGAAGGAGGGAAGGACCAGTGAGGCCATGCGTTCCAGAAGCTTTGGATTTCGCCAGAACACGTGGAACGCCTGATCGAAGATTTCCCTTTGGTCGCGCCGGTTCACGAACACTGCGTGTAGCGCCCAGTAAAAGTCATCCCGGTTTCCCAGCCCGACGGTTTCGACGGCATTGATGCCCTCGATCACCTTGCCCGGCCCGACCGGCAAGCCCGCGGCGCGCAGGACCCGGGCGAAATGCATGATGTTGTTTGCGATCTTGCCGGCTTCATCGGTGTCTGCCGGATGCAACTCGTCGAGCTTCGCCTTGGCCTGGAGGGCCGGGCGTGCCTTGTCGGGGATCGCTTTCTCGGGCACGTCGCTAGTTCGTTGCATGTGCGAGCGCGATCTCGCTCTTGACCTCGTCCAGGATCTTCGCGGCTTCGCTGCCACTGATCTTGGCAATGTCGTCCTGGTATTTCAGGAGGACGCCCAGCGTGTCGTCGATCGCATCGGGTGTGAGTTCGATAACGTCGAGTTGATGTAGCGCGGAGGCCCAGTCGATCGTTTCCGCAATACCGGGGACCTTGAAAAGATCCAGGTCGCGCAGGCGTTGCACGAAATTGACAACCTGCCGCGACAGGCGGGCATCGGCCTGAGGTGCCTTGAGGCTCAGGATTTCCAGCTCACGTTCGGCATCGGGATAGTCGACCCAGTAATAGAAACAGCGGCGCTTCAGCGCGTCGTGGATTTCGCGTGTCCGGTTCGATGTGATGATGACGATCGGTGGCTCGTCGGCGCGGATTGTCCCGATCTCGGGGATCGTGATCTGGAAGTCAGACAGCACCTCCAGCAGATAGGCCTCAAAGGCTTCGTCTGTGCGATCGAGCTCGTCGATCAGGAGCACTGGCGGGCCCTCGGCAGACGGATCGAGCGCCTGCAGCAGCGGCCGGGGGATCAGGAACTTGTCGGAGAATATGTCGTCACCCAGGCGGTCGCGATCGCTGATGCCTTCGGCCTCGGCCATCCTGATTTCGATCATCTGCGCCGAGTAGTTCCACTCGTAAACAGCCGAAGCGACGTCCAGGCCTTCGTAACATTGCGGACGGACGAGGCGTCGACCGAGTGTCTCGGATAGAACCTTCGCGATTTCCGTCTTGCCGACACCGGCTTCGCCCTCCAGAAACAGGGGCCGCCCCAGGGTCAGGGACAGTTGCACGGCGGTCGCGAGACTGCGGTCGGACACATAATCGCCCGAAGCCAGGAGTTCGAGGGTGTTTTCGACGTTCTCAGGGATGCTGCTCAAGGAATTTCTACCCGTGGTGCGGCGCCAGGATCAGATTGACGCGTGGACGGACACTATGGCGTGTTTGTGGAATACCTGGTTGATATAGCTCAGGCGGACAAATCGTCAAACCCGACTACGAAAAACGGCCGAAGCATCGCTCCGGCCGCCTCCGTAAGCTAAATATGACGATCTGCTAGCCCGCGGCGTCGACAGCCCGGCTCGCCATCACCGAAATCAGGTGCGCGCGGTACTCGGCGGACGCATGAATATCGGCGTTCAGGCCATCGTCTGACATCTTCACGCCCTTGGCCGCATCGGCGCTCCAGCTGCCCGACAGGGCGCTTTCGATTTCGGCGGCGCGGAAGACGCCGTCCTGACCGGCACCGGTAACGGACACTCGGGTTTCGCCGCCGGTTTGGGCGACCATGACGCCGACCAGCGCGTAACGTGATGCCGGGTTCGGGAACTTAGCGTAACCGGCCTTGTCGGGAACCGGGAATCGAACGGCAGTGATCAGTTCACCGTCTTCCAGCGCGGTGGTGAACATGCCGTCGAAGAAGTCCTCGGCGGTGATTTCGCGCTGGTTGGTGATGACGGTTGCGTTCAATGCCAGGACCGCGGCCGGATAGTCGGCGGCTGGATCGTTGTTGGCAACGGAACCGCCGATCGTACCGCGGTTGCGGACCTGGGGATCGCCGATATTGTCAGCGAGGCTGGCGAGGGCAGGGATCTTGCTTTGTACCACATTGGAGGTCGCGACATCGACATGCCGGGTCATCGCACCGATGGTAATCGAGTCACCACCGTCAGAGACGCCAGCCAGATCGTTGACATCGGCCAGATCGACCAGATCCGAAGGTTGAGCCAGGCGCTGCTTCAGGGTCGGGATCAGCGTCATGCCCCCGGCCAGGAAACGGCCGTCCTCAGCGGAAGACACCGCGCTTGCGGCTTCGTCGGCGGAACCCGCCTTTTGATAGTTGAACTGATACATCGTCTACCTCCCTCGCCAGACGTTATTCCGCCGCCTGGCGGACGTTGGAATCCTGAATTGCCTGCCACACCTTTTGCGACGTAGTGGGCATTGAAATGTCTTCGACACCGAGCGGTGCTAGCGCATCGAGAATGGCATTCACGACCGCCGGCGGTGAACCAATGGCGCCGACTTCGCCGACACCCTTGACCTCAAGCGGGTTGGACGCACCCATCACCGATTGTGTTGCCACAGAGAAGCTCGGCAGATTGTCGGCGCGCGGCATCGTGTAGTCCATGTACGAACCGGTCAGAAGCTGGCCATCATCGTCATACACGCAACCTTCGAGGATGGCCTGGCCAACGCCCTGGGCGAGACCTCCATGCACCTGGCCGGCCACGATCATTGGGTTGACCACCCGGCCGACATCGTCGACCGCTGTGAAGCCGACGATTTCGGTCGTGCCGGTGTCGGGATCGACCTCCACTTCGCAGATATGTGCGCCACCCGGGAAGCTGAAGTTGAGGGGATCGTAGAACGCGTTCTCGTCGAGCCCGGGCTCGATCTCCTCGATCGGGTAGTTGTGCGGCACATAGGCGGCCAGCGAAATCTCACCAAACGCCATTTCCTTGTCGGTGCCCGCAACTGTGAACTTGCCGTCCGCGAACTCGATATCGGAGACGTCGGCTTCCATGATGTGGGCCGCGATCTTCTTAGCCTTGTCGATCACCTTGTTGCAGGCGTTCAGGATCGCCGGTCCGCCGACCGCCAGGGAACGGGACCCATAGGTGCCCATGCCGAACTGGACCTGGTCGGTGTCGCCATGGCTGATTTCCACATGCTCGATTGGAATGCCGAAAGATTCGGATACCAACTGGGCGAAGGTCGTCTCGTGACCCTGACCGTGGTTGTGGGTGCCGGTAAAGACCGTCACCGACCCGGTCGGGTGGACCCGAACCTGGGCCGACTCATACAGACCGGCCCGCGCCCCCAGTGCTCCGGCAACGGCCGATGGGGCAATGCCGCATGCTTCGACATAGGTTGAGATGCCGATACCGCGCAGCTTGCCGTCCTTCTCGGACGCCGCACGACGCTTCTCGAAGCCGGTATAGTCGGCGGCCTTGAGCGCACTCTCGAACGATGCGGGAATGTCACCGCAATCGTATTGAAGCGCGACAGGGGTCTGATAGGGATACTGATCCGCCTGGATCATGTTCTTCTTGCGGATCTCGACAGGGTCGATCCCCAGCTCGCGTGCGGCCTTGTTGACCAGTCGTTCGAGCAGGTAGGTGCATTCCGGCCGTCCTGCACCGCGATAGGCATCCACGGGAACCGTGTTGGTGAACACGGTCTGCACCTCGGCATAGATCACCGGGGTGGTGTAGACGCCGGCCAGCAGCGTTGCATACAGATAGGTGGGTACGCTCGACCCGAAGGTCGACAGATAGGCACCGACATTTGCCTTGGTCGCCACCCGCAGCCCAAGGAATGCGCCATCCTTGTCGAGCGCAAGCTCGGCATGGGTCTCGTGATCACGGCCATGGGCATCCGTCGCGAAGGATTCGGAACGCTCTGCGGTCCATTTGATAGGTCGGTGAACCTTTCCGGCCGCCCAAGTCAGGATCGCTTCTTCGGCATAATGGAAAATCTTCGAGCCGAATCCGCCGCCGACGTCCGGCGCGATGACCCGGAGCTTGTGCTCGGGGATCTGCAAGACGAATGCACCCATCAGAAGTCGAATGACGTGCGGGTTCTGGGTCGTCGTGTAAAGCGTATACTGGCCCGTCGAACGATCGAATTCAGAGATCGCGGCGCGGGGCTCCATCGCATTGGGGATCAGGCGGTTGTTGACCAGATCGATAGAGACCACGTGGTCGGCCTTCGAGAACGCCTCATCGACACCATTCTTGTCGCCCAGCTCCCAGTCGAAGCAGCGATTGTTGGGGACGTTGTCATGGACGAGAGAGCCACCGGCCAGCGCGCCATCCATGTCGATGACGGCATCCAGCACGCCGTAATCGACCTCGATGAGCTCGGCGCCATCGCGAGCCGCATCGCGCGTCTCGGCGATAACGATGGCTACCTGGTCACCCACATAGCGAACCTTGTCCACCGCCAGCGGCGGGTGACCGGGCTCGAGCATCGGCGAACCGTCCTTGTTGTGGATCTGCCAGCCACAGGGCAGGCCGCCGACGCCGTCGGCCGCCATATCCGCACCCGTCAGGACGGCGATCACCCCCTCGGCCGCTTCAGCCTTCGAGGTGTCGACCGACTTAAGCGTCGCGTGGGCATGCGGTGAACGCAAGATCCAGGCGTGGCTCTGGTCCGGACGGTTGATATCGTCAGTGTAGTTGCCGTTGCCGGTAAGAAATCGCTGATCTTCTACGCGCTTTACGGAAGCGCCGATCCCCGTATCGGTCATGGCGTTACCCTTTCAGGGCTTGGGCGCCGGCGAGGATGGACTTAACGATATTATGGTAGCCGGTGCAGCGACAAAGATTGCCTTCGAGCCACTCGCGCACTTCGCGCTCGCTCGGATCGGGGTTCTTCTGGACCAGGTCGAGAGCGCTCATCACCATGCCCGGTGTGCAGAAGCCGCACTGAAGGCCATGGTTCTCGCGGAACGCTTCCTGCATCGGGTGCAGCTCGTCACCGTTTGCCAGCCCTTCGATGGTCGTCACATCCGCACCTTCGGCCTGGGCCGCAAGCATGGTGCAGGACTTCAGAGATTCGCCGTTCACGTGCACCACGCACGCACCGCACTGGCTGGTGTCGCAACCGACATGGGTACCGGTCATACCAAGATGTTCACGAAGATACTGAACGAGCAACGTCCGCGGCTCGACATCCGCCGAGACAGACTTTCCGTTCACCGTCATGGATACGGTGGGCATAACTATCCTCCCTGCTTCGGGTTGCCCCGTTTTTGGTCGAGCCCGAAAAATCGCTCGGGCACGGCCTGAGTATTCAATCAACTGAGTTTCTTCCGCACGAAGCATCCCGTCAAGGCGCAGCGCTTCGAAAACGGCTGAAAAGAACGAATTTTGCTATTTCACCAGCGTATAGATGATGCCGAGCGCGATGATCGCGCCCACGACCCAGGTTCCGATACTGACCTGGGCCAAGGGCGTGGTGTCGCTGCCAGCTGCCGGGGCGGCCTCGGCCTCGGGCGCAGCAGTTTCCTTGCCGTCGCTTTCGGCCACCGCTTCGGCAAAATTCTCAAAGAACTGGGACGCCATCTTCTTAGCCGTACCGTCGATCAGGCGCGCGCCCAACTGGGCAAGCTTGCCCCCGACCTGGGCGTCGACTTCATACTTCAGGAGGGTACCACTGCCATCTTCCTCGAGCTTGACATTCGCGCCGCCCTTGGCAAATCCGGCGGCGCCGCCTTTGCCCTCACCAGAAATGCGATATCCGTTCGGGGCATCGATATCGGTCAGTTCAACCGCGCCGGAGAACTTCGCCTTTACCGGACCGACCTTCGCTGTGACCTGAGCCGTGAACGACGTGTCGGAGGTTTGCTCGATTTCTTCGCAGCCCGGGATCGACTGCTTGAGGACTTGCGGATCGTTCAGCGCCGCCCAGACTTTATTACGGGGCGCTTCGATCTTGTATTCGCCTGACATTTCCATTGTGGAAATCCTTTGAGGCTAGGGCTAGAGGTGCCGTCAAAATAGTCTCCGGTCTATCGGCGGACAAGCGGGATGTCAGTCTTTCACGGCCCGTCCGAGCCGCCGGCCGATGACGGTCATCGCCACCGCGCCCGCCAGTGAGCCGGCGCCAATAGTCGCGAAGGCCAAAAGCCAGGCGCTATCTGATGTCTGATCACCGGCGGCATCAAGCACGAGCCCGACGGTAAGGGGCCCGAGGAAGCCGGCGGTAAACCCGAACAGGGAGTGCAGGGCCAGGGTCACGCCTCGATATCCCGGGTCGGCCGACTGGGTGGCGCCCGCGGTCAGGGAACCTGAATCGCCCATGATCAGTCCGCTGTAGACGAAGAACAGCACCACCACGACGGAGAAGGGCAGGCCGGGGCTCAGTCCCATTCCCAGTGCCGCGACAAAGGAAGTCACCATGGCGATGCGGACCACGCGGCGGCGCCCGTGGCGCTCGCACAGTTCGTTGCCTAGCAGGCTGGCTCCGACGGCGGCCAGATTGGCAAGCGCGGCGATCAGGGAGGCTTCGGCAGTCGCTGTTCCGGCGTCCTTCTCGCTGGCGAAAACCAGGAACGCGACGATCCACCCGCGTAATGCGAACAGTTCCCAGGAATGGCCGGCGTATCCCAGCATATAGGCCAGGGCCGCCCGGTTACGCAGGACCGGGCGGAAATCGAACGTTGCTGTCGGTGGACGCTCCTCTGGCAGCGGTGGGCGGGCGCGCAGAATGACCATGACCATAATCAGGGCGAGAAGGGGCCCCAGGGCCGCAATGCCGAATGCGTAGGGCCATCCGAATGCAGATCCGATCACGCCGTTCATGGCGAACGAAACGCCGGCACCGACCGAGAAACCCGCGGTGTAGATCGCGATCCCGCGTGACGGGACGGGCTGCGGCAGCCGGTCGGTCAGGACTTTGAGGCCGGTCATGTAGGTGCCGCCGACACCGGCACCCTGAATGGCGTTCCAGATCAATGCCGACCAGAATCCGTCGGCCAGGAAGGCAAACCCCGCAAGGCCGGCGGTCGATATCAGCAGACTCAGGAGATAGATCCGCCGGGAATCGATCCGGTCGGTCCAGGGAACAATCGCGGCCACGGCCACGACATAGCCGGCAAAATAGATACCGCTGATCCAGCCGGCTTCGGTGTTCGTCAGAGACCATGTCGACTGCATTGCCGGGAGTAATGCCGGAAACGCGGCAAACCCCATCATGCTGGCAACGTGGGCGAAGAACATGACCGTAATGATCAGGCGGGGAGACATGGGAGTTCATATACGGGGTTTAAGCCGGAGCGCGAACACAGAGCGAAATATCACTGGTCCAGAGCGTGCCGGGCGATTGATCGGGGGATAGTAAACCCACGAGCGTTCCGGCATCTCTCTGCCTTTACGTCGCGGCCTGCGCGCGCGTCAGCCGGGGTTCGGATTGTCGCGCGTCACGGACTGCAGGCTGTTCTCAGGCGTGCCGGCCAGCCGCCGCCCGTCGGCATCGTACTTGTCCGCGAGTTCATCGATGCTGGTTCCCGACCAGAGTTCCGCCCGCGACAGGTAGGCGGCGCGACCGAGCAGGTGTGCTGCCACCGGTGCCGTCAACAAGAGGAAGCCAAGGCCTGCGATCGCGCGGGTGATGACCCCGAGATCCTGGGAGTCGATCGCGATCGCCAGCAGAACGAGTCCTGCCCCGAGAGTGCCGGCCTTCGTCGCGGCGTGCATGCGCACGAAGATATCGGGCAGCCGGTAAAGCCCGATCCCCGCGACCAAGGAAAACGCGGCGCCAATCAGGATAATGGTTCCGGCAACGAGGTCGATCATGTCTCGCCTCCAGTGCCCTCGGTGGGGTGCTTGTGGTGCTCCTGGAGCGCGCTGCGGTAGACGTAGCGTGCGAATGCGATCGTCGCGAGGAAGCCGACCAGCGCGAGCGCAATCGCCACGTCGAGGAATGCATACTCCCCGGTGGAGATCGAGAACAGGCCGATAAAACCGATCCCGAGCAGTGCCAGCATATCGAGGGCGACGACCCGATCGGCAGGGGTCGGCCCGCGCAGCAGCCGGTACACGGTCAACGCGAAGGAGACGATCATTCCGCCGTAGGCGAAGAGGATCGAGCCGTGGAGGAAATTTGCGCCGAATTCTTCCATGGGCCTACTCCAGTGCCTCTCGGATCCGGCGCTCGAACCCGTTTCGGATATCGGCCCGAAGTGCATCCGCGTCGTCGACGTCCATCGCGTGAATGTACAGCGTGGACCGGTCGGTGGAGACATCGACGCTGAGGGTGCCGGGGGTGAGGGTGATCAAGTTCGCGAGTAACATGATGCCCACCGGGCTTTCGAGTTCCAGCGGGAAGGCTACGATGGCCGGCCGGAACTTCATGCTTGGCGAGAGCGTATCGCGCGCGACCCGAAAGCCCGAGAGCGCCAGCTCGTAGACGAACAGTGCTATGAGCAGGAGAATTCGGAAGGGCCGGTAGAAGTTGTTTTGGTCGAACCGTTCACGCACGAGCCACAGGCACACGAAGGCGAGCACGAACCCGAAGATCAGGTTGCTTGCCGAGAAGCTGTTGGTAACGACTCCCCAGATCAGCGCCAGCACGATATTGAAGACCAGCAGGTTCATCGCGGCGCCTCTGCGCTGTCAGTGTCGGCCGCGGCGGTCTGCGCCGGGCTTTGGAACACCGCCTCGATATAGGCTTCGGGCGCCAGTAATTCCGCGGCCGCACGCGAGGACATATCGACAACGGGCACGGAGTAGACGCCGATGACGAAGGTCAGAGCCGCCAGCGCGCCGAGTGCACTCTTCAGCAGGGTGCTGTCGTTGGCGGAGCTGGTTGAGGCGGTGTCCGCCGCCGTGACCCGCGCCCCGTCCGTTGCCTCGCGCCAGAACACCAGTGCGAAAATTCGCCCGACCAGAATCAAGGTCAGGAAGCCGGAGGCAAGCACACCGGCGACGATGGCGTACTCGCCCGCCTGCAGACCGGCCTGGACCAGGTACACCTTGGGCCAGAAGCCGGCCAACGGGGGCACGCCGGCCAGTGACAATCCGCTGATCAGGAAAGCCACGGCGATGAAGGGCGCACCCTTGTAGAGGCCCGCAAGGTCGCCGATCCGGGTGCCGCCGCCGGCCCGCGCCACCATGCCCGCAGCCATGAATAGCGCCGCCGAAACGATGATCGAGTGTATAATGTAGAAGGTGGTGCCGATGAGCGCGAGTTCGGTGCCGATGGCCAGGCCGCCGACCATGACCCCCACGCCGCTCATGACAGTGTAGGAAATGACCCGGCGGATATCGGCTTCGGCCAACGCGCCCAGCGCGCCCACGATCATGGTCGCAACCGCAATCCAGACCATTGCCTCCCGGGCGATCTCTCCCCCGTCCGGGAACACGATCATGAACACGCGCAACAGCGAGTAAACGCCGACCTTGGTCAGCAGCGCCGCAAAGATCGCCGACACGGTCGGCAGCGGCGTGTGATAGGCCGCGGGCAGCCAGAAATGCAGCGGGAACAACGCTGATTTCATGCCCAGCGACACCAGGAAGAGGAGCGCGATGGTTTCGACCGGCGCATCGTCCGGCAGGTTCGCGACCTTGCCGGATAAGTCGGCCATGCTCAGCGTGCCGGTCATCCCGTAAAGCAGCGCGATGGCGATCAGCAGGAGCGTCGTCGCCAGCAGGTTGAGGAAGGCGTATTTCACGGCGCCATCGAGCTGTTCGCGCCGCCCGCCCAGCACCATCAGCCCGAAAGATGAGATCAAAGTGACCTCGAACCAGACGTAAAGGTTGAAGATGTCGGCGGTCAGGAATGCGCCGGCGACGCCCATCATCAGGGCCAGCAGCAGCGGGATGATGCCGGCGCGCCGCTGCTCGATATTGGTGTCAGCGAGGCCGTAGACCAGGATCGCCAGGGCGACGGCGCTGGCGGCGACGGTGAGGCCCGCCCCGAGTGTGTCGGCGGCCAACGCGATCCCGAATGGGGCGGGCCACCCGCCCATGGACATCGCAATCGGCCCGTTCGTCCAGACATGACCGAGGAGTGCCAGGCTCGCCACCAACTGCAATGTGATAGCGATCAACCCGATTGCGCTTTGGGCATTCGGGCGTCCCCACAGGGCGATTGCGAGCGCGGAGCCGATCAGCGGAATCGCGACCGGCCAGACGAGGAGCCATGCTGCCATATCAGACATCGCGGCCTCGCATCGGTTGGGTATCGGGTTCCGGCTCAGCGATCCGCATTTCGTCGGTGTCGACGGTGTCGAGGGTCCGGTAGGCCCGACGGGACAGCACCAGAAGGAAGGCGAACAGCGAGAAACTGATCACGATGGCCGTCAGGATCAGCGCCTGGGGCAACGGGTTGGCGATACCGACTTCGGCGATCTTCAATCCCTTGTCGATCAGCGGCGGGCTCTCGCGCGTCAGTCGCCCGGACACGAAAATCAGCAAGTGTGTCGCGTTGCCAAGGACAAACACGCCCAGGATCAACCGGATCAACGAGCCAGACAGCAACAGGTAAACGCTGATCGCGAATAGGAACCCGACGAGGATGGCGAGGATCGTTTCCACTATTCACGCCCCTGGAGAGCGAAGGCGATGCCGGCAATCGCGCCGACCACAACCAGGTAAACGCCGACGTCGAACAGCACGACCGTGGACGCGAGTTTCATGTCCGGGGCGAAGGATGGGAACCACCACTGGCCGGTCAGAAACGGATCGCCGAACAGGATCGAAATCACCCCGCTGAGTGCGGCCAGCAGGAGTCCGGTGCCCGCGATTGTGATGGGCGGGACCACGAGCGCGCGCCGTGCCGCAGCCAGGCCCTCGGCGATGGCGTAGACGGCGAAGGCCGAGGCGCCGATTAGTCCGCCGATGAAGCCGCCGCCCGGTTCATTGTGGCCGCGCAGCAGCACGTAGATAGAGAACAGCAGCATCAGCCCGGACAGAAGCGGGGTCGCGGTTCGTAAGATCAACGAGTTCATGGCGTCTTCTCCGCGTCGCTGTCGGCCGATTTGTCGCCACGCACGCTCTCGGTGATCGCGTAAATGGCCAGTACGGACACGCCGGCGATCGTGACAACCGCGATCTCACCCAGCGTGTCGAGGGCGCGGAAGTCGACCAGGATAACGTTCACGATGTTTCGGCCGAAGGCTTCGGTGTAGCTGCGTTCGCCGAAATAAGTACTCAGGCCGATGTCCAGGGGCGATCCGACGATAGTTAGCAGCAGCGCCGCCAGCGCCCCGCCGACAGCCACGGCGATCGTGGCATCGCGGGTGATCTGCACCGGACCGCGATGGTCCGACCCGAATACCGGCAAGCGCGTGATGACCAGGGCGAGGATCACCACCGAGAGGGTCTCGACCATCAATTGGGTGAAGGCGAGGTCCGGTGCGCCGAACAGCAGAAACACGAACGCGACCCCGATGCCCATAATGCCCATGGACATGATCGCGATCAGCCGCGAACGAATGATGACGACTGCGAGCCCCCCGCCCAGCGTGAGCAGGGCCACGGACCAAACCAGGAGGTCGATGGGCGGTGTCTGGAACGTGACGCCGATACCGTCAAACAGCTGGGGCAGCACGACCGCGGTCGCCAGGACCAGGAAGGTGATCAGCATGTAACGCCGAAGGATGCCGGTCTGCAGCACGCCAGACACACCGCGGGCCAGTGCGATCAGCGCATCCATGAACTGGTCATAGCCCTTATCGGGACCCCAGATAGGATCGATCAGCCGCGCCAGCGCGTCGCTCGCGCGCCGGCCCTGCCAGAACAGGAGCGCACCGATGGAGACGGTGATGATGCTGGCCACCACTGGAGCCTTGAAACCGCCCCAGAGATAAAGGTCGACCGTCATGGCTTTGCCGGCGACCGCGATTGCGGCGGGGCCGACGAAAAGGCTTTCGGAGAGGTTGCTGAACAGTCCGAAAAACAGGCCGAGGACGGCCAGCGTGAGGGCGCCGATCCACAGACCCAGCGAACCTTCATGGGGCTTCTGGGGTGTGTCGCCCGGTCTCCCGAAGAACGGCTTGAAGCCGACCAGGAAGGCGACGGCGAACATCAGCGCATTGCCGGTGATTGCGACCGCGGTCAGGACAAGTGGCAGGCTGCCGTCGAGGGTGCCCTTGTAGACCCACTCCTTTGCGATGAAGCCGAAGAAGGGCGGCAGCCCGGACATGGACAGCGCGGCAAGCCCGCCCGCTGCCGCGGTGAACGGCATGATCCGGCCCAGGCCGGATAGACGGTGCAGATCGCGCGTGCCGGTACCGTGATCGACAGAACCGGCGACCATGAACAGCGCGCCCTTGAACATCGAATGCGCGAACAGGTAGGCCATCGCCGCCTGGATCGCCAGCGGTTCGCCGATGCCGATCAGGAAGACGAGCAGACCGAGGCTCGCGACGGTCGTCTGGGCAAGCATCAGCTTCAGGTCCGTGTTGCGCAGCGCCAGGATTGCGCCGGCGATCAGGGTCGCGCCGCCGAAAAACATCAGCACGACATGCCAGATCTCGGTCCCGCCGAGGCCCGGATTCATGCGCGCCAGCAAGTAGACCCCGGCCTTCACCATGGTGGCGGAGTGCAGGTAGGCGCTGACCGGTGTCGGCGCTTCCATGGCGTTGGGTAGCCAGAAGTGGAACGGCACCTGGGCCGACTTCGTGAACGCGCCGCAGAGAACCAAAATCAGGATCGCGAGGTACCAGGGGTGCTCGCGCAAGACGTCGCCGTCGGCGAGCAGGATCGAGAGCTCCATCGCGCCGCCGGCCTGGGCCATCAGCAGCAGGCCTGCAAGCAGGGCGAGGCCGCCGCCGCCGGTGACCACCAGCGCCTGGAGCGCGGCGCGGCGCGAACGAGACTTGTCGTGATTGAAGCCGATCAGCAGGAATGAGTTGATCGAGGTCAGTTCCCAGAAGACGAACAACGTGACCACATTGTCGGACAGCACGAGCCCCAGCATCGAACCCATGAACATCAGCAGGAACATCATGAACCGGCCGAGATCGGCATGGCCCTTCAGGTACGCGCCGGCGTAGAGCACGATGAAGGTGCCAATGAAGCTGATCAGCAGCGCGAACAGCAGGCTCAGCCCGTCGACATAGAAGGACAGGGCGATGCCCAGCGAGGGGATCCATTCGGTCGAGAAGGAGAGCGTGTCGCCGGCCGCAACGGGCCCGAGAAACTGCACGAAGTAGAGGGTCAGCGCGGCCGGCAATACGGCAAGCACCCAGCCGGTATAGTCGCCGGCGACCCGGCGCACCATCGGTGCGCACACGCCTAGGACGAAAGGTGCAAGCGTGGCGGCAAGCATCGGTCGTACGTTCCTCCCATATCCCCGGACGTCGATCCCGTGGTTTGCCGCGTCGGCTGCGTGCACGTCGCTTCTTGTGACTTTTCGTGCACCGGGCAGTCGCAGGACCGCCTCCGGGCCCACGAACAAAGATCATCTAATTGACCGTTTCGTTCAGGGCAAGGCCCGCACGCCCGAATTTTGAAAATTTCCGAGGGTTTGCGCGGCCATGGGCACATTCCCGATGTCCTGCGCGCAGATGGAGTGCGATCGCGGGGCCGTTCTGGCACGCATATGGCCGACCGGCGGCATGATCCTGTTGGGGCGCTGCTGCTGTTTGCCGACCTGTTCTTGTGTTTCCCCGACATTTTCTGATTTGCAGGCCGGTCTATCTGGCTTTAATCACCGTTCGGCCTTACATCAGGCCTGCATGTCGGGGCATAGACGCACATCTGATCTGGATTTGACGCCGGAGGAACGGCGTTCGGGCGCGGAATGGCGCGCGATCCGTGCACTTGCGCCCTATATGTGGCCCCGCGGACAAGTCGAAATGCGGACCCGTGTGGTTATCGCCATGGTGCTGCTGGTCGCGGCCAAGGTGGCGACGGTTGCGGTTCCGACGGTGTTTGGCGAGGCCGTCGATGCTCTGGAAGCCGATGCCACTGGCGTTGCCGTGGCAGTGCCCGTCACGCTTCTGGTCGGTTACGGGCTGCTCCGGGTCGGCCAGCAGGCGTTTGCCGAACTGCGCGATTTTGTGTTCGCCAAGGTCGGCCAGCGCGCGATCCGCTCGATCGCTCTGCGCGTTTTCGAGCATCTGCATGCGCTCGCACTTCGGTTCCACATGGATCGGCAGACCGGCGGCCTGAGCCGGGCCATCGAGCGCGGTATCAAGGGCATCGATTTCCTATTGCGGTTCATGCTGTTCAACATCCTGCCGACGCTGGTCGAAATTGGCCTGGTCTGCGCAATTCTGTGGTCTCTGTTCGGGTTCGTGTTCAGCGCTATCACGTTCGTCACCGTGGTGATTTACATCATCTTTACCTTCTCGTTCACCGAATGGCGGCTGAAGTATCGGCGCGCCATGAACGAAAGCGACAGTGAGGCGAACACAAAGGCGATCGACAGCCTTCTAAACTTCGAGACGGTCAAATATTTCGGCAATGAGGCCCATGAGGCGCACCGCTACGACGTCTCGATGCAGCGTTACGAGAAGGCGGCGGTCAAGAGCCTGACGACCCTGTCGCTGCTCAACGTGGGCCAGGGCCTGATCATGGCCATCGGCATGACCATTCTTCTGGTCCTGTCGGGCTTTCGTGTGGCCGACGGGAGCATGACGGTCGGCGCGTTCACGGCGGTCAACCTGTACATGATGCAATTGTTCCAACCCCTTAATTTTCTTGGTTTTGTTTACCGCGAAATCAAGCAGTCCCTGGTGGATATGGAACAGATGTTCGGGCTCCTCGAAGAGGACCGGGAAGTCGAAGATGCACCTGGCGCGCGCTCGCTCGTGGTCGACGATGGTGTGGTCCGTTTCGAGCATGTCTCGTTTCGCTATGATCCGCGCCGTTCCGTGCTCAAGGACGTGAATTTCGACGTGCCGGCGGGCAACACGGTCGCGATTGTCGGCGCGTCGGGCGCGGGCAAATCGACGATTTCGCGGCTGCTGTTCCGTTTCTACGATATCGATGACGGTCGCATCACCATCGACGGCCAGGATATCCGTGCTGTCACGCAAGACAGCCTGCGCGCCGCGATCGGGATCGTTCCGCAGGACACCGTGCTGTTCAACGACAGCGTCTTCTACAACATCCAGTACGGACGCCCGAGCGCGAGCCCAGCGGAGGTGGAGGAAGCGGCGCGGCTGGCCCAGGTGCATGACTTCGTGATGAGTCTGCCCGATGGTTACAACACCCGGGTCGGTGAACGCGGGCTGAAACTGTCGGGTGGCGAGAAGCAGCGGGTCGCGATCGCGCGAACGATCCTGAAAAGCCCGAAAATTCTGCTGTTCGATGAAGCGACCTCGGCGCTGGACACGCACACAGAGCGGGAGATCCAGAAGGCTTTGGAACAGGTCTCCGCGGACCGCACGACGCTGGTCATCGCCCATCGACTGTCGACGGTTGTCAACGCGGATGAAATCATCGTGCTGGATGCAGGCGTTATTATCGAGCGTGGCCGCCACGATGACTTGCTGGCCCAGGATGGCGCCTATGCCGAACTGTGGAGGCGCCAACAGGCCGCGGCACGCCGCGAGGAAGAGATCGCCGCCGATGTCGCCGACGGCGTGTTTATTCCTGCCGCGGCGAAATAGCGCCTAGCGCACTTCCACCGCGTAGCTCTCGACCGGCACGATGTTCTCGATCAGGCCGCGATCCTTCAGAAACACTGCGAAACGGGCATAGCGCCCCGGATCGAGTGCGGCCGGACGCAGCGCGAAGCGTGGCAGCGTATCGCGCCAGGCACGGCGGTTCAGGTCGTCGTCCAGCTCTTTGCGCCCCTTGATGAACAGCGCCCAGGCTTCGTCGGGCCGGTTGATCATGAACTGGGTGCCGGCCTCGATGGCCTCCAGGAATGCCGCAAAGGCCGGCTCGGCCAGACGGTCGTTCTTGGCGACGATGATGAGTTCGTCATACGCGGGTACGCCTTCCTCCTCCAGGTAAAAGGCCCGGCCCGGGCGCCCGACAATATCCATCTGGTTCAATTCGAAGTTTCGGAAGGCTCCGATCACGGCATCGACCTGGCCACTCATCAGCGAGGGCGAGAGCGAGAAGTTCACATTGACCAGTTCCACATCGTCTAGGCTCAGATCGTGCCGTGAAAGCATCGCGCCGAGCAGGGCGTTTTCGAACCCACCGACGGAGAAACCGACCTTGCGACCCTTCAGGTCCGCGATCGATTTCACGGGCCCGTCGGCCAGCACGACCAGCGAATTGAGGGGGGTTGCAACCAGAGTGCCGATGCGCGCCAGCGGCAGTCCTTGGGCGACCTGCAGGTGCAGTTGCGGCTGGTAGGAGATCGCCAGGTCGGCGCGCCCGGCGGCTACCAGCTTAGGCGGGTCGTTGGGGTCGGCTGGTGCGATGAGTTCGACCTCCAGCCCGCGCTTGTCGAATTCGCCGCGTTCGAGCGCGACGTAAAGCGGCCCGTGATCGGGATTGACGAACCAGTCCAGGATCACCGTGATCTTGTCGGCCGCGGCGGCGGGTGCGGTCAGGGTGGTCAGGGCGAACAGGGAAATGAGAAGCAGGCGTTTCATGGAGTACCGTGATTTCTGGGGTTAGGAGAGGGATGCCGGATCCACGTCGGCCTGCCATGAGACAAGCCTGCGTAGCGCGGCATCGATGAGGAAATAGATGACAACCGCCATGATCGCGAGGATCAGAAGGGCGGCGAACATGGCGTCGGTCTGGACCCGGCCGTTCATAAGAAGCATGTAGTAGCCGAGGCCCGCCGAAGAGCCGACCCACTCTCCGACAACGGCGCCGATGGGCGCGACGGCAGCCGCGACACGCAGGCCCGACGAGAATGCCGGCAGGGCGGCAGGAATGCGAATGCGGCTAAGGATCGCCGCCTTGGATGCACCCATGGTGCGGGCCAGGTCGACCCAACCCGGCTCGGTGCGGCGCAATCCGTCATAGAACGCGGCGGTGACCGGGAAATAGATGATGAGTGTCGCCATGGCGACCTTGGGCGCTACGCCGTAACCGAACCACAGGACCAGGACGGGCGCGAGCGCGAAGACGGGAACGGCCTGGGAGACGACGAGCACAGGCAGGAGCCACGAGCGCGCCTGGCGAAAATAGGCCATCACCAGTGCGCTTCCGGCCCCCAGCAGAGTGCCGAAAACCAGCCCTAGCAGGATCTCGGTGAGGGTCACGGCCGCGTGGCCGGCGAGGATGTCGTAGCGCTCGCGCGCCACCTCAAGTACCGCAAGCGGGCCGGGAAGGATGAACGGGGCAACGGCAAACACCGAGACGGCGGCTTGCCAGACACTGAGGAGGCCGGCGAACACGATCAGCGGGCGCAAATAGGTCATGCCGGCCCCCGGTTTGCAGCTGGTGCCCCGCCCAGCGCCGTCATGATTGCGCCGTGGGTCTCGCGCAGGGCCGGATCGGTGGGGTCGCGTGGCGGCGGACCCGCAGGCTCGACCAGCGTGGCCCGGACCTCGCCGTCACGGCGGAGCACGTGGATCTTCTCGGCCATGCGCAACGCCTCGAACGGGTCGTGGGTCACCATCAGCACCGTGCGGTCGGCGAGGAGTTCGATCGCAAGATCCTGCAGGCGCATGCGGGTGATGGCATCAAGGGCGGAAAACGGTTCGTCCATCAAGACGATAGGGCGCTCTTCCATCAGCGTGCGCGCGAGCGCGACGCGTTGGCGTTCTCCGCCCGACATCTCCGCCGGCCTGGCATCGGCCCGTCCGGCGACACCGGCGCGGTCCAGTATTTCGTGGACGCGCCTGTCATCCACCGGTTCGCTGCGCAGCCGGGCACCGGCCGCAACATTCTGGGCGGCGGTCAGCCAGGGGAAAAGCAGGTCCTGCTGTGCCATGTAGGCAATCTGGTTTTCAAACTCGCTGCTGCCGTTTGCCACAATTTCGGTGGGGGCGATTGGCGCGACGAGGCCGGCGATGGTGCGCAGAAGGGTGGACTTGCCGACGCCGCTTTCACCCAGCAGGCAGGTCCAGCCGCCAGCCCTGACGGAAAAGGAAACTCCGTCCATCAGCATGGTGTCGCCCCAGGCCAGGCGCGCATTACGGATGGCCAGGCCCGGCTGACGGGTATCCGGTTCGGGGTCTTGTTCTGCGTGCGTCAAATCCACATCCCTCCGCCGGTTCTAACCAGATCAGGTTCCAAGGGTCGTCCCGCCGGGTGGATGGGACCTCTCAGCCGCGATGGCTCCCCGTGTGGTCCGATCAATATGGTGTGTGCACGCGGCCAAGGTCAATGCAGACGATTGCCTTGGGCGGTTGGGCGCGGTAGGGGATTCCCATGGCCAGTCTCATGACAGCGCATGATCGGGAACCTGTCCGCAGGCTGTCCCGGCCGTTGTTCATCGCGAACGAGATTTATCACCACTCGAACTTCGGCCCGAAACACCCGCTTTCGGTGCCGCGTGTGCCTGCGACGATCGAACTTTGCCGGGCACTCGGCTGGTTGCCTGACAGCGTGTTCGTCGAGAGCGGGCCTGCCAGTCCTGCCGAGATCGTCCGGTTTCACGATCCGGAGTATCTTCAGGCGTTGCGATACGGTGAACGCCATCAGGATCTTCCCGAGGAGGCACGCGAGCGGTTCAACCTGGGCCGCCTGGCGAATCCGATCCACGACACGATGTACAGCCGTCCCGCGACCTCCGCCGGGGCCGTTCTGACCGCAGCCGAACTGCTGGCGTCGGTGGATTCCGGAACGATTTACAGCCCGGCGGGCGGAACCCATCACGGGCGCCCTGACCGTGCCAGTGGCTTCTGTTATTTCAATGACTTGGCACTCGCTCTTCTGAGATTGAAAGACCTGGGGTTCGCACGAATTCTGTATCTCGATTTCGATGCCCACCATGGTGACGGCGTGCAGGACGCGTTTGCCGGCGATGCCGGCGTCCATACCGTGTCGATTCACGAGGAAAAGCGGTGGCCGTTTACCGGCGCGCTGCACGAAGACGAGGGTGGGACCGCCTGCAACATCCCGGTTCCGCGTGGTCTCAGGGATTCGGAGTTCGTGCTGATCGTCGAGGAGATCGTGGTCCCCGTGGGGGAGCGGTTTGCGCCGGATGTTCTGGTGGTTCAATGCGGGGCCGATGCCTTGGCCGACGACCCGTTAAGCCGCATGGAGTTGTCGAACGGCGCGATATGGAGCGCAATGGCCCGGGTTTCTGGGCTCGCGCCCCGGCTCCTTGTTACCGGCGGAGGTGGCTACAACCCTTGGAGCGTGGCCCGTTGCTGGTCAGGTGTCTGGGCGACACTAAATGGCCATGAGATACCGGCAGCATTGCCTGCTGAGGCCGAAGCGGTGATGCGCGCGTTGACCTGGAACCGTGCTGGCGGCCGGAACCCGCCTGATCACTGGTTCACAACCCTTGCCGATCTGCCCGGATCCGGCGCGGTCAGGCCGTCCGTCCAGTCCCTCGTGGAGGCGGCTCACAAACTTTATGTTAAAGATTAGAAACATAGTAAAAAGACATTGTTAATAAGCAAATTTATGAACTTTTATGGCCTGCCGACGCTACTGGTGATACTCATGCTTTCGGGGGTTCCGGCGGCCGCTCAGAACGATGTGAGGTTCGAGCGATCGAGTCTGGAGATCGAGACGGCAAACGGGGTCCATGAATTCGATGTCGAGCTAGCGATCAGCAGCGAACAACGTGCACGGGGATTGATGTTTCGACACGAAATGGCGCCGGATGCCGGCATGCTGTTCCTGTATCGCAGCGACAGGGTGCTCAACATGTGGATGGCGAACACCAACTTACCCCTCGATATGCTGTTCATCGAGGCAGGCGGCCGTATCATCCGGATCCAGGAGAACACGATCCCACTGTCGCGCACGACCATCTCTTCGCGCAAGCGGGCACGGGCCGTGCTCGAGCTGAATGCCGGTACGGTGCGCCGGCTCGGTATCAAACCGGGCGACCGGGTGATACACGAACGTCTAAATAAATAGCGCTAAACCGTTGTTTTAGTATAAATCCGTGATCCAGCTTTAAGCGACTGCAACGGTTCTTAATGTTCACCGGCTGCGAACATGCAGGCCGTCCCGTCGGGCGTCGTGATGATGATCGACCAGGTCGTCCTCGAAGCATAGGTCAGCACTTCCACGACCCCGCCATTGTTCGCGAGACCGATGACGATCGGTTCCTCGCTAAACTTCTTGGACAGGTGCGAAAGCGCGGAGGCGCGATCGGAGCACGAGTAATTGGGCTGGGCTGCTTCTGCAATGCTGCTACCGGCAACGACCGACAGGACGAGCCCAGCGAACAGGTATTTCGTCCTAAACATGTCAGTCTCATTACTGTCAGGTTTGCCGGATTCTCCGGCAAGACAGGAACGAGTGCGTGCGACCATAATTAAAAAACCTCGAATTCACCGATGCTTAACTGTTAGCGCGGATGTTGCGCGGTTTCCCTTCGCAGAATCATTGCGCCGACGCGCAACCGCGCTTATCTTCCGCCCAGTGGCCGGGGCGTAGCTCAGCCTGGTAGAGCACCTGCTTTGGGAGCAGGGGGTCGCGTGTTCGAATCTCGTCGCCCCGACCATTTTCTGCAGAATTTCAGCGGTTTGGATACGCTTTACAGATCTGCGGGGGAGATAATGCGTCTGCAGGATAAAACCGCGTTCGTCACCGGCGGCTCGAAGGGGCTGGGCCGGGCGATTGCCGAACGTTTCGTGGAAGAAGGCGCGCGGGTCGTCGCCGCCGACATCGACGAGCCGGCGCTCGACGCGTTCATGTCCGAGATCCATGTCGACTCTGCCAGCCTGACGCCCATGGTCCTGGATGTGTCGGACTTCGACGCCGTACAGGCAGCGATCAACGCGGCGATTGCCGATCTGGGCGCACTCGACATCCTGGTCAACAATGCCGGCTATTCGCCCAAGAAGAACTGGCTGGAATACGAGATATCCGACTGGCAGAGGGTGCTCGACGTCAATCTGAGTGGCGAGTTCTACGGCGCACGCGCGGTGGCCGAGCACATGATGGAGCGCAAAAGCGGCCGCATTATTAACCTGTCCTCGTCGGCTTGGCGTCACGGCGGCGTCGCGACGGGCGGGGGGCTGCCCTACACTTCGTCGAAGGCCGGCGTGATCGGGCTGACGCGCGCCCTGTGCAAGGCGCTCGGCCCCTACAACATCACCGTGAACGCCATCGCCCCCGGCCCGACACCGACGCCGATGACCTCGTCGTGGCTGTCGAACGCCGAGGCGGCGCTGAAGGAGCAGATTCCGCTGAAACGGCTGGGAACGGCCCGGGATATTGCCAACGCCGCGCTGTTCCTGGCGTCGGACGAGGCGGGTTTCATCACCGGCACCTGCCTGGACGTAAATGGTGGCCTGACGATGAGTTGACGCCACAGCCGGCGGCGTGATCGAATCTTGTCGTCCCATCATCGCTTGAGGTACAAGGCCGCATCATGAAGGCACGCATTTTCCAGCCCGCGAAGACCGCCATGCAGTCGGGACGCGCGAAGACCCAGATCTGGGTGCTCGAGTTCGAGCCGACGCGCCGCCAGCAGCTCGACCCCCTAATGGGATGGCCGGGCGGGGCCGACACCATGCAGCAGATTCGCCTGAACTTCGGTAGCTGCGAGGACGCGGTGGCCCATGCCGAGCGTCACGGGCTCGATTTCGTGGTGCAGGAGCCCAAGGAAAGAATAATCAGACCAAAGGCTTACGCGGATAACTTCGCGGTTGGTCGCAGAGTTCCCTGGAGCCACTAGGGTACCAGCCCGTCAAACAATTTGGGCGGATCGGCGGCGACCGGCTAAGGTTGATCCGCAGATTTAACGTTGTCTTTTCGTGAGTGTTTGCGTCTTGGGCGCCCGTAGCTCAGCTGGATAGAGCATCGGCCTTCTAAGCCGAATGTCGCAGGTTCGAATCCTGCCGGGCGCGCCAACGCGCTGCTCCTACAATATGCCCCGGAAGAACGCTCGTTAGGCGAACGGCCCGGGGGGGCGGTCCAGGCCGTAATGTTCCCGCAGCGTGGTGCCCGAATATTCCGTGCGGAAGAGGCCGCGGGCCTGGAGCAGCGGGACGACTTCGTCGACGAAGGCATCGAGCATGGCCGGCAGCAGAGGCGGCATCAAGTTGAAGCCGTCGGCTGCTCCGTCCGTGAACCAGTCCTCTATCAAATCTGCGACCTGTTCCGGCGTGCCGGCAAACAGGTAATGACCGCCGATATGGGCGAAACGGGCGAGTAGTTCGCGCAGGGTCACATCTTCCGTCTTCACCAGATTGAGTACCATGCTGGTGCGGCTCTTACTGGTCTCCAGCTCTGCCAAATCCGGGAAATCGGCCGGCGAGAGGACCTTGTCGAGGGGGAAGCCGGAGAAATCATGGCCGCCGAACCAAGTGCCGAGATACTTTACGGCGATATCCACGTCGGCGTATTCGCTCAGTTCCAGCAGCAGGCGTTTTGCCTCGACTTCGGTGGACGCGATCGTCGGGCACAGGCCGGGCAGGATCAGGACATGTTCGGCGTGGCGGCCGCCGGTGATCACGCGTTTCTTCATGTCCGCGTAGAACGCCTGCGCCGTGGCTTTCTCGATATGGGCAGTGAACACCGCCTCGGCATGGCGCGCGGCGAAGTCGCGGCCGTCTTCCGACGATCCGGCCTGGACCAGGACCGGCCGACCCTGGGGACTGCGCGGCAGGTTCAAGGGGCCGGCGACGCTGAAATGCGTGCCCTCGAAGTCGATTGGCCGGATACGCTCGGGATTGGCGTAGATCGCGTTGTCCCGGTCGTCGAGGATGGCGTCGTCGGCCCAGCTATCCCACAGGGCCTTGACGATCTCGACGTGTTCTTCGGCGAGTGCGTAACGTTCGGCATGGGACGGCTGCCCAGTGTCTCCGAAGTTCCGGGCCGCGCCGGCCATCCAAGAGGTAACGATGTTCCAACCTGCACGGCCGTCGCTGATGTGATCGATGGACGAGAACTGACGGGCGAGGTTGAAGGGCTCGGTGTAGGTGCTCGATCCGGTGGCAATCAGGCCGATGCGGTCGGTGGCGGTCGCAATGGCCGCCAGCAGGGTCATGGGCTCGAGCCAGACTTGAAGAGCCTTGGCCGACTTTGTCTGCGCCGTGTTGGTTGTTAGCTGGTCTGCGAAGAAGATGGAATCGAACAGGCCCGTCTCGGCGCGCCGGGCCAGGTCTTGATAGTAGCGGACGTCCGACAGGTTGGCGGTCGACGAAAGGGGGTGCCGCCAGGCGGCCTCGTGGCTGCCGCGGCCCTGGATGAACAGATTGAGATGCAGTTGTCGTTTCATGCCCGTACCCTGGCGATCGGAGATCAATGTTGGGGATTACCCCATCCACGCGCCGCCGTTCACGTCGAGCACCGCGCCCGTCGTGAAACCTGCGCCCGGCGTGCACAGATACCAAATCGCGTGGGCAAGTTCCTCCGGCGTGCCGAGACGGCCGACCGGCGTGGCCTTGGCGCGGGCATCCAGCACATCCTGCGGGTGGCGCCGGACCCGTGGCGTAAGCACAAGTCCTGGCGCTATGGCGTTGACGGTGATGCCGTTGGGCGCCAGTTCCGTCGCCAGGCGCCGGGTGAGGCCGACGATCCCGGCTTCTGTCGTCGCATACTCGATGGCGCCGGCGCGTGCCGTGCGCCCCGCGACCGAGGAGATGTTGACGATCCGGCCGTATTTCTGTGTCTTCATGGTCGGCACGAGTTCCCGGGTGATCAGGAACTTGGCGATCACGTTCCAGTCCCAACTGTGATGCATCGCATCCAGCGTGATTTCTTCAAGGGGCGGGGAGTCGATGAAACCGCCGGCGGTGTTGACCAGGATGTCGGCCCGGCCCCATGTGCCCAGGATCGTCTCGCAGGCCGCCTTGACCTCGTCCTCGTCGGCGCATTCGGCCTTCACGAACATGGCCTCGCCGCCCGCATCGGTGATCCGTTTAACGACCGCATTGCCCTTTTCCGGGGTGCGCCCGATGACGGCGACCTTCGCACCCTCGGCGCCGAACCGAACGGCGGCGGCTTCGCCCATGCCCGCGGTACCGCCGGTGACGATAGCAACCTGGCCGGCGATGGAAGTGATCTCGTCCATTGTTGGATCAGGCCGCCACGGCGATTTCGCCCACCGCGTTCATGATAAGCGGCGCGCCGGTGACGGCCTGCACCTCATCGGCGCTCAGGCCCGGCGCCACCTCGTCGAGCACGAGCCCATCCGGAGTGACAGAAATCACCGCCATGTTGGTGAAGATCCGGGTGACCACGCCACCCGCGGTCAGTGGATAGGTACGTTCGGCCACGATCTTGGCCGCGCCGTCGCGCGTCGTGTGGGTCATCATCGCGAACACGCGCTTCGAGCCGGCGGCGATGTCCATGGCGCCGCCAACGCTGCCCGATGTCTGGTTCGGCAGTCGCCAGTTGCAAAGATCCCCGTTGGCCGCGACCTCGAACGCGCCCAAGACCGCGCAGTCGAGGCGTCCGCCGCGGGCGATCGCGAAACTGTCGGCGTGGTGCACAAATGCGCCGCCCGACACCATGGTCACCAGTTCCTTGCCCGCACTGATCAGATCCTGATCAGCCTCGCCCTCGGCCGGCGGAGGGCCCATGCCGATCAGGCCGTTTTCCGAGTGGAACATCACGTCCCGACCCTTGGGAATGAAAGCGGGAATCATGGTCGGCATCCCGATGCCGAGATTGACCAGCCAGCCGTCTTCCATGTCCTGGGCGGCGCGAGCCGCGATCTGCTGGCGGGTGAGCAGGTTGGTTTGTTCGTCGCTCATGATGCGTTGCGCTCCTTGCCGATCTCGTACCAGCCGGTGATGTAGTAGGTATCCACGAACACGCCCGGCGTCACGATCACCTCCGGGTCGAGTTCGTCCATGGCCACGTCCGCCTCGACTTCCACAATGGTGTGATCGGCGGCCATGGCCATGATCGGATTGAAATTCCGTCCGGTCTTCCGATAGATCAGATTGCCGCGGGGATCCACCTTGTAGGCTTTGATCAGTGCGAAATCGCCGCGCAACGGCATTTCCAGCACATAATCCTTTCCGTCGATGGTCTTGGTTTCCTTACCCTCGGCCAGATCGGTGCCCACGGCGGTGGGGGTGTAGAAGCCGCCGAGGCCGGCGCCCGCCGCGCGCATGCGTTCGGCCATGGTGCCCTGGGGCACGATCTCGAGTTCGATCTTGCCGGCGTCGTAGAGTTCTTTGAAGACGAAGGATTCTTTGGCCCAGGGGAAGCTGCACACCAGCTTTCCGACGCAGCCTTCCTCGAACAGCCGGGCGATGCCGCTATGGCCGGTGCCGGCATTGTTGGTGACGATGGTGAGGTCGCGCCGTTTCAGATCGCACACCCCGTCGATCAGGACTTCGGGCACGCCGGGCTGGCCGAACCCGCCGACCAGCAGCGTCGCGCCGTCCTGGATTCGAGAGACCGCGTCTTCGAGTGTTTTGGCTTTCTTGTTCTTCATTGTCGGCAGGCTCTCAGGCGGAAACGAAATAGGGGGCGGGACGACCATCCGGCCCTTCGCGGAATGTGACAGACACTCTGTCACCGATGGCGATTTTTTCGGGATCACCCTCGGCAAGGCCGCCCATCATGCGGAACCCCTCATCGAGATCAACCAGAAGCACGGCATAGGGCGCCTTGTCGGCGAGGGCCGGCGGCGCGCGATGGACAACGGAGCAGGCGTGGACCGCTCCCTGGCCCGCCGAGACGGCCCAGGCGGGATCGGTCGCACCGCAGACCGGGCACATGGCACGCGGGTAGAAAATCGCCGCATCGCAGGCGTTGCAACGCTGGTAGCGCAGCTCGCCCTCGGCGCAGCCCTGCCAGAACGGCTCGGAATCGGGATCAGGAAGCTCGTCGTCGGCCATATCGCTACTCCAGCCCCAGAATACAGGTTGAATTGGATGACAAGACACCGCCGGTGCCCGAAACCAGGGCAAGCACGGCGTCGGCCACCTGGCGTTCGTCGCATTCACCGCGCAGCTGTCTCACCGCCTCGATGATGAGGAAGATGCCGTACTGGCCGGGATGGCAGTAGGACAGGCCGCCGCCGTTTGTGTTCAGGGGGAATTCACCGCCCGGGCCCGTGCGCCCGTTGGCGAGGAACGCGCCGCCTTCGCCAGGTTTGCAGAAGCCGAGAGATTCCAGGGTCAGAAGTACCGTGATGGTGAAGCTGTCGTAGATTTCGACGACATCGAGCTGATCATGGGTGACGCCCGCCATGTCGAACGCGCGCTTTCCCGACACCGCGGCCGGCGTGACCGTCAGGTCCGGCATTTCGGAGATCTGTGCATGGGAGACGCTTTCGCCTTGGCCGAGCAGCCAGACCGGTGGCTTGTCGAGGGTCTTCGCGATTTCGGGGCTGACAATGATGGCCGCACCGCCGCCATCGGTGAACAGGCAGCAGTCGTAACGGTGGAGGGGCGTCGCGATCCAGCCGGAGTCCAGCACCTCGTCACGGGTCATGGGTTCGCGCCGATAGGCCTTTGGGTTCCGTCGCGCCCATTCGCGCGTCGAGACGGCCAGATCAGCAAGCTGTTCGGATGTTGTGCCGTATTCGGCGAAATGGCGTGAGGCAGCAAGTGCGTAGGCGCCGACCGGGGTCGGCAGTCCGTAGGGTGCTTCATACTGATATCCAAGATCGCTGCGGATCTGGAAGATGTAGCGATCCTTCCGTGATCGCTGGGTCGAGCCGTAGACGATCGCCGCAACGCTGCAAAGGCTCGCTTGGATTGCCGCAGCGGCATGACCCAGATGAAACTCGAAAGACGACCCGCCGACCATGGTGGTGTCGGAGTAACTCGGCTGGATACCGAGATATTCCGCGATCTGCAGGCCGGGCAGGCGGCCCCAGGCGCCAGACACGAACAGCCCGTCGATATCGGCTTTCTCAAGACCGGCATCGGCGAGCGCGCCGGCCAGGGCTTCGGCCTGCAGGGTGAGCACCGTTGCGTCGGGAACGGCACCGAGACGCGATTCCGCGACCCCCGCGATGGCACATGCTTTGTTCAGGCTCAAGGTCGCCGCTTTCGTCAGGTGGATCGGGACAACGCGCCGTGCCGGCACACCCCGATTATGGACCGGACAGCGATCCCACGGTACCCCCCGGGCCGGGGGTAACAGGCAGGGGCAAAACCCCGAAGTTGTCTGAAACGCGCTAGCCCGCGACGGCCTTGAGACGCGTGAATCCGGCCTCAAGGTCCGCGACCAGGTCGTCGGGATGTTCCAGGCCGACATGCAGGCGGATCAACGTGCCGGGGGCATCCCAGCTGGTCGCCGTGCGTACGGGCTTGGCCGGCAGGATCAGGGATTCGAACCCACCCCAGCTGGCACCCATCGCAAACAGTTCCATCCCGTCGAGCATCGCGCCAAGCGCGGCGTCGTCGTAGTGCTCGTCGAGAACCACGCCGAACAGTCCGGCGGCCCCTTCGAAATCGCGTTTCCAAAGTTCATGGCCCGGATCGCCGGGCAGGGCGGGGAAAAGCACGCTCGACACCTCGGGGCGGCCCTGCAGCCACTCGGCCACCGCGAGCGCGTTGAACTCGTGCTGTTTCAGGCGAACACCCATGGTCCGCAGCCCGCGCAGGCCGAGATAGCAATCGTCCGGGGCGCCGTGCTGTCCCCAGTAGCGGAAGTTCTGCAGGATGCGTTCGTAAAGCTCGTTTGTGGTCACGATGATGCCGAGCATCGCGTCGGAATGTCCGACGATATACTTCGTGGCCGCGTGCACCGAGACATCGATGCCCCTGTCGAACGATTTAAAGTTCAGCGGGGTGCCCCAGGTGTTGTCGTTGATCACCACCGCGCCGCGGGCATGGGCCGCTTCGGAAATCGCCGGAATGTCCTGAACCTCGAAGGTCTGGGAGCCGGGCGCCTCGGTCATGACGACCTTTGTGTTGTCCTGGATCAGGTCGGCGATCCCGCCGCCGATCAGGGGATCGTAGTAGGTGGTCTCGACCCCGTACTTCGCCATGACGTTGTTGCAGAAATTGCGGGTCGGGAAATAGGCGCTGTCGGTGACCAGGATATGGTCTCCGCTTTCCACGAAGGTCGAAACGGCTGTGGTAATGGCCGCGAGCCCTGACGATACGGCGATGGCCTTGTCGCCACCTTCGACCAGGGCGACAGCCTCTTCGAGGGCCTTCTGGGTCGGTGTGCCCATGCGGCCGTAGGTGATGTCCTTGGTGAAATCCCGCGCACGCCATTCGGCCAGGGTCGGGCTGGTGATCGTCGAGGCGTGATAGACCGGCGGATTGACGATGCCGTAATTCGATTCCGGGTCACGTCCGCCGCTTGCCAGCAGCGTCTCGTCGCGAACATTGCCCTTCTTGATCATTCCGCGCCCTTTGCCTTGACCGTGTCCTCATGGCTGCCCCATTCGGTCCAGGAGCCGTCATAGAGGGTCCAGTTGTCCCGGCCGATCAGATGCATGCCGAGGCCGAGGATACAGGCGGTCACGCCGGAACCGCAGGTCGTTGCCACGGTGCGCGAGCCGTCGGCCCCGACCCGGTCGAAGGCCGCGCGCAACGTGTCGGCGTCGCGGAAGGATCCGTTCTCCAGGTCAACGATTTCCGCGTAGGGAAGATTGGCCGATCCCGGGATGTGCCCAGGCTCCACGCCCGGGCGTGCCTCAGGTTCGCTTCCCGCGAAACGGTTGGCGGCACGCGCATCAAGGACGAGTTCTGCGCCGCTGTCGATATTGGCAATGATCTGCTCGATCGACCTGAGACTGTTCATGTCCTTTGTCGCATCGAAGTTCTCGGGCGCGGGCGCAGGGACTTCGGCGGTGACGGGCCGGCCTTCGGCCTGCCACTTGTGGAACCCGCCGGCCATCACGGCGACATTTTCGTGTCCGAAGACACGGAACATCCACCAGACACGCGGCGCGCAAAACAGCCCGTCGGCATCGTAAACGATCACGCGATGTTCGTTGCCGATCCCCATCGCGCCGACCGCGGCGGCGAAATCTTTCGCACTCGGGAACATGTGGGGGGACGGGGTCGGGTTGGGGTCGCAAACCGTGTCGATATCGAAATGCAGCGCGCCGGGGATATGCGCGGCCGCATACTCGGCCTTGGCGTCGCGCCCGGTCGCGGCCAGGTGATAGGACCCGTCGAATACCCGCACGGCCGGATCTTCCAAGTGATCTTCGACCCAGGCGGTGTCGACGAGGGAGTCTGGATTTGCATAGGACATGAGATAAATCTCGCTAACCGTTTGTTTTATTGTTCGTTCAAGGCGATGGCCACGCGCCGGTTTTGACGGCCCTTGCTCTCGATCTTTGTCACTGTGACGGGACCGATTTCCGAAGTATTGGCAACATGTGTACCACCACAGGGTTGCAGGTCGAGACCCTCGATCCGGATCAGCCGGACCCGCCCCGCACCGGAAGGTGGTTTGACGCTCATGGTCTTGACCAGATCTGGCTGCGCGACCAGTTCGTCGTCCGTGATCCAGTCATGGCTGACCGGGTGATCGCCGGAGATAAGATCGTTCAGTTGTGCCGCGATGGCCTCCTTGTCGAGACCGCCTTCGGGTATCGAGAAATCGAGACGGCCCTTGCCGTCATTCACCTGACCGCCGGTGACCGGATATCCGAGGACGGCGGACAGGAGGTGCAGACAGGTATGCACCCGCATCAGACGGTGTCGCCGTTCCCAATCGATTTCTGCGGTGAGTGTCGTGCCGGCCGCCAGGGCGAGCTGTCTCTCGGCGGGGACGTGGATGATCACGTCCGGTCCGCCGTCTTCCTCACGGCCTTTCACCGTCGTCGCGATATTGACCGTTTGGCCGTCGAGGGTCCGCAGGATGCCGCTGTCACCGGGTTGTCCGCCACCGGTGGGATAGAACACCGTGCGGTCGAGGACGATCCCGCCGAGATCGTTGACTACGAGGACCGTCGCCTCGCAGGTTCTCGCGTAGGGATCGTCGCGAAAGACGGTTTCGGTCGCGGCCACTATTCCAGCCAATCAGGATAGGGCAGGCCCTTCCCCTTGAGAAACGCCACGTTGAAGATCTTGGAGGCATAGCGGTGCGCACTGTCGCAGAGCACCGTCACGATCGTGTGGCCCGGCCCAAGGTCCCTGGCCAGACGGATCGCACCGGCGACGTTGATGCCGCTCGACGTGCCGAGGCTGAGGCCTTCCTCGCGGATCATGTTGTACATGACCGGAAGCGCTTCCTCGTCGGGGATCTGGTATGGCAAATCCACCGGTGCGCCCTCGAGGTTCGCGGTGATACGGCCCTGGCCAATGCCTTCGGTGATCGAGGACCCTTCGGATTTGAGCTCACCGTTGGCGTAGTAGTTGTAGATCGCCGCACCCATGGGATCGGCGAGACCGATCTTGACGTCGGAATTGCGGCTTTTCAGATATGTCGAAACACCGGTCAGCGTGCCGCCGGTTCCCACAGCGCAGATGAACCCTTCGACCTTGCCCTCAGTCTGGTCCCAGATCTCCGGCCCGGTCGTCTCGAAATGGCCCTGCCGGTTCGCCACATTGTCGAACTGGTTGGCCCAGATCGCGCCATTGTCTTCCTTGGCGGCGAGTTCGTCAGCCAGACGTCCGGATTGCTTGATGTAGTTGTTTTCGTCTTTGTATGGGACCGCAGGCACTTCAATCAGCTTTGCACCGGCCTGACGCAGGGCGTCCTTCTTTTCCTGGGTCTGGGTCTCGGGAATGACAATCACGGTGCGGTAGCCCAGCGCATTGGCGACATGTGCCAGTCCGATGCCGGTGTTGCCCGCCGTACCCTCGACAATCACACCGCCGGGTTGGAGAAGGCCCTTCTCCTCGGCGTCCCGGACGATGGCCAGCGCCGCACGGTCCTTGACCGAACCGGCGGGGTTCAGGAATTCGGCCTTGCCCAGTATCGTGCAGCCGGTCTCTTCCGAGGCCCGGTGCAGTTTGATCAGCGGGGTATTGCCGACCGCTTCTGTGAAACCGTCGCGAACGTGCATTTCACAACCTACTAATGTGATATTGGATACCTGTGCCTAGGCGGAATGTAGTCCCCGACCCGGGTGCCTGCAAGCGCGGGCGGGCATCATCGACGCAGGGCCTCGGTGAAGACGGCGTCCACTCCGCTTTCTTCGCGGAGCCAGGTGCTGGTGTGCACCTCCTTCCGGTCGAGATGGATACAAAGCACCCCGTCGGCGGGTAACCATTCACGAACAACCGTCCAGTCCAGGCGCTTGCGGCTACCCTGACCGTCGAGCGCGAAGGCACAGATCAGGCCGTCTTCTTCCTCGATCGTATCTACGGTTTTGTCTGTCACGCGGTACATCTCGTCGGTCACCGGAACTCTAGTGCGGCTTTGCAGATTCCAACAAACATATACCCGGGATCATGATCCTTCCGGGTGACAAACGGATACGGAACCGGCACGGTTCGGTGAACACGGATTACGGGAGACACCGCGATGGATCTTGAACTCAAGGGAAAGCGTGCCCTGGTGACCGGCTCGACGCTTGGCATCGGACGGGCCATCGCCGAAACTCTGGAAGCCGAAGGCGCGCAGGTGATTATCAACGGGCGAGACGAAGACCGGGTCGCGAAAGCCGCAGGAGAGATTGCCGGCGATGTCAGCGGTTGTGCGGCCGATCTGTCGACGGCGGCCGGCGCCCAGACACTGGCCGAATTCGCGGTCGCGGGCGGGCCGATCGATATCCTCGTCAACAATGCCGGCATGTTCACGGTGAAAGAGTTCTTCGACACCGAAGACGACGACTGGCAAGCGATGTTCGAGCTCAATGTGATGAGCGCGGTCCGCCTTTCGCGCGCGTTGATGCCGGCGATGCTGGACAGCGGGTCAGGGCGTGTCGTGTTCATCGGGTCCGATCAGAGCTCGAAACCCAATCCGTCTATGGCCCATTATGCGATGACGAAGACGGCTCTGGTCTCGATCGCGCGCAGTCTCGCTGAACGCACTCGTGGAACCGACGTGACAGTGAATACGGTCCAGGTGGCGCCGACATGGACCGACGGGGTAGATGCGTTCATGCACCAGATGGCCGAGATCGAGGACACGACACCGGAGGAAATGAGCAAGGCCTATTTCGCCGAGGGCGAAGGACAGACCTCGTTGCTCGAACGCTGGGCGCGACCTGAGGAAATCGCTGCCTTCGTTGCTTTTCTCTGCTCGTCGCAAGCCTCGGCCATCAATGGTAGCGCCCCTCGCGCAGATGGCGGCATGGTGCGGGCGCTGTTCTAGGCCGGTCAGACATCGAACGCGTTTCGCAACCCTTCGGCGGCGAAGTCGAGGGCCTCGAACGCCGCATCCACATAACCGCCCATGCTCGGGAACAGATGGGTGTAGCCCTCCCAGTTGCGCTGGCGCAGCGGCACGCCGGCGGCTGCTAGGCGCTCGCCATAGGCGATGCCTTCGTCGCGCAACGGATCGTGGCTTGCCGTGATCACCGTTGCGGGGGGAAGCCCCGAAAAGTCACTGGCCTGAAGCGGCGAGACCCGCGGGTCGTACCGCAACGCCGCGTCATCGAGATAGTTCTCCACCCATCGTTCCTGCATCCGCCGCGTGAGGACGGGGCCTTCGGCATTTTCCTCGTATGAGGGGGTGTCGAAGATCAGGTTGGTGATCGGGCAGATCAGCACCTGGGCAGACAGGCGCGGGCCGGTGTCGCGTAACTGTTGTGCCGTGACCGCAGTCAGGTTGCCGCCCGCACTATCCCCGGCAACAGCGATGCGTGCGGGATCGACGCCGATCTCATCGGCATTGTCATGCACCCAGCGTACGGCCCATTGGCAATCCTCGAAGGCGGCGGGAAACTTGTGCTCGGGCGCCAGCCGGTATTCGACGGATACGAAGATGGCGCGCGCCGCATTCGCCATGTAGCGGCACTGGGGCTCGACGGTGTCATGGCTCCCGATGGTCCAGCCGCCGCCATGAAAATAGACCACCACCGGCAAGGGTTCGTCGTCGGGCGCCGTCAACGGAACATAGATTCGCAGCGGGACCGGGCCGCCGGGCCCCGCCGGATATAGGTCCATCACACGGCGCAGGGGCACTAGGGGCTGGTTCAGGAGCGCAACCTTCTCGCGCAGGGTCGAACGTGCTTCGCCGGGCGAGAGGTCCGGAAAACTCACGCCGGCCATCATGCCGACGGCCTTGAGAACCTGGGGATGGAGTTCCATGTACATCCTCTCCCTCAATATGTCCGATGGGCTGGTCTCTGCGCAATGCAGTATTGCGCATTCGCGGGCGCGATCACATATCGGATCACGCAGGGGCGTAGGCGACGATTGGAGAGATGGATGCGAACAGAGAAGTTTGAATTTCCTGGCCATTCCGGCGAATTGCTTACCGCCAGGCTGGATGCACCCGAGGGGCCACCGCGTGCCTATGCCTTGTTCGCGCATTGCTTCACCTGCACCAAGGATATCTATGCTGCCTCGCGCATTACCCGCGCGCGACAGAGGCCAGTATCGCGGTGGTTCGGTTCGACTTCACCGGGCTCGACCATTCGGAGGGCGAGTTCGCGAACACAAACTTTTCGTCCCACGTCGAGGATCTGGTGTCCGCGGCGGACCATATGCGCGAGGCACTGGCCGCACCGCACATGATCATCGGTCACAGCCTGGGCGGTGCGGCCGTCCTGTCGGCGGCGGGAACACGGGGCCAACCCGCTATGGTCTGCTCTTGTCCGGACTGGACGCCTGCACCTCGATGACGATCCAGATGTATGCAAACCGCAAGAAATGGCCGCTGGAGCGTGGCGTGGTGCGGTTACGTCACGACAAGATCTATGCCTCCGATTGGGCCGATTGCGAAACCAAGGACGGCAAGCTAAACCGCATAGAACGGACGATCGAGCTGACCGGCAATCTTGACGATGAACAGCGCGCCCGCCTGCTGGAAATTGCCGACAAGTGCCCGGTGCACCGGACCCTCGAAAGCGAGGTGAAGGTGGAAACCCGGCTGGCGGGGTAGCCGCTCAGGTCCACCAGCGGCCGCTGGCGCCGATCACCACGACGATCAGACCGAGCGGCAGGTTGATGGCGATGATCCGGCGGATGCGGACCATGTCCTGGCCGGCCTGTTCCCAATTGTGCCCGTCGACGGCCTCGCGGAAGTCAGCCCAGGGTCCCCAGTAGAGCCAGGCGAACAGCAGGACCATGATCCAGGCCAGTCCCTGCATGATGTGGACATGGGCACCGGCAAACGCGAACCCGCCCATCACAGTGAACAGCATCAGGTAGCCTGACGCGAACAGCAGCACGATCGAGAGCCAGACCCAGGGGAAGAACTTCTGGAACACGGCGCGCATCAGGGTCATGCGGTCCGGCGGCCGGCCGAGCGCACCGAGTGCCGGGCGCAGGCAGACATAGATCGTGTACATGCCGCCGACCCAGATGACGGCGCCGAGGATATGGAGGGAAAGCGCGATAGTGGTCATGGAAAACTCCTGATGGACGACGCATTCTAAGCATCGCGCCGTGCCGTTCAGTGAAAATTCCGTGACTTGATCGCGATGTGGGTGTTGCGCGGGTGCCGCCACAGGGACGGTCTGGCCAGCTTGCGCCCGTGGGAGACCGATTGGCGGGGGTCGGGACGCACGCCGTACTTGATCTCGTCGGCACGCGCCCAGGCGTTCTCGAATTCACGTGGATCCGTGCTGCGTCCATCGTCCAGCGCGTCGAGGCGGCCCGACAGATCGATGATCTTCTCGGCAATCAGATGGGTGACGATGCCCTCGCATTGCAGCTTGCCGGAAATGTGCACCAGGCGTGACGACAGCACCACCTTGCGGAAGCGCGTGAAGGTGTCGGGCCAGACGATGATGTTGGCCACGCCGGTTTCATCTTCCAGCGTCAGGAAGATCACCCCTTTGGCGCTGCCGGGACGCTGGCGCACCAGGATCAGCCCCGCCGTCGACAGGCGCTGGTTGTTGGGCCGTTCGCGCAGCTCGCGCGCAGGCGTCACACCCATCGTGTCGAGCTCGTCGCGTAGCAGAGCCAGCGGATGGTTCTCTAGGGACATACGGATCGCGGCATAGTCGTTGGCCACGACCTCGCCAGCCGTCTCCGGCGGCAGGGCGGTTATGGCCTCGGGGATGGCATCGCGCAGTTCGGCAGCGGCAAACAGGGGCAGGGTGGCCGCCGTTTCACGGCCGTTGTGACTCAACGCGCGGATCGCCCACAGGGCCTCGCGCCGCGCCAGGCCCAGGGAGGCGAACCCGCCGGCCTCGGCGATCGCGACCAGCGCGGCCGTGTTCACATCCGCCCGGCGCCAGACATCCTCGACCGACGCATAGCCATCGAACGGTCGGGCCGCCACGACCGCCTCGGCGGCGGCCTGGTTGAGGGACTTGATCTGCCGGAAGCCCAGGCGCAGCGCGTGGGCGGCCCCATGCTTCGAGACGGCGTTTCGCGCCTCCTCAGCATGAGGAGGAGCATGATAATCTTCATCCTGAGGAGCCCGCGTCAGCGGGCGTCTCGAAGGATGTGATGTGATCGGCTCCAGCGTGTTGTCCCACTGGGAATGGCACACATCGGGCCCGCGCACCTCGACATCATGCTCGCGTGCATCGCGCACGATCTGGGCCGGGGCATAGAAGCCCATGGGCTGGCTGTTCAGCAGCGCGGCGGCAAACACATCGGGATAGTGACACTTGATCCATGACGAGACATAGACCAGCAGCGCGAAGGAGGCGGCGTGGCTTTCGGGAAAGCCGTACTCGCCGAAGCCCTCAATCTGGCGGAAGCAGCGCTCGGCGAAATCCCGTTCGTAGCCGCGTTCGACCATGCCGTCGACCATCCGGGTCTGGAAGGTGTGGATGGTGCCGGTCTTGCGGAAGGTGGCCATGGCCCGGCGCAGCTGGTCGGCCTCGCCGGGAGTGAACCCGGCCGCGACGATGGCGATCTGCATCGCCTGCTCCTGGAACAGGGGCACGCCCAGGGTCTTGCCCAAGACCTCCTCGAGCTCCCGGGAGGGGAACTCGACCGTCTCCTCGCCGTTGCGCCGGCGGATATAGGGGTGGACCATGTCGCCCTGGATCGGGCCGGGCCGCACGATCGCCACCTCGATCACCAGATCGTAGAAGTGTCGCGGTTTCATGCGCGGCAGGAAGGCCATCTGGGCACGGCTCTCGACCTGGAACACACCCAGGGAATCCGCATTGCACAGCATTTCATAGACCGCCGGATCCTCGGCCGGCACGGTGGCCAGCTCCAGCGGCCGGTCGTAATGATCTTCCAGCAGGTCGAAGGCCTTGCGCACGCAGGTCAGCATGCCGAGCGCCAGCACATCGATCTTGAGGATCCCCAGCGCATCGAGATCGTCCTTGTCCCACTCGATCACGGTGCGGTCTTCCATGGCCGCATTCTCGATCGGCACCAGCGTGTCGAGCCGGTCGCGGGTGATCACGAAGCCGCCCACATGCTGGGACAGGTGGCGGGGAAAACCGATCAGTTCGCGCGCCAGCCGCAACGCCAGGCCGAGCCGTTTATCGTTTGGATCGAGGCCCAGCGAGCGCACGACCTCGTCGGGCACGCCATCGTTCGACCAGCCCCAGACCTGACCCGATAGGGCGGCCACCGTGTCTTCGCTCAGGCCCAGCGCCTTGCCGACCTCGCGCAGGGCCGAACGTGATCGGTAGCTGATCACCGTGGCCGCCAGCCCGGCACGCTCGCGCCCGTACTTGGCATAGATGTACTGTATCACCTCCTCGCGGCGCTCATGCTCGAAATCCACGTCGATATCGGGCGGTTCGTTGCGTTCAGCCGAGATGAAGCGTTCGAACAGCAGGTTGAGACGGGCTGGGTCGACCGCGGTGATGCCGACGCAGTAGCAAACGGCGGAATTTGCCGCCGATCCGCGGCCCTGGCACAGGATGTCGCGCGAGCGGGCAAAACGGACGATATCGTGCACCGTCAGGAAGTAGGCGGCGTAGCGCAGCTCCGCGATCAGGGCTAGTTCGTGCTCCAGCTGGGCCCGCACCTTGTCCGGCACTCCGTCGGGATATTTTTCAGGTGGATAGCGTATGGCCGCGCCGCGCCAGGTCTGGCGCGCCAGCTCCGCATCGGGGGTGCGGCCGCCCGAAACCGGCTCGGCGGGGGATTCGTAACGCAGCTCGTCGAGAGAAAATCGGCATTTCGCGGCGATTTCCCCCGTCCGGGCGATCGCATCGGGATAATCACGGAACAGGCGCGCCATTTCCACGGCCGGTTTCAGATGCCGCTCGGCATTGGCCGCCAGACGGCGGCCGGCTGTGTCGATGCTGCAATGTTCGTGGATGCACGTCACCACGTCGGCCAGGGCGCGTCGCTCGGGAACGTGGTAGCGGACATTGTTGGTCGCCACGAGCGGTGTGGCGCAGCGCCGGGCGATGCCGGCCAGGCGGGCCATCCGACGGGCGTCGTCGCCCCGGTAGAGATGGCTCGCGGCGAGATAAGTTTGAGATTCAAGTTCACCGCATAGACGATTCAAAACACTGGAGAAATTCTCTTCCACGACACCGCTCAAATCGTCGGGCGGAAGGGCGAGCAGGATCTGCCCGGCGCCACGTGCGAAAACCCCGTCCGGATCTGTCGGATCGGCCACGAGATCGGAATAGCCGAGGTGACACTGGGCCTTTTCGGCGCGCCTCTTGCCCAGGGTGAGCAAGCGGGACAGGCGACCATAGGCCAGCTTGTCCGTCGGCAGGCAGATGAGCGAGGGCGTATCGTCCGTGAAATCGAGGCGCACCCCGACAATCGCCCGAATTCCTGCGGTTTTCGCACCCAGATGGGCGCGCACCACGCCGGCCAGTGTGTTGCGGTCCGTGACGGCGACGGCACAATGTCCCAGTTCGGCGGCCCGGGCGGCCAGTTCCTCGGGATGTGCGGCGCCTTCCAGGAACGTGAAGTTGCTCGTCACCTGCAACTCGACATAGCCGGAGGACGTGTTCATCCGAACAGCCCGTGCAGGAACCAGCGTGGCGTGGCCGGGGCACAATCCGGCGAGCCACGGTCATAGAGTCCTTCGCGGTAGAGCCAGAAACGCTGTCCGTCAGCATCCTCCACCCGATAATAGTCGCGGGTATCCGCGTCGAGGACGGTTGTGCCGGTGTCGGCGGGTGCGCGCCACCATTCGGGCTCGATCCGTTCCGGCCCCTCGGCGCGGGTGATCCGGTGCAGGCGGCCGCGCCAGCGGAACATCACGGGCGGATCGTCGGGTACGGGGGCGATCGCCTCGACGGGTTCGGGCCGGGCCAGCAGGCGTGGCGGGCGCGGTTGCGGCGGCTGCCAGCCTTCCGTCGGCGATTTACCCCGTTCTTTCAGGGCCGGGACGCTTGCCTGCACCCGTTCGGGTAGGTGGGTCTCGTGAGCCGCGAAACGCATCACATTGTCGGCGCCGAGGCGACCGGAAAGCCGGTCGATCAGGCGTTCCAGCGCGGCGGGTTCGGCATCGCGGCTGTTGTCGAGGGAGACCTGGGCGGCGCGCAGGGGGTCGGTTCTGGTCGCGGCCAGGGTCAGAGTCTCGATCATGGCCTCGGCGGCCGCGCTGAGGGGATCGGGCGCCGATGTGGGCGGCTCGGGCAGGCGTTCGAGCTGTTCGGCGAGCAACCGCATCAGATGATCGGGCTCGCGGCTGGCACGACTGGTGCCGGCGGTCAGCGTGTCGACCCGGCCGCCGACCCGGTACAGACAAAGTTCCAGCCGCCGGGCGCCCCGTTCGGCACGGGCCAGCCGGTTGCACAGGGCCTCGAGCAGGTTGCGGGCCGCTGCCGCAATATCCTCCTCGCGCCCCAGCACCTCGGGGAACGCGGTGCGCAGGCGCCAGACCGGGGCCGGTGCGTGCGGCGAGATGGGCTCGTCGATCCGGCCGAGTGCCTGGTCCAGACGGCGGGCGGGTAGTTCGCCGAAGCGGCGAGTCAGTCCGGCTCGTGGCAAGTCCGCCAGATCGCCGATATCGCGCAGGCCCAGCCGGTCAAGGCCATCGAGCATATCCGGCGGCAGACGCAGGGCGGCCGTGGGGAAGGCGGCGATGGCGGGCGCGTGCCCGCCGGCCGGCAGGATCACCGTGCGGGACTTGCCGGGTTTCCCGAACCGCGCCGCCGCCCAGGCCGCCCCAGCCGTGTCGGCCAGCCCGGCCCGGGCGGTGTAGCCGATGGCCGTGAGCCGCCCGGTGAGATCGTCGAGCATCGCGGCCTCGCCGCCGAACAGATGGGCGCAGCCCGACACGTCGAGCCAGAGCCCGACCGCACCCCCAGTCTCAAGGCCCGAGGCCGCGGTCCACGGGGTATAGCGGGTGGCCCAGCCGGCGAGCGCTTCCAGCGCCGCGGTGTCTCCATCGGGGTCGGCATCGTGCACCACGACCGCCGGCTCCAGTGCGCGGGCATCGGCCAGGGATTGCCCCGGGGACAGGCCGGCCTTCTGGGCCGCCAGTGTCACCGCGGTAAGGCGCACCGCGCCACCCTCGGGCATGGCCATGACGAGCACCGGTTCCGTTGCCGGTTTAGGCGGTTTGCCGGGTTTCCAACGCAATCCGGATTGCGGCCGCCCCCTGATCCGCCTCAGGCAACGGTCGGTCGCGAAGCGGGGGAACCACAGCGAAACCATCCGCCGCGTCGTGATCTTCGTTTGCGTCATCTTTCCATTCCAGTTGCCAGGTTTTCGGTTGTCCGCCGCGGGCGCGCACAAGCTCCGCCCGCCAACGTGCTGGCCCCGGCAGGTTCGTGATCTTGGCCCCGGCCACGTGTGCCGGCCCGCTGGGCAGGGCGGTGATGCGCCAGCGGCTGACGCTCGCCGTTGGGGGCAGGGCACCTTCATCCTTGCGCAGCAGAAGCCCCAATCCGCCACCGGCCTCGGCCGCGAGCTGCAGGCGCCGACTGGCGGTGAGATCGAGATCCTCGATTTCCGCACACACAATCCCGACGGCGGTGGCGCGTAGGGCTTCTTCCATGGCCCACAGGGCGGTGGCGGCGAATTCGCTGCCGATCGGAACACGCACCGCAATCAGATGGGCGGGATCGAGGCCGAAGGCAGTTAGCCCCGGGCCGTACAGGCTCTCGCGGGCGTCGCTGCGCGGCGCGATCCAGACGATGGGGCTGGCGCGCGCGACCTGGGCCCGTCCGGCGAGCGCGGCGGCGAAGCTGGTGATGGCGCCGTTCAGACAGCCGGTTTTGCTGTTCGTCCGGGGGTCGCCGTCGAGAATCTCATGTACGGCGCCGCCCGCCAGCCCGCCCCAGGGCAGATGGTCGTCGATGTGGGGCAGGCCGAAGGCCAGGTGATCGCCGGTGTGCGGACTCCCGGTGCCGTCGCGTTCGATTGCGGCGATGCGGCTGCGCAGCCGCTGGAGGAGCAGGGGGTTCGCCGGCACTGGTTGGTTCTCTCGTTTTGCTGAATGTTCCTTTTTTGTTCTATTTTGCGGAAGTGCAGGAGTCAAAGCCGAGTGCAGGTGTTGCAGCCCACACAATCGTGACACCCCGAACGCCGGGAACCTGAGCATGATGGGATGTTTCAGTACATCAGGGCATGGGATAACGGGGCTTCGGAAAATCGCGGGAATCGTGCTGGCCGGGCTGCTGCTCGCACCGGCGGCAACGGCGTCGGCCGAACCGTTCCAGTGGATCCGGATCGGAGATGCCGACGGTAACTGGCGCGGTTTCCTGACCGTTGTCTTCGATCCCCGATCGACCCGTTCACCGCCTTAGACTATGTGGAACTCAGCCTCGATGCCGGCGTGTCGGCGGAATTGGACGCGCCGGAAATCGTGCCAATTCGTTAAACCGGCAACGGATAATTTCCCAAAAGCGTCATGCCTCGACTTGATCCGGGCATCCATGTCCGGGACAGTGCATGGGATGCGCGGGTCGAGCCCGCGCATGACGGCAGAGTTCGGGGGACTCAGCGTGCTCTATTTCGTCTACAGGGTGGACAAGCCCGGAACGCCCGATCTTCGGATGAAAATCCGCCCGGCGCACATAGAGTATGCCGAGGATCTCGGCGACACCTTGTACTCTGCCGGTCCGTCTTTCGACGATGAGGGCAATATGAACGGCAGTGTCTGGATCGTCGAAGCCGGGAGCAGGGCGGAGGCCGAGGCGATCACCGCGGCCGATCCCTATGAAAAGGTCGATTTGTTCGAGACCAAGATCGTTCGCCGCTTCGAACGCACCGCCGGCACGGCCTAGGCGGGGAAACACAAGGGCCTCATACTTCGTCAGGCTCAGCATGAGGCCTCACCCTGAGCTTGACGAAGGGCGAGGCCGGGAGAAGAGTTCACCAATGTTTATCGCCACCAAGGACAAGGCACTTCAGACCACGACGACGGGGGCGTTGCCCCGGCCGTCCTGGTACACGGAAAACCTGCGCGGCGTGCCGCTGTCGACCGGCTTCGCACACCGTGCCTACCGCGAACAGCATTTCGATTGCCTGGCCTGTCACACCGCGGCCCAGAACCGAGCCGGGATCGACATCATGGTCGACGGCGACACCCGCCTGGACGATGACGTGGCCGGCCGTAGCTGGGTCTCCTACGCCTATGAGCGTATCGAGGGGATCGGCCCGCCCGAGGTCGCGGTGCAGCCCTATGCCGCCATGGCCGACAAGGGGCCGGGGGATCTCATTTGGGAGGTCATTGAGACTCGCCTGACTCCTAATGTGGAAGGACCGATCGGCAAGACCTCATTGCAACTCGACCGGGCCTACAAGGCCATGGCCGGGATGACCGACAAGCCCGTGAAGATCGGCTCGATCTCGGCCCAGGTGATCAGCCACATGGTCAACAATGTTCATTACGCCGAGCGGTTCGAACTCCTGATGGCATTGTCGGAGGCCTTCAACGCCGAATACCACGCGCTGGCCGATGCCGGAGCACCACTGGTCCAGATCGAGGAACCCTCGATCCATCAGTCCATGCAGGTGCCCGGGCAGGAGGTTTCGGCCGAACAATATGTCGAGGCGTTCAACCGCGAGGTCGCAGGCCTGCGCGACAAGACCGAGGTCTGGTGTCACACCTGCTGGGGCTCGCCAGCGGCGCAGAAGATGTTCTCCGAACACGCCTCCTACGAACGCGCGCTGCCCTATCTCGACCAGCTCGATATCGATGTACTGACGCTGGAGGCGGCGACCAACAACGGCATGGACCTCGAGCATTACGGGAAGCTGATTTCCAAGGACAAGAAGATCGCGCTCGGCGTCATCAGCCACCGCACGCTCCAGATCGAGCGGCCCGAGGAGGTGGCCGACCTGATCCGGCGCGCGCTCAAGCATATCGAGCCCGAGCGACTGATCCTGTCGAGTGACTGCGGTTTCGGCCGCCAGGCCGCGAGCCGGATGCACGCCTTCTACAAGATGGTCTCGATGGTGCGCGGTGCGAACATCGTGCGCAAGGAACTCGGCCTGGATGAGGTCTATATTCCGGCAACCGATCCTCAGATTTCCATGGTTCCGGTTGCGGACGAGGGGGCTTGATGGCGAACGTCTACGCAAAGAGCCCGGGCACCCGGCCGTCGGGCAACGTCGAGACCAAGCGGCAGCGTGCGCGGCCGCGGCGCAACTTCAGGCACATCGGGGTGCGGCCCTATGCGCCCAATCTGGGCGCCGAGGTGCGCGGGATCGACCTGGCCGACGGGCTGACGGACGAACAGTTCGAGGAGGTCCATCAGGCCTTCCTCGATAATCAGGTGCTGTTCTTCAAGGAACAGTCGCCGATTGCGCCGGAGACCCAGATCGCCATCGGCGAAAGGTTCGGCGATTTGCATTTCCATCCCGGAAATCCTGGAAAGGACGGCTATCCCGCGATCATAGAGATCCATTCTCACGCGGATTCGAAGATGGCCAACGGCGAATACTGGCATTCCGATGTGTCGTGCGACGAATTGCCGCCGCTGGGAACCATGCTGCAGCTCCATGTTTTGCCGGAAAGCGGCGGGGACACCATGTTCGCCGACAGCTATGCCGCCTGGGAGGCGCTGTCGGAACCGCTACGCGCCATGCTCGACGGACTGCACGCCAAACATGATGGCGAGCATATCTACCGCGGTCGCTACGCGAACTTCGGGGTTGATGACGAAGGCAAGGTCTATCCTTCCGCCGTGCACCCGATCACACGCACCCATCCCGAAACCGGGCGCAAGGCGCTTTACGTGAATCGGGGGTTCACGACAGGCATTGAGGAACTCGAGCCCGACGAGAGCGAGGCCCTGCTCGAATTCCTCTTCGAGCATGCCGAGAAGATCGACTTCCAGATCCGCTATCGCTGGGAGCTGAACGACATGGCGTTCTGGGACAATCGCTGCGTGATGCACCGGGCGCTGTGGGATTACTGGCCCGCCGCGCGCAAGGGCCACCGGGTCACCATCAAGGGCGACAAACCCGTCTAGAGCAGATTTCGGACGCCACTGGAGGCCGGGATTTCGCTGCCCGTGACATAGGCCTCGTGGTTGGTGTCGATCTTGGCCTTGTCGTACAGGTAGTTGACCATCATGCCGGCCGACTGGGTCATGCCGCGGTCGGACCGATCGGCCAGCCAGTTGATGCGCTCGACCTGGGCGCCGTTGCTGAGATGGAAATGGGCCACGGAATCGAATGCGGTTCCCGTCGATTCCCGGCGCTGATACAGCAGATATCCGGCCACCAGGTGTTCCAGCACGGGCTTCAGAACGTCGACAATCTCCTCGTTCTGGTCCCAGTGCTTGCGATCCAGTAAGGCCGGCAGCAATTGAGAATCGTCGGTCGTCTCGCCCGCAATCGCGCGCAAAGCGGCTTCCTGCTCGTGGTTGAGCAGTTCCGTGCTCTCGTTCAGCCGGCCGTCGAGCCAGCGCCGGAAACCCGGGACCGGCGACAGGGTGGCGAAGGTCTTGATGTTCGGCAGTTCGTGGGAGAGATGCTCGACCACCCGCTTGATCAGGAAATCGCCGAAACTGACGCCGGACAACCCCGGCTGGGCGTTCGAAATCGAGTAGAAGATGGCCGTATCGGCCTTTTCGGCGTCTTGGATCGGTGCGTTTTCGTCGAGGAGTTCCTGCACATTGCCGGCGATCCCGTTCACCAGCGCAACTTCCACGAATATCAGCGGTTCATCGTGCATGGAGGGGTGGAAAAACGCATAAAACCGGCGATCGGAGTCGAGTCGATTTTTGAGGTCGGCCCAGGACTGGATTTCATGCACCGCCTCGTACTCGATCAGCTTTTCCAGCAGATCGGCCGGTGCGTTCCACGTAATCTGGCGCAATTCCAGGAATCCGGCGTCGAACCAGCCCGACAGGAGGTATTTTAATTCGGCGTCCAGCGGGGCCAGCTCGGGGTTGTCGCGAAGCAGGCCGCGCAGATCGGCCCGCATATCCACCAGAAACTTAATTCCGTATTTTAAACCGTTGAATTGACGCAGTAATGTCATCCGCGGAGAGAAGAGGCCTTCGCGCAGTTTCTCGATCGCTCGCGAATAGGCGCGCGGATCGTCCGCGTTCTCGCGAACGGCATCCATGGCCTCGTTCAGGTGCGAGGGTTCGATACCGTATTCATCGGTCAGAAGGCGCAGGAAACGAACCCGGCCTTCATCGTTAAAATCCAGGTAACACCGGCCGAGTTCGGCCGCATTGGCGCGGGCCGAAGCCTCGCCGCCGCGCCCGGACAGGCTCGCGTCGATGCGCTGCTGCAGACGTGCGAGGTCGTCGTCGGGCAGATCGGGGCTGACATTCAGGTCAGACCGGTTGGTCAGGCTTGTCGCGCCGTCCACGACGTCTCTCAGGGCGCGCTTCAGCAGTCCGCGCGTGCGGCCGAGAATTCCCGGAGAAACTGTGGTATCCGACATGATGCGAGAGAATTTGGCTTTCAAAGGGTAGGTAAGCAAGCCGCGAGATACGAAATTTTTGTGACGCTGACGTGATTTCCGGGCATTCCGGCCCATAATCGTTGCCGGAACATGGATGGAATCGAGGCACCGAAAGGGAGAGAGTTTGATGGCGGTTAAGGAAGTAGCCCTGATTGTGGGGGCCGGTGAGGGATTGAGCGGATCGTTTGCGCGTTTGTGTGCCAGCCAGGGCATGGACGTGGCCCTGGGCGCGCGAAACCCCGACAAACTGACGGATTTGTGCGCCGAAACCGGTGCGGGTGCCCATCAATGCGACGTTGTCGACGGGGCATCGGTCGATGCGATGTTCGACGCGGTCGTTGCGGAGAAGGGCATTCCGGACCTGGTGGTCTACAACCCGAGTGCCCGGGCGCGCGGCCCGATCACGGAACTGGACCGGGAAGATTTCAAGAATGCGGTGCTGATCACGGCCTATGGCGGCTTTGTTGTCGGCCAGAAGGCCGCGCAACTGATGCTCGAGCGCGGCAGCGGCACGATCCTGTTCACCGGCGCATCGGCAAGCGTGAAGGGCTATCCCAATTCTTCGTCCTTCGCGATGGGCAAGTTCGGCCTCCGTGGGCTGGCGCAATCCATGGCCCGCGAGCTGCACCCCCAGAACATCCATATCGGCCACTTCGTGATCGACGGCGGGATCGTCAAGAAATCGGGCGATGACCGAGCGGCCGCGCGCGGCGAGGACGGAATGCTCGATCCCGATGCGATTGCGGCAAGCTACCTGCAATTCCACCGGCAACATCGTAGCGCCTGGTCCTGGGAACTCGAAGTGCGTCCCTGGGTCGAGAAATTCTAGGCGTTCCGGTGCGAAAACCACTGCTGCGCGGGCTCAGGGCCGCCGTCATGGCGGTCTTTGCCCTGATGGCGGCGGCGTTCGTTGGCCTCAGTGTTTACGCCGTGCTGCAGTTTGGCCTCTGGTGGCCGATCCTGTTCGACATCACGGGCAACTGGCGCATGATCCTGGCGGCGGTGACCCTGCTGCCGTTCCTGTTGTTTTTCACGAAACTGAACTGGTCCCGGCCGCTCGGCTGGTTGGCTGGCTGTTTCAACCGACTGATCGAGCTGATTGACCGGGCGATTGAACGCTAGACAGGTTCGATGGTCCCGACGGCGAAGGCAGTCTTGAAGGTGTCGCACCACACGACAACGCTGCCCCAGTCATCCAGGTCTATACCCCGAGGTATTCCATACTCCTGATCGCGGGTCAGGCTCTTGAGCTTGCCCAGTGAATGGAACCTGGCAAGCACATCCTCGGGAAAAGCGGATCGGGTTCGGCCGCCAGGTTCACGAACAGGCTCGGCCCCGGCGTGATCTGCATCTCGCTCATTTGTGGATGAAGCCATAATCGCTGGATCGCGCATCCACGTTCTCGATATGGAAAACTGCCGGGGCCGCGGTGGACCGGGTCACCGTCACGAAACGTTCCCTGCGCGAGCCGCACGACACGGGCCCGGACAGACTGAAACGCGGGAATGAAGGTTGCGGTGGCGGCCAGCAAGGCCGTGGTCACGAACTGGCGCCGCCGCATTACGCCGCGTCGTTCGGCAGGATGATCACCTTGCCGCTGCGCCCGCCCTCCATGGCGTGGGCGACGGCCTGCTTGATATCGGCGAGCGGGTAGGTGGCTTCGACCTCGGCATGCATCCGTCCGTCGGCGATGAATCCGGCCAGTTCGTCATAGACGGCCTTCCGCTCCTCGACGGTCGAGTATTTGCGCAACCAGAGGGTCAGCCAGACGCCGGTTATCCCGATCTCCCGGAAGATGATGTCATCCGGCCATAGCTGGCATGGTTTCTTGGACAATAGGCCGTAGTTGGCGATTTCGCCGCCATCGGCGAGGCAGTCGGCGAGATGCTGGGTGGATTCACCGGCCACGGCGTCTATCGCAAGCTTGATGTCGGCGCCGCCGGTCGCTTCCTTCACCCGGTCTCCCAGATCCGGACCGTCAACCACGCAGACATCGCCGCCCGACTTGCTTACCAGTTCGTCGAGGCCTTCGCGGCGCATCACGTTCACGGTCTTGAAGCCATAGATCTTGGCCAGTTGCATCACATACTGGCCGACAGCCGAATTCCCCGCGTTCTGTATCACCCAGTCACCCGGCTCCAGATCGACGACGGTCTTGAGGAGCAGCCACGCGGTCGGCGGGTTGGCCATCAGCATGGCCAATTGGATGGGGTCGCCATGCTCGGGAAAGACCACCAGGACGTTCTCGGCCTTGACCATGACCTGCTGACGCCAGGTTCCCGAATAGGGCGGGATCATCACCCGGTCCCCGGGTTTCACATTGGTCACTCCGTCTCCCACGGCTGTGACGATGCCGGCCCCTTCAGCACCGGGCACGGCCGGCAAGTCCGGCTGGACGCCATAGGCACCTGACAGCGTCAGGAGGTGGGACGGGTTGATCGCCGCCGCCTCGACATCGATCAGGACATCGCCCGGGCCGACATCGGCGGTTTCCATATTCACGACCTCCACAACATCGGGCGGGTTGCCGGTTTCGGCAAACTGGACGGCTTTCTTCATCTCGCTCATGCAAGCACTCCTGGGGTGGGGACGTTCGCGACCGCTTCAGGCGGCAGACTTTATCTCACCCTGTTCGTTGTCCACGATCACAGGTGTTTCAAAAATCGTGATGTCCGGATCGATACCGTAGAGATTGCGGATGGTTTCACGCCACGGGCCGCCTTCGGCGTAGACCTTCTCGGCTGCCTCGCGGCTCTCCCAGGTGTACACGCCACCGCCGATGCCGCGATCGCCGTCGAACAGGAAGTTTTTCCGGATCAGCCCCGGCATGCCTTCGAACTTCGGCGCCACGTTCTTCATGTTGGTGAAAACCTCGTCACGTGTCGTGCCGTCTTTCACTTTGAACTGGACAAGCGCAGTGATCATCGGTGTTGTCTCCTGCAGAATGTGAACCGTTGCAGGCATTTTGCGGCAATCGCTGCGGGCGTACAACCAACGCCCATTGCCGGAGCTCAAACAATGAACGGAATCAGGAAGGCGCGGCCGAGTTGGCTGACCGGAAACCTGCAAGGCATGGGCTGGATGCTGACGACGGCGATCCTGATCGTCACCATGCACACGCTCATCCGCCATCTCGCGGCGGACATGCATCCGTTCGAAATCGGATTCTTCCGTACGGCTTTCGGAGCACCGGTCGTGGCCGTGCTTCTCTGGAAATACGGCTGGGGAATCCTGCGTACCGATCAGATCAAGGTGCATGGAATACGTTCGGTCGGGCATGTCATCGCGATGATGATGTTCTTCACCGGCCTGGCGGCGACACCCTTAGCCACGGCCAACGCACTGGCCTTTACAGCACCGTTGTTCGCCGCCGTGCTGGCGGTGATTTTCCTGGGAGAGGTTTTCCGGTGGCGGCGTTGGGCAGCACTTCTGTTCGGGTTTGCCGGCACCCTGGCCATCATTCGTCCGGGCTTCGTTGAGGTCGATACGGGTCCGATCCTGATCATTGCCGCCTCGGCCATCTGGGGAGTGATCCTGATCGTCATCAAGTCGCTCAGCGGACGCGATGCCACGCCGACGATCGTGGCTTACATGGTGATCTTCATGACGCCGCTGTCATTGATTCCCGCACTGTTCGTCTGGACTTGGCCGACCCTGGAACAGCTCGGCATGTTGCTCGTTCTCGGCATGATGGGGACGATCGGGCACCTGACGCTGACCCAGGCCTTGCGGGTCGGGGAAGCGGCGGTCGTCATGCCGATGGATTTCTTCAAACTGATTTGGGCGGCGGCGCTCGGGTTCCTGATCTTCGGCGAGATTCCGGATATCTACACCTGGATCGGCGGCGTGATGATTTTCGTCAGCGCGACCTATCTGGCAATTCGCGAGCGCGCCGTGACCGCGGCCCAGAGCACGCGATGACAGATGCTGCCCACATCGCCGCGGTCGCCACGGCGGTGCCGCCGTATGTCCTGAAACAGGACGAGGTGGCGGCGTGCTCGGGCGAGATATTCGCACCGGCCATTCCGGAGTTCGAACGATTTGGCGAGGCCTATCGGAACGCTGCCATCGATACCCGGCACTCCTGCGTACCGATTGAATGGTACGCCCGCGAACATAGTTTTTCGGAACGAAACGATCTGTATATAGCCAACGCTGTCGAGCTTCTGTGCGAGGTAAGCGAACGGCTACTGGAAGATGCCAATCTACAGGCGTCTGATATCGACGCCCTGGTCGTCGTATCGACCACCGGGCTGGCGACGCCTAGTCTCGATGCGCTGCTGCTCGAGCGCATGGCGTTTCGCCGCGATGTACAGCGACTGCCGATCTTCGGGCTGGGTTGTGCGGGTGGCGTCACGGGACTGGCGCGTGCGGCGCAGCTGGCGATGAGTAGGCCCGGCAGCCGCGTCTTGTTCCTCGTGGTCGAACTGTGCGGCCTGACGTTCCGGGTCAACGATTATTCGAAGAGCAACATCATCGCCACGGCCCTGTTCGGCGACGGTGCGGCCGGGGCGTTGCTGGGAACCAAACTCGAGGGGCCGACGGTCGAAGGCTGGGGTGAACATACTTGGGAGGATTCCCTGGACGTGATGGGCTGGAATATCGGTGACGATGGTCTGGGCGTTCTGTTCTCGCGTGACATCCCGCATCTGGTCCGAAACCGGCTGGCGGATCCTGCGCTCGGGTTTCTGGGTAAGCACGGGCTGTTGCCGTGGGACATTACCCGTCATGCCTGCCATCCGGGCGGGGCGAAAGTGCTTGATGCCCTGGAAGAGATCTATGGCCTGCCCGAAGGCGGACTGACAGCCGCGCGCAATATTCTGTGGCGCTACGGGAATATGTCGGCCGCCACGGCGATGTTCGTGCTTGCCGAAGTCATGCACGAAGGTGAGCCTGGTCATTGGCTGATGTCGGCGCTTGGTCCTGGGTTCACCGCGTCCTTCGCCCTTTTGGAAGCATCATGAGTATCTGGTATCTGCTCGTTGGGTTGATTGTGCTGCAGCGGCTGATCGAGCTTGCGGTCGCCCGGATCAACACCAAGCGTCTGCTGGCCGAGGGTGGGGTCGAATACGGTGCCGCTCACTATCCGCTGATCGTCGGCCTGCACGCCGCCTGGTTAGCCGCGCTGCTCATCTTCGTTCCCGCGGACACCTATGTCGATCCGTTGCTAGTTGGTGTCTTCATCGTCCTGCAACTCGGCCGCGTCTGGGTTCTGACGTCGCTCGGCCGGTACTGGACCACGCGGGTCATCACGGCGCCCGGACGCCCGCTGGTGGCACGCGGACCGTTCCGGTTCGTACGTCACCCCAATTATCTGATTGTCGAGGCGGAAATCATTGTGGTGCCCATGATCGCTGGGGCATGGGACCTTGCGCTGACATTCGGAATCGCGAACGCGGCCGTGCTCACCATGCGCATTCGTGTTGAGGAACGCGCGCTCGCAGACCGCCGACCCTAGGCGAAAGGGCCTAGGCGAACGGGTCGGGCCGGACCCGGACGAGCTGGCGCCCCATATTCCTGCCCTCATAGAGACCGGCCAGGGCCGCGGGCGCATTCTCCAATCCCTCGGCGACATCTTCCCGGTAGGCGATCTTGCCCTCTCGAACCCACGTGCTCAGCTGTGCGTGGGCTTCGGCATATTGGTCGACGAAGTCGAAGGTCAGGAAGCCTTCCATCCTGATGCGATTGACCAGCAGATTGCGCTCCGGGCGCAGTCCGGAGGGTTGGGGGATCCAAGCATCTGTGGCCGCTGTCCCGCAAATGACCACACGGCCGTGCAGCGCGACCTGGCCAAGGACGATGTCCAGGGTCTCGCCGCCGACATTGTCATAGTAGACGTTTATCCCGTCGGGGCAGACCTCGCGCAGGGCGCTCTCCAAGTCGTCGGTTGCCTTGTAGTCGATCACGGCGTCATAACCGAACACGTCGGTGCACAAGGCTGATTTCTCTGCCCCGCCTGCGATGCCGACCGTCCGGCATCCCTTGATCTTTGCGATCTGTCCAACCGCGCTGCCCACCGCACCCGCGGCCGTGGAGACGACCACGGTATCACCGGCCTGGGGCTGCCCGATGTTGAGCAGGCCGCAATAGGCGGTGAATCCGTTTATGCCGAGAATGCCCAGGGCCGTTGAGATGGGTGCGTCTTCCGGGTCCACCTTGCGGAAGGTCGGCAATGTGGGGTCGGCTACCGCATACTCGGCCCAGCCGGTGTTGGCGGCCACCACGTCACCTTCCTGCACATCGGGATGGTTGGACTCGACGGCAACCCCGACACTGAAGGCGTGCATCGTGGTGCCGGTTTCGACGCTGGCATAGTTCCGAGCGACGCTGATCCAGCCTTTCATGCCCGGATCGGCGGAGACGTAGATGTTGTTGATCAGGATTTCCCCATCTCCTGGGCTCGGTGCATCGTCTTCGACGACCTCGAACAGTTCGGGTTTCGGAAGGCCGGTGGCACGTTCCTTGAGGATGACGCGGCGATTGGTGTGCTGGGCCATGGTTCTGCCTTCCTGTTGACGATATTGGGGTGGCAATCTATGCGGACGGTGTGGCGGCTATATTGACGCCATTGGATGGGCGTGGGCAAACCTGCAATCGGGTCCGTTCCTGTACACAAGGGACTGCGATGATATCAACGACACCAGGTCCGCTGTCACGACGGGCGAGAGGAATCGACAAGTTGCTCGGTTTCGTCCTTCTGGCCGCGCTCGTGGCTCTGGTCGCTGGTTTGGCGCTGCCTGCCATTACGGTGCGCTCGTTGTTCATCTCCCAGGAATTCTCGTTGTTCGAAAGCGTGCTGGCGTTTTTCGATCAGGGTGACTGGTTCCTGTTTGCCATCACGTTCCTGTTCTCGATCGCCTTTCCCGTCGTGAAGATCGCGACCGGTCTGGGGCTGTGGTTCTTCCTCGATGCGACCGGCACCTATGCGAGGCCCGCGTTGAGGTGGCTGGCGGCGTTGTCGAAATGGTCGATGCTCGATGTCTTCATCATCGCGCTGATCGTGTTGATCGCCGACGGACGGCTGCTGTCCAGCGCCGACATTCAGATCGGCGCGATCATTTTCTCGATTGCCG
>PBWR01000013.1 GCA_002727315.1 Alphaproteobacteria bacterium
TCCTTGTGGTCGTCATGCTTGTCTTTGGCGTGGTCACCGTGCGCATGGTCCTTGTGGTCGTCATGCTTGTCTTTGGCGTGGTCACCGTGCGCATGGTCCTCGAATGGCCCACCTTCGCGGAACGCCACGTGCCTCAGGCCATGGGCATCCATGAGGGAAGCGACATGCGCCTTATCACCCAGAGAGTCGATGGGTCGGTCGAGAAACGTTTCCATGTTTGGGCCGACCCAGAAGATCACGTCGGCGTTCTGCAACGCACGAGCATGAGACGGGCGCAGGCTATAGGAGTGAGGAGATCCGCCGCCTTCGACGATCAGGGACGGGGTGCCAATGCCCTGCATGACTCCGGCGACCAGCGAGTGGACGGGCTTGATGGATGCGACGACTGACGGCGGGTCGGCATATGCGTTCGTTCCCATAAGCGCCAGCGAGCCCGCCAACAAAGAAATACGGTGAAGCTTCATTTCTCTCGTTCCTTGGTCATGTTAACCCTTTTGCCTGTCGGCCTTCCTCAGCTGTGAAATGTAATAACATTGCAGGAGCATAACGTCACCCATACGGGACGTAATGTTATACAATAACATTATTGCGTGACTGTATAACGTGTGCGATCACCCGTTTGCAAGAATTCTGCTTCAACGGCAGCAGGGAATGATTGACCGAATATCCCCCTTACTGACCCTCGAGAATGTCGGCCTCAATCGTGGAGGCCGGTGGCTCGTTCGCGGCGTAGATCTGACGGTCCGCCGGGGTGAGTCCGTGACCCTTATCGGCCCCAACGGTGCCGGTAAATCGACAACCGCGAAGATCGCGCTTGGCCTTATGGCGCCGGACGAGGGGCAAGCTTCAAGGGCGCCGGGCCTGAAGGTCGGATATGTCCCGCAGAAACTCTCGATCGATTGGACTCTACCGCTGTCGCTTTGGCGTTTCATGTCCCTGACCAACCGGGTGGACGATCCCGCGGCGCGCGAAGCCCTCGAGACGGTTGGGATCAGCCACCTTGCGGACGCCGAGTTGCGACATCTTTCCGGCGGGGAGTTCCAGCGCGCGCTTCTCGCACGCGCGATCGCGCGCAGGCCGGATCTCCTCGTCCTCGATGAGCCAGTTCAGAGCGTGGACTATTCGGGTGAAATCGCGCTCTACGAACTGATTGGCAACATTCGCCGAACCTTCGGCTGCGGCATCCTGATGATTTCCCACGATCTGCATGTTGTCATGGCTGATACCGACAGTGTCGTGTGTATGAACGGCCATGTCTGCTGCCAGGGGCCGCCGCGCGTGGTCGCCGAGAACCCCGAGTATCTGGCGTTGTTCGGCGCGCGGGCGGCCGGTGCGCTGGCAATCTATGAGCACGCGCACGATCATACCCACCTGTCCGATGGAACCGTGCAGCACGCTGACGGCTCGATCACGGATCACTGCCATCCGGATGACGGGCACCACGATGCAAACGCCTCTCGGGAAAATGACCATGCTGGATGATTTCTTTATCCGCGCGCTCGTTGCCGGTATCGGGGTTGCGCTCTTTGCCGGTCCGCTCGGCTGCTTCATCGTCTGGCGCCGGCTCGCCTACTTTGGTGACACGCTCTCCCACTCGGCCCTGCTCGGGGTGGCGCTGGCGCTTATCCTCCAAGTCAATATCACCGCGGCGGTCTTCGTTGTCTCGGCCATCATCGCTTTGTCGCTGTTGAGCTTGCAGCGGCGATCAAGCCTATCGTCCGATTCCCTGCTCGGCCTGCTCGCACACGCATCCCTTGCGCTGGGGCTAGTGGTACTCACGTTCTTGCCGACGGTCCGCGTGGATCTTCTGAGCTTCCTATTCGGCGATATCCTTGCTGTGTCGGTTACCGATTTGGTTGTGATCTATGTCGGTGGCGCGGCGGTCACGCTGGTGCTGGTCCTCGTCTGGCGTGCGCTGTTCGCCGCGACTGTGAACTACGAGGTCGCCGAGGCGGAGGGCATGCGTCCTGACCGTGCGAACGTGATCTTCATCCTACTCATGGCGACCGTCATCGCCATATCCATGAAGATCGTGGGCGTTCTGTTAATCACGGCGTTGCTCATCATCCCGGCCGCGACGGCACGACGCATGGCGCGAGGGCCCGAGGCAATGGCGTTGGTCTCTGCGGTAATTGGGGTCATCTCGGTGGTAGCCGGCCTTTTTGCGTCACTCGAATGGGACACGCCCTCCGGTCCGACAATTGTTGTTGCGGCCCTTGTCTTGTTTTTGTTGGCGCTGCTGTCGGTGCCGGGCATACTTCGATCACACCCGCAGTCGCATGATAGCTAATGCCATGAAAGCCGATACACGCGCCAATCATGACCTCACCCGGAACCAGGCACTGGTCTTCGGGGTGCTCGAGGGCTCCGAGGCGCCGCTCAGCGCCTACTCCATTCTCGACCAGTTGCGCGAGGATGGGCTGCGCGCTCCGCTGCAGGTCTATCGCGCACTCGAGAAGCTGGTCGATTTCGGACTAGTTCACCGGCTCGAGAGCCTGAACGCCTTCGTTGCGTGCAACCACCCCTCGGGGCCGGAGGCAGGTGAATCCCATGGGACGGTCGCCTTCGCCATCTGCGAGAAATGCGACAACGTGGCCGAGTTCGCCGATCCTGATTTTGTCGAGCGCCTGCGCGGCTGGGCCAAAGCCGAGGGGTTCGAGCCCCACAGTACCATCATAGAGTTGCGCGGCCTTTGTGAAGGTTGCTGCGTCGCCTGACCGGGGCCCGGCCCTTTCACCAAGTTGCGCTTGACGCGGTGCGTCGGGTTTGGGACACCCCCGTTTCGAAATTCCACAAAAGTAAAAATCGGAGGAGCCGCCCATGGCCGGCAACGTCGCGAACATCAATCCCTATGGCTCTAGTGCGGGACGAGAGCATCCCGACCACTACAAGCGCCCGGACACGCTAATCATCGACATCCACGGCCATATCATGACCGAGGGCGTTGACGAGGAGGTGCGCAAGCACGTCCCGGCCATGTCGCTGGACGCCGTCAAATATGCCAGCCCGCTAACCCGCGAGCTCAACAAGAAGCAGAATGAGGACCGGCACGAGGAACTGGTTGGCGTGACCAAGCGGCTGGCGGACATGGACAAGATGTGCGTCGACGTGATGGCCATCTCTCCCCAGCCGCCGCAGATGCACTATGAAGCCCCCAACGCGCTGGGCCAGGAAACCGCCCAGAAGGTCAACGACAACATCGCCCGCGCCGTCTCGGAGGCTCCGGATCGACTGATCGGCTTGGGGACCGTGCCGCTGCAGAACACCGACATGGCGCTGAAGGAACTCGACCGGCTAATCGGTGAGCTCGGCTTCAAGGGCATCCAGATCGGCGCCCAGATCGGCCAGGACGAGCTGTCTGCCGAACGTCTCGAACCCTTTTGGGCGAAGTGCGAGGAGCTGGACATCCCGATTTTGTTGCACCCGACCTCCTTTGCATCGGACCGGTTCGGCGCTCACTACCTGACCAACATCATCGGCAACCCACTAGATACGACGGTCGCGATCCACTACCTGATCTTTGATGGGGTACTGGCGCGCTATCCGGGCCTGAAGATCGTGGCGGTGCATGGCGGCGCGTTCGTTGCGGCCTATGCCGCGCGTATGGACCATGCCTGGGGCCAGCGCGAGGATTGCTGCCTACATATCGACCAGCCGCCGACCAGCTATCTCAAGAATATGTATTTCGACACGACGGTATTCTCAAACGATCAGCTCGACTTCCTAGTCCGGAAATATGGTGCCGACAAAATCTGCCTTGGCACGGACTATCCGTTCGACATGGCCGACTATGACCCGACCGAGCACATCATGGGCCTGGACGGTCACTCGATGGCTGACAAGGAGGCTATGTGCGGCCTCAATTCCGCCGGGCTGCTCAAGGTCGACGTCAACGATTTCGCGCGGGCCAACCCCCAGGAGAACTGGAGCTAGTTCCCGCGACCAGTCGTCAGCAGACACGAAAAGCCGCCGGGTGACCGGCGGCTTTTTTTATCGGCGCAAGTCCGTGCGCTAGGACGGGAACAGTGCGTTGGGCAAAAACGTCGCGATTCCCGGGAACCGCACGATTAGGACCATGGCGACGAGCATTATGATCCAGTAGGGGACCGAGCTCTTGAATATCGTCATGACGTTTATTTCGGGATCGATGTCCTGGATCGCTGATTTGACCGTATAGACCAACAACCCGAACGGCGGCGTCAGCAATCCGGCCTCGATGGCGATGATGGCAATGATCGCAAATGCGATCGGATCGAAGCCTAGCTTCACCGCGATGGGCGAGAAGATTGCCGCCGTCAGCAGCATGATCGAGATGGAATCGATGATCATGCCGAGTGCGAACCAGATCAACACCATCACGCCGATGATCATCCACGGCTCCATGCCGGACCCGATGAACAGTCCCTCGATGGCGTTGGCCATGCCGGTCATGGCGAGCGTGCGCGAATAGAGCGACGCTGCGACCAGCAATAGCAGAATCGGTGCAGACGTCTTGCCCACGGACAGGACCGCGTCGATGAAGTCCTTGAACCTCAGGCCCTTGATAATGGCCAGGACGAGGCCGATGAAGGCGCCCGCGCCCGCGCCCTCGGTTGGTGAGAAGATGCCGAACCAGATACCGCCGAGTACGGCGACGACGACTGCGATGATGCCGAGCAGGCTGACGATGAACTGGGCGGTCGAGACTTCTTCGGTGTCGCCTGCCGTGCCTCCGGTGACGTCGGCGCCGACGGCCTTCGCGTCCGGGTTGTGCACCACGCCGCCGCCGACTACGGAGGGTTTGAGCAGCGACATTCCGAACACGTACATGATGAACAGGGACATCAGCAGCAGGCCGGGCAGGACTCCGCCCGCGAACAGCTGTCCGATCGACTGCTCGGTCAGGATGCCCCACACGATCATCAGGACGCTCGGGGGGATCAGCATGCCTAGGCAACTGGACCCGGCCACGGTGCCGAGCGCGAAGCCCGGGTGATAGCCGAAGCGCTTCATTTCGGGATAGGCGATGCGCGAGAAGGTCGCGGCGGATGCGATGCTGACACCGGTGACGAACGAGAACAGCGCGTTGCCGATAACGGTGGCAATGCCGAGCCGGCCGGGCAGGCGGCGCAGCATGCGGTTGATCCCGCGATAGACGTCGGTGACGGTTCCCGATTTGCTGATGAATTCTCCCATCAGCAGGAACAGGGGTATGACCGCGAACACGAATTCGCGGATCGCTTCATAGGCAGTGGCGGCCAGCATGCGCTGGACGGTCCCGAACGCATAGACGTCCGCCCCGGTGACGAGGAAGATGCCCAGCGCGCTGGTCATGCCCAGGGCAATGGCGATGTGCACGCCGATGGCCACCAGGGCGATCAGGCAGACAATCAGCAAGATGGCGATATTGGCTTCGAACACGGCAATCTTTCCTTATTCGTCGCGGAGTGGCGCTAGAGTTGCGGCTGCGTGTCCGGATCCACTTCGGAATTCAGCAATTCGGGTTTGAAGATGTCCACATAGGCCATCACGAGATAATTGATCATCGCCAGCGCGCTGCCGCCGATCACCGTCCACCGGGCTGGCCAGGAGGGGACGCGAAGGGCCCCTTCGCCCTCATATTCGCCGTCGACGAAGGAGGCAATGCTTTCCTCCCATCCGCCCGTGATGATCATCAGGAAGAAGGTGGCTCCCAGCAGGTAGCCGATCGCCGCGAGCGCGCGCTGAACACCCGGTGGCATATGCGTCACCAGGAAGTCGGCGCGCAGCATCGAGCGGCTGCGGATCGCGTAGCCCGCCTGCAGGAACACGATGATCACGATCGAGGCGGTGACCAGTTCCGTGGTGCCGTTGATCGGTGCATCGAAGGCACCGCGTCCGGTTACGTCGGCGAGAATCATGAAGGTGAGGGCGAAGGCCCAGATCGCGGCCACGATCATCAGGAATTTCGAGATGCGGTCGCTGAGTGTGATGAGGTTCATTGCGGTCTTCCCTCAGGTGCGCGTTGCTGCGCGATCTTACGGAACCGGGTGTTCTTGAAACCCCCGAATGATGCTCGGGGCAGATGAAAGACCGGCTGGATACCCGTCGAGAGCATCCAGCCGGCTATTCAGGAATGCCGCCTTACGCCGGCATTTTTTCGGACGCTACTTGATGACGTAGCGGACAGGCCATTTGTAGCCCTGCTTCTCGGCAGCATCCAGGTAGTCGTTGAGAATTGCCTTCGCCGGGAAGCCCTTGCCTTCCAGCTCATCGGCATGCTTCTGCGGCCAATGGGCAAGGCCCTCGGCCCAACCCTGGCGAACGTCGGCGGGAAGGTCGGTGACTGTGATGTTCTCACGCAGCCACTTCATGTCCTTCTCGTAGCCCGCCTTGTTGCCGGTGCCGGTCAGCGCCTGGAAGCGGCCGGCCACTTCCTGGATGATCGGCTTGGTGTCGGCCGGGAGGCGATCCCAGAAGCGGTTGTTGACGGTCAGGCCGTGCCAGGTGATCGAGCCAAAGCCGATGGTCGTGTAGTACTTGCCGACCTCATGCAGCTTGAACACCGGGCCCCAGGCACTGGGGAACATGATGCCGCCCTCGGCAACGCCCGTCTTGATCTTCTGGTACCAGCCCGGAAGGCCGTCGGTGACCGGGATGATGCCGATACCGGCCTGCTCCATCCAGTTCAGGTTGAGGCCCGCGCCCAGGATCTTGTGACCCTTGAGGTCCTCAAGCTTCTTCCAGGGGAAGTTGGTGCCGAGGTTGTAGCCGCCGTCACCGATGATCGCGATCAGGTTCTGATCGAACTCCTGGAAGCGCTTGGACAGGCTCGGATACTTCTCGTAGATCTCCGCGGCTGCCGCGACGCTCTTGACCGGATCCATGGTGCCGAAGGGCAGCATGATCTGGAATGCGTGCATCGGCAGCTTGGATGCCTCGAAGCAGTAGCAGAAGCCGCCAATGTCGACGACGCCGTTCTGGACGCCCTCGAACGTATCGAAGACCTTCACGATCGACCCGCTATAGCCTTCGATGAAGTTCACGGTGTGGTCGGTCTGGGACTCGATCGCCTTCTTCAGCTCGGGCTGGAAGAAATTCTTCATCAGGCCCGCATAGACGACGGTCGGCGGATGGCCGGATGCAATCCGGATATTGATTGTGTCTGCGACCGATGGAGCGCTCGCAGCGACCATCGAGCCGGCGATCGTGCCGGCGGCGAGGGCCAGTTTTACATTCTCCAGGTACTTCATCGCGTATCCTCCCCTTGGTGCGTTCTACTAGGAAAAATCTCTATGTTGCGGGATGTCCGTTCGGAGTTCCCGCGCAACAGACATGTATAAGAATAGCCCACCGGGGCTGTGGGAGCGACCCGTCAGGATCGGAATTCTTGTCCGGGTGGGCACAACTGTACGACGGCGGTCGGAACATGCTGGTTCCTGCGGCATTGCCTCGCTTTCGGTCGGCCGTGCACTGCGGTACCGCAAGACTGCTGTCTGCTGGATTTTTCCGTTCGGAGCGGACATCATCACCTTAACGAATAAATGGGGGGATGAAATGACAAAAAAATCTGCCAAGGCCGCGAAGACATTCGATGTCGTCGAGGCGACCATCGAGGACTTGCATGCCGCGATCCGAGAGGGTCGCACCACGCTGGTAGAGGTGGTGCAGCAGTATATCGACCGGGCAAGGGCCTATAACGGCGTCGCCAGCATGCTGACGACCGAAGACGGCATGCCGGTGCCGGCCGCAGACGGTGCCGTGCGCGCCGGCGCGCCGCTGAACTTCCCCACCGAAACCGTCAAGGCCGCCGACGTCCTGCCGGACCTGGACAAGTACACCGGGCCGCCGCTGGAATTCGGGCGCATGGAGGCGACGGCATCCGATCCCGACGTGCAGCAGCAGTTCGGGATGCTCCGTGGCATCCCCAATGGCGGCCAGCTCAATGCGCTGCAAACCCTGAACATCCGCGGCGAACGATCCGTGACGTGCAAGGGCGAGTTCGACAAGCACCCATCGGAAGGGCCGCTGCCGCCGGGCGCCCCGCCGGTTTGCGAAATGTTCCGGCAGTTGCCCGATGCCCTGGAGACAGCGGCGGAACTGGATGCGGAGTATGGCTCCGATCCGGATCTCGAGGCGATGCCCATGTACGGCGTTGTCTTCTCGTTCAAGGACCCGTTCGACACGAAGGACATGCGCTCGACCGGCGGCGCGGACGCGGCCTATGACATCGACTTCCCCGCGCGCGATCACACACTGGTCGAACAGTTGCGCAAGAAGGGGGCGATCATCTTCGCCAAGGCGGTCCTGACCGAGTACAACGGCCGCGCCGGCGATCCCGGCGGCCGGCACGCGCCGGACAAGGTCTTGCCATCCACGCTGGGTTATCAGCGTTCGACCTGGGCCGGTAACCCGGCCAATCCCTACGACACGACCCGCGCCGCCTCGCTGGGTTCGTCTTCGGGATCGGGTGTTTCGGTCTCTGCAAACCTGGTGATGGCGAGCCTGGGCGAAGAAACCCGGGCGTCGACACGTGGCCCGTCAAACCATAACTCCGTCGCGCTGATCCTGCCCCACAAGGCGATGATCTCGTTTCATGGCAATGCGATCGGCGCCGACATCCAGTGCGACCGGACGGGCATTCTGTGCCGGCGGATCGAGGATTCGGCCAAGGTGCTGGACGCGCTGAAAGACCCAGAGGACGGATATTACGATCCGCGCGACCCGTGGACCGCGGTGCCGCGCTCGGGCGTGCTCGACAGTTATACCGAGCATCTCGCTAACGGTGCGAAGGGCTCTCTCGAAGGCATGCGGATCGGGGTCATCCGGGAATCGATGATCACGACCGAAGGATCAATGACCGAGGTGCCGATCACTTCCGCGGCCGCGGTTGAAATCAAGGAGGTTCTGGCCGGGACACTCGGTGCGACCCTGGTCGAATCTTCCCATGCGCGCTGGGAGCCCGATCCCGACTGCGAACAGATGACGGTCGATTTCCGCACCGCGCTCTGCCGCATGGTGGGTATCTTCATGCCCAACCTGATGTTCTACCTGAAGCCCGACGGCACACCGCTCTATCCCGAGTTCGCGGAAGCGATCGAGCCGACGGAGTTTGCACCGGGAAAGACCTTCGGGTCGGGCGACATGACGCCGATGGACTATTTCGTCGGGTTGGCGGAGGGCCGGATCGAGCCGCCGGCGGATTTCGATATCCGGAACATCCAGCCCCAGGCGCTTGCCCACACCTTCCAGTTTCACATCGCCCAGTACCTGATGCGGCGCAGCACCGACTGGGCGGCCATGGGATTCGAAGAGACGCTGACCACCTGGGCGGCGCTCAACGAACGTTCGAAGTTCTGGGGCGACGACCATCGCGCGGGCTTCAAGAACTGGGAAGAAACCGCGGACCCGCGCAACACACTTGGCCAGCGCCAGGGTGTGGACGAGCGGATCATGCTGCGTGAGCTTCTGCGGCGTATCGACATGATGGTGATCCACGAGAACAATCTCGATTGTCTTGTCCGGCTGCACACGCCGTGGGCGCCGGGCATCATCGGCGGGGCGCATCAACCCAATGGCGGCCCGCACAATCTGACGCTGGAATCCCTTTATGGACCCAATGCGGGGCTGACGGAAATTCTTATTCCGGCCGGTTTCGTGACGACGGTCTACGATCCGGTGTTCAAGTTGTCTGAAGACGGCACGCGATACGAAAACCACCACTCCGATGTCGCAACCGAGATACCGGAGCCGGGACTGCCGTTCTCGCTTGTCTTCCGCGCGGAGCCCGGCATGGAGGATGTTTCGCTTAAGGTTGCCTCGTCCTACGAGGCCGTCTCAAAGCGCCGCGTGCCGCCGCCCGATTTCGGGGCGTTCTAGCGGCGCTTTGATACGCCGGGTGAGAAGACTATCTTGATGGTCGACGTGGACAGGGAAACGACGAGACCATTATGACGGACAACGGTCGAATGCATCTCGCGGCATTCATGCGCCCGATCAGCATTCATACGGGCGCGTGGCGTTATCCCGGCGGCACGCCCGACGCCAACTTCAACTTCCCGGCGATCGTGAAGTATGCCCAACGCTTGGAAGAGGCGCGCTTCGACGCATTCTTCATGGCCGATCACCTGGCTTTGCTGAACATGCCGATGGATGCGCTCAAGCGCAGTGCCACTGCGACGTCCTTCGAGCCGTTCACCCTGCTGTCGGCGTTGTCGATGGCGACGGAAAATCTCGGTCTGATCGCGACCGGCTCGACCTCCTTCGACGAGCCCTTTCACCTAGCGCGGCGCTTTGCCTCGCTGGACCACATTTCGGGCGGCCGGGCCGGCTGGAACATCGTCACGACCTCGAACCCGGATGCCGCCAAGAATTTCGGGCTCGAGGAACATCTCGACCATGCCGAGCGCTATCGTCGGGCGCGCGAATTCTACGATGTGGTGACAGGCCTTTGGGACAGCTGGGCGGACGACGCGTTTGTCCGCGACGTCGAATCCGGCGTGTTCTTCGATCCCGATAAGCTCCACACGCTCGACCACAAAGGTGAGTTCTTCTCGGTGCACGGACCTCTGCATGTTGCCCGCCCGATGCAGGGCTGGCCGCTGATCGTGCAGGCGGGGGGCTCGGAAGCCGGCCGTCAGCTTGCTGCCGAGACCGCCGAAGCGATTTTCGCGGCCCAGCCCAACATCGAGGCCGGCCGCGAGTTCTACGCCGATGTGAAGGGACAAATGATGACCCTTGGCCGCAATCCCGATCACCTGAAGATACTGCCGGCCTGCCTGGTCGTGGTGGGGGACACGGTGGAAGAGGCGCGCGAAAAACGGGCGGTGCTCGATTCCAAAGTGCATCTCGACAGCGCCATCGCATCCCTGTCGATCTCGCTTGGTCACGACGCCTCGAGGTTCGATCTTGACGGGCCGCTGCCGGACATTCCCGATAGCAATGCTTCGAAGAGCGGCCGGGAGCGCGCAATCCGGATGGCCGAGCGCGAGAACCTGACGGTGCGGCAGCTGGCGCAGCGGATGGGCGGGTTCTCCGGGCTGGCCATGGTGGGTACGGCGGAATCTATTGCCGACGAAATGGAGGCGTGGTTGGATACGCCGGCCTGCGACGGGTTTACCATCATGTTCCCGTTCCTGCCCGAGGGTCTGGATCTGTTCGTCGACCGGGTCGTGCCGGAGCTCCAGCGTCGCGGACTTCTGCGCCGGGAATATGTCGGCAAGACATTGCGCGAGAATATGGGCCTGCCTCGTCCCGAGAACCGGTTTTTCCCTATATCCGATCAGGCGGCGCAGTAACCCTCAGCCTAGATATCCGCCCCGGAAGTAGACCAGAGGGTCGGCGGAGGTCTCGCTGCCGATGGCCACGACCCGGCCAATGGCGATGATGGTGTTGTGGCGCTCGAGGGTTTCCTCGAGCCGACAATCCATCACCCCGACGGCACCGACGAAGACGGGTGCACCCGTCGCGAGCAGACCCCAGCGCCCAGTCTCGAAACGGGCCGGGCCCTTCACATCGGTCTTGCCCGCGAACATATCGACGACGTCCTCCGCGCCCGTGGGCAGATAGTTGATCGCGAAATGACCGGAATCCCGGATCGCGCCGAGCGCGGATGTCTTGACGTCGATGGAAATCAGCATGGTAGGCGGGTCGGCACATATGTGCGTGGCCGACAATCCCAGGAAGCCTGCTGGGCCGGCACTACCTCGCGCCGTTACGATCGTCGCGGCGACGGCGCGTTGGCCGACCGCGCCCCAGAATGTGCCGATGTCGATATCCGCGTTGGCGGCACCCGTTCCGTCCGTGCCCATGCCGATGTCCCTCTCTTGTAGCCGATTGAAACTGGCGGTCGTCCGCCCCCGGCTAAGCCGGTTCGTCGGACTGGTCCAGCATACAATGGCGTTGGGTTTTGGCCGAACGTCATTGTCCTGATATGAGAACCGCAGACATTGTCAGTTTCCGAGAAAGCGTCTCGACGGACCAGGAAAACGAGGCCGCGCAGGGCCAGGTTGCGGGAAGTTGATGCTTGCCGGGGTTTCGTCGGTCGTCGGCCTGGGTGCCGGGGCGATTCTGTTGCTGACGGCGGTCGCGCTGGTCTTCCGCTAGGAATCAGGTTGGGTCTGTTTCTTGGCCCGACCCTCACGGTGCGCGATATAGGTGGCGCTTGCCACGATCATGCCCCCGCCGACCCAGGTCCAGATCTCGGGCTGTTCGCCGAACACCATCAGGCCGAGCAGAGTGGCCCAGACCAGCTGCAGGAACTGGATCGGCTGGGTCACTGTCAGATCGGCGGCCCGAAAAGCCTGCATAAGCGTGTAGTGACCCGCTGTCGCGCAGGCCGCGACGCCGAATAGCCAGCCCAGCTCGATCAGCGTTGGGGTGCGCCAGACTGCCAGAGCGGGTCCGAGCAGGGTGAGGGTTACGAAGATCGACAGGTAGGCGACGATCGCGGGGCTCGATTCGGTTCGCGTCAGCCGTTTGGCGACGAGAAAAGAGATCGCGAACAGGGGTGCTGCGATAAGCTGGGCGATCGAACCGATATTGATGACCTGGAACCCGGGCTGCAGGACCACAAGCGCGCCGCCGAACCCGATCAGGACGGCCCCGACCCGATGGGCGTGCAGTCGTTCCCCGAGAAACAGTGCGGCACCGATGGTAATGAAGATGGGTGAGGTGAAGCCCAGCGCGGTCACTTCCGCGATGGGGATGCGCGCCATGGCAAAGAACCAAAGCATGACGCCGATGCCGTGAACCACGCCGCGCGTCGCGTGCAATCCCATGACCCTGGGATCACGCATGAAATTTACCACGCGCAAAATCACAGGTGTAAGCAGCAAAAGTCCGAACAGATAGCGAATGAAGGCGGCCTGCACCGGGCTCATATCCGTGCCCAGGTGCCGCACCATGCCGGTGACGGCCACGAACAGTAGCCCCGTCATCACCATCCAGAAGATGCCGCGCAGGTTTCCGTTGACCCGCGATCCGCCGGTTCCCGAGAAAGTCATGTAGACAGTCTACAGGCAGGCCGTGTGCCGGGGCATTACGTCCGGCGTGCGGCGTATGCGATTGTCAGTAAGGCCTGCAGGATCAACAGCAGAGAGAGCACGAACACCCGACCGTCCGGGTCGCTCGTGCGCCCCCCGATCAAGGCATTGGCTGCTAGGCCGACGACACCTATTGCAAGCACCAGAAGGGCGGTGCATTTCAGAATCTGCGTGTCGTTGGCTCCGGGGCGCAGGACGCCGTTCCAGGTCACGAACATCGTGCCTGCCACCACGATCGCGACCAGGCCACGGACGATCTGCCAGGCCGCCATACCGTCAGGCCCGATAAGATCGAGGTAGATAGAGTACAGGGCGCCGAGCCCGGTGAGGGTGGTTATGAGAAGCAGTGCCGCGCGGTTCATGACCCGCGTCATAGCACGGACGGGGCCGCAGGACGATGCGTTCGCCAATATCCGACCGTCGAACCCGTCGATGGCGGTAGTCTTCAAACTGCTGCCCGCGATTGATATGTTTGACTTGGAGTTCTGCAAAAGAGAGGGGCAGCAATGGCGAATGCCGAAACTAAAACCGAAGGTGCCTACAAGGCGGGCGATGGCGCTTATATATTTGATGTCGACAAGCTTCAGGGCCTCGACGCCGGTCCCGGGTATGCCGCGACCTTTGGCCCCGTCGTCGAAGGTGAGCTGACCCAGGTGGGGATCATGACCCTGCCGGCCGGCCAAACATCGGCACCCCACACCCACCCCAACGAGCAGTGGATTTACATCCTGCAGGGGCATCTGCACGCCACGGTCGACGGCCAAGAATCCGATGTTGGCCCCGGCCAGCTAATCTACATCCCCGCAAACACGGTCCACAGTGTGACGATCTCGCCGGACGAGGATTGCCACTTCTTCACCGCGAAGGACCTGCGCAGCGGCATCGCCGGGACGCCGGTCGAAAGCTAGCCCGTGGACGGCGGGCCCGTAGGCCTCGATCCAGGATGGGTCGGTTGCGGTCAGCGATGCCGTCAGATAGGTGTTGATGTCTCTTCCCCCGTTCGTGTGACAATTAGGTTTTTCTGGGGGGAATCTAGCAGGTCCGCTCGAAACAACAATTCACAAGCCTGCTAGCGCCGTACAGGTGTACAAAACCGTCCGGGTGTCGCACGCTTCCATTGGTAACGGATATGGAATTCGCAGGTGCAATTAATGGACCATCCTGGAATCACCACCGTCGGTGTCGTCGGCGTCGGCACCATCGGCAGTTCGTGGGCGGCCTATTTCCTCGCCCAGGGCCTCAAGGTGCGTTGCTGGGACCCGCTGGATGGTTACGCGGAACATGTCACCGCCAAGGTGGAGCGCATGTGGCCGACCCTAACCGAACTGGGGCTCGTCGAGGGCGCGGCGCTGGATAACCTCTCCTGTTTCGACCGAATCGGCGAGGCTTTGGAGGGCTGCCGGTTCGTGCAGGAAAGCGGCCCGGAGGACACCGATCTCAAGGCCAGCCTGATGGCCGAGATCGATCGCAATGTGGAAGACGATGTCGTGATCTCGTCGAGCTCGACTGCGTTGATGGTATCCGACTTCCAGCACAAGGCGGCAAACCCGGGCCGGATCGTACTCGGACATCCGTTCAATCCGCCGCACCTGATGCCCGTCATCGAGGTCGGTGGCGGCAAGCAGACGGAGAGCTGGGCGGTTGACACGGCGATGGCTTTCTATGAGGCGGTCGGCAAGATGCCGATCCGGTTGAGGGCCGAAATTCCCGGCCACCTGGTCAATCGCCTGCAGGCAGCACTGTATCGCGAGGCGGTGCATCTGGTGGCCGAGGGCTACGCCACGGTCGAGGATATCGACAAGGCTGTCAGCGGTGGCCCCGGCCTGCGCTGGGCCTTCATGGGGCCGCACATGACCTATCACCTGGGTGGCGGCGATGGCGGTATCCGGAAGTACATGGAGATTCTCGCGGACAGTCAGGAACGCCGCTGGGCTGCCCTCGGTGAGCCCAGTCTGACGGACGAGGTGAAAAAGAAGATTATCGACGGCGTGGATGCCGAGACCCGCGGCCGTTCGATTGGCGAACTGACCACGGATCGAGACGCGACCCTGCTGGAACTCCTCAAGGTGCTTGGCGGAAAGCATGATTGAACACATAGAATCTATCGCGGCCGTGTTAGCGGCTGCTTTCAAGGAGAGCCATTCGTGTCCCCCTCTAACGAACCATCGACTTCACTGTTCTCGCCGCTCGATCTTCGCGGTGTTCGTCTGAAGAACCGCATCGTTCTTTCGCCGATGTGTACTTATTCTGCCGAAGACGGCATCGCGAACAACTGGCACATGGTGCATCTGGGCCAGTTTGCGCTCGGTGGTGCCGCCGCCGTGTTCACCGAGGCCGCCGCAGTCGAGGAACGCGGACGGATCACCCATGGCGATCTGGGAATCTGGTCGAAGGACCATGCCGAGGCGTTGAAGCCGGTGACCTCCTTTCTGCGCAGCCACGGCGCGGCGCCGGCCATCCAGATTGCCCACGCAGGGCGTAAAGCGAGCATGCAGCGCCCGTGGCACGGCAATGGACCGATGGACGATGAAGATCGCGCGCGGGGCGAGAACCCGTGGGATATCGTCGCCCCCAGCCCGGAACCTATCAAGGAGGGTTGGCTGGTACCGGCGGAACTCACCCGAAATGAGATCACGGATATCCAGGATTGCTATGCGGCGGCGGCGGGACACGCGCATCAGGCGGGATTCGAGATCCTCGAGATACATTCGGCCCACGGTTATCTCGCCCATTCCTTCCTGTCGCCGGTCTCGAACAAGCGCAATGACGAATATGGCGGCGACCTGGCCGGGCGGATGCGGTTCACGCTGGAGACAGCGGAGAAAGTGCGTGCGGTCTGGCCCGACGCCAAGCCGATGTTTGTGCGCATTTCATCCGTCGATGCCGACGGCAGTGACGAAGGCTGGCAGCTCGATGATTCGGTTGCGCTCGCGGGCGAACTGAAGGCGCGGGGGGTCGATGTCGTTGATTGTTCGTCGGGAGGGATCTCAGGCCTCGCCACCGCCGCGGTCGGCCGGCAGTCGCAGGCCTTCCGGGCCCCTTACTCCGCTCGTATTCGAGCGGAGACGGGTGTCTCCACCATGGTCGTGGGCCTGTTGCTGGATGCCCAGGTCGCCGACGAGATGATCGAGACCGATGCCGCCGATCTGGTCGCCGTGGGCCGTGAGATGCTCTACGACCCCTACTGGCCGCTCCATTGCGCCAGCGCCCTCGGCGTCGATCCCGAATTCGTCGACTGGCCCGAACAATATGGTTGGTGGCTCGTGCGACGCGAGGCGCTGCTGCGCGAATCCGGTATCGAGCGATCCGGCCGCTAGCCGTTCGTACATTTCACCCTGAGGATTTCGATGACCGCACCGATCAAGTTCTATTTCGACTTTGTCTCGGCCTATTCTTATGTCGCGATGAACAATATCGACCAGCTTGGCGCTCGCTGGGGACGCGAGGTCGAGTGGCACTGTGTGCCGTTGCCCGCGATCCTCGCACATCATGAGGCGACGTCACCGCGAGACCAGCCGGGAAAGTTTGCCCACAACTCGAAGGATTTCCCACGCCTCTGCGAGATGAACGATCTGCCGGTTTCGTTCCCGCCGGAGGTCCCGCCTTACGGCGCGTCACTGCACCGTCTGGTGTTTTGGCGCCTGACTCGAAAGAACACCGGGCTGGCAAAGCAATTTGCCCTGGCTGTTGACCATCGCTATTTCGGCACGGGCAAAGAAGTGCGCACGGCCCAGCAGTTGGCGAGTGCTTGCAAGGCGCGCAAGGTTCCGGTGTCCGTGAAGGAAATTCAGGCCGCCGCCAGCGACCGGAAAGCCCAGAAGGCACTGGACGATGCGTTCGACAGGGCGGTGGCCGACGGCATGTTCGGGGCTCCCTTCGTTGTCCTGGATGGCGAGACCTTCTGGGGCGCCGACCGTCTCGATCACGTGGAGTACCGGCTGGAGCAGGCGATCAAGGTGCCGCGCGGCTTCGAGCGATTTTCGTTCGACAGCCCCTTCACCGTCCGTAATGGCCCGCTGTTCGTGAAATGCGGGAAATCGAAGGTCGATTTCGGGTTCCGGGCCGGCACCCGGCATCTCAATCCACGCGATGTGGTGCATGGCGGCTGGATGACCAGCTTCGTGGATGTCGCCATGGCCCAGTCGGCGCTCTACGAAATGGGGGTCGTCGGGCTGACCCCGACGATCCATCTGGAGGCGGATTTCCTGGCGCCGGTCTTGCCGGGGCAGTGGGTCCAATGCGATTCCCGGCTGGTGAAATCGACCCGCACGATGAATTTCGTCCAGGGCATGGTCACTGCCGATGGTGAGCCCGTGCTGCGCTGCTCGGGGATCTATCGCAAACCGCGCGACGTGAAACCGCGGATCGGCAAGATCATGTCGCCTACGGCAGACGTCTACGCGTGATCAGCCGGTCACGTTGAAGCCGGTGCTGCCGAGTACCTCTACCGTCAGCTTCACCGAGGTGTCGGGCGTCAGGGCGGTGGCGGCCGATGCGGCGCCGGCCAGTACGATAAAACCTGCCTGCAGCTCGTCGCCTGTCTCGGCCGCAAAGCGTGCCGCCTCGGCTAGCGAGCGTTCCGGGTGCCCCAGGATCGCGGCCGAAGACCCGACCTCGACGGCCCGGCCATTGAACTCCAGCACCATTCCGAGATTGGACGTGTCGACATCCGGTGCGGCCCAGGGGCCTAGCACATAGCCGGAAGCCGATGTGTTGTCGGCGACCACATCCTCCAGCGAGAACTTGAAGTTCCGGTAACGGCTGTCGATGATTTCGATCGCGGGCGCGACCGCTTCCACATGAGTCATCGCCTCAGTTGGGCTGAGCCGGCCCGACATGGACGATTTCAGGAGATAGGCGATCTCGGGCTCGACGCGCGGATGGCAATAGTCCGCAAACGCTATCGAACCGCCGTCCTGAACCAACATGCCGTCGGTCAGTCGGCCATAGACCGGCTCGAAGACACCCATTTGGGCCGCCTTGGCGCGGCTGGTCAAGCCCATCTTCACGCCTGAGCGTACATCGCCACGCTTGAGACGCAGCGCGATCGTCGTCGCCTGGGTGCGGTAGGCGTCGTCCAGTGACAGAGCGCCGTCCTTCTTCGACGATAGCTGGGCGATGGGCGCTGCCTTGCGCTGCGCATCGTCGAGCGCCTTCGCGATGCGGTTGATCTCGGTGGCGGGGCGGCGTTTGGTTTTGCTGGCCATGATCTCTGCTCTCTATGTTGTGCCAAATGCCGCGCGCACCGAGCCGAGGCCGTTGATGCGCACCTCGTAGACTTCCCCCGGTGTGACCGAAACCATCGGACCCAGCGCGCCCGACATCACCACATCGCCGGCTAGCAGCGGACGTCCGCGCAATACCATTTCGCGGGCCAGCCAGGTTACGGCGTTGAGCGGGTTCCCCAAGCATGCCGCGCCGGCACCGACGGAGACCGGTTCGCCACGATGTTCGACGACCATGCCGCACAGTCGGGTGTCAAAATCTTCGATGGCGTGGGGCTCGTTGCCTAGCACGAAAAGGCCTGAAGACGCGTTATCCGCGATCGTGTCGACGATATTGATATCCCAGTTCTCGATGCGGCTACCGACCACCTCGATCGAGGCGACGGCGTAGGCGATTGCGCTCGTTACATCGGCGACGGTTGCCATCTCCATGTCCAGATCGTCACCCAGCACGAAGGAAATCTCACCCTCGATGCGCGGCTGCAGAACCGCGGATCCTTGGATCTCCGCACCGTCGAGGATAGCCATGTCGGCGAATAGCATGCCGAAATCGGGCTGATCCACGCCGAGCTGGTCCTGCACCACCGCCGATGTCAGGCCGATCTTGCGACCGATCAGGCGCCGGCCCTGCTTGATCCAGTGCTGTGTGTTGGCGTCCTGGACCGCATAGGCGGCATCCAGGTCGTGCTCGGGCAAATCCTTGCGCACCGGCTTGCATGGCTTGCCGGTTTCGTGCGCCTGGCGCAGGCGTCTGGCCAGCTTGTTGATGGATTTTTTGTCGGTTGCCTTCGCCACCCGTTATCCCCTCCGCGATTCGTCAGACCTGGTTTTAGGAATTCGCAGAGTGAGAGTCTATTATTTGGCGCGCGGGCCCGTATTCCGATACCGGTGGCATGATTCGAAAGGGTGAACGCCACCAGCGCGCCGGCCGAGATACCTTGGCAGTCGTCGATGTTCGACTCTTGTTCCGTTTGCGCTGGCCGATACGCAGGGCTGGGCGGCTTCGCATTCGAGCAGACTGGCTCTCTTCTCGTTACGCAGCAGATACAAGGCGCCGGCATTCGCGCCCATGAGCTCGCGGTCCTGGTGAAGCGCCTTGTCGGCCAGCTCTCGGGACGATTGCCCCGGAGGGTGGTCGAGCAGTTCTGCGAACGAAAGCCGGTTGGTCATCGTTATCTGCGCGTTGGGGTGGCGGTGAACTGATTGAGCCTGACAGGTTAGACGAGACCAATGAATACCAAGTTACCGCGCCGGGGCCTAAACGATTTCGATGCCCGCGCGGCGGGTCAGGTCGTTGAACTGCACCTGGTTGTGTTTGCCGGCGAGATCGTCCGGCGCCTCGCGCACCAGCCAGGCGAGCACTTTCGCCGGACGCTCCGCCGGCTGGCCCTGATCGGGCGTGAGTGCGGCCTGCCGGAAGACCGGGTTGGCGTAGATATCGTTGACCATGTCGGTCTGGGTGAAACCCGGCGACAGGGCGAAAATCTTGACGTTGCTGTCCTCCAGGTCGAAATGCAGGCACTGGGTCATCGACAGCAGCGCGGCCTTGGACGAGCAATAGGCGGCATAGAAACGGTCGGGGATGAACGCGCGGGCACTGGTCAGGTTCAGGATCGTGCCCTCGTCGCGCTCGGTCATCGACGGCAGGACGGCCGAGATCAAATTGTATGGACCCATGACATTGATCTTCAGGACTTCGAGATAGGCATCGGGCTTCACGTCCGCGACGGACCCCATCAAACCGGTTCCGGCATTGTTGATCAGCACGTCGATCCGGCCATGCTCGGCGAGTACGCCGTCGACGAAGGCGCGTGCGGCACCTTCGTCGGCGACTTCGAAGCCGTGACACTCGGCGCTGGCGCCGAGCGCTTCGACGGCTTGCCGGGTTTCCTCGCAGGCCTCGGCCGTGCGCGCGCACAACACCAGGTGCGGTCCGTCGGGTGCCAGTTCCCGGGCTGCCGCCGCACCAATGCCCCGGCTGGCGCCGGTGAGCACGATCACCTTGTCCTTCAGACTGGCCATGGTTTCCCCCTGCGTGAACGTTTGTTGATGGGAATATTGACCCGCTGGCGCGCAAAAGAAAACGCCCGGGCCGGGGCCCGGGCGTTTCAGCACGTTGATTTGATCCGTGACTAATCGCGCTGTCCGAACAGATGCAGCAGGATGATGAACAGGTTGATGAAGTCGAGATAGAGCCTGAGTGCCCCCATGATTGCCTTCTTGCCGGCAACCTCGGAGCCGTCGAGCTCGTTGTACATCTCCTTGATCTGCTGGGTGTCGTAGGCGGTGAGGCCGACAAACACCAGGACGCCGATCACGGAAATCACGAACTGCATCATCGACGAACCGATGAAGATATTGACGATGCTGGCCAGAATGATGCCGATCAGGCCCATGAACAGGAACGAGCCCAGACCTGACAGGTCTCGTTTCGTCGTGTAGCCGTAAAGGCTCATGCCGGCGAAGGTGGCCGCGGTGATGAAGAACACCCGCGCGATGCTCACGCCCGTGAAGGTCAGGAAGATGTGGCTGAGGGACAAGCCCATCACACCGGCGAACAGCCAGAACAGCATCTGCGCCGTCGACGCCTTCATGCGGTTGATGCCGAAGGACAGCACCAGCACGAATGCCAGGGGCGAAATCATCGCAACCCACGCCAAGGCGGTCGGCTGAACGGCGCCCGTGGGCCCGGCTGCGTAGAACAGCTGCAGGACTGCGGGTGTGTTCGCGACGAGATAGGCGATGATGCCCGTCAGCGCGAGGCCGGTCGTCATGTAGTTGTAGACGCGTAGCATGTAGGCCCGGAGACCCTCATCGATCTGTGCGTCTGCATGGGCCCGGCCCTGAATGACCGTGCCACGTTCGAATTGATTAGCCATAGATATCGTGTCCCTTGCGGGGCTCCCCTGCTATGCTATGAAACCTCATGCGAGAATATGGGGCGTTTTGGCGCCCAATTCAACCGGCAAACCGTTGGACTTTCCGTGATTGTGATGGGGTAACAGACTGAAAAGACAGTCTTTACGCCGATGCACCGGGGCGCGGGCCCATCACCGTGAATGCTGTTTGCCCCACGGTGATCAAAACGGCCAGCCCGGCCAGTGCCGGGGCGATTGGGCCGGGAAGTGTCGGGATCAGCGCGACGGCCAGCGCGGTTCGTAGCGCAAGTTCGCTCCAGACGCGCCAGTCGGGGCGTTTCACAGAGGGGTTCCGTGCGTGGATTGCTCGTTCGCCGAACCCGAGAACACCGGCGGCGAGGACCCACAGGTCCGCGATGCCGAGGCGCCAGACCAATAGCGCCAGCGCCAGGACCAGCAGCGCGGCTGTCATTTCGCCGAGGCGTTCGCTGAATCCGCTGGCTGATTCCGTAATGCGGGCCAACCAACCGTCGGCGGCCTCGAGGCCGGCGGCCGCGATTCCGGCGATTGCCAGAGACCACAACAACGGATCGGGTGCCACGCCGGCCGGAATGATCGCCAGTCCGCCGAGCAGGCAGGTCAATCCCACACGTGCCACGGTGAATCGGGTCCCCGTGGTGCGGGAGTCGGTTTCGGATTTCGGGCCGACCGCCGAAAAGGCGATCAACAGGACCAGCAGGCAGAAGCTTCCGATCGGTGCCGTTGTGCCGAGTTCGAACGCCAACGCGAACAGGCCGGAAATGGCGATCGTTAAAAGAAACGTCAGTGGCAAATGCCCCATTCCCATGGTGTGAACCTCGGGCGGATGCAATGTGGGGCGGGGCCCGCGGGGTTCCTTGTTTGTCTCGTTCACCTGTTGACCTATTCGTTTCGCAACCAGGGCGCCGCGCTCTGGCCCAGGGCGTGCCATGTTCCGATGAGTCCGGCGCCGACCGTAATGACCGTCCCGACCGCCACCGTCAAGGCAACGGCGGCCGGTTCCGGCGTCCAGTCGACACGCAGCAGCCTTGTCACGATGGCCCAACCGGTGATGCTGCCGACGATCGAAGCGAGGACAGCGGTGACCAGGCCTAGCAGGCCATACTCGAGAAAATAGGCCGTGACGATGTCCCGGCGGGTCGCCCCCAACACCTTCAGCACCACGCTGTCATAGATTCGCCGCCGCCGCCCGGCTGCGATCGCACCGGCGAGCACCAGCGCGCCCGACACAAGGGTGATCAGGGTGGTCAACCGGACCGCAGCGCCCACATTGCCGACCAGCGCGGCCACAGTCTCGATCGCGGCACGCACGCGGATCGAGGTGAAGTTCGGAAACCTGTCCGTGACCCGTCTTTCCAGTGGGTCCTCGGCGCCTTCGTCGGCATGCACAACCGCGATATGCATGCGCGGCGCGGATTCCAGGATGCCCGGAGAAAACACCATCACGAAATTGATCGCCAGGCGTTGCCAGTCGATGTCGCGTGTGTTGGCGATGGTGGCCGTGAACTCCCGGCCGAGCACGTTGACCGTGATGGTGTCGCCGAGACCGAGGCCGAGGCCCCGCGCGATCTGCGCATCAAGGCTGACCAGCATGTCGCCGCGATAGTCGGCGGGCCACCATTCGCCGTCCACGATCGGGTTGTGTGCCGGCGCATCCGCTGCCCAGGTAATTCCCCGGTCACCGCGCAGTACCCAGCGCGCTTCCGCCGCGATATTGGCCTCGCCGGCAGGCACGCCGTTGATGCCCGTGATCCGACCACGGAGCATGGGGACCTGCTCGCTGCGCTCGACGCCGGAGATTTCGGCGACGAGAGACTGGAACGGATCGATCTGTTGCGGCTGGATATCGACGAAGAAGAAGGCTGGTGCGTCGGCCGGCAGTTCGTCGGCGATCTGGCGGGACAGATTTCCCTCGATTGTAGCGACGGTCACCAGCATCGACAGGCCGAGCCCGAGGGACAGCACGACCGAGGCGGTGGCGGCACCGGGGCGATGCAACCCCGCAAGCGCCAATCGAACCGCTGGCCTTCGCACTCCGCGAATTCGCGAAGCGATGGCGGAAATTCCGGCCGCAGCGGCGCGGAAGGCGATCATCGCGCTCAGGGAACCGGCGACAAACCAGGTCGCGAAACCCGCATCCGATGCAGTCGCGATCGCCAGACCCCCAAGGGCCGCAGCGAACACTCCCGTCGCCAGGATATAGATGCCTCGTGGCCGGCCATGGGATGGTGTCACCAGGGCGCGGAACAGGCTGCCCGGCGGGATCTCGCCGGCGCGCGCCACCGACCAGATCGAAAAGACGAGCGCGGTCAGCAGGCCGAACAATGCGGCCACCGCGAGGGGTTCGGCGAACACACCCGTGGCAATCCGGATCGGCACGACCCGCGAGAGCGCATCGGCAGCCAGCCAGGGCAGGGCGGCGCCGAACACCAGTCCGATACCGATCCCGCCGCATGCCAGGACCATCACCTGCAACAGGTAGATGCGGAAGATGAGGGCCCGGGTCGCGCCGATGCATTTCAGGGTGGCGATCGTCGCGGTCTTGCCGTCGAGCCAGGATCGAACGGCGTTTGCTACCCCGACACCGCCCACCAGCAAGGCGGTCAGGCCGACGAATGACAGGAAGAGTGTCACCCGGCCGATCAAGCGTGTGAGCCGGGGGGAGGATTCGTTGAGGGTCCGGATTCGCCAGCCGGCATCGGGAAACGCTTCGTTGATACCGGCGATGAACTGCGCCGGGCTTGTCTCGGCGGGCAGCCGGACCCGATAGTTGTAGTGAATCAGACTGCCGGGCTGGACCAGCGCCGTATCGTCGAGCGCGGTCCCGGCGATCAGCACGCGGGGGCCAAGTGAGAAAAGCCCGGACCCGCCGATCCTGTCGGGCTCATGCACGATACTGGCGCGCACCTCGAACACGGCCTCCCCGACCCGGACCCGGTCCCCCACGCTGAGGGCGAGCTTGGTCAGCAGTTCCGGCGCGACGGCGGCGCCCCAAATGCCATTCCGGCGGTCGAGCAGTTCGCTGAGCGGCAGCGTGGGTGCGGTCTCCAATTCGCCATAGAGCGGGTAGCTGTCCGCGACCGTCTTCAACTCGATCAGGGTGCGGCCCCCATCGGGCACAGCGGCTCGAATCATCGCGCGCATCTCGGCGCTGCCGGCGACGTCGCCGGCGGATGCGATTGCGGTGAACTCGTCGGCGGTCGCGGGCCGATGCACGATATCGACCAGCACATCGCCGCCCAGGATTTCGCGTGCGTCCGCGCTGATGCTTTCCTCGAGCATCGCGCGGGTCGAGCCGACCGCTGCGATGGCAGCGACACCGAGCGCCAGGCAGGTTAGGAAGATTCGAAAACTCGACAGGCTGCCGCGCAGTTCGCGGCGCGCGGTCCGTGCGGCAAGCGTCCAGGAGGCGGCCGGATCGCTCACGCCGGGATGCCGTCTGTGGCGATGCGACCGTCGTTGAGTTGTACGACACGGTCGCAACGCGCCGCGATGTCCCGGTCGTGGGTGATGAGCATCAGGGTCGTGTTGTTTCGGCCCGACAGTTCGAACAGGGCCTCGATGATGCTAGCGCCGGTCTCACCGTCCAGATTGCCCGTCGGCTCGTCGGCCAGCAGCAGGTCGGGGCCTGTTGCGAAGGCGCGCGCAATGGCGACCCGCTGTTGTTCGCCGCCGGACAGCTGGGAGGGGTAGTGGTCGAGGCGATGCGCGAGTCCCACGGCTTCGAGGCTCTCGCGGGCAACGTCGAAGGCGTGCCCGTCGCCGGCGAATTCCAGTGGCACGGCCACATTCTCCAGCGCGTTCATCGTCGGTATCAGTTGGAACGCCTGGAACACGATTCCGACCCGGGCGCGCCGGAACCGGGCCAGCGCGTCCTCGTCGAGGCGGGCCAGATCCTGTCCGGCGACATGGACGGTCCCGCCCGTCAGCCGCTCGAGCCCGGCGATGACCATCATCATGGTGGACTTGCCCGAGCCCGACGGCCCGACGACGCCCAGTGTCTCGCCGGCGTTCACGGACAAATCGATCCCGCGCAGGATGTTGACGTCGCCGCTTGCGCTCGCCAAATGAAGTTCTGCACCGTCGAGGACGATCATCGGCGGTTCGACGCCGGATGGATTGTTCATGATGAATAGCTCGCAGCGATGACGTCACTCGTCCCTTCTACATATGTTTCGGCGTGGCGAATCATCAATGCCGGTCCGATACAGCACATGATTGCCGCGGCGGTCTTTCTTGCGGCGTTGGCGGTCGTAACGGTGCTTCCGGTGAAAGCCGATGACAAGCCGGTGATCGTTGCGTTCGGGGACAGCCTGACCGCGGGGTTCGGGCTCGAGGACGATGATTCCTTTCCGGTCCGCCTTGCCGCCGCGCTGCGCCGGGAGGGTGTCCCGGCAACCGTGATCAATTCGGGTGTTTCCGGAGATACCACCGCCGGGGGCCGGGCGCGCCTGGAATGGTCGTTGCCGGAGGCCGTCGATCTGGTGATCGTCGAGCTGGGCGCCAACGACGGGCTGCGGGGGATCGACCCTGTCAACACCGCGGCCAATCTCGATTGGATTCTGAAACGGCTGCGCGCACGCCGGATTCCCGTGCTGCTGACGGGTATGCTGGCACCGCCCAATCTGGGGCGTGAGTATGCCCAGGCCTTCGATCCGTTGTTCGCTCGCCTCGCGGCCCGCCACGATGTCGCCTTCTATCCTTTCTTCCTCGAAGGCGTGGCAGCGGAGCCCGCACTCAATCAGTCCGACGGGTTGCATCCGAACGCGGCCGGCGTGGCCCGGATCGTCACGCGCATCACGCCTTATGTGATAAGAGCCCTCGGGCCCCGATAGCCAGCCACTCTCGAACCGGGACCGGTCATCGCCATGATCCGATTGTTTGTTGCCATCAGTGTGCCCGAGATGCTGCGCCAGCGCCTGAGCGGGTTGCGCGGACAGATTCCCGGTGCGCGCTGGGTGCGGCCGGAGAACCTGCACCTGACTCTCCGGTTCCTCGGCGACGTGGACGAGGACGCCGCCGACGATCTCGATGCCGCCCTGTCGCGGATCACCGCGCCCCGGTTGCAGGTTGCACTGTCCGGGGTTGGGCACTTCGCCTCGCGCGGGCAAGTGCGCGGGCTCTGGGCGGGTGTGGAACCCAACGATGCGCTGGAGCATCTGCAGACGAAGGTGGAGATCACGGTCCAGCGCGCGGGAATGGCACCCATAGGCCGACGGTTCCATCCGCATGTGACATTGGCCCGCTGCAACGACACGCGCGTGTCACGGATCGACGGATTCTTGGCGGAACATTCAGGGTTTCGGGCGCCGCCGTTCCCGGTTGATGCGATCGATCTCTATTCCTCGACCCTCGGGCGCGAGGGGGCCTACTACACGCGCGAAGCCACCTATCCCCTGCCTGATTGAGCTGTGCGTTGATCCGGTTCCGGCGGCCCGATAGGCTGCCCGGGAACAGGCGGCAACTTCGGATTTCGGCCCCATGAGTGTTCTTGAAAGCATTGCGCCCGGCGACGGGATCGTCATCCTGACCGGGGCGGGGATTTCGAAAGAATCCGGCCTGCAGACCTTCCGCGATCCCGATGGAATCTGGGCCAAGCACCGGATCGAGGACGTTGCGACCCCGCAGGCCTTTGCGACCAATCCCGAGGCGGTGCTCGGCTTCTACAATGTTCGCCGATCCCAGATGGGCGATGCCGACATAAAGCCGAATGCCGCCCATCATGCGCTCGGCCGGCTCCAGGGGTTCTGGCCGGGCGGTGTTCTGGTCGTGACCCAGAACATCGACGATCTGCACGAACGCGGCGGCTCGACGCGCCTCATTCACATGCATGGCGAGTTGTCGAAAACCCGCTGCAATGCCTGCGGTGGCATCGTCGAGGGGCTCGGCGATCTCGACCCCGAAATGACCTGCCAGGCGTGCGCGGCGGTCGGCACCTTGCGACCGCATGTCGTCTGGTTCGGCGAAATGCCGCTGGAGATGGACCGGATCGGTGATGCACTGGCGGCCTGCGGTCTGTTCGTCTCAATCGGGACCTCCGGGAACGTCTACCCGGCCGCGGGCTTCGTGCAGGAAGCCCGCGCCCACGGTGCCCGGACCATTGAGCTCAATCTCGAAGAATCCCTTGGTGCGAGCGCCTTCCATGAAGCGCGGTACGGGCCGGCGACGGAGATCGTCACCGGATTCGTCGATGAGCTTGAGGCGCTTGCCCGGGCCGGGGCATGAGCGGGACATCGATTTTGACGACGTCCTCGCCGCTGCACGCGCCTGCACCGTTTGCGAAGGCCCGCCGCTCGGACCGCTGCCGCTGGTGCGCGCGGGGGCTTCCGCACGGGTCCTGATCATCAGCCAGGCACCGGCCACGAAAGCGCATGAGGGCGGATTGTCGTTCAATGACCCCTCGGGCGACGGGTTGCTCGAGTGGCTTCGGATGGACCGGGACATTTTCTACGACGAGGATCGGGTGGCCATTCTGCCCATGGGATTTTGCTATCCGGGTCGCCTGCCGCGCGGCGGGGACGCACCGCTACGCCGCGAATGTGCACCCCTGTGGCATGGCGCGATCCGCGAGGCGCTGACCGACGTTCGCCTGACACTCTATGTGGGCAGCTACGCCATCAAAGAATACCTGCTGGGGTACCCGACCATGACCGTCGCGGTGGCCGATTGGCGTTCCCATGACGCCAACAGCCTGCCGCTTCCCCATCCGAGCTGGCGCATAATGGCGTGGGGAAAGAAGAATTCGTGGTTCATGTGGGAGCTGGTGCCAGAACTACTCAAGCGGGTGCGTGCGGCTCTGGCCTAGCCGGGATTGGCCTCGATCTGTTCCATGTCGTCGTCGGAAAATCCGAAATGGTGTCCAATCTCATGGATCAGCACGTGGCGGACCAGGTGATACAGGTCCTCTCCGGTTTCGCACCAATAGTCGAGGATCGGCCGGCGGTATAGATAGATTCGGTCGATATCCGACGGGGTGTCGGCCAGTGATTTCTGATACAGGCTGACGCCGACATAGAGCCCCAGAATGTCGAACGGGCTCTCCAGCTCCATGGCCTCCATGGTCTCGTCGTCGGGAAAGTCGACCACATGGATCGCCACATCGGTCGCATGCCGGGACAGCGTTTGCGGAATCGTCGTAAACGCTTCGCCGGCAATGGCTTCCATCTCGGGCAGAGACGGGGAGGTTCCATATTTCGCGGTGGCGGCCATGACGCCATCATAAAAGGATGCTTGATCGCAACGCCAACCGCCGTCAGGTTTGCATCCGGAGAACCGCAGAAGCGAGGGAGGGTCGAACATGGCCGACAAGCTCGAGGGAACCGCGCGTGAAGAGGCCCTGGCGTCGATTGCCGGATGGGAACCGGTCGACGGGCGCGATGCCATCACGAAGACGTTCCAGTTCGACGATTTCAACGCCGCGTTCAGCTTCATGAGCCGGGCGGCGTTGAAGGCCGAGGCGATGAATCACCATCCCGAGTGGTTCAATGTCTGGAACCGGGTCGAAGTGACGCTGTCGACCCACGATGCGGGCGGCCTGACGGCGCTCGATATCGAGCTCGCGGCGTTCATGGACGCCGCCGCCTAGCAGCCGGCCAGGCGGTCGGCCATCCAGTCCGCCGATTGCAGGCGGTAGCGGTAGGTTCGGTTGTTGGCGATGTGGTTGCCGTCCTCGACGACCAGGAGTTCGGTGGGCCCGGAGGCCTCGGCCGCGAGCCGTTCGCCGTCGGTGTAGGGCACGATCCGGTCGAGCTTGCCGGCAAGCACGAACAGCGGACACGTAATATTTTTAGCCACGCCTTTGAGGGAGAGCATCGCGGCGCGTTCGCGCGCCTCTGCCTCGTCGGCCGATCCGGTGCGGGCCTGGAACGCGGCACGGGTCAGCCCCGGCAGGTTGTCCCAGACCGCACCCCAGTTGTAGGGGCCAGACAGTGAGATGCACGCCTTGAGCCGGCGCTCGAATGCGGCGGCGCGCGCGGCGTAGTAGCCGCCGAGGCTGACACCCCACAGGCCCGTGCGCGTCGCGTCCACATCGTCGCGACCCCCCAGCCAGTCGACCACAGCACCCACGGGCACTTCATAGTCGTGCCGAATGACGAAGTCGTACTCACCCTCGCCCTGCCCGGGGCCGTCGAAGCTAAGGGTCGCCAGGCCGCGGGCGAGGAACAGGTATTCGTAGGAATCCATTTCCTCTTTCGAGGAATCGAGGCCCATGGCCATGGCGACCACCGGCGGTCGGTCCGCCCCGTCGGGCCGGCGCAGGATGCCGAACAGGTGTTTGTCCTCATAAGGTATCTCGACCCGCTCGCCCGGCGGCCGCAAGTGCGGCAGGGCCCGGCGGCGGCATTCGACCGTCTGCAGGTGCGCCGCGCGCATTTGTTCGGGGTCGTTGACGAACAGGAACTTCGCGAAGTGATAGCAAACGCCGGCGGTCGTAAGGTGTTCACCGGCGCTGAGGCCATAGCCCTCATCGAGGGCCTTGCGGCCCATCTCCTCGTGGATGGCCGCGCGCGTCGACCAGGTCGCGCACCAGTCGTCCCAGGTCTCGATCGAGGCCGTGACCTCCTGGAAGTCTGTCAGAGGTATACCGTTGGCGACGAAACGCGGCGCTCAGTGGCTCAGCGCCGCCTCGACCCTCGGATCTGCCGGCACGGGCGCTACCGCGCGCCCATGCGGAGCGCGCCGTCGAGACGCAGCACGGCACCGTTGATCAGCACGTTCTCGCACATGTGCAGGACCAGCGAGGCGTATTCATCGGGTCGACCGAGCCGCTTGGGGAATTCGGGCTGCTCGGCCAGGCTGGCCCGCGCCTCGTCGGGCAGGCCCGCCATCATCGGCGTGTCAATCAGGCCGGGCGCGATCGTGTTGACCCGGATGCCGCGCGAGGCGAACTCGCGTGCCGCCACGAGCGTCAGTGACACGATGCCCCCCTTCGAGGATGCATAGGCGGCCTGGCCGATCTGGCCTTCCGTGGCGGCGACCGAGGCGGTGCTGACAATCAGGCCGCGTTCGTCGTCGGCGAGGGGGTCGGCCTCGCCGAGGTCGGCCGCGAACAGGCGCATCATGTTGAACGATCCCACCAGATTGACCTGGATGACGGTGTTGAAGGCGTCCAGGGGCAGGGGGCCGTTGCGTCCGACAATGCGGCCCGGCGTGCCGATGCCCGCGCAGTTGACCAGAAGCCGCCCGACGCCGTTGGCTTCGCGCGCGGTCTTGATGGCGGCCTCTCCGCTCTCCGCACTGGTGACGTCGCACTCGATGGCGATGCCGCCGGTCTCCGCGGCCACGGCGTTGGCGCCGTCCATGTTGACGTCCAGCAGGGCCACCTTCATACCGGCCTCCGCGCAGTGACGTGCCACCTCGGCCCCGATGCCCGATCCGCCGCCGGTGATAACCGCTGCCAGTCCTTTGACGTCCATGAACTCTCTCCCCACCTGATATTTGTTGCTCGCCCGCCGTTCTACCGTGCCGGGGGGCGGGCTTCAATCGGGGGTCAGACCAGCCGACGCTGAATGTGGTCGGGATCGAGGCCCAGAATCCAGCCCTCGATATCGCGTTGAACCGGGTCGTTTGGATCGCCCGGCGCGCGGTGGCCGAGGACCACGTTGAGCATGCCGAACAGGCCGACCGTGGCATCGAACCGGTCTTCGCCGTCAGCGCCCGCACCGAACCCGTCGCGAATATCCGCGGTCAATGCCGCCGAAAGCGCCACCTGATTTTCTGCCGCCCAGGCGAGCAGCGGTTCGGCATCGTCGCGCCGGTGGGCCTGGTTGCGTTTCGAGCGGTTGGCGGTGCCGACGCGCAAGCGCAGATGGGAGTAGATCTCACCGGGATAGGTCTCGGCCACGACGGTGCCCGGACGCGCGAGCAAGTCCGCGAGTGCGCCGTCAAAGGGCCAGAGCCGCAGCCCGGTGTTGGATCGACGCGCGGGCGCAATTAGGTCGCGCCAGCCGCTGATGGCGGCCTTGCCGACCTGCTGTCCGCCGAGAGTCCAGAACAGCGGGCTGGCCGCGAACCGCAGATCGGTCGGCAGATCGCAGAACCGGCGCAGCTGGTCGATATCGGCCACGCCAAGGGCGTCGGTCAGGTCGCGATGGCGGGTGCCGCCGGCCTTGTTCGGATAGAAGGGGCGGCGATGGGAGATTTGCTGCTTGGTGTCGGCCGGCGAGTAAAAGTCCTTCCAGCGGCCCCGACCGAAGCGCAGGAGTGCCGAGGGAAAATGCTCGATCCCGGCCGCCTCGGCGTAGGTGGCGGGCACGCCGAGGGGATAATCGAAACCGATGAATGCGGTCTCGCCCGAACCCGATGCGGCGGTCATCCGGTCGAAAAAATCGTCGAGGTCACTGACCGGTTCGGGCGCCATCGCTGCATAGTCGCCGCTCGACAGGCGCGTTGCGCGTGCGACCCAGCGTTTGCTGGGGTCAACCGACCAGTCCGCGTGCGCGACCGTGGCGGGGGCCTGTATGCGGTTGGTGCGGCGAAGGGCGCGAGCGCTCATGGCCTGGCTCAGCGCGGGTGGGAGTCGAGAAACGTTGCCAGGGCGGCGTTGAACGCCTGCGGGTTCTCGAGATTGGACAGGTGGCCCGCCGCGTCGATCTCGACATAGGTGGCGTTGGGCATGCGCCGTTCCATCTCGCGCATGCCGGCCGGCGGCGTTCCCAAATCCTGGGCACCGCAGATCAGCAGGGTCCGGAGTTCGATCTCGTGCAGGCGATCCATGAAGTCGAGACGGGTCATCGCGTCGGCGCAGGAGATGTAGCCCTCCGGCGTGTTAGCGGCGATCAGGATTCGGGCCCGCGCGACCAGGTCGGGGCGGGCGGCCTGCACCTCTTCCGTGAACCAGCGCAGCGGCATCTTCTCGACCAACGGATTGAGGCCTTCGCTGGCCACCTGGGCGATGAGTGCCGGGATCGTCTCGGCGAACTCGCCGGTGAAGTCGGCGCGGGTGTCGGCCAGGACATAGGCGCCAATCCGTTCGGGCCAGCCGAGCGCCAGGGCCTGACCGGTCATGCCGCCGATCGATAGTCCGACGAAATGGCTGCGTGTGATCCCCAGTTCATCCCACAGAGCCGCCACGTCACCGGCGAGATCGGCCAGGTCCCAGGGTCCCGGTGGCGCGTCGGTGCCGTCATGGCCTCGGGTGTTGTAGCGCAGGATCCGGTAGCGGTCGGCGAGCACCGCGACCTGATCATCCCAGAGTGAGAAGTTCGTGTTGAGCGAGTTCGAGAAAGTCAGCCATGGCGCATCTTCCGGGCCATCGATCTGGCAGACGAACCCTATCCCTCCGGCCTCGATGCGCATGTGCGGATCCTACTTCGCTGCCTCGACCATGGGCGCCCCGAACGCGCGGAGCGGTCCCAGCGATTTCTCCATGAGAGGAATGACCTCGCGGCCAAACCGCCGGATCGACTGCATCACCGCCTCGTGGTCGGTATCACCGATCGTCATGTAGAGGGCGATATGGTCCGAGCGCCCCTTTTCGGCCTCTTCCATGAGCCTCTCGGCCACGGTCTCGGGATCACCGATCGGGTTCCAGCGCAGAATGTCCTCGGCCGACATCTCGCCCTCGAAAGGCTCCTCGGGCAACCAGGGCGCATCCAGATGCGTCTGGCCCTGCCGCAGATAGGCGGACAGGCGCACCTGGAAGCGCGCATTCTCGGCGAAGGCAAGTGCGGCGTCCTTCTCGTCGGTGACGAAGCAGTAGCGCAGGGTCCCGAACTTGAGACTGTCGGGGTCGCTTCCCGCCGCCCGCCAGGTTTCGTCCACCTGCGCGCGGATGCCCGCCAGCGTATCCGCATCGCGGCCGAACCCGGTCACGATCAACGGGTGGCCACCTTCCAGCGCACGCCGCTGGGAGCCAGGGCTGTTACCGGCGATCCAGATTTCCGGGCGGGGCTGTTGGATAGGATCCACCGTGAACCAGGTCTGGGGCAGATCGATATATTTGCCGTGATACTCGAAGGATTCCTGGCCCAGCCCCTTGGACAGGAAGTCGATCCACTCATCGGTAATGGCACTCGATTCCGCGAGATCGACCCCGAAGCGCTCGAGTTCATACGCCTGGTATCCGCTGCCCAAGCCGAGGACCAGTCGCCCTTCGGCGAGGTTGTCGGCGAAGGCGATATCACCCAACAGCCGGGCTGGCTGGTACAGCGCCGGCAGCACCACCGCGGTTCCCAGCTTGATCCGCAAGGTCTGGGGGCCGACATGACCAATCATCATGAGTGGCGAGGGGGACATCGAATAGTTGGAGAAGTGATGCTCGGTAAACCAGGCCGTCTCGAAACCGGCGGTCTCGGCCGCCTGGACCTGCTCGACCGTCTCCGCGATCACCTGGGGCACCGTCTGTGAATGGTGTCGCCGGTTCATCAGATTGAAGATACCGAATTCCATGAACGTCCCCCCGGGAATTTCGTTTATTAACCCGTCCCGTGGCCGTGGGAGTCAAGCTTTGCGGCGCTACGGGCGCCGCGCCGGGCCGAATAAAGCGTCGCACCGATAATCACCAGCGCGCCGACGACGGTGAACAGATCCGGCACCTCGCTGAAGGCGAGGAAGGCGATGATCGCGATCATCGGCAGCCGGATATAGTCGAACGGCGCCAGTAGTGAGGCTTCGGCCATGTCGAAAGCACGCGCGACGAGAAAAATGGCCGATGTGCCCAGCAGCCCCATCGCCGCCGAGCGCCAGACCGCTTCCCAGCTGGGTGTCTGCCATTCGGGTAGGGCAATCAGGGTCAGCAGCAAGGCCGACCAGAGGGTCTGGTAGATGGTGATGGTGGTGGTCGATTCCGTCTGGCCGAGCCGCTTCATCATCAGGAACCAGAGCGCGTAGACGAAGGCATAGACCAGCGGAAGGATGGCCGCTGGCTGGAAGGGCGCAACACCGGGGCGCAGGATGATCAGGACACCGGCGAAGCCGATCAAGGTGGCTGCCCAGCGTGCGGCGTCGACCCGCTCGCGAAACATGAAGATGGCCATCACCGTGGTGAACAGGGGCGCGGTGAAGCTGAGGGAGGTGACGAACGCCATCGGCATCAGGGCCAGCCCGGCGAACAGGGATGTGGTCGACAGCACGGTCACGGCGCTGGCCAGAAAGTGCATGCCGTGGCGGCGTGTCCGGAGAAGCTCGCCGCGGTTGCGCAACAGCCATGGCAGGATGAGGGGGACGGCCCAGAGAAAACGCAGTGCCGAGGTTTCCAGCGCCCCCACCTCGTCGGCCACCGAACGGACCAGGGCGTGGTTGGCCGCGAGGCAGGCGGCACCGCAGACCATGGCCATGATCGCGACGGTTGTGCGCGGCAGGCCGAGGATACGTTGGGGGCGCGGCGAGTCGGTCATGGTGCGGCCAGAGACGGTGCCCGCCGGGCCGCGATTGCTTCGCGTCGCGCGATATACACGGCCGAGCAGCCGATGATCACGGCCCCCACGATGGTCCAGGTGTCGAGGATCTCTGCGAACCAGATGAAGCCGATCAGGGCGGCAAGGGGCAGGCGGATGAACTCGAGCGGAATGATCGCGGAGGCTTCCGCCAGGCTCATGGCCCGGGTCAGCATCAGATGCGCGATGGTCGTGGTCGCGCCGATAATGAAGGTGACGGTGATCATCGTCGCGCTGGGCCAGGTCCAGACGAACAGCGCGGGGATTAGGGTAAAGACCGCGATCGAAAGGTTGAAGGTTGTGACGATCGCCCGCGTGCTGTCGACCTGGGACATGACCCGGATCAACATCACGTTCACCGATATGGACAGGGCCGTGCCGAGCGCCAGAAGCGCGCCGAGCTGAATGGTTTCGACGCCGGGCCGGACGACGATCAGGACGCCGATGAAGCCGATGACGGTCGCCGTCCATCTGCGCGCATGAACTACCTCGTTCAGGAAGATCGCTGCCAGGATCGTGGCGAACAGGGGGGAGGTGAAGTTCAGGGCCACGGCCTCACCCAGGGGCATGATCGTCAAGGCCGTGAACCAGGCGAGCGTGTTGATGGCCGACAGGAACCCGCGGATCAGGTGCATCTTGGGCATCTTCACCCGCAGATCGGAATAGTCCGGTCCCCGCAGGATGATCGGCAGCATGAAGATCAGGCCGAAGATGGCGCGCAGAAACCCGATCTGGAACGGGTGCAGTTCCGCGCTGGCATAGCGCACGAGTCCGTGCCCGGCGGAAAACATCACCATGGCACCGACCATCAGGGTGATCGCGATGACGGTGGGGGAAAGGGCAGCGGGGCGGGTGGACATGGCTGCGCACCTTAGAACGGGGACGGGCCGTTTCGATAGCCCGGGAGCGCGGGCCAGGGTTGCCGTGAACGGTGGTGGCCGAACTAGGAAGAGGTGCCCGGGTTCGGCATAATCGGCCCTGTCCCGTTTCGTTGACAGCGGATGTCCGGCTGGTGTTTATCAACCCCGCGCCGAGCCTTGGTTTTCAAAGGGGAACGGGCGCAGGTCCCGCAAGGGACCCAACAAACAAACAGAACAAACAAGTCAGGGCTGAGAGATGAGCAAAAAGGTTTATTCAGACGCGAAGGCGGCGCTGGACGGGCTGCTCCATGATGGGATGACCATCCTGGCCGGCGGTTTCGGTCTTTGCGGCATTCCCGAGCACATGATCCTGGCCATCCGGGATTCCGGCGTGAAGGACCTTACGATCGCGTCGAACAACGCCGGGGTGGACGATTTCGGCCTTGGGCTTCTGCTGCAGACCCGGCAGGTCAAGAAGATGATCTCGTCCTATGTGGGTGAGAACAAGACCTTCGAGGCACAGTTCCTCGCCGGTGAGCTTGAGCTTGAGTTCAATCCGCAAGGCACGCTGGCCGAACGTTGCCGGGCCGGTGGCGCCGGTATTCCGGCGTTCTACACCAAGACCGGTGTCGGCACGATCATCGCCGAGGGCAAGGAAACCAAGGAGTTCGACGGTGAGACCTACGTCATGGAACGCGGCCTGACCGGTGACCTGGCGATCGTGAAGGCCTGGAAAGGCGACACGGCCGGCAACGTGGTGTTCCGCAAGACGGCGCGCAACTTCAATGCGCCGATGGCGACTGCCGGCAAGACATGCGTCGTCGAGGTCGAGGATCTCGTGGAACCGGGTCAGCTCGATCCCGATGGCATTCACCTGCCCAGCATCTACACCCACCGGATTTTCCAGGGGCAGGATTTCGAGAAACGCATCGAGTTCCGGACCGTCAGCGACGGCTGACCGGAACACGAAGGATAAGTGAAGGAGACGGAATATGGCTTGGACACGCGATGAAATGTGCGCCCGCGCGGCGCAGGAGCTGGAAGACGGTTTCTACGTCAATCTCGGCATCGGCATGCCGACGAAGGTCGCGAACTTCATTCCCGAAGACATGGATGTGAACTTCCAGTCGGAGAACGGCATGCTCGGCATGGGCCCCTTTCCGACCGACAACGAGGTCGATGCCGACCTGATCAATGCGGGCAAGCAGACGATCACCGAGACCCCGAAATCGGTCTACTTCGACAGCGCCCAGTCCTTTGCGATGATTCGTGGCGGCCACATCAACATGTCGATCCTCGGCGCCCTGCAGGTGGCCGAGAACGGCGATCTGGCCAACTGGATGATCCCGGGCAAGATGGTCAAGGGCATGGGCGGCGCGATGGACCTGGTCGCCGGCGTCAAGCGCGTGGTGATCCTGATGGATCACAACGCCAAGGACGGCTCGGCGAAGCTACTCAAGGAATGCAACCTGCCGCTCACCGGCGCCGGCGTGGTGGACGACATCATCACCGAGCTCGGCCTGTTCACGATCGGCGAGGGTGGTGTGCACATTCAGGAACTGGCCCCCGATGTCAGTGTCGATGAAGTGCGCGACCGTTCCGAGGCGACGATCGTCACCCAGTAGTTTTTCGCGTGGCCGGGCGGCCGCGCGGGATGGAACAAAGGGCCCCATGCCGCAGTCTTTGCCGCGTGGGGCCCTTTGTCTTTCGAGGTGAGGGAAAATGAACCGTGATGCGGTGCCACTCGGTTCCACCGGGCGCTAATGTGATGAGGTCATGAGTCCTTCTTCCCGCAGTTTCGCCATTGGTCTGGCCTGTGGCCTCGTGGTGCCGTTCATCTGGGGCGGTTGGATCGTGGCCTCACGGTTCGGCGTACTGAACGCGCTGACGCCCTATGACGTCACGGCACTGCGCGTGGGCACCGCGGCGATCATCGTGTTGCCGCTGTTCGTGACCCGCGGATTTGCAGGATTGCCGGTCTGGAAGGCTGCGATTGTCTCCTTCGGTGTCGGCGCGCCCTTCGCGCTGACGTCTTTCGGCGGCATGTCGCTGGCTCCGGTGATCCATGCCGGGGTGCTCACCAACGGCACCATGCCGATCTTCGCGGCGATCGCCGGCTACTTCTGGCTGCGTCAGCGTCCGGCGCGCATTCAGATCGGCGGCATGATCCTGATCATGGCGGGCAGCGCGTTGATCGGTGGGGACAGTTTTAATCTTCAGGCAGAGGCGAATCAGTGGTTCGGCGATCTGCTGCTGGTAGGTGCCGCGATTTGCTTCGCTTTGTACATGACCGCGCTGACCGCGTGGAATGTGCGCATCCTGCAGGCGATTATTGCCGTGCCGATCATCAGTTCCGCACTCTATCTACCGGCCTGGTTAATGTTCCTGCCATCGGGCCTGTTGCGCGCCGAGACCTTCCCGCCCTGGCCGGAGGTGGCGTTGCAGGCCGTCTATCAGGGCATCGTCGCGAGCTTCATCGTGGTGATACTGATCACCCGGGCGACACGGTCGGTCTCGCCGACCACGGTTGCGGTGTTCCTGGCGGGCTCACCGGCGCTCGCGGTTCTGTTCGGAATCGCGATCCTGGATGAAGTGCCAACCCTGCTCGCCTGGGCCGGCCTGGTGGTCACCACCTTCGGCATGGTGCTGGCGGTGGGACGGCGGTCGAGCACCCGAAACGATCCGGAATCGGGCTAAACTGCCGATTGCGCCGATTTCGGCCCGTACGTGCCATTTGCGGTCGGGCCGGCGAGCTATTCGGCCGTGGCGTTGCAGAAATATGGCTATGACATCTTCGGGCCGGGGGTGAATCTGGCCGCGCGCATCGAGGCCGTCTGTGAACCCATGGACATTCTGGTCGAATCGACGACCTACAATGCGATCCAGAACGAATTCCGCATGAGCGACTATGGCAAGCGCGACATTCGCGGGTTCGGACCGCAAAGGCTTTACCGCCTGGATGCGAATTTCACCCCGGCCAACGACGGCCCTTCGTTCTAGTCGCCGCCCTCGGCGGGTAGCCGCAGCACCATCTGGTTGATCGCGTTCAGCACCTTATAGAGCTGATCGAACTGGCGCTTGAACCCCTCATAATCGAGGTCCGAGCGCCTTTCCAGGATCGACGCGTGTATGTCGGCCAGTGAGCGCCGGCTGTCGCACAAACCGATCATGCTGCGCGACAGGGCCGGGATGCTCATCGAGGTCTTGAGCCCGTCTGTTGCAACAGAAAGGGGGCCGCGTGCGGGCATCTTGTCGGCCAGTTCGTCGGGCTGTGCGGTGATGATCACCGGCACCGCCCGCGGATCGTCGGTATCGGGTGGCGCGACGGTGTTTTCCGTCCGGACCGCATAGAAGATATGCTTCTTCAGATTGCCCGTGAAAAGCTCGGCGAAGGTTGCGCGGGCGACGGGATCGAGCGCCCGCAACTGCTTGAGAATGCGCGGGTCGCCGACAAGCCAGTCAGGGTCATAGCGAAAGGGCTCGATGAAGCCTACGAGCCGCAATCCTGCACCCGCTGCAAACCGCGCCACGTCGGGCACCTTGTAGGCGCGGTCGCGCGCATGCAGGAAGAGGTCATAGATCCCCGGATCGCCGCCGCCGACATGGTCGTTGACCTGGCCGTTGCGGTTGATCCAGGCGGTTGTCGGCAGGCCCTCTGCCAGGCGCTTGGCCATTTCCACTCGGTCGCCGTCGGGCATTTCTTCGGCCGGCGCGATCATGCGCAGCATGCCCTGGACGTGATAGACGCCTGTCCGGCCCAGCGCGCCGTAGACCATGACGCCCATTCCCCCGTCGGGTGCGAGCTGGTCACTCAGTGCGGCGAGCCCCCGGTCGGGGTCCTCCAGGTGATGCAGAACCCCGCAGCAATCGATGTAGTCCCACGGCCCCGGCGCCACGGTAGCGACATCGAGGAGCGATCCTTGGACGAAGCGGAGATTGTCGAGCCCGCGGACTTCGGCCCGTGCGTGCGCGACCGCCTGGCTCGACTCGCTCAAGTCGAGATGCACCACCTCTCCGGGCACGCCGGCATCGGCAAGGTTCTGTGCCAGCATGATGGCCGCATCGCCCGTACCGCCCCCGGCGATGAGCGCATTCAGGGGCTTGGTGAGATCACGGCGGCCACCGAAAACATAATGGTTTACTTCGGCAAGATTGCTGGGTGAGCCCGAGATCAACCGGGTACGCTCATCGGCGGGGTCGCGTTCGGGATAGGGGTAGGATTCGTACTGCGACTGTACGAGCCGGTCCCGCTTGTCCGTGTCCGCCATGGCCGATCCGTCCGTCAGGCGTCGATGTCGATAACCAGCCGGCCCGTCGCCTTTCGGCCTTCGAGCATCGCTATGGCCTTGGGAACATCACTCAGCGGCAGGGTCTGGGAGACATGAGGCTTGAGCCGGCCTCCGGTCCACCAGCGGCCGAGCTCGGCAAAACCGTCGCGGAAGATTTCGGGTTCGCGTTGCCGGTAGGCGCCCCAGTAGACACCGATCATGGCGATGTTCTTGACCAGCAGATAGTTGGCCGGGAATTGCGGGACATTGCCCCCGGCGAAACCGATGACGAGCAACCGGCCGCACCAGGCCAGTGACCGCATGGCGGTCAGGGAGAGATCACCCCCCACCGGGTCATAGACCACATCGACCCCGCGGCCGTCCGTCAGCTTCCGTGCCGCCGCGCGCAGATCGTCTTCGGCGTAGTTGATCAGATGATCCGCACCGCGTTCGCGCGCGAGCTCCAGTTTCTCGGCCGAAGAGGCTGCGGCGATGACGGTCGCACCCAGCGCCTTGCCGCATTCGACGGCTGTCAGGCCGACACCGCCGCCAGCGCCGAGAACCAGGAGGGTCTCACCGGCCTTCAGATCTCCGCGGTGAACCAGCGCCAGATGGGAGGTGCCGTAGGCCACGGGAAACGCGGCCGCCGTCGCGGCGTCCATCCCTTCGGGAATCGGGAACACGTTGGTGGCATCGCACACGGCCTGCTCGGCATATCCGCCTGCCGATAAAACCGCCATCACGCGGTCGCCCGGGGCAAAGCCGGTCACGCCTTCACCAAGTTCGAGCACCTCGCCGGCCCCTTCGAGGCCGGGCGCGAAGGGAAGTTCTGGCTTCTCCTGATAGTGGCCGCGCACCAGGACCGAATCCGCGAAATTCACGCCAGCGGCGCGCATCCGAATCTTGACCTGCCCGGCGCCGGGTTCCGGGTCGGGCAGTTCGCCGATTTTCAGGTCGGCCGGGTCTCCCCAATCCTCGCAAACGATGGCACGCATGTAACCGGAACTCCCGACAGGATGGATCGTGTCCGCAACGGCCGCAGAACACGGGTGTCAGCTTGCCTCGACCCCGGAGGCCATGCAAGTTAGGTCAATGGCGGACAATAGAATGCGCGGCTATTTCGGGGTTGGCGTCGAGGGGATCTCGAAGCCGATGAATGTGGGTGCGATCATGCGCACGGCGCACGCGTTCGGTGCCGGCTTCGTGTTCACCATCGGTGCGGTCTATTCCAAGCGCGAGGGTGGCCGCGCCGATACCTCCGATGCGCCCGAGCATCTACCGCTGCACGAGTATGAATCCCTGGATGAGTTCCGGCTGCCGCGTGGCTGCGAGCTGGTCGGGGTCGAGCTGGTGGATGACGCGGTCGATCTGCCGAGTTTCCGGCACCCGCGGCAGGCCGCCTATGTGCTGGGGCCCGAACGCGGCTCCCTGTCCCCCGATCTGGTGGGCCTGTGTGATCATGTGGTGAAGATCCCGACCCGGTTCTGCGTCAATGTGGGTCTTGCGGCCGCGATCGTCATGTACGACCGCACCCTCACCCTGGGCCGCTATCCGCCCCGGCCGCTGATCCCGGGCGGACCGGTCGAGGACCTGCCCGAGCATGTTCATGGGGAGCCGGTCCTCCGGCGATCGCGCGGCGGACAAAAGGCCGAATAATAACAAGACGTTGAATGCACCGTGTCTTGGCAAGACTCGGGCGCTCTTGGTATTTGGCCCCTCATGTTGGATCTCAGCAGAATAGCCCGCTGGTCGGCAGCCATTGCGCTGGTCGCGGGGGTTTGGTCGCTTGCACCGGCTCAGGCACAGGATGCAAGCCTGGTTGGCCGTTACAACGACTGGGACGCCTACACGCGCGGCACGGGCGCCGACAGGTTCTGTTACATGGTCTCGAAGCCCAAGGAGGCGAGCCTGCGCTCGCGCCGGGGCGAGATCTTCTTCCTCGTCTGGCACCGGCCCGTACAGAAGGAGTTCGACGTCGTCCAGGTCGATATCGGCTATCCGTTCAAGGAAACCTCCGAAGTCGAGGTGCGCATCGGCGGGAACTCCTGGTCCCTGTTCACCCGCGATGAAAGCGCCTGGACGTACAAGCCGGCGGACGACAAGGCGCTGGTCACCGCCCTGCGCAAGGGCGCACGCATGACCGTGAAGGGCACCTCGTCGCGCAACAATTCGACGACGGACGCCTATTCCCTGAAGGGGACGAGCGCGGCCTATGCCGCCATCAACCGGGCCTGCAGCCGCGGCTGACCTGTAGTGGGGACCGTATGCTCCGGGCTGCGGACCATCGCGATATCACTCACATTTGGTTGCGTTCGACAGGCCTGAGGCCTATGTGAGGCGCCATGTCGACGATCCTGGAACAGAACGCACCGCCCGAGAGCGCCGATGACGGCCCGATCAACCTGATCGGTATGAGCCGCGAAGAGCTCGTGGCCACGTTCGCGGCCATGAACGAGCCGCGGTTTCGCGCCGACCAGTTGTTCCAGTGGATCTATGGCCGCGGTGTGACTGACTTCGACGAGATGACCAATATTTCCAAGTCGCTGCGGACCAAGCTGGCCGACCGCTTCGTCGTCGCGCGGCCAAACATCTCGCGCGACCTGGCGTCGGAAGACGGCACCCACAAATGGCTCTTGCGGCTGGATGACGGCACCGAGGTGGAATGTGTCCACATTCCCGAAGACGATCGCGGCACCCTGTGTGTCTCGAGCCAGGTCGGCTGCACGCTGAACTGCCGGTTCTGTCACACCGGCACCCAGCGTTTGGTGCGCAATATCGGGCCGGCGGAAATCGTCGGCCAGGTGATGCTGGCCCGCGACCATCTCGGCGAATGGCCGACGGCCGAGCGTCCGACCATCTATGAACGTGAATTGTCCAACATCGTTATGATGGGCATGGGCGAGCCGCTGTACAATTTCGACAATGTGGCCGCTGCCCTGAAGATCGTCATGGACGATGCCGGTATCGCGATCTCGCGCCGTCGGATCACGCTGTCGACCGCCGGTGTGGTGCCGCTGATCCGCCGCTGCGGCGAGGAACTCGGCGTCAATCTTGCAATCTCGCTGCACGCGGTGCGCGACGATCTGCGCGACGAGATCGTTCCCATCAACCGCAAGTATCCGATCGCGGAGTTGCTTGCAACGTGCCGCGACTATCCGGGTCTGAAGAATTCGCGGCGGATCACTTTCGAATACGTGATGCTGAAAGACGTCAATGACAGCGATGCGGATGCGCGCGAACTGGTGCGTATCATCGCTGGCATTCCGGCCAAGGTGAACCTGATCCCGTTCAACCCTTGGCCGGGCGCGCCCTATGACCGCTCGACGCCGGAGCGGATCGAGGCGTTCGCCGAGATTGTCCGCTCCGCGGGATATCCCTCGCCGGTGCGGACCCCGCGCGGCGAGGACATCATGGCCGCGTGCGGGCAGCTGAAGTCCGAAAGCGAACGCCCGCGCCGGGCGATGGCGGGCTGACCTCTCGCATTCGTGTGCTTGTCACTTTTGACGGTTACGTATTAACGTTCGCGCTGGGGAATGAGGACAGGCTGCCCAAGGTCCGTTTGCAATCACAATTGCCGTGCCGGACGGATGTGATCGACGACTTCATTATAGGACTGGCACTCGCCATTTTCGGCGGCACGCTGGCGATCATGGGATTGCCGACGGTGCGCCGCTGGCGCCTGCCGTCCCTGCCGACCCAACCGGTCAGCCAGCCGCGGTGGTGGTTGCGGATCGAGGCGTCGATTTTCGCCATCGACGCGGGTGTGCCGATTACGCTCAACGGGCTTGCGATTGTCGTGGCGACGCTGGCGGGCTACCGGATCGTCTTTTCCCTCTGAGCGGCCGGCGTATGGGTTCGCTTGCCCCCGCCGCGCGCGCGACTATACTCCGCCGCGACTTTTCCAGAACCTGAACGGACAAAAGTCATGACGTCTGGCGACGTAAAAAAGGCTGTGCTCGCCTATTCCGGCGGCCTCGACACTTCGGTCATACTCAAATGGCTGCAGGAGACCTATGGCTGTGAGGTAGTGACCTTTACCGCCGATCTGGGCCAGGGCGAGGAGATCGAGCCGGCGCGGGCCAAGGCCGAGATGTTCGGCATCAAGGAAATCTATATCGAGGATTTGCGCGAGGAGTTCGTGCGCGACTTCGTGTTTCCGATGTTTCGGGCCAACGCCGTCTACGAGGGCGTCTATCTGCTTGGCACCTCGATCGCGCGACCGCTGATCGCCAAGCGCCAGATCGAGATCGCGCACGAGACCGGCGCCGACGCCGTCTCTCACGGCGCGACGGGCAAGGGCAATGACCAGGTTCGCTTCGAGCTCGGCTATTACGCACTTGACCCCGACATCAAGGTCATCGCGCCATGGCGCGAGTGGGACCTGACGTCGCGGACCAAGCTCATCGACTTTGCCGAAAAGCACCAGATTCCCATCGCCAAGGACAAGCGCGGCGAGGCGCCGTTCTCTATTGACGCGAACCTTCTGCACATCTCTGCCGAGGGCAAGGCGCTCGAGGATCCGGCGCACGAGCCCGAGGAGTTCGTCTATTCACGCACGGTTGCACCGGAAGACGCGCCCGACACACCGACCTATGTGGAGATCGGCTTTGAGGCCGGCGACCCGGTTTCGATCGACGGCGAAGACCTGTCGCCGGCAGCATTGCTGACCCGCCTCAACGAGCTGGGTGGCGCCAACGGAATCGGACGCCTCGACCTGGTGGAGAACCGGTTCGTGGGCATGAAGTCCCGCGGCGTCTATGAGACGCCGGGCGGGACGGTTCTGCTCGTGGCGCACCGGGGCATGGAATCGCTGACGCTCGACCGCGAGGCGATGCACCTGAAGGACGAGCTGATGCCGCGCTACGCTAAGCTCGTCTATAACGGTTTCTGGTTCGCGCCCGAGCGCGAAATGATCCAGGCGCTGGTGGACAAGAGCCAGGAACATGTCTCCGGCTCGGTGCGGCTCAAGCTCTACAAGGGCTCCGCTACCGTCGTCGGCCGTTCCTCGCCCAACAGCCTCTATTCCCTCGATCATGTCACCTTCGAGGATGACGAAGTCTACGATCAGCGCGACGCCGAGGGCTTCATCAAGTTGCAGGCGCTGCGCCTACGGCTCGCCAAGGCGCTGCGGGACTAGCCGCGACGGGGCCGGTTTGCTGCATTTCGGGATATCGGGGAAATGATTCAGGACGGGCCCGTCCGCTGTCTCGCAGCTGTTCTTTCAGCTGATCTTGTTGGCTACAGCCGTCTGATTGGCCGCGACGAGGAGGCGACCCGACTGCATTTCAATCACTGTTTCGACGACATCATCTCGCCAGCCGCATCGAGGTGCCACGGCCGCGTCGTGAAAACGATGGGAGATGGCGTGTAGGTTGAATTCCTCAGTGCGGTGGATGCCGTCCGATGCGCTATGGAGTTTCAGGCCGGTCTGGCGGAGCGAAACACGGAATTGCCCGCTGACATCCGAATGGACTTTCGTGTTGGTGTGAATCTCGGCGATGTCCTGGTCGAAGGAGATGATATTCATGGCGGTGGCGTGAATGTTGCGGCGCGCCTCGAGGGTCTCGCGCGTCTCGGCTGGGTCCAGGGGTTTATGGGTCGATTTGACGATGCAGCAGCGAACTTCGAAAGGGCGGTGGAAATCGTGCCTCGGAATGCAGAAGTGTATTACACGTACGGGGAAACCATGAACCGGGCGGGCAACCCGGCGCGCGCATTGCCGGTTTTGGAGATGGCCTTCAGCATCGATACGTTTGTGCCGCCGGGTTGGCAGTTTGCGAAGGGCCACTCATACGTTCTGCTGGGGCGATACGAATAAGCGTTGGAGCATATCCTCCCTGTTCTGCAGCGGGTCTCACGTTTGGTGCCGGCACGGGTACACCTCGCACGCGCGTATGTGGAAATGGGCAGGATGGACGACGCAAAATCGGCGGTTCGATCCATTCTGGATGTGGCACCGCGCTACAATATCGTCAGTTCCCAGAGAATGTTCCCCTATCCCGAGCGGCGCGACCTTGATCGCCTTATCGACGGCCTCCGGGCTGCCGGTCTCCCCGGGTAGCCCGGTATGGCTCCGGCACGGCCGGTGATGAATTCCAGAACGAACGGCGGCAGCTAGCCCTCTATCCTTTCCATCTCGGCCATCTTCTCGTCGGCGTCGTCGGCCTTGTTGTAGTCCTGGGCCAGGCGACCGTCGCCGACCGGGCTTTTGCAGGTGAAGAAGACGCAGTGCCCCTCGACCGGCAGGATGCCGTGGCGCAGGTTGCGCGAGATATGCACTAGGTCACCCGGCAGAATGGTGGTGGTTTCGTCGCCGAGTACCATCCGCAGCTTGCCTTCCAGCACGTATATGAACTGTTCCTCGTTGGGGTGGAAGTGGGGCGGCGGTCCGACGCCTTCGTCGTATCGGACCAGGCCCACCTTCATGAACTCCCCGCTGAAGCTCTTCATCAGAGCCGGCGCGGTATCGTCGGGCTTCCAGTCGATTTCGTCTGTCCGATAGAGCGGCATGTGTTTCTCCCCTTGAATATCTTGAATCGTCAGCCAACGCCCGGCCAGGCCGCTTCACCCAGGACGAGCGGGTGTAACCAGACCAGGGCGAGATAAATCGCCACGCTCAGCAGCAGGCGCCACCAGCCGATGCCCGGCCAGTCGAAGCTGGTGCGCTTGGACAGGAGGGCGGCGAACGGGATCGCGCTGGTGGTCAGCAGTATGGGACCCCAGTCGGATCCGAACAGGAACTCGCGGCGCTTGTCGATGTGCCACATGCCGACCACGGTGAGGACCAGCAACCCGCCGAACAGGACGATCGACCGGTCGTCGCCGTTGGCGATCAGGTGCAATGCCGCCCACAGGGACATGCCGTTGAGGAACGGGTGGCGGGTGATTCGCATGATGCCGCGCGTGAGATCGCGCCCGGGCTCGTCGGGATTAGTGCCAGCGATGGTCGGGGACGGGGTCGTCAGTCCGCACACGATCAGGAATACGGCCAGGGGCATCCCGAGCGCCGGCAGCCAGCGTATGCCGGCTGAAGGCTGCCAGAGCGCCACCGGTGGCGTGTCGATGAAGGCTAGGATCATCCATGTGAAGATGACGATCATCACCAGCGAGTAATAGGTCAGTAAGTGGGTCTCGCCGAACCGCTCGATCAGCGCCATGCGGACCGGTTTGCTCGACAACAGGAAGTGGCCACCGACAAAGAGGACGGTCGCCGCAAACAATGTATCGATACTGCCCGTCATGATTCCCCCGCTGGGCCGTAATTATCCCGCGTGCATGCGGGGTCGTCCAGCGGTACCCCGCCATGCTAGGGAGGGGCCATGAACGACAACAACGAAACCACCGACCCAGCTGAAGCGCCGGGTACCGCGGAATCGGCGACGACACGCGATCCTGTCGCAGACGCGATCCTGGCGTGTCTGGCGGCGGCCAAGCCCGGCGGCTCGGCCTCGCCCGAAGACGTGGCGCGGACAGTGGCCGAGGTCCGGCGCAAGCCCAGCGACCCGCCCGATCTGTGGAGGCGTTACCTGCCGGCGGTCAAGCAGCAGGCCATCTCCCTGGCGCGCGCGGGATCGATCCAGGTCCTGCGCAAGGGAAAGCCGGTGGATGACCCGGCGCATGTGAAGGGCATTATTCGCTACCGGCTGCCGGCCTAGGGCTCAGAAAGCCGGCGGCTCGATGCCGTTCTGGTGGCAGGCGGCCGTGACTGTGTTGGCCAGCAGGCAGGCGATGGTCATGGGGCCGACCCCGCCGGGCACCGGTGTGATGGCGCCCGCAACCTCGATCGCCGAATCGAAATCCACATCCCCGACCAGGCGCATCTTGTCCGGGTCGTCCTCGGTCGGTGCCGCGATCCGGTTGATCCCCACATCGATGACGGCCGCACCGGGCTTGATCCAGTCGCCGGCGACCATCTGGGGCCGACCGACGGCCGCCACCAGGATATCGGCACGCCGGCAGACATCGGCCAGGTCCCTGGTGCGCGAATGGGCGACCGTCACGGTGCAGCTTGCCTGGGTAAGAAGGGTGGCCATCGGCTTGCCGACAATGTTTGAACGGCCGAGCACGACGGCGTCGAGGCCCGACAGGTCGCCCAGGCGGTCTTCCAGCAACATGCGGCAGCCCAACGGTGTGCATGGCACCATAGCGGCATCCGGCCCGGTCATCTGTCCGGTCGCCAGGCGCCCGGTGTTGATGACGTGGAACCCGTCGACATCCTTGGCCGGGGCGATTGCATCGATCACCGCGTTGGGATCGATCTGGTCGGGCACCGGCAGCTGGACCAGGATGCCGTGCACAGCCGGGTCGTTGTTGAGTTGGTCGATGAGGGCAAGCAGCTCCGCCTGGGAGGTGGTCTCGTCGAGGCGATGGTCCGTTGCCGTAATGCCCGCCGCCTCGGCCGCCTTACCCTTGTTGCGCACATAGACCTGGCTGGCCGGGTCGTCTCCCACCAGCACGACCGACAGGCCCGGCATCAGTCCGTGTTCATCCTTGAGCTTGCCGACGGCGGTCCCGATGCGCTCGCGCAGCCCTTCTGCGAAGGCCTTGCCGTCGATGATCTTGTCCGCATGGAGTGTGCGTGGATCGTTCACGATGTCTCTCTCCTTCGGCCGTTTCCCCGGCATCGTTCTTGGCCAACGCCTCTAGCATGGCCGTCAGAGTCGGGCCATCGCCGGGGATGTGGACGGTCTTGTAGCGTGACGACGCAATGGCCGCGACCGACAGGGACGATTTTGGCAGGCCAAGGTGCTTGGCGAGTAAACGGCCTTCCTAGAAAGGACCTAAGTAGTGCTGCATTGAAACTCGAACGAACCAAATCGCGATCAATAGGACGATGGGTGATAGATCGATTCCGCCAACGGCCGGAACAAACGTGCGGATTTTACCGAGCACTGGTTCGGTGATCCGGTAGAGGAAGTCGCCGATCTGATAGACGAAACGGTTCGACGTGTTGATGACGTTGAACTGGACCAGCCAAGTTAGAGCGACCGACGCGATCACTACAATTGTGTAGAGATGGAGGACTAAATCTATGAGTGCGAGAAACGGAGCCATAGCGAGCCTGAGACACCAATTTTCAGCAGAAAAAGTACAGCGACACTAGCCAGCGCCCGGGCGGCTGTCCAGTAACGCGCATGGCATTCGCCCGCCTCCGGGCGACTTGACACGGTGGGCGGCCCGCACCCATATTCCCGCCGCGCCGCGCGGCCCGACTTTGTCTTGCAGGACCGCCCGCACGCCGAATCCGGCATCAGTGGGGCCGTAGCTCAGTTGGGAGAGCGCTACGTTCGCAACGTAGAGGTCAGGGGTTCGATTCCCCTCGGCTCCACCAAATTTCTTAGTGTCTCCAGATGCTTTTGGGGATATCGGCTGAACCCCCGGGCTTCCGGGGGTTTTGTCGTTTAGGATTTTGGAGGTGTTGGACGCGTCGGAGATTTCTGGTCGAATCTGGCCATTCGTCTCTGTTCGCGATTTTGCGATCCAGTACTTTCGTTAGATCAGGCCGCTTGTTGGACTATCTCGAACCCGAAATATCCGCGCTGCTAGTGCCCGACCGTTCGTGGATTGCGCATGCGCTTGAGGTGAGCAGCTGGATTTAGGTTCTAGCGGCTGGCCGCCTTCGTGAGTTGGACAAACGATCATAGGCTGCTAATGCGTGAGAACAGTTCACAGAACATTCAGATTCTGATGTTCTTTGCGGACGCGGCCAAGCGGCGCAAATTGTCTACTCGGAGCCCGGCGTTGCGCCAAGTTTGATCGAGGCAATCTATTAGGGGATCGCTAGTGGCGAAGTGGTTGTCAGAGTACCACTCTGCGTAGAGAGTCTTTCCCACGCACGCTGAATCATTATAAGCAGATTCTTGGGCGATTTCCGCTCGGTTCATCGGTCAGTTGCTTGTACGACTTGGGTGCCGTCGAGTACCTTCGGTGCGGGCATCTGGGTGCCATAAAATTTCGGCCATTTTTGAACCGTGACGAGACATCATGTACATCCTCGGTATCGCAAGTGAGCACTGTTCATCAGCCGCTCTCATGAAAGACGGCGCTCTCATCGGCATCGTTCAGGAAGAGCGGCTCACAAAGTTCAAGAATCATGTGGCGTTCCCGGTCCGCTCGATACAGCAATTGATCGACAAGCATCTCGACGGAGATGCCAGCCGTATCGATAAGGTCGTGTTCGGCGTTCGTGAATCCGATCCGTTCTATGCGGCGCTCGACCGTTTCTCGAACTTCTCTGTTGCTGAGCATGTCCGCGAGCAGCACGAACTTTGGTACCCTCACTTTTACGGCGACAAGCCGAACGACGGCACGTATTGGCAGAAGGAATTCGAGGCAGGGCGAAAGCTCAACGAGCAGGCCGGCTACGATTTTTCGTGGCTGACAGGTCTGGACAGGGCCGAAGCGACACGTCGTTTTGTGGAAGTGGAACGCCCCGATGCGGTCCGTCGTTATACTGGGTTTGAGGGCCCCGTTGAGGCAATCGACCATCACACCTGTCATGCTTACTACGCTGTCTATGGCGCACCGCTCGACGAACAGAAGCGGCGCGAGGCACTTGTACTTACGGCTGATGGATGGGGCGACGGGCTTAACTGGAGCGTCTCGACGGTAGAGGAGGACGGGACCCTGAACCGGGTTGCTGCAGGCCCCGACCACACCGTTGCGCGTCTCTACAAATGGGCGACCTTGATCCTCGGCATGAAGCCGAACGAGCACGAGTACAAGGTCATGGGACTGTCGGCATATCCGAGGCCTGGGAAGTACATTGAGGCAACCGAAAAGGTGTTCTTCGAGGCACTCGACTTTCGTGACGGTCAGTTCGTCTCCGACCGGCCGCTCGCGGATTCCTACTTCGATCTCAAAGACAGGTTGGAGGGACACCGCTTCGACAATGTCGCGGCAGCGCTTCAGAACTGGTCGACGGCACTCACGGTCGCCTGGGCGCGACACTGGCTCAAGGAGACAGGGCGACGGGGATTGTGTTTCTCAGGTGGTCTGTCGATGAATATCAAGACCAACGGCGACCTGCTTGCCATGCCCGAGGTTGCATGGATGTCCGTGCCGGCATCGGGCGGCGACGAATCGATCTCTGCTGGTGCGTGTTTCGCGCTTGCGGCGGCCGACGGGAACGCCCGGCCGATCACCCATGTCTATCTGGGTGATACGCCCGATATCGAAGACTGGACGGCCCGGCTCGATGAGGCCGGTTGCTCGGCCGACGAGTTCGATATTTGCGAGGGAATCGATGCCGCGCTTGCGGCCAAGCTCCTGGCAGCCGACATGATCGTTGCTCGATGTGTTGGTGCGTCCGAGTTCGGCGCGCGGGCGCTGGGCAATCGCTCGATCCTGGCGAACCCGTCTAACCCCGCCAACGTCAAGCACATCAACGACGCCATCAAGAACCGCGACTTCTGGATGCCGTTCACGCCGTCGATTCTCGCTGAATACACCGATCGTTATCTCGACAACCCCAAGGGCGTGATTTCTCCCTACATGACGATCGGCTTTGAAAGCCTGCCGGAGCACCGCGAGGAGATTGCCGGAGCCCTGCACTTTGCCGATCTGAGCGCCCGACCCCAGTTTGTGGACCGGCAAACGAACCCGGCTTACTGGGATTTGATCGACGCGTTCCGGCACTTGACGGGCATCGGCGCGTTGCTGAACACGTCGCTCAATCTTCATGGCGAACCCATGAACTACACATTGGCCGATGCGGCGCGCACGGTCGCGCTTTCCGAGCTCGACTTCTTACTGATGCCGGGAGATCGGCTGCTCTACAAGAAACGCGCCAAAGCGGCGCTTGACGCTGCCCTGGCAAAATAGGCCGGTCCGGAACGGAACTGTGTTTCCGTCAATTCGGACATCTGCCATCTCAGCCAGCCGGTAGGGCGAATGCGTCCCGGGTGTTATTGCTCGGTTTGGCGTTCGGTGATTTCTTTTCCGGAAAGCAGATAGATGGCGCCCGCGTTGAAGCCCGATTCATGATCCACATCGGCGCCTACGACGATATCGTCGAACCCGTCTCTATCCCAATCGTCACCGACGTGCAGGCCGGTCCCTAGATAACTGAGAGGTGCACCCAAAACCTGGATGACCTCGTTGCTCAACGCCGTATACTCGGCGCCTTCCGATACATGCTTGCCCGGAAGAACATAGAGCGATCCAGCATTGTCGTAGGTGTGGTGGGCGACGGTGACAAAATCGGGTAGCTTGTCTCCGTCAATGTCCCCGGCTTTCAGGCTGATGTCGTATCCGACGCCGCTTTTTTGCCGGGTGGGAATGCCGGGGTCGCCCCTGAGGGCGGCGTAAACAAGGTCGGTCAGACTCGTTCGACCACCTTCACGTACAGCGCCTCGCAACCTCTCACCGCTGATCAGGTACGAGACGCCGACAATATCGCCTTGATCGTTCTGGGCATTTGGAAACGAGATCCAAAAATCCTGTACTTCGTCCTGATCGAAGTCACCGTAAGAACCGACCAGCATGTCCACGGTTGTGTGTTCATCGATGTCTATCGCCAGCAAAGTTTCGCCGCGTCTGAAATCGAAAACCGACAAGTGAGACCTCGACACCAGGACAACTTCTGAACTGTCGGGAAGCGTGCTTTCCGGGATCATGGCAATACCATTTGGGCTATCAACATCCGGGGGGAGTTCGACGCGAACCATTTCTTTGAGCGTTTCGGGTTCGACAGCGATGCGCAATCCACCGTCACTCCAATCAACGATAGCTCCATCGATGAACAGGGCGTTGTCGCTGATGCCGAGGTCGGTACCGGATTGCTCGAGGCTCAAACTATCTAAGCCTTGCATTCTCGTGCTGGCGTTCGCGAGATGGCCGTTGAACAGCCACATCTTCTTGTTCATCCGTATGCCGATATTGTGGATCACCGGTGCTTCGTCGGCTTGCTTCCATTTGGGTGAAGTCAATCGAGTGGCTACCTCTTCCAGCCTGACCTTTTCATCGCTGATCAAGCGATCTCCTGAAAAAACGAGATAGTCGCGGCGGTCTTCAGAACATCTCGTGTCCGCGGTTCCAACGACAATCTCACTGATTCCATCATTGTTCAGGTCGCCAACGGCATCAAACACGCCCATGGTTACGCCGAGTTACTCACGGTTCAGCCCGTTCATGTCTGGCGGCAACCACTTGGCCAACGTCACTTCACCTATGGGAATCAGGTGATCCGATTGGTTGAAGTATGCCTTCAACCGTTCTGGATTTCGGCCAAGCGCCGTTACTTGGAAAAACTCGAAAACATCCTCGAAATAGTCGATGTAGTGAACAAAGATCTCGATCTCTTCGATGGAGACGGGTTCACGTTCGGATGTCCGGAACAGGCGCAGTCGATTGGTGATAATCGCAACCGGGCGATCTTCGCACCTGTGGTCGTATACGAGATTTTGCTGTTTGGCCGGGCGGTTCAACACGTAACCGGCGGAGTACCACGCACCCACGATCCCGAGAAGCAGAAGCATCGCGAGTGCTGCGCCAACATAAAAGAGAATTGATCTTCGAGGGCTAGAGATCATCTTCTAAAAGCTCATAGAGAAATTCGGGTACAAGGAGTTTTGCCATCGGTCTCTGCGCGCACATGGAGATTTTGATCCAGCTGATGAGATCGATAGAAACATGGGGCATCTGTGTATTGCTGGGGTTTATAGAGTAGTGGTCGCGAGAAGTTCATCGACCTCTCATGAACGCGTTGGGGTTAACCCTCTGTGATTCATCTGAGGCGCATGCTTCGACATGAGATGCAACCCCGATGGTTTTCAGTTCCGACGTTAAGCCAAGCCAAGCCCAAAGGGTAACTGACCGCAGTCCTCCAAGTCGCTTTGCGAGGGACACTTGAGATCAGGTTTGTTCGTTGCCGACAGGATTGCAGGTCAGCTTTCGCTCAATGGTTGTGTGAACTCCCTGATACCACACCAGAAATTCCCTGTTCGGGAACTAGGGAAATAGATTCATGATTCCTTTGGCTCTGCGAGATTTCGCATCTGTTACGCCGATGAACGCCCTATTTCGAGAGAAATTCCCTACTAATTCCCTGGAGAACAGGGAAACTGAGCCGGAGACGGGTTCGCTCCTGCCTCGAAGCTCCACCAAATTTCCGAGTGTCTCCGGAGACCGCCGGAGATATTGGCTGAACCCGTGGGCTTCCGGGGGTTTTGTCGTTTAGGACTTCGAAAGTGTTGGACGATTCAGAGAATCTTAGTCGGATCTGGCGGTTCGTCTCTGTTCACGATTTCGAGATCCAATACTTTTGACTATCGGAGACCGACTTCAGGTTCGGGATCGGGTTGACGCACCTCGATAGTGATCGCGTCATGATCGGCCAGCGCATCGCCGTCGGATGACTCGGCGCGGCCGACTGCTGGGTTGGCGCAGTCGAGGTCGCGGGAAAAGAACCAGTCGAGGCGGAACCGGGCGACACCCCTGGTAACTTGGGTTGGCCGTTCGGTCGGGGCCGACGTGTTGCAGGCAAGCCAGTCATACCCGGCGCTGCAGGTAGGGGCGCACGGGCAGGAACAGGTTGTAGAGACCTTCGAGAATCCAGGGCAGCGGCGGGATCCGGGCGACCTTGCCCGCAAGCCGGAAGCGCGGCAGCGCGGACCACAAGTGGGCAAAGGCGGTCGCACCGTCGACCGAATTTCCATCCGCGGTCTGAACGTGGAAGCGTGCCAGGGTATCCTGCTGGGACAAGCCGTTCGGAAGGTCCGCCACTTTTGTCCGGCTGACGTCGACCCACGCGATGTACGAAGCGCCCTTGTGTTTCCGATAGAAGGCAATCTCACGTGCGCAAAGAGGACATGCGCCGTCAAAGAACACGCGGGGCACGGATTCACTCATCATGACGTCCTCACGCGACGGCCGTCGAGTCGACCCCCTGCGTCGTCACCGCAAGGCAGAAAGCCCGGGCGGTGCGGGTTTTTCATTTTCGTCTTCGTTGGCTTCTCCCAATTCCGTGCGCGATGCGCGACGTACCGGATCAGTCGGCGCCGGATCGCCTGCGACCATCTGTCGTCGTCCGATGGGCCGTCGCGCGCGTATCGAAATCAAACCCCAAAAAACGGAGACATTTTCATGAAACGATTTGGCTATCTTTGGGCGGCCCTCATCCTTGTCTTGCCTGCTGCGGCGGACGCAGCGGACATGACGATCCAGATGTTGAACAAGGACCCTGGTTCGACGGAACGCAACATCTATAGCCCTGCGCTCGTTCAGATCGAACCAGGTGAGACGGTTAAATGGGTCGCGACCGACCGAGGACACAATGTGGAGTTCGTCCGCGGCGCCTTTCCGGACGGTGTGAAGTCTTTTCGCTCGGCGGTTGGCAAGGACGTCTCCTACACATTCTCCACGCCCGGTGCGTACGTCTATAAGTGCACGCCGCACTACGGCCAGGGGATGGTGGGTATCGTCATCGTCGGGCAAGTGCCCGATAACCTGGCCGAGATCATGGCGAAAAAATATCCCGGTAGAGCCGATAAGCGGATCGATGCGCTTCTCGCGCCGCTGACTTAGTTGCGTATGTCGGGAGGAGATGCAATGGCCGGCCCTCAGGGGCCGGCCATCGCGGGACCGGTGTGGTTCCTTTGGCCGCCCGTGCAAATCCGAACGCCCGCTGCCGTCGTACAAGGTTTGTAGACAATGGGGACCAAAGCAATGCGTCTTGGCTATTTCACTATGCCGGTACATCCGCTTCAACGGGACTATCCGACCACGCTGCAGGAAGACCGGGAGACCATCATCCTTTGTGACAAGCTGGGGTTTCATGATGCGTTCGTTGGTGAGCATCTGACAGACAGCGCGGAGACCATCACAAACTCGATGATGTTTCAGGCCACACTTATTCACGCGACCGAGAACATCAAACTGGCGACCGGGACGACAAACCTTTCGCACATGCATCCGGTGCTGGTGGCCACCCACGCTGCCATGTTCGACAATTTGGCGCGCGGCCGATTCATTCTCGGGATCAGCCCCGGTGCACTACGTTCCGATGCAGAGGCGCTCGGCATTCTCGACGAGGATCGCAACCAGATTTTCGCCGAGGCGATTGACGTGATCCTGGCGATCTGGGCCGGAGAGACACCCTACGACATCGATCTCGAGAATAACCGGTTCAAGGTGACAACGGGTGAGACTCGCTACCTAGATGTGGGTTACGGCATCATGCCAAAGACATTCCAGCAGCCGCGCCCGGAGATCGTGGGCACGGTCGTGGCGCCGTTCTCTAAGGGCGTGATCGCCATGGGCGAGCGTGATTTTCATCCGCTGTCGGCCAATTTCCTGCTGCCGAAATGGGCGGCAACCCACTGGACCAACTATGCCGGGGGCAAGGCCAATGTCGATGAGGTCGCTGACCCGGCCGATTGGCGGATCGCCCGGACCATTTTCGTGGCCGATGATCATGCCAAGGCGAAGGCCTATGGGAAGGATGACGCGAACAGCCCCTACCGCTTCTACTACTCCCAGATTCTCAAGAAGATGATCCGCGGCAACAGGCAGGGGGTCTTCAAGCAGGACCGGGACGAGCCCGATGAGTCCGTGACCCTCGACCGTGTGATTGACGATTTGGTGATCTGCGGCACGGTGAACGACGTGGTGGATCAGATTTTGGCCCTTCGAGAGATTACGGGCGACTTCGGCGAACTCGTCTATGCTGGCATGGACTGGGTGGATGAAGAGCTGACCAAGCGGTCTCTGCAACTGATGGCCGAGGAAGTCATGCCGCGGGTCAACGCCGCGATCAGCGAGGCAGAGCCGGCTGCGGCGGCCCAATAGTCGGGCCGGGAACGAAGCGTTGCCGTTCGCCATCGAAGCCCGGTCGGTCCCGCTGGCCGCAGTTTGGCTGGGGGGGTTGGGTGTGGTGCCGTTCTTGGTATCTGCCGCGATTATTCTCGTCGGGCCGCCTGAACGGGCCGGAATGGCCTCCGATGCGCTCGCGGCCTATGGTGCGATTATCCTGTCGTTTCTCGGCGGCATTCAGTGGGGGTTCGCGACGGGTGGTGTGAACGCGGTGAAGGAAAATGGAGCCTTGTTGGGTGGGCTTTCGTTCAGTGTGCTGCCGTCACTCGTTGCCTGGGCGGCGCTTTTGGCGCCCCGGGAGACCGGGCTCCTGGTTCTTGCGGGAACCTTCCTGCTCGTGCTCCTAGTGGACATCCGGGCCGCTCGATCGAACCAGGCGCCCGCCTGGTACCCGTCGCTGCGATGGCCCCCGACGCTTCTCGCCGTCGCGTCGCTCCTCGCCGCGGCCCTTGCGTGAATCTCTCGCCGCCGTTCGGGGAACGCACACGCATGGGACACAAACGCGATCGGCGAACCAAGATATGCCCGATCTGCAACCGGTCCTTTACCTGGCGGCGGCGGTGGGCCGCATGCTGGGACACCGTGAAGTTCTGTTCGGCGCGTTGCCGTAAAAATCGCGACCACAACGAGGACACTGGCCATGAATACCATGCCGCGTACTGAGCCGGGACAGGACCAAGAATCGGTCTGGGACTATCCCAGGCCGCCCCGCCTCGAGCCCGCCGGAGATCACCTTCGGGTAGACTTTGCCGGCGAGATAATCGCCACCACCGAACATGGATTCAGACTACTCGAGACCAGCCACCCGCCTGTTTACTATATCCCGGCAAGCGATGTTCGCCGGGAGTTCCTCGAGCGGGCGCCGGGCCAATCCTTCTGTGAATTCAAGGGCGTTGCAATCTACTGGTCACTCGAGGTGAACGGAAAAACGTCCGAGGCGGCAGCATGGAGTTACCCGGTGCCGACGGAGTCGTTCGCGGCCGTTGCCGACCATTTGGCCTTCTATGCCTCGCGTGTCGACGCGTGTTGGGTGGGCCAAGAGCGTGTCGCGCCGCAGGATGGGGATTTCTACGGCGGCTGGATCACGCCCCAGGTTGTCGGCCCCTTCAAAGGCGGGGCTGGTACGCGCGGCTGGTAGTTTGGTTCGCATTGCGGTTTTGAAAGACGAACAATTAACGCCGTTCTTTCATAGCCGCATTTTGTCTGACTGTGGATTCGCGCGTCGAGTTTCTAGAACCTATTCCGAGGCGGCCTCACCCTAGCTTGCTGCTTCGTTCAGGCGTGGTAGCTGTTCCTAGCCGAGATAGTCGGTGAACACGTCGTCTTCTTCACTTGTCATGTTGTGAAACTTGGTCGGAGATGGGTTTGCTCCTGCCTCAAAGCACCACCATTTTTCCTCGTATCTCCGGAGAGCACCGAAGTTATCGGTTCAACCCCCGGCCTTCCGGGGGTTTTGTCGTTCAAGGATTGGGGAGTGACGCACCTCGATGGTGATCGCGTCATGATCGGGCAGTACCTCGCCGTCGGATGATTCGGCGCGGACGACGGCCGAGTTGGCGCAGTCGGGGTCGCGGGAAAAGAACCAGTCGAGACGGAACCGGGCGACGCCCCTGGTGGCTTGGTTCGGCCGTTCGGTCGGGGCCGCAGCCGTGGTATGGTTTCCCTCAAGGGCCTGCGTGAGATGGAACTGGCCGAGGTCACTGCGGCCGGCGAATAGGCCCGCCGCGCGCGACCTTGTGACGATCCTAAACCTGGAAACCCATGGGTATCGATTGAAAGGCAAACGCGATGTCAGACCAAACCGTCACCGATGTTGAGACGCTTCGTGAAATCTATCCGGAGCCCAAGGGCGTGTCGGTGGACAAACAGCTCCCGGCACTGGACGAGCATTGCCGTAATTTCATTGCGCACGCGCCGTTTCTCATCCTGGGAACCGATGGAGACGTATCGCCAAAAGGCGACAATCCGGGCTTTGTCCAAATTCTCGACGACAAGACCATCGTCATCCCCGACCGCAAGGGAAACAACCGGATGGATTCCATGCAGAACATCCTCGACAACCCGCGGGTCGGAATTCTGTTCATGATCCCGGGCGTCAACGAGACCCTGCGGGTGAACGGGCGGGCGCACATCAGCGTCGATCCCAAGATCACCAACCCACTGGCCGTGAATGGCAAGGTGCCAGCCTCGGCAATTGTCGTGCATATCGAGGAAGTCTACCTACACTGCGCCAAGGCGTTGGCGCGTGCCCGAATCTGGAACCCGGACGCCCATGTGGCAAAGGGCGTTATCCCGCCGGCCGGCCGTATTTATGCCGATCAGGTCGGCACTGATCCGGTAGAGCTGGAAAAAGTCTATGACGAGATCATAGAGGCCGATCTCGCGGACGAGGGCCACGCCTAGCCGGGAGACCAGTCGTAGATGCGCGCGGCATTGCCGCCCATCAGCGCTTCGCGGTCGCCGTCGGACAGCCAGTCGCCCTGGCGGAATGCCTCGACACCGTCCTCGTAGCTCAGAAGCTCGACCGCACGCGTCCAGTCCGTCCCCCACATGCAGCGCTCTACACCGAACACGTTCGTGATCCGCTGCACCGGATCGCGGATGTCGGCGAAGGGAAACGGCTCGCGCGCAAGCGTACCCGCACCGCTGATCTTGACGCTGACATTCTCATACTGGGCCAGGTCTAGAAGATCCGGCAGCGCGGCCCAGCCGTCCTCGGGTGGCGGCGGATGAAACGGCTGGACCAGGCCCATATGGTCGACCACCAGCGAGACATCGGGGAACCGGCCGGCGATCTTGGCGACCTGTGCGTGGCGTTCGGTGCAGTAGACGTTGACCGGCAGGTCGTGCTGCCTGGCGGCGCCGAGCAACCGGGCGATGCCGGCGTCACCGGCGGAGTCGGAAATACCGTGGGCGAGCAGCAGGCGGACACCGACGGTCCCGTCCTTCCCGGCCCATTCGCCGACCTTTTCACCGACCGCGGGATCGGCAGTGTCGAAGGGCGTGACCAGCCCGAAACGTCCGGGATGGTCGGCATGGACCTCGAGCGCGAAACTCGGGTCATACCGGTACATCGTGTAGGCCGAGACCAGGATCGCGCCATCGACGCCGATCGCATCCATCGCGGCCACCATTTCGACCCCGTCGGCCGAGGGCGGTCCGGTCAAAACGGCCGCCCAGGGCCGGCTGGGGTGGTCGGCCTCGTAGGCGTGGACCTGGGCGTCGATGATCGCCATATGCTTTGCGTGCTTCCTATTGCAGCGGCGAGAAGGGGGCCGCGTGCAGCAGCTTGTTGTCCTGGGTGATTATCGCACCCTTGGGCGAGCCCTTCGGAGGCCAGACACCCGTCGAGACGCCTTTCGCGCGCACTTCCATCCTGTGCTCGTAGCTCTTGTAGGGCCAGATATGGACATACTTGTTGAGGTCGCCGGCCACGTCGCTGTACATCACCATGGCGCACGGCGACAACTCGTTGCGGGCGGGCAGTGCCTCTTCCCAGCCCTTGATGATGCCGGGGATCGTGCCGTAGTTGACGGTGTACTCCCGGTACTCGAACAGGGGTCCGTGCGCCCCGCTCAGGAAGTCGTCCATGAACGGGAAGGGCGTGAAGATCTCGCTTTTCATGTGATGGATGAAGTCCTTGATCTTCGGCGGCCAGACACCCGAGGAGACCGATTCGGTCCGCACTGCGTCGCGCTCGGCGAGGTTCGCATAGGGCCAGATATGCATGACCTCGTTCAGCGGTCCGATTTCGGAATAGAAGAAGGCGGCCAGGGGCGAGATCTGCTTGCGGCCGTTCTCATAGGCCTCACCGAAGGCGTCGAGGAAGTCGGGGACCGTGCGGGGCTTCAGGCGGTAGGTGCGAATTTCGTAAATCATGATGCTCCCCCCCCAATGGATATGGTTTGCGCGGTTGAAATCTTTATAGAAGTCCAAGGATGACGATGTCGGGCGAATTTTGGAAGTGATGGCTTGAGCGCTATGGTTGAGAAGGACATAGTCTCGCGGCCGGGATAAGCGACGCCCGGCCAAGAACAAAGAGGATCCCGGCCATGCCCATTTCCCATCTAGAGCATTTCCTAGTTGTCGCCCAGGATTATGAGGCGACGGTGCAGTGGTACATCGACAATCTCGGTTTCGAGAAGGGGCCGCATCCAGATTTCGGTGTCGATGTGGAAGTGACCTGGCTCTATCTAGGGGATCGCGACGTCATTCACGTGGTGCCGCCGCGCCCGGACGACGACCTCCGCCCGGCACCGGACCCGGACGCGACGCCGGAGGAGATCGCGCAGGGCAGCAGGCCGATCCACCATATTGCGTTCCGGGCGGCCAACCGGGTCGAGATGACCAATCGTTTCAAGGAACGCGGCGTGATCTATCTCGAACAGCAGGCCAGCAAGGAAGATCTCTACCAGGTCTTCGTCCGCGACCCAAACGGCATCACGGTCGAGCTCAATTTCCCCGCCGAGGAGGCAGCCGACATAGAAGACCTGGCGCAGCTGGCGCTGCGGCCGGAGAATTGGAAGGACAAGGCACCCACCGGGTAGGCGGATTTCCCGCGATGGTCTCTGGCATGGTGGAGCACGTGCGCTAGAGTGGTGGGATGTTGAAACTTTCCGTTCTCGACCTTGCCTATATCGGCGAAGGCTTCAAGCCCGCCGACGCCCTGGCCAATGCCCTGGACCTGGCGCGTCATGCGGAGGCAGCCGGCTACACCCGATTCTGGTTGGCCGAACATCACAATCTCGCGGGTATCGCCAGCGCCGCCACGGCCGTCTGTATCGGGCATGTCGCCGGCGGCACAAATACGATCCGCGTTGGCGCCGGGGGCATCATGCTGCCGAACCATTCACCGATGGTGATTGCCGAACAGTTCGGCACCCTGGCGACCCTGTATCCCGACCGTATCGATCTGGGCCTGGGCCGCGCGCCGGGAACCGACATGCACACGCTGAACGCGTTGCGACGTGGCCCGGAATCATCCGAGCATTTCCCCCAGGACGTGCTTGAACTGCAGGCTCTGCTTGGTCCGCCACGGGAGAACCAGACGATCCACGCGATCCCGGGCGAGGACACGAATGTGCCGCTTTGGATCCTGGGATCGAGCCTGTTCGGCGCCCAGCTGGCCGCGATGCTGGGGCTGCCCTACGCCTTTGCCTCGCACTTTGCGCCCCAGGCGCTTATGCAGGCGGTTTCGATCTACCGCGAGAAGTTCGAGCCCTCGGCGCAGTTGGACGAACCCTATGTCATGATTGGCTGCAACGCTGTTGTTGCCGACACCGAGGATGAGGCGAAGCGGCTGTTCACCACTCCGCAGCAGCAGTTCACTCGCATGGTGCGTGGCAACCGCGGCCAACTTCCGCCGCCAGTCGATGACATCGAGACCTTCTGGTCGCCGATGGAGAAGGCCCAGGCCTCCTCGATGCTGGGCTGTTCGTTTCATGGCTCGGCGGCGACGATCCGCGACAAGCTGGAACCGCTGATCGAGGCTACTGGCGCCGATGAGTTGATGGTCGCGGCGGCGATCTGGGATCACCCGGCGCGCGTGCGATCCTACGAACTGCTGGCTGAGACAATGGGCTAGCGCGGATTGAGCGAAGCCGATGCGATCCGGCAGGAGTGGAGCAACAGAAAGTCGGAGATCGCTATCGGGATCGAGCGGCAGAGCGTTTTGCAGGCGGGAAGGGCCGCGGCGGTGATTTCGACAATATTCGAGCTGCGCTTATGCAGCAGGTTTGCGGCATCGTGTCACTTGTCTGCGAAACCGTGGGAAGGGGCCGATTGGGACCTGTATAATCTTGTGACAGTGTCATTGATCGCCGGTTCTCCCGCGTGTAGGCACCGGAGGGCGAGGAAAAGGCGTTGATATTGTTCGTCATTGTTGGCGAGTTTCCCGAGGCCGAATATACCGAGGACGCGCATCGCATCATTGCCGAGTACGACGCGTTCCAAACTTAGGCGGCCGCGCGGCTGCGCGACGACGGGTTTCAGAATAGGATTTCCACCGTGGTCCCCGATCGCGGGCCAGCAACTGACGCTAGAAAACAGGATGTCTCCAGATGACAAAGAAGACGAAGAAGGGTGCCCCGATCCCGCCGGACGCGGAGCGTCGCGGCACAATGTTGTGGAACGAGGCATTCACGCGAGGCATCGCCGACCAGCTTGAAGCCTGGGACCCGGAGTTCAACGAGCTGTTCATGAACTTCGTCTATGGCGGGCTCTATGACCGGGATGTGCTAGATCACAAGACGCGAGAGCTCTGCGCAATCGCCGCCTGCGTCATGGCCAATGCGCAGCCGCAGCTTCGCACCCATCTGTTCGCGGCGGCGAATTGCGGTGCGACGAAGCGCGAGATGATGGAGGTGATCCTCCAGATGACGGTCTATTGCGGCGCGCCCTACATGCTGCAGGCGGCCCGAATCGCCCAGCAAGAAGTGTTCCCGGCCATCGATGTGGGCGAAACCTCACCGCCGCCCTACAAGGCCGACTGAGCACTGAGGTCGCGGGCGCGAAAAATATCGACGCACCGCTTGCGGACAGCGGTGTGCGCATTATTGTCGCGGGGATCATTCAACCGGGGAACTTCCATGACGACTGACCGGATCATCAGCCGACGCGATGGCGCGATCGGGCATATCACCTTCAACAATCCCGAGCGCCACAATGCCATGTCGCTCGATATGTGGCGCGACGGGACGGCGGCGATCCGTGAGTGCTGTGACGCGGGCGATGTGCGCGCGATTGTGCTGACGGGGGCTGGCGAGAAGGCTTTCGTGGCCGGTGCTGACATTTCCAAGTTTGGCCAGGAGCGCAACTCCGCCGATGCGGTGGCTGAATATGCCGCCGCCGTGGCGGAATTCCAGGAGACACTGACCCACGCGCCGATGCCGACGATTGCGCGCATCGGGGGCTATGCGATCGGCGGTGGGCTTGCGATCGCGTTATGCTGTGACATCCGCATTGCCTCTGACGATTCCCGTTTCGCCGTACCGGCCGCCAAGCTCGGCCTCGGCTATGCTGCGTCGGGCATCGAGCGCCTGATGCAGATTGTCGGACCTTCCTTCGCCATGGAGATCTTCTACACGGCTCGTCAGTTCGATGCCGCCGAGGCGCTGACCATGGGTCTGGTGAACCGGGTGGTGCCGCGCGTGGAACTTTCGACCTATTGCGACGACTATGTTGCACGCATTGCCGGGAACGCGCCGCTGACGATCCGGGCGGTAAAGACGGCCGTGCAGGAAAACCTGAAGGCGCCGGTCGACCGTGACATAGAACTGTGCGCCGAACAGGTCGCGGCCTGTTTTGCTAGCCAGGATTATGTCGAGGGTCGCACGGCCTTTGCGGAAAAGCGCAAACCGGTCTTCACCGGGACATAGATACGCGGCAGCGGTCTAGCCGTTAGCAACGTACTTACACAGCACCCCAGCCTCGCGTTCGGTCTCGCGAATCCGGCTTTTGACCACATCTCCGATCGAGACAATTCCGACCAGGGCATCGTGCTTCATCACTGTAAGTTGCACCAATGGACCGGTGCCGTGTTCGCGCCGGGCCATCCGTGGCGCGCAAAATTGGCCTGCGTGGGATTTTCGCACAATTTGCGGGGATTGATGAATAACGCCGCCGATGTGGCGATCGTGGGGCTAGTTCAACGGCTGACCGGCGAAGGCCTTGCGGCAGATGCTCTCGGCCGCGACACGGGTCTCGTTCGATGCCGTGACCGGGCAATGCTCGACCAGAAATTCACATGATTCCAGCACCTTAAGATATCGCGCATCGGTGACCGGCCAATTGATGCGTTCCTCGGTCTGGCGCAGATTGATGACCCGTTCGCCGCGCAGCAGGACGGTATTTTCGTGCGCCAGGCACTGGGAGCCGCTGACGGTCAGAAGGTTGATAGCAATCGCCACTAGCACGACCGTGCCCAGTCCGACGATCAGGCCGGCCCTGAACCGCCCGAGACGGGGGAACCGCCAGCGCAAACCGCGATAGAGCCCGTAGACAATCCCGCCCGCAACGGCGAGGGCGACCAGGAGCCGCAGGATGCTAAGGACCGAGTCCATCGCTTAGCGATTCTCCGTGGTGTCGGCATCGATCCGTGCGATCGCTTCGCTGATCATGCGATGGGCTTCCGTGTCCGGCGGGATTATGTCGCTCAGGCGCGAGAATATTGCCCGCGCACGCACCGTGTCACCGGACTGGGCCGATGTGACAGCGGCGCGCAGAAGTGTCTCGGGATGATCTGGCTCGATCTCCAGTGCGCGTGCGTAGGCCCTGGCGGCCTTGCCTGGTTCGCCGAGCGTTTCCCACGACCGTGCGAGCATCCGCCAGCCGCCCAGATCCTCGGGTTCGGTCTCCAGTCGCGCGGCCAAGTTGTCGACCATGCCCCGGATCATCGCCTGGCGGTCATCGTCGCTTAAATCCTGGGCAGCGGCGATGTCGGCTTCGCTTGGACCGCGCGCGACCGCAGGTTCCTGGGGCAGCCAGTCGTCGGGATCATGGCCCAGCTCGCGTGCCGTATCGATGATTCGCGCGCGAACGGTGTCCGGCGGGATTATGTCGCTCAGGCGCGAGAATATTGCCCGCGCACGCACCGTGTCACCGGACTGGGCCGATGTGACAGCGGCGCGCA
>PBWR01000014.1 GCA_002727315.1 Alphaproteobacteria bacterium
AGGTACCCGCCTCAATCGTCAGCTCTTCATGGACGATGTCCCCGGTCACTCTTGCGCTGGCCGACAAGACCACGCTCCGCGCGCGAATTTCGCCCGTTACGGTGCCATGCACGCTTGCCACGTCACATTCAATCTGTCCGGTCACGCTGGCGCCTCGGCCAATCGTGGCTTCCGCACACCGCACGTCGCCATCGACGGTTCCTTCGATCTGAACCGTGCCCTCGCCGTCAAGGTTACCGGAGATCTGCATATCGGAACTCACGATAGACGGAACACCGCTACCGACGCCGCCTCGATCATTTTTTGAAAACATACTGCCCCGCCTTTATGAAGTTCGCCGGATCCTGTGGCCGGCCGTCCACCAGAATTTCATAGTGCAAGTGCTCGCCCGAGCTGCGCCCGGTGCTGCCGATAAGCCCCACTTTTTCGCGAAACTCCAGTCTTTGTCCACGTTTCACAAAAATTGTCGACAGATGGCCATAGCGCGTGCGCACGCCCAGGCCGTGGTCGACCTCGGCCAATTTTCCGAATCCGCCCTTCCAGCCGACAAATGTCACCACGCCCGCTGAGGTCACCCGCACCGGCGCACGCCGGCGGCTCGCGAGATCGATACCGGAGTGAAATGCCAGGCGTTTGGTGAACGGGTCGATGCGCCGGCCAAACCCGCTTGTCGTGCGAAACTCGTCCAGGGGTACGACAAGTGGCAACCGCTCCATCAACTCCTGAAGCCTTTGCAGATCGTCCACCCGCCGATCGACGGCCGCAATCTGGTGCGCCAGATCCGATCCAGGACTGCTGTCCAGCGCCAGCAATGGGCCGCCCACACCGCGATGCTCGCCTGCCGCGCGCGCCATGCGGTCAAGCAGACGCTCGACATCCAGACCGGCGAGATCGAGTGTGCGCTTCAGCGCCTCGCCGCTTTGCCCGGCTTGTTCACCCAACCGGGACACCGTTTCGATCTGCGCCGTCTCCAGGTCCTGAAGCCGTTCGAACAGCTCGGCAACCTGGGTGCCCAGCGATTCCCGCTGGCGGTCCACCGCCAGCTTCTCCTCGACCGCGCTCTCGAGTTGCCGCGTCGTGTCCGTCAGTCGATCCTGAAGCCTGGCACGTGCAACATCGATGGACTCGGCTTCAGCCTTCAAGCGCGCCACCTGGCTGTGGAAACCGTCAACTTCCGACGACAGGGTTTCACGATCGGCCTGCATCATCGCCAGTTGAAAATCCCGGGATTCGATCTGGCGCCGCATATCTGCACGGGAGCTTTCGAGTTGCTGCATGGCGATATTCAGGTGGGCCTTGGACTCAACCTCTGCCTGGTAGGACAGCGCCAGCGATGCCGCCCGCGCACGTTCCTGCCCGAGATGATCTTCCAGAGACTTCACCTCTGATTTCAGCCGCAGGTTCCTCGACGCGAGATCGACCGTATTTTGTTGCATCGCCGTCAACGACAGGCGCTGGATAACCGAGAGTTCGCGAAGCCCCTGAAGATCGGTCGACAAGATTTCGTTGCGATCACGCAGGTCTGCGATCACCTCGTTCCGGTCCGACACGATGGCTTCGTGAGACATGAAGCGTGTGGTCGAATAAGCCGACAAGATCAACACGCCGGCGGTCAGTGTGACGGCCGCGATCTGGATCGGCCGGCCGGCCCGAATGTAGCGGACGCGGCCCTGCGAGCGCAGGATCAGCTCCCGCTGCTCCGGAAACAACTTCGCCAACGCTTCCCGCAATGGGATCACGCGAACACTCCCCTCTCCCCAAAACACCGCACCGAAACCCATCCGGCTCAAACACGCACCTGACTTGCGCGATTCGGCGGCTCAGCGGCCGGCTCCATATGTTATCGCCGCCCGCATCACAACGGCGGCGGCGACTCTTAGTCTTCGATCTCTGCGGGCGTCAGCGCATCACTGACACCGATCATGCTGTCCCGGGTCACCAGTTTCGCCAGCTGTTCTTCATCCCAACCCTCGGTGCCGTCCGGCCGTTGCGGCAAGACCAGGTAACGAAGGTCGGCATTGCTGTCATGCACGCGAACCTGTTTCGCTTCGGGAATCTGGGTCCCGAATTCCTGCAGGACGGCGCGCGGCTCGCGCACGGCGCGGGATCGATAGTCCCGGCGCTTGTACCAGGCCGGCGGAATCCCGAGCACCGGACGCGGGTAGCAAGAGCACAGGGTGCACACGACCATGTTGTGCACCTCCTGGGTGTTCTCGACGACACAAAGCTCCATGGGGCTCATGTTGATGCCGAACGTCAGCAGCGCCTCGTCACTTTCGTTCATCAGTTTCGACTTGAACTCGGGGTCCGCCCAGGCCCGGGCCACGATCTTGGCACCCAGCGCCGGGTTGCGGCTTTCCCGTTCCTCGATGGAGCGACGAATATCGTCCGACGAGATAACGCCCTTTTCGATCAGGAGTTCACGCACCGCGGTTTCCAGTACATGGGCTTCCAGCGGCGGCAGTGCGTCTTCCTGGATCGGCTTGCCGTCATGGGCGTGGGGGGGATGCTCGTGATCGTGGGCGTGTTCGTGTGTTTCGCTCATATTCGTTCAGCCTTTCACGCGCCTAGGCCGGCGCCAGCCAATGCTCATAGATTTCGATTTCAAGCGTATCTTCCGGCTTGCCGTCATAATCATCCCAAAGCTCGCTCTGCGCGAAGTTCACGCGGTACAGCATTTTGTAGGGAAGCCCCGAGTGGCCGACGGCCAGCAGTTCCGGGTTGGGGAACGAGCCGACTATCCGCTCGATCACGCCGGTCTTACCGCGCACGTAGATCGGTGTCCGCACATGGCCGGGCTGATCGCGGTCCAGGATCCGGACGCGATCGCCGGGCTGGAATCTAGCCTCCATTGCGTTCCGCCTCCAGACGCGGACGCACTTCGGCCATCTTGGCGTCGAGTTCTTCCTGTGTGAAAACACCCTTTTCAAGAAGCAGCCAGGAAATCGCCTGCAGCCAGCGCTCGTAATAGGGGTATTTGTGATAATCCTCGCCGAGCGCTTCCTGCATGCGGCGCGATTCATCGACCCGCGCGAGACGACGGCGCTGATCGAACAGCAGCATCATCATCGCATCGACGGTCTTTTCCCAATGGGTCGGGTCGTGCTCGTTGTTTTCGGGATCAACCGGGCCCGCCGGTAATCCGCCGTAATCCTGTGGACCGCGCATATCCTCCCCTCGCTTGATTCGGCGCACATTGTTAGCACCTTGCCGTGTCATGACAAGGGTTTCGTCGGCCAATATGCGTGAATGCGCACCGTTCCCGTAGGCCTATAGAATTCCTCAATGATTTCGGCCCACAATGGAGAGTCGTCCGAAGTGCCGGAGAGCGCGAATGTCTATAGATCGTCAGCAACTGGCGCGATCGATCGATGTGGGTCGATCATCGACGCTGAATTGCTTCGAAACCACTAAGGATATTGCCGGAATTGCCGCGGGCATCGCCGATGACGATCCCCTTGGTCCCATGTTCCGCAACCGATCTGAATATGGCGATCTAGTCCGCAGCCAGGTCGGACGTCAGAAGCTTCAATCGCAACGCCGCGCGTTCAAGTCGCTCCTCGACACTCAGCGGCGTGTCCCGCGTGACATGCTCACCCACGTCGTAGAAGTACCAAAGGCGGGCCCGGAAGGCCGCGGCCTTGGGATCAAGGCCCGCCTCTTCAAACAGCGACCGCGCCAGCGCCATGCGCCGATCGTCAATCTGAGCGACGGCAGCGGCCACTTCGGGATCGAACTGCGCCCAGGCCCGCATCGCGTTGTCGTACCGGTCAGGGTCCTCGCGCGCCAGGAACTCGAGGATCGCACGCATTTTGTCGATCGGGCCGCCATCAATCGTTTGCACATGGGCCATGACCGGATCGGTCTGCGCCCGCGCCCAATACTCCGGTAACGAGCGAAGTAGGTCGTGCCGATCCTTGAAGTGCCAATAGAAACTTCCCTTGGTCATCCCCAGCCGTTGCGCCAGTGGCTCCACCTTGACGTGATCGATACCGCGTTCGCGGAGCATCTCCATCGCCTCGGCCAGCCAGGAATCCCGGTCCTTTGATTGCTCTTTCTTCTTGGTCATGGCACGTCCTGAAGTTCCATACGTCAACGTATTGACCTCGACACGACAAAACAATAACATACGCTACCGTATGGTGCAGACGGTCTTCCCGTTCTGCGCCAGTTGCGATTAGAGTATCCAGTTACAGCGCCGGAATTGAAGGGCAGGAGGAAAACCGCATGGCTGAACCAATCATCAAGGTCCGCGACATCGCGTGGGGCCGCATCCAGTCACCCGATCTCGATGTGCAGGAAGAATTCCTGACCAACTTCGGCATGATTCGCGCCGAACGCACGAACGACAAGCTGTTCATGCGTGGGACCGGCAGCAGCCGCCATATCCATATCACCGAAAAGGGTGACCCCGGGTTCATCAGCCTTTCGTTCCGGGCCGTCAGCGAAGACGATCTGCACAAGCTCGCGAAGGAAGCAGACGGCGCATCCGAGGTTGAAGAGATCGACGAACCCGGCGGGGGCAAGCGCGTCCGCCTGACGGAGCCGAACGGCTATACGATCGAGGTCGTGCACGGCGTCGAGGAAGTCGACGAAATTCCTCTTGAGCGACACACATACAATCTTGGCAACATCGACAAGTATGCGCGCGGGGGCACACTCTGGCGCACGCCGCGCGGGCCGGCCCATGTCATGCGTATCGGCCACGGAGTGATGGGAACCCCCAAGATGCATGAATGCACGGCCTGGATCCGGCACCATATCGGCCTGATCGCATCGGATGAGGTCTTCGCCGAGGATGACCAGGAAAAGGTCATCGCCAGCTTCAACCGCATCGACGCCGGCAAGGACTTCGTCGATCATCATGTCTTCCTCTACGTCCACAACGAGAATGCAGGCCTCAACCACATTTCGTTCGAGGTGCCCGACTTCGACGACGTGATGATGGGCCACGAACATCTGCGCGATAACGGCGACTACGACCATGTCTGGGGTATCGGCCGCCACGTCCTCGGCAGCCAGATCTATGACTACTGGAAGGACCCGTGGGGCCGGGTGCACGAGCACTGGGCGGACTCCGACACCCTCAACACCGATTATGGCACCCGCTACGTGCCGGTCGAGGAAGGTCTGCAGTCCCAGTGGGGTGAGCCGGCACCGATGGAATTCATCGGCCACGTCAGCCCGTAGTCCGCTTACCAACGAATTGCCGCGGCCCGGCCATGTTGCCGGGCCGTTTGCATTTTATTTCGCGACACCGGCTTGGCGCATCAGGGGTTTTCTGGCAGACAGAGGCTCACGGCCCCCCGACACCGCCGCAGGCTATGAACGACAGCTCCGCCGAACCATCCGAAGACGAGCCGCGCGACTTCATTCGCGACCGCATTCGTGCCGACCTGGAATCGGGTAAAACCTCGGCTCTCGTCACCCGTTTTCCGCCGGAACCCAATGGATACCTGCATATCGGGCACGCGAAATCCGTCTGCCTGAACTTCGGTGTCGTCGAGGAATTCGGCGGCGTCTGCAATCTGCGGTTCGACGACACGAATCCCGCTCGCGAAGACGAAGAATATCTGCACGCGATCCAGGAAGACGTGCGCTGGCTGGGGTTCGACTGGGGCGACAATCTATTCCATGCATCGGACTATTTCGAGCAGCTCTACGCGTGGGCCTGCCATCTCATCGAGGCCGGCTGTGCCTATGTTGACGATCTTTCGGCGGACGAAATTCGCGAGTATCGCGGCACGCTGACCGAACCCGGCCGCCCCAGCCCGTACCGGGACCGCACAGCAGAGGAAAATCTCGATCTGTTCGCACGGATGCGCGCCAGCGAGTTCGAGGACGGCGCGAAGGTGCTTCGCGCGAAAATCGACATGGCGTCGGGCAATATCAATCTGCGCGACCCGGTCCTCTACCGGATTATCCGCGCACCCCACCCGCGCACCGGTGATGCCTGGTGCATCTATCCCAACTACGATTTCGCCCACGGTCAGTCGGACGCGATCGAGCATGTCACCCACTCGATCTGCACGTTGGAGTTTGAGGACCACCGGCCGCTCTATGACTGGCTGATCGAGAACCTTCCCGTTCCCGCGCGACCGCGTCAGTACGAGTTCGGCCGGCTCAATCTGGGCCACACCGTTCTGTCGAAGCGGCGCCTGGTTAAGCTGGTCGAAGACGGGCATGTCGCGGGATGGGACGACCCCCGCATGCCCACCCTGACCGGCCTGCGCCGGCGCGGCGTGCCACCGTCCGCGATCCGCGACTTCATCGGCAGGCTCGGCGTGACCAAGTCCGATGGACTGGTCGAGATGTCCTATTTCGAAAACACGATCCGAGAACATCTGAACAGCTCTGCACCGCGCCGCATGGCGGTCCTCGACCCGATCAAACTGGTGATCGAGAATTATCCCGAAGGCACGATCGAGGAACTCGATGCGGCCAACAACCCGACCGACGAAACTGCGGGCACCCGAAAGGTATCCTTCGGGCGTGAACTCTATGTCGAGCGCGACGACTTCATGGAGGCTCCGCCCAAGAAGTTCCGCCGCCTGGCAATCGGCCAGGAAGTGCGGCTGCGGTTCGCCTACTTCGTGACCTGCACCGAAGTCGTCAAGGACAGCGACGGCAACATCGTGGAGCTGCGCTGCACCTACGATCCGGAATCCCGCGGCGGGGATTCGCCCGACGGCCGCAAGGTTCGCGGCACGATCCACTGGGTCTCCGCCGCCCATGCCCTGCCGGCCGAGGTTCGGCTCTACGATCATCTGTTTGCCGAAGAAGAGCCGGGCAAGTCCGGGGAGTGGCTCGACGACCTGAACCCGAACTCCCTTGAAGTGCGGACCGGCTGCCTAGTCGAACCGGCCCTAGCCGAAAATCCCGGCGTGGTGCAGTTCGAACGCACCGGATATTTCTGCCCCGACCCAGACTCGAGGCCCGACGCGCTGCTGTTCAACCGGACGGTCAGCCTGCGCGACAGCTGGGCCAAGGACAAAGGCAACTAGCCCCGAAGCAAACGGGCGCCCTCCCGATGGGAACGGGCGCCCGCCGCACAAATACGATTCCGGTGCCTACTCGGCGGCCACGGCCTGGTGATGGTCGACGATCTCGCCCCGGCCCGGGTAGTTCTTCACGACGACGAACTCGACCCCCTTGAGCAGCTCGGCGAAGGCCGGGCGTGCGAACGGCATCGTCTGGGTGGTGACGAAGTAAACCGAATTGTCCGGCTTCACCAGGAATAGGACCGGCTCGGAAAACAGCGCAGGCTCCTCGATCTCGGCGCAGCTGATACCCTTGCCGGCCGAGATGTACAGCCCCCATTCGCGGGCCTTGTCGAGGTCGAGGGAGTGACCGACGATCAGGTTATCGAGCCTCCACTTCTCCTTGGGTTCCGCCGCACGCTCTTCGGGGTCGGAACTGATGACGACAATGTCGACACCCTTCTCTGCGAATTCACCGGCGAGCTTGTTCAGCCCCCCGAGATACATGGAGCAGATCGGGCAATGCAGACCGCGGTAGAACACGATCATGGTGAAGTTTTCCGGGCTCTGGTCGCCGAGGCTCCAGGTTCCGCCGCCGACGGTCGGGACGTCCAGGCTCGGGGCCAGCTGCTGGGGGGGTCAGGGGATTGATCGAAGACATGTGTTTCTCTTCAGGGGAAATGAGTTAAACAAGAATGGTGTGCGTCTCACGCCCATCCGGTTCGAGCGGAAGGTCGTGGCCACACGTCCGATCCGGAACAGATAAGACCAAATATTGATTTATCTTTTCCCCCACGCAACATGTCGTATGAGCCCCGGCCATGCGGCCATCCCAGCCCCGTATGGAGTGCAAAATGGAGATCAACATCCCCGAGGTCTTGGCCGAGGTCACGGCGGCCCACGACCGCTACGAGGCCGCACTCACGACGAACGATCTCGATGTGCTCAATGAACTGTTCTGGACCAACGATCTGACCCTGCGCTACGGCATCGGTGAGAATCTCTACGGTCACGAAGCGATCGCAGGCTTCCGCGCCGCCCGCGATCCCAGCGATGTCGCACGCACGACCGGCCCCGTCATCGTGACCACATATGGCCGGGATTTCGGCACCGCGAACCTGGAATTCTATCGCGAGAGCATGGGCGACGGCACCGGCCGGCAGAGCCAAAGCTGGGTTCGCATGCCCAAGGGTTGGCGCATCGTCGCCGCCCATGTGAGCGTCATCCGGAAGTAGAGTTTCCTTCCGCGGAACGGAGAAAGGCCGCGCTCCCGCGCGGCCTTTTCCTCTTAATTGTTCGCTGCGCGCCTAGCTTGCGACCCGCCACACTTCCGGGGCGTTCTGCATCTCCTGCAACAGCGCCTGGCGTTGATCTTCCATCTGGGCGGGAAGCCGGTCGGCGAAACTGTCGAATAGTTCCTTCTGGGCTTCCGCTTCGTTGCTGCCCGCATCGCGCGACAGATCCATGATGCCGCTGAAGGCATCTGCGGTGAAATCGAGCCCAGTCCAGTTAAGGTCGTTGTAGCGCGGCATGTTGCCAAGCGGTCCCTCGACCGCATCCAGGTTCTCGTGGACCCGGTCGCATACCCATTCCAGCACGCGCATATTCTCGCCGAAGCCCGGCCAGATGAACTTGCCGTCGCCATCCTTCCGGAACCAGTTCACTCGGAAAATCTTGGGTAGCTTGAGCTCTTTCTCCGCGAAACCGAGCCAGTGGCTCCAGTAATCGGCCATGTTGTATCCGCAGAACGGTAGCATCGCCATCGGGTCGCGCCGGATGGCAGCCTGATTGTCCGCCGCTGCGGTCGCTTCCGAACCCATGGTGGCCGCCATGTAGACGCCGTGCTGCCAGTCGGTGGACTCATATACCAGCGGGAAGGTGGTACTCAGGCGGCCGCCGAAGACGAACGCATCGATCGGCACCCCGTCGGGGTCATCCCAGGCCGGATCGAGGCTCGGGCAGTTCACCGCGGCGACGGTGAATCGCGCATTCGGATGTGCGGCAGGCGTATCGCTGTCCGGTGTCCAGTCATCGCCGCGCCAGTCGATCAGATGCGCCGGCGGATCGCCGTCCTTGCCTTCCCACCAGACATCGCCATCGGCGGTCAGCGCGACATTTGTGAAGATGGTGTCGCGCTGGATCATCGTCATGGCGTTGGGGTTGGTCTTAGTCGACGTCCCCGGCACAACGCCGAAGTAGCCCGCCTCGGGATTGATCGCGTGAAGCCGGCCGTCCTCGCCGGGCTTGATCCAGGCAATGTCGTCACCGACAGTGCTGACTTTCCAGCCCTCGTAGCCGGCGGGCGGGATGAGCATGGCCAGATTAGTCTTGCCACACGCGCTCGGGAACGCGGCCGCGACATATGTCTTCTCGCCCTTGGGCGATTCGAGCCCGAGGATAAGCATGTGCTCGGCGAGCCAGCCCTCCTCCTTGGCCATGATCGACGCGATGCGTAACGAAAAGCATTTCTTGCCCAGCAATGCGTTGCCGCCATAGCCGCTGCCATAGGACCAGATCGAATGGTCTTGCGGGAAATGCACGATGTACTTGGTCTCGTTGCACGGCCAGACGACATCTTCCTGGCCGGGATCCAGCGGCGCACCCACCGTGTGCAGGCACGGCACGAACTTGCCGTCATCCCCCAGCACGTCGAGGGCGCCCTGCCCCATGCGGGTCATGATGCGCATGCTCGCCGCCACGTAGGGCGAATCCGTCAGCTGCACACCAATATGGGCGATGTGTGAGCCCAGCGGCCCCATGCTGAACGGGATCACATACATGGTCCGGCCACGCATGCAGCCATCGAACAGCCCGTTCAGGGTCTGGCGCATCTCGTCGGGTGCGACCCAGTTGTTGTTCGGGCCGGCGTCGACCTCATCGTCCCAGCAAACGAAGGTGCGGTTCTCGACCCGCGCCACATCGTTGGGATCCGAGCGGGCGAGAAAACATCCCGGCCGCAAATCCTGGTTCAAGGGGATGAGCATCCCGGCATCGACCATCTGCGCGCACAGCCGGTCGTACTCTTCCTTGGTGCCGTCGCACCAATAGATATCGTCCGGCTTGGTCAGCGCGGCGACTTCGTCGACCCAACTGAGCAGAGCCTGGTTACGGGTTCGACCGTCTGCCGATTGCCCCATCTTCAACGTCCCCTCCGGCGCTCTTCGTCGCCTGTTTTCCTAAACCAGAATTTCAAACTATAAGCCAAAGGACTCGGTCGGTGTAAACAGCCGGGCCGAGATAAATTTGGGGGCGAATTGACGCAATTTACAAGCCCGATATCCGCCGCCTAATTCCGTTCCCGCCGAGCCTCCGTCCCCACCGTTGCAATTCGCAGGATGTTGGTTCGCCCCGGGGTCCCGAACGGCACACCCGCGGTGATCACCAGTCGGTCTCCGGTCTTTGCAAATTCCTCGCTTTCGGCGACCCGGCTCGCACGGATCACCATGTCCAGGAAGCTCGTTGCATCCTCTGTCTCGACGCAATGCACCCCCCAGGCCAACGCCAGCCGGCGCGCGGTCTCGACGAACGGGGTCAGCACCAGGATCGGCACCTCGGGCCGTTCGCGCGACGCCCGCAACCCGGTCGAGCCGGATCCGGTGTAGCAGACGATGGCCGCCGCGTTCAGCGTTTCGGCGACCTGACGAGCCGCCAGGGTGATCGCATCGGCCGACGTGGTCTCGGGCTCGATACGACCGGCATTGATAGCGGTGCGAAATTGCTCGTCGGCTTCGACCGACTGTGCCACCCGATCCATCATTGCGACCGCTTCCACCGGGTAGTCGCCGATTGCCGACTCCCCCGATAGCATCACCGCGTCCGCCCCTTCGAACACAGCATTGGCGACGTCCGATACCTCGGCACGGGTCGGAACGGGCGCATCGATCATGGATTCGAGCATCTGCGTGGCCACCACGACGGGCTTGCCGGCGTGCCGCGCGGCGCGGGTAATCGCCTTCTGGATGCCCGGCACCTGCTCCACGGGAAGCTCGACCCCCAAATCGCCGCGCGCAACCATCAGTCCATCGGCGATATCGACGATCTCATCCAGATACGCCAGCGCGCGTGGCTTCTCGATCTTGGCCATCACCGCCGCGCGGCCGGCGACGATCTTCTTGGTCTCGGCGACATCGTCGGGCCGCTGCACGAAGGACAGGGCCACCCAGTCGACATCCAGCGACATGGCGAAGTCCAGGTCGCGCCGGTCCTTGGGTGACAGTGCCGGCACCGGCAAGGTCACATCGGGCACATTAACGCCCTTGTTCGACGATAGCGGTCCCCCGACGATGACGCGGGTGTCGGCGTAGTCCTTGCCCGATTCCACGACCTCCAGATGCACCTTCCCGTCATCGAGCAGCAGGCTCGTGCCCGGCTCGATCGCTTCGAAGATTTCCTTGTGCGGCAGTTCCGCACCCGACGCATCGCCCGGGCTGTGTTTCAACTCGAGCCGGAAAGATGCGCCCTCTTCCAGAACCGTATCCGGCGCCACCTCGCCGACACGCAGTTTCGGCCCCTGCAGATCGACCAGAATGCAGATCGGCCGGCCGAGTTCCTGCTCGACCGAGCGGATGCGGTCATACATCGCACGCACGTCTTTATGGGAACCGTGGCTCATGTTCAGGCGGAAGGCATCCGCCCCGGCTTCGAACAGAGCCCGGATCATCTCCTCGGACGCACTCGACGGCCCGAGGGTTGCCAATACCTTTACGTTACGAACACGACGCATGATGACGCCATTTCAACACGAGCGCGCGAGTCAGACTCATTTCGCACAATCGACACATTGGGCTGCGGCCGGATCGACCGACAGACGTTTTTCGGGAATGTCCGTGCCACAGGTCATGCAGGAGCCGTATTCCCCCTCGTCGATGCGCGTCAATGCAGCATCGATCAGACGCAGGCGCATCTGGCGGCGATCCTCCTCGGCCTGGGCCATGGCCTGGACCTGCAGTGCGTCCATACGCGACAGGCGGCCGACACTCTGCTGATCGAGTGTGACAGTTGCACGGTTCTCAGCAGTCGCACTGCTCGAATCCGTCAGCACCGCCTTTTCATCCAGCAAGGCCTGCCGGAAGGCCTCGATATCGATATCGGGTCCGGACATAAAAACAATTGGGAAGCGAGACGCAGTGAAAATCAAGTGTCGCGGCGCATCCGGCTACCGTCGCCCGCCGAATGCCGCTACACTCACGACCTTCGAACAACATAGCGGGGACTTCGCGATGGCACGTTTTGACGACAAGGTTTGCCTGATCACGGGCGGCGCGAGCGGGATCGGCGCCGAAACCGCCCGGCGGTATGCCGGCGAAGGCGGGCGGGCCGTAATCGGCGACGTGGACGAGGAACGTGGTTCCGCGCTCGCGGACGAGATCGGCAGCGGCGCGGCCTTCGTGCGGATCGATGTCAGCGACCCCGCCTCCTGCGCCGCCGGCATTGCTTTCACCACCGAGACCTTCGGGCGGCTCGACGGGCTGGTGAACAGCGCCATCCGCATGGGCCCCGGTGCGTTGGTGGAGCTGACACTGGACGATTGGAAAAAAGTGGTCGATTCCGGCCTGACCGGCACCTTCCTGATGACCCAGGCCGCGGGCCGCTGGTGGATGGACCAGGGTGCCCAAGGTGCCGTGGTGAACCTGTCATCGACCGGCGGCCTGCAGCCCTACAACCTGGCCGGTGCCTACAGCACCACCAAGGCCGGGGTCATCATGCTGTCGAAACAGTTCGGCCTCGAATGGGCCCGCCACGGCATCCGGGTGAACACGGTCTGTCCGGGCCACACGGAAACACCGCTCACGGCCTATATGCGCGACCCCGCCGTCAAGCAGGCGCGCGCGGACGTAACGCCCCTAAACCGGGTCGGACAGCCCGACGATATCGCGGAGGGAATCCTCTATCTGCTGTCCGACGAAGCGTCCTATGTCACGTCGTCGGAGCTCGTCATCGACGGCGGCATGTCGACGAGCCTGTTCAACCACATGCCCGGGCGAAAGTGGGACTGACAATCGGCACGGCTGCCTAGGCGACTGGACCGAGGCGGAACTCCACATCGGGATCGTTCGCGATCTGGTGGATCAGCGCGATCTCCCAGTCGATATATTCCTGCATGCGCGCCTCGACGTCCGCGTTTCGGTCATAGGCGCGAAGGTAAACATCGATGCAATCCTCATCGGCGGGATAGGCCGGATCACCTTCCACTTCGTGTCCGGCCGCAAGCCAGGCATCCGTGCCACCTTCGAGCACAACGACCTCAGCACCGGTCAGCGCCCGGGCTTCCTCGACGGCGAGGGCTGCCACCCGGCCATCCGCACTAGTCAGGACGAGAGTTCCCGCTTCAGGCAAGGCCGGACCTGTCTCTCCAATGCGCGAGCGGATGGCCCATTTCGCGACCGGGATATGCGCCTTGCGAAACGCCCGGCTTTCGCCCAGATCGAGGATCGCGAGATCCGTCTCGCCCAGGCGCCGCGACAATTCTTCGACAGAAATTTCGGGAATCGGCGTGATCCCGGGCACCGGCTCGGGAGCCATTTCCTGTGCACCGGTCATACCGTCGACCAGAACATGGACATCCGGGTATCCCATCTGCACCAGCCAGTGGGCCGTCATGGCCGCACGCACGCCGGTGTCGTCAGCCAGCACGATTCGCCCACCGGGCACGCCGATCTGGAAGTCCGTCGCCTGCACCAGCTGCCCGCCCGGCGCCGAGCGCGCACCGGGCAAATGTCCGGCGGCGAATTCGTCCGGGTCGCGGACATCCAGCAGGTAGAGGGTGCGGTCTGCATTCTGCCACCGCCAGTCATCGAGCACCGCGCGGGAAATCGTCGATATCCCGTAGTCCGCGACGATCCGGTCGCGCATCTCCAGCGCGGCGGCAAGCGAACGCGGATCACCGGCGTCGAACCGATCCGTCCGGCCATATTCCAGCTCCAGCCCGGCCAAGTGCCAGCCCATGGTGCCGTTCTCGAGCGCGACCACGCGGTTGGGGACGCCGAAATTGATGACCGACTGTGCCCCCACGATGGACCGGGTCCGCCCCGCGCAGTTCACGACGATGGTGGTGTCATCCGACGCCACGAAGTCGCGAATCCGGTAGGCCAGTTCACCCCCCGGCACGCTGACGCCACCGGGAATGTTCATGTTCCGGTATTCGGCGAAGGTGCGGGAATCGAGCACCACCAAATCCTCGCCGCGATCCTGCATCTGCTTCAGGGTCTGCGCCGGGATCGAAGGCGTTTCGTAGTGATGCTCCACCGCCTCGCCGAAGGCCTTGCTGGGGACGTTGATGCCCGAATAGATGGTGAATCCGGCGGCCTGCCAATCCTCGGGGGTCGCCGGGCAAATGGACACGTCGGTATAGCCGATGGACGCAAGCGTCTCGGCACCGCGCCGGGCGAGCGCGGCATTGCCTGCTGCCGTCACGACGACCCGGGCGCCGGATCGGGGCACCAGCCGGGCCACCTCCAGCTCGATCCGGCTCAAGGGTGCGTTGACAGCCCAGAACAGATGGCATTGGCCGAACTCTCCCTGCTCGCGAATATCGAGCAGCGCAATCTCGGCGTCCTCGAGCATCGCGGCGCGAAGAGAATTGGAATCGATCTCGGTCATGACTAAATTCTACAACATTCAGATGTGTATTGAGGTCCGGCAAGCGTCCGGTGCATGATAGCGTCTGTACGGTCGAATGTGACCGCAACCTGTTCCAGTCTGAATTCCCAGGAGGGTCCAAATGGCTTTGACGATCGATCAGTTTGCCGAGGAATGTCAGCAGATCCTGAGCACTGACTCCGATGAAAGCGGCCTCGAACAAGTTCGCCTCGTCGTTGAGACGTTTCTCGCGGATCAGGAGTTCATCAGCGAGCATCTCGGCCCCGACAATGAAGACAACCGCCGTGTTCTCTACGAGGACCCGGAGCTCGAATTCTGTATCTGTGCGCATGTCTTCAAGGGCGCGAACGAGGCACCGCCCCATGACCATGGTCCGACCTGGGCGATCTATGGACAGGCAACCGGGCAGACGGTGATGACGGAGTTCGAACAGGTCAGCCCGCCGGCCGACGACAGCCCCGGAAAGGTCAAGCCGACCAAGTCCTATGATCTCGACCCGGGCATGGCCGTCACCTACCCGATCGGCCGCCTGCATTCGCCGAAACGCGAAGGCGAGACACGGCTGATCCGGATCGAGGGCAAGGACGTCACCAAGTTGTCGCGGGATGCCTATGAACGCGCCTAGCCGCGCGTCTCACGCAACATGACCGGTAGCCGCGACGGGGCAATTACACGCGCCGCACGCCAGTTCGACGACGGCTCGTTCGAAGCGGGTCTTGCGCGCCTTGTCGCCCACGCCACCCAGAGCCAGTTGCGGGAATCCCATCCCGACCTGCGGAGTTACTTCACCGATGTCCTCGCCGCGGATCTCTCGGATCTCGGCTTCACGTTCGATGTCCTGGACAATCCCGAGGCCGACGCTGGCCCGGTCCTGATCGCCGAGCGCCACGAGGAGGACGCCCGGCCGACGATCCTGATCTACGGTCACGGCGATGTGGTTGTCGGCCAGGATGATCGCTGGCGTGCCGGTCTGACCCCCTGGACACTGACCCGCGACGGTGACCGGCTCTACGGCCGCGGTACCGCCGACAACAAGGGCCAGCACTGGATCAACATCTCGGGTCTGCGCGCGGTCATCGCCGAGCGTGGCTCGCTGGGGTTTAACTGCAAGATTCTTCTGGAGAGCGACGAAGAGGTGGGCTCGCGCGGTCTGCGGGAGTTCTGCCGCATCCACCGGGACCGGCTCGAATCCGATGTGCTGATCGCCTCGGACGGGCCGCGCCTCGACCCGGCCCGCGCCACCGTCGTGCTCGGCTCGCGCGGGATCATCAATTTCGAACTGGCGTTGAAGCTGCGCGAGGGCGCGCACCATTCGGGCAACTGGGGCGGCCTGATCCGCGATCCCGGGGTGGTGCTGTCCCATGCCATTGCCAACCTGACCGACGCACGCGGCCAGATCGCCGTGCCCGAATGGCGGCCGACATCCCTGACGCCGGCGATCCGTGAACTGCTGGTCAGGGTCAAGGTGTCGGGCGGCGAGAACGCACCGGCGATCGACCGGGACTGGGGTGAAGAAGATTTAAGCCCCGAAGAACGGGTCTATGGCTGGAACAGTTTTGCCGTGCTGGCCCTCGACCTGGGCGCGCCCGACAATCCCCAGAACGCGATCCAGTCCGAGGCGCGCGCGGTGTGCCAGCTGCGGTACGTGGTGGGCACCGACCCGGATGACATCCTGCCGGCGTTGCGCCGCCATCTGGATGCGAACGGTTTCGAGGACGTGACAGTCACTCCGACCCGGATGTCGGGCATGCGCGCGACCCGCTCCGACCCGGAAAACGAATGGGTGCAGTTGGCCGTCCGTTCCATCGGTGAGACCATCGATGGCGAGGCCGCGCTGATCCCCAATATCGGCGGCGGCATTCCGAACGACATCTTCGCCGAGGATATGGGGCTGCCGACGGTCTGGATTCCTCACTCCTATGCCGGCTGCAACCAGCACGCGCCCGACGAGCACATGCTGGCCCCGGTCGCGCGCGAGGCGCTGCAAGTCATGGCCGGTCTGTTCTGGGATATCGGTGTGAACGGCACCTAGGCGCCGATCAGGCTCCGCAGGTGCATGAGGCCCAGTTCGGCCGCCTTCTCGTAGCTGGGCTCGCGGACGATCTGGAGCGAGAGGTAGCCATCAAAACCGATCGACTGGAGCGCGTTGATGATCTCGCCATAGTCGATATGACCGCCGCCGGGATACATCCGGTTGCTGTCGCTGATCTGCAGATAGTGGAGATAGTCCCGGCACTCGAAGATGCTGCGCGCGAAGGAAGCGTCCTCGATGTTCATGTGATAGGTGTCGAGCATGACGCCGAAGCCGGGGCTGTCCAGCTCCGCGGCAAAGGCCGCACCTTCCTGGGCTGTAAAGCCGAAATCCACCGAGAAACTTGCCTGGGGTTCAAACAGGACCCGGTTTCCCTTGTCCGCGGCATGGTCGGCGCCGCGTCGGAACGCGTCGTACATCCAGCCGCGTGCCGTGTCCCCGCCATCCCCGAGCTTGCCGCGAAACGAGCCGACCAGCACATCCACACCAAAATGTGCCGCGACGTCGAGCGCCGCCTTGAGCCGAGTTAATCCCTCGGTGCGGATCGCTTCTTCGGGATGGCACAGCCAGACCTTGTCCTGAAACCCGATGGCGGCTGTGTGGATCGACGCGACCTCGAGGTTACGCTTTGAGAATTCTTTCTCGATGGCCGGAAGATCGAGTTCCGCCGGCAGGCGCACCGACAGCTCCACGCCGTCATAGCCGAGGTCGGCAAGCACATCGAGATTAGCGCCCAGATCTCCCTGCTGGGCCGGCAAGAGCGGTGTATCCACCTCAGGCGATGCGACGCTGAAGCCTATTTTAATGATGGTCCTCCCCCTGTCCGGTCTCCCGGATTACATCACTCCGCCGCGGCGCGGAGCTCGAAACCGTCGCGGCTGAGCCCTGCCTTCTGCATGGCATCGCCGATGCGGGCGATCTCCACATCCGTCAGCTTGACCAGCGGCGGGCGGACCACGGCCCGGTCCTGGCGGCCGAGGACCACCAGCGCTTCCTTAATGCGGTTGTGCATGTCGCCGAAAGGATCGGCATAGAAGGCCTCGGTCGCATACCACATGTGCCCGGCGACCTCGCGCGCGGTGGCCAGATCGTCGGCCTGCACCGCGCGGAACAGTGCGACCTGCATGTCGGCAATCACCGAGCCCGCGCCCGACAGGAGGCCGTTGGCCCCCATCACAAGCGACGACATCAGCCAGGCCGAGTTAGTCGACAGCACGTTCAACGACCGCGGGAGCGACTGGAGCACCTTGATATGGCGGGCATGGACCTGGGGCGGCGACCAGTCCTTCACCGCCTTGATGGACGGGACGTCCTCGGCCAGCGACACCAGCGTGTCGAGGGAATAGGCAAGCTCGTCGCCATACTGGAAGATGATCAGCGGCAGGTTCGTCGCATCGGCAATGGTCTTGAAGTGCGCCTTCGCCATTTCGGGCCGGTGGCGGATGCCGCCCATGCCCATGGAATGGGGCGGAAAGCACAACAGCGCCGAAGCGCCGCCGGCTTCCGCCATTTTCGCAATCTTCGCCGCCTCGTGGCTGCCATCGGCATAGACGCCGTTTATCAGGGGCACGCGATCGCCGATCTCGTCCATGGCAACATCCAGGATGCGCTGCTGCTCGTCGAAGGAACAGGCGTGGATTTCCGAGGAATGGCCATTCACCGTGACCGCGCTGATACCCGCCGTGGCCGCCACGAACGACAGGTGCCGCCGGGTCTCGGCCTCGTCCACGGCGAAGTCCTCGTCGAAGGCGAGAATCGCGGCGGGGATCACGCCCGCGGGTGTGTAGTCCTTGAAAGGTGACATATCGGTTCCTCCTGCCTAGCCGTGATCATAGTCGGCAAGCGTGGTGCCGTCTTCCACATAGACCATGTTGTTGTAGCCGTCGGGCCGGCCGTTGGTGAGAGATTCGAGCAGCCAGTCGGCGATACCCGGATAGATCTGGCCCGCGACCTCGCCCATGGGATGGAACACACCTTCATACAGCCACAGCTCGGTTGGCCCGCCGAGACCGGCGCGGAAGGTGGCGATGTCGTCCGGCGTGCACAGCTCGTCCATGTCGCCCGCCACCAGCAGGTGGGGCACCTTCAGATCCTGTGCCGCGACCGGCAGATCGGCCAGGCGTGCGACAAAGGCGTTGAACTCGGCCTCATCGCTGTAGCCGGCCATGTACATGAAGATGCGTTTGAAGTTGGGCTGGGCCTGTTCGAAGATCATGTCGAACGAGCCGACATTGGCCATCTGCCCGCACACGGCGCTGATACGGGGGTCGGCCGCGCCGATCAGAACGCCCCAGCGCGAGCCCATGGACATGCCGAAAATGCCGATCCTGTCGGAATCCACATCATCGCGGGTGATCAGCCAGTCGACGATGGCCGAGGCCGCCTGCTCGTAATTGTTTTCGGTCTGCCAGGTGCCGTCGCGGTTGCACGCCCCCTGCCCCGGCCCATCGATGGCACAGACATTCATGCCGCGCGGAATGAATTCATTGTTGAACGGGTTGCAGACATCTTCCTTGACCTGGTCCATGCCCGGCAGGGCGATGATGGTCGGCTTGGGGCCTTCACCCGGCGCGGCGTGGAAGGTCGCATAGGCCTTCTGGCCCGGCGCGAACTCTACGGCGTGGGATTCCATGGTCCCGTTCGACCATTCGACGACCTTGCCGTAGCAGCGGTACAGCCCCTCAAACCATTCCACCTTCTGGGCCTGTCCGTGGATCGGGATCAGGTGCTGGGCACGGCCGAAACAGATGGCGGCGCGATGGTAGAGCTGGCGCGCCGTGATCAGCCGGCCGCGCGCTTCCGCATCCTTCGCCATGCCTTCCAGCACCGCGGCGCGCTTGCCCCAGGCCTTCGGGAACGAACGTCGGCCCGTGACCTTGGAATAGACCGCGTTCAAATCCTCGAACTTGGTACCACGCTCGAGCCGGTTTCCCATGATGCCGGGGTGCAGGATGTCTTCATTGTCCGACAGCATCAAAAAGTTGTCGAAGATCCAGCCCTGTTCGGCACGCAATTGCGGTTTTGGCATGGCTCGTTACTCCCCCGTTTTCCGGATTGATGTTCCGGTATCAGATTCCTTCATAGCCGCGATCGCGCAACCGGTCGACCAGGGTGTTGACCGCGTCGGACGGCACCTCCAGGCCCGTCAGCACGAACGCCCCCATCTGCAGGCTCGATTCCGCTAGTTCGGGAATGGTTCGCGTGGCCCCGGCCGCGTCGAGCGCTGCGGCGTGTTCGAGATCGCGCGAACGGGCATAGACCGGGCTGATCCGGATGCGCTGAAACAGCGGCACGAGGATCGCCGTAACCACCAGGAAGACGACGATCTCTCGCAGGAAAGGAATATCGGCAACATGCATCGGCGGTTCACTCGTCTGAGGGCCCGAACGATTATGGCATGTTCATCCGATTTGGCGGTCAGCCGTGGTCGTAATCGGCCAGTGTCATGCCTTCCTCGATATACACGTCGGTGCGGCCACCGGCCTCCCGCCCCTCGTTCAAGGTGGTCAGCATCCAGTCTGCCATCGCGGGATAGATTTCCGCCGCGACCTCGCCCATCGGATGGAAGATCCCCTCGTAGAGCCAGAGTTCACTGAAACCTGCAAGGTTCCCGCGGAAGGTGGCGATATCGTCCGGCGTGCACAGCTCATCCATGTCACCGGCCACCAGCAGGTGCGGCTTGTCCAGATTCTTGGCCACATCCGGCAGGTGATCATGGGTCTTCATGTGGGCGTCGAACTCATCCTCATCGGTGTAACCGGTCATGTACATGAAGATGCGTTTGAAGTTGGGCTGTGCCTGCTCGAAGATGATGTCGAAGGTGCCCACATTGGCCATCTGGCCGCAGACAGCCTTCACGCGGGCATCGTGGGCGCCGACCTGCACACCCCAGCGCGACCCCATGGACATGCCCATGACACCGATCCGGTCGGCATCGACATCGTCGCGTGCCGTCAGCCAGTCGATCACGGCAGAAGCCGCCTGCTGGTAATTGTCCGCCGTCAGCCAGGTTTCGTTGAAATTGCATTCGCCCTGGCCCGGACCATCCATGGCGCAAACATTCATGCCGCGCTGGGTGTAGTCATTGTCGAAGGGGTTGGCGACATCCTCTTTAAGCGCATCCATGCCCGGCAGGATCAGGACGGTCGGCTTGGGGCCGTCACCCGGTGCGGCGTGGAAGACGGCGTGGGCACTGTTACCCGGGGCAAACTCGGGCGAGACTTTTTCCATGCTGCCGCCCGACAACTCGATTAGCTTGTCGTAATTGCGGTAGAGCGCCTCGTAGCACTCATCCTTGTGCGGATTGCGATGGACCGGCACCAGGTGCTGGGCGCGTCCGAAACACAGCGCGGCACGATGGTACAGCCGCCGCGCCGTCACCAATCGGCCCTTGGCCTCGGCCTCCATGGCCATGCCTTCAAGCACCACGGCACGCTTCTTCCATGCCTTGGGGAACGAGCGACGCCCGGTCACCTTGGTGTAGACCGCGTTCAGATCCTGCATCGCAAAGCCGCGCCCGACGCGCGTGCCCATGATGCCCGGATGCAGCACATCCTCGTTTTCCGACAACATCAGGAAGTTGTCGAAGATCCAGCCCTGATCGGCGCGAAGTTGCGGTTTCGGCATGTGTGTTTGCTCCCCTGACCATCGCTTTCAGCGATTTTCTGATACTACAAATCGATTCATAGCGCCCCTTGGACCAGGACGCCACCGGGTTGGGCGATCTCGATTTCACCGTCATAATTCGTGGACCGCCGGGTGCCAGGAGACAGCCCACATGAATGCAACCGATTTTGACGAGAACGCGCTTCGCATAGAGTTGAAGCCCCCGGTGGCGACCATCACCATCGACCGCCCCGACAATGAAAACCGCTTCGACCCGTCCCTGCTGCAGCGATTCGGCAAAATGGTCGAGGAACTGCGGAACAGCAGCGAGATCCATGCGGTTGTCATCACCGGAGCTGGCGACGACTGGTTCTCGGCAGGGCTGATGAATCCGGCGATCCGCGCCGCCATGACCAAGGACGAGGTGATTGCCTATGTGGTCGACGGCAACCGCATCTTCGACGAGCTCGAGGCCCTGCCACAGATAACCATCGCCGCGATCAACGGCAAGATCGTCGCCGGTGCGTCCGAGCTGGCGCTCGCCTGCGATATCCGGATTGCGGGAGACCATTCGAGCCTGATGCTGCCGGAAGCCAAATGGGGCGGCTTTCCCGGCGCCGGAGCGCCACACCGCCTGCCCATGGCGGTCGGTCACAGCCATGCGCTGGAGCTGATAGCGACCGGCAAGGAAATCGACGCCGCCGAGATGTTGCGCATCGGATTTGTGAACCATCTCCACCCGCAGGGGAAGGTCCATGCGGCGGCAGACGCGCTGGCGCGGACCATTGCCGCGAACGGTCCCCTCGCGACCCGCGGGGCCAAGCGCATCGCCCGGGCCCGGCAGGAGCCGGGGTTCCGCGCCGCGCGCGAGATGTCAGACACTTTGCGCCACGCACTCGAATGGAGCCACGACGTGGATGAAGGCATCGCGGCAGCGAAGGAAGGCCGCCCGGCGAAGTTCACGGGCCGGTAGGAGTAGATACTATGCGTGTTCGCACCACAGCGATGATCGCTGCCGTCTTGATGATGTTGGCCGCACCGCCGGCCCATGCCGACGCCATCGACGGAAACTGGTGCAACCCCGACAACGACAACCTGGAAATCCAGGGGCCACGGATCATCACCCCTGGCGGCAACAGGATTGCCGGAGACTATGACCGCCATGGCTTCCGCTACGTCATCCCGGCCGACGAGGCGCGCGCGGGCGTCGAAGTCGATATGGACCTGATCGATGACGAGACCGCACCGGGTCGTGGCACCGGGGCCGAACGTACCCATCGAGGTCTGGCGCCGCTGTTCCGCGGCGACCAGCTAGCACCGTTTCCTTTCGCCGCGCGTCACGCTAGCCTGCGGCCAACGCCAATCATGTGAAATGAACAAAAGGGGAAAAGGATGGCGGAATTCACCGCTGCGGACCTGGCCGTCGAGGACCAGTACAAGCTTATGAGCGGCGCGATCATCCCGCGCCCCATCGCCTTGACGGTTACCCTCGGCCCTGACGGGCCCAACGCCGCGCCGTTCAGCTTCTTTAATTGTATCGGGGTCTCACCGCCGATGTTCATGATTGCCTGCAGCCCGAAATCAGGTCCCAAATCCGGCGGCAGCACGGGTGAACTCAAGGACACGGTCGCCAACCTGCGCCACCACCCAGAGATGGTCGTGCATATCGTCGATTTTGAACTGCGCAATCGGATGAACGCCTGCGCACTCGACTATGACAGCAACGTCAATGAGATGGAGATCGCGGGTTTCAACACCGCCCCATCGAAATTAGTGAAACCCCCGCGCATCACCGACTGCCGAGTGGCGCTCGAGAGCAGGCTGATCGATATCCATGAGATGGGCACCCTGCCCTATTACGTGATCTTCGGCGAAGTCGTGCATTTTCACATGGACGATGCGCTGGTGAATGATCGCCTGCACGTCGACCCTGAAGCGCTCGACGCTTTGGGTCGCATGGCCGGAAATGGCGGCTACACGAAAATCACCGACAAGTTCACCATGCCCTTCCTGCACCCGCCGGGGTCTGCGCCGCCCGAAGAAACCATCGCCAAAGCCCGGGAAATCGCGAAGTCCGACCGCTAGAGAGATCGAGATGTCCGAAACCGCCGCACAAGAATCCGTCCGGGCCGACCTGGTCTACGCCGTCGACACCGGTGAGAAGCTGATCAACCAGACCATGCCCGCCGGCGACATGTCGCGCGTCGTGACCGGGACGTATGAGATGCACCCGCGCGACATCCGCAACGGCCGCCTCATGCGTAATGAATTCGCTCTCGATCGCAACGGTTTCGTGTTCGCAGACCACCCCACAGCGGTGACCGACTTCTTCGACAAGGACCAGGTAACCGGCGTCTACTATGACGAGGCCTGCAAACTAGTCGCCGAGATGAGCGGTGCGTCACGTGTGGAGGTGTTTGACCACACGATCCGCTCCAGCGACGACGACACGCGCAAGGAGAAGCTCGTCCGCGAGCCGGTTCATTCTGCCCACAACGACTATACGGAAAATTCCGGCCCGCGCCGGGTGCGTGAAATTTTCCCCGACGAAGCCGTTGATCTGCTATCGCGCCGCTTCGCGATCATCCAGGTGTGGCGGGCGATCCGGAAGCCGATCGCGCGCGACCCGCTGACCATCTGCGACGCGCGAACCTTCCTGCCTGAGGACCTGATCACCGCCGAGCGCCGCTACCCGCACCGGGTCGGAGAGACCTATCGCCTCGCCTTCAGCCCCGGTCAAGAATGGTATTATTTCCCGAACATGACCCGGGATGAGGCGCTGGTGTTCAAGGTCTATGATTCCGAAACCAGCCTGGATAGCCGCTTTACGCCTCACACCTCGTTCGCCGATCCGACGAGCCCGTCAGACGCCCCGCCGCGCGAAAGCATCGAGATCCGGACCTTCGCCTTCTTCGACGACTGATCTGGCCTGTCCGACCACAAGCGATCTTCACAATTCGGTAGGTCACCGTCTCGGCGCTACGGTCGCCGGGTCGGCAACGCTGTGCCCAATGCCATCCTTCGTCCCGAGCAGAAACCGAGACCATGCATCGCGCCAACAAGATCACCACCCTCGCCGCGACCCTGTCGTTGCTGACCACGCCGGCCCTGGCCGACGGCATCGTCGCCAAGATCGTGAACTCGCCGCTGAATTCGGCCGGGCTCGGCAAGGACGGCTACACGGCCCTGAACGACTATCTCCAGAAACCGGGCGCCGAGGGGATAGAATTCTACAACCCCGAAATCCCGGGCTTCGGCATCCCCGCCGCGCTCGCGCGCTTTGACAGCGGCCTGATCGTTCGCGACACCGACGGCAACGGCAAACTCGACCCGTCAGCAGACCGGATCATCGGCGGCGTCACAACCGACGCCCCCGATGGCGACCGCACCTTCGACGTGCGTTCGCTCGCGGAAGGTAATGCGCCGCTTCTATCCCAACCGACCGGGTTCTATTCCGAGCGTTCGGGCGAGCGTATCGGCGGCGCGATCATGCAGGTTCAGTTCAACACGGGTGCGGCCAAGGGAAAATATCGGCCCACCTTCGCGCTGCTGAACGATCCCGATGACCCGACCAGCGGCGACGGTACGTCCTACACCTACACGGTCATCGCGCAGTAACTGCAGGCGCTATTCCCAGCGCCCCGAGATCAGCACAAACGCAGCCTTGGCCGGTTTGCCCGACCGGTTGGTCCAGGCGTGGTTGGTACCGCGCTGAATGAGCACGTCCCCGGCACGCAGCACGGTCTCGTCATTCTCCATGATCGCCGTCAGCTCGCCTTCCAGAATGATCGCGTAGTCGACGGTCTCGGTGGTGTGCATGCCCGGATGCGCCTTGTCGTCGTCCGGCCGGTCGGCGTCATCGAACAGCTTTCCGAACATGCCGGCAAACTGGCGCGCCAGTTCCTCGGGGTCCTCGGGGTCGGGCGGATACTCGATGACGCGCAGCACCGTGCCTCCGGGCGGCGGCAGGACGCCCTCATGATCCTCGATTCCGTCAGGCGCACCAACGACGTCGGGTGCCGCGCCGGTTATCCAGATATTGTTGACGACATAACCCGGTCTCGCCTCGACCGTCCGAACGGCGGGTGTCGGCCCGTCTTCGGCAAAATAGGAATTTCCATTCTCGTCAATGGCGGTCACAACGCGGCGCGTGACCTTGTGATCGTCTGTCATTTCCCCCTCCAGAACAGAACTCGAATATGGCTACATTCTACACGACACACTGGCCCCGGTACTCTGCTAGTCTGTCGAGCGAAACGGGTGGAGCGACACATGAGCGAGACTTTGGCGACTCAAGTACATTCCCAATCGGGCATCCAGGCCCGAAAGGTCGCCGCGGCATGTGGTGCCGAGATCGAGGGTGTGGACCTGTCGCAGGATCTCGATGCCGCGACCATCGCCGACATCAAAGCCGCGCTGGTCGAGCACGAAGTTCTGGTGTTCCGAGACCAGGACATCTCGACTGAGAACCAGAAAACCTTCGGTCGCCATTTCGGCGAACTGACCGTGCATCCGTTCGCACCGAGTGACGAGAATGCGCCGGATCTCATCGTATTTGACAATGACGCCGACAATCCGCCCTGGGGCACGGATATCTGGCACTCCGACGAGACCTTCCGCGCCGAGCCACCCCTCGGGACCATATTGCGGGCGTTGATCGTGCCCGAATATGGCGGCGATACGCTGTTCGCAAGCATGTCAGCGGCTTATGAGGGACTGAGTGACCGGATGCAGCAGTTCATCTCGGGCCTGGAAGCCGTCCACGACTTCAAACCCTTCCGACAGTTGTTCGACGACGACGCGGAAAGTCGCCAGAAACTACGCGGGTTCGAGGATCGCTATCCCCCGGCCGTACATCCGGTGGTCCGCACCCATCCGGTCTCGGGACGCCAGGTTCTGTTCGTGAACCCGCAGTTCACGATCGCCATCAAGGGGATGGATGAGGCGGAGAGCCGCGCGCTCCTGGACCTGCTGTTTCACCAGGCCGAAATTCCCGAATATCAGTATCGCCATCGATGGGCGCCCGAAACGATGGTATTCTGGGACAATCGCTCGGTGCAGCACTACGCGATCCATGACTTCTATCCCAACCGGCGCAAGCTGGAACGGATCACGATCAAGGGGGACCGGCCGGCATCAGATTTCCCGGCGGTCTCGGAGGAGGTGGTACGCAGCCGAAAGGGCGCCCGTGCGATCAGTCACACAGGTCACGGGGCGCATAAGCCACGCGATTAAACGCCCGTGAGCGCCCGGTCCATATCCTCGATCAGATCGAGCGGGTCTTCCAGGCCGATAGAGAATCGCACCACACCATCGGTAATTCCAAGCATGGCACGTTCCTCGGGGCTCAGGCGCTGATGGGTGGTGGTCGCCGGGTGGCAGACGAGCGACTTTGCATCACCCAGATTGTTGGAGATATCCACCAGATCGAGCGCATCGAGCAGTGCGAAGGCACCCTGTTTGCCGCCCGCAACCTCAACCGTCACCAGCGTTCCGTGCCCGCTCATCTGGCGTGCCGCAAGCTCACGCTGCGGGAAACTCCCGAGGCCGGGGTGACGCACGAGATTGATCTTCGGGTGTTGCTCGAGATGCTCGGCAATCTCAAGCGACGCCTTCGACTGGTGCGTGACCCGCAGTGACAGGGTCTCAAGCGACTTTGCCATGACCCAGGCGTTGAACGGGCTCATCGACGGGCCCGTGTGGCGATAGAACGGGATGAAATGCTCGTTCATGAAATCCGCATCCGCCAGCACGGCACCGCCCAGGCAGCGCCCGTGACCATCAATATGCTTGGTTGCGGAATAGACGACGATATCGGCACCGAGATCGAGCGGCTTCTGGAACAGAGGCGTGGCGAACACATTGTCGATGACCACCCGCGCACCGGCCGCGTGCGCCATTTCGGCCACCGCGGGTATGTCCACCAGATCGAGCATCGGGTTCGACGGGCTTTCGAGAAACACCGCGCGTGTCGGCTTTTCCAGCGCCGCCTGCCACTCATCCAGACTGGTGCCGTCGACAAACTCCGTGTCGATTCTCCAGCGCGGCAGGATCTGATCGACGACGAAATGACACGAACCGAACAGGGCGCGGGACGCCACGACCCTCTCGCCGGCCCGCACCTGACACGCCAGAGATGAAAACACCGCAGCCATGCCGGTTGCCGTGGCGCGGCCCATCTCGGCCCCTTCCAGCGTCGCCAGCCGTTCCTCGAAGACACTGACCGTCGGGTTGCCGTAACGGCTGTAGATGTAGGCGTCATTCTCGCCCTTGAACGCGGCCTCCGCCTGGGCTGCGCTCTCGAACACGAACCCGGAATTCAGGTACAGCGCCTCGCTGGTCTCGCGAAACTGCGACCGCGACAAACCGGCGCGCACAAGATCCGTCTGGGGCCGCCGGGGGCAGTCGGAAGTCGTCATCAATCCCGTCCTGTCTCGTCTCGTTCGTTCGCACCCGGGTGGTCACCCGGCAGGCAGATGGCCTGTCCCACGACCCGTTGGCCGTCTTCCAGGACCATGACCGGATCGCCGTAAAGCACATACCCCCCGTCCAGTGCGTCACTGACCCGCTGACAGAAGGCTGCATCGTCCGGTCCAGTCAGCAAGCGATATCGCTTCCGGTTGCTATCGTTCATGGCCAGGTTCCCGCCAACACGAAGGAATGCAGCATATATGCCCTCCGAGATCACAAATCCAGCCATGCGGACATACAGCGAGGTGGCGGGATGGCCGCCAGATGGTAAAACCGTCCTCCCTTCCGCAGATGACCCACGATGACCCTCCTCTGGATTCCCCTGACCCTTGCTGCCGCGTTCCTGCAAAACGTGCGTTCGGCACTGCAGAAGCACCTGAAGGGGGAACTGGGAACCATCGGTGCGACGTTCGTGCGCTTCGGATACGGTTTTCCCTTCGCGCTTCTTTACCTAGCGGGTCTGGTTCTAATCTTCGATTTCGACCTGCCCGCATTCAACCGCGAGTTCCTGGCATTCGCGGTTGTCGGCGGCCTGGCGCAGATCCTGGCGACGGCGCTGCTGGTCACCCTGTTCGACGCCCGAAACTTTGCGGTCGGCACGACCTACTCCAAGACCGAGACCGTCCAGGCCGCCGTCTTCGCCCTGGTGTTCCTCGGCGAGACGATATCCATCACGGCCACCATCGGCATTCTGGTAAGCCTGGTGGGTGTGATCGCGATCTCGGCCGCCCGTGCGCCATCGGGCCTGTTGGGAATTGCCCGTTCCAGGCTGGCGCGGCCGGCTCTGATCGGTCTCGCGTCGGGCGCCTTTTTCGGGGTTGCCGCCGTTTCCTATCGCGGTGCGTCACTGTCACTGGGCGATGACGGATTCCTGGTGCAGGCCTCCTTCACGCTTACCGTCGTTCTGGTGTTCCAGACATTGGTAATGGCCACCTTCATGCTGATGCGCGACCGGCAGGAGATCGTGCGGGTCATAAAGGCGTGGCGGGTCGCCGGACTGGTCGGCCTCAGCGGGGCGCTCGCCTCGATCGGCTGGTTCACAGCACTGACCATTCAGAACGCGGCGCTTGTGCGCGCGCTGGGGCAGATCGAGCTGGTGTTCACGATTGCATCCTCGGTGCTGATCTTCCGCGAGAAAATTCTGCGCCTGGAATTGACCGGTATCGTGCTGGTGGTTGCGGGCATCATCATCCTACTGCTGCGGTAACGCGCGGCTTGAGGGGGAAAACACGATGAAAGCAATACAGATACAGGCCTATGGGGGACCCGAGGTCATCGAGGTCGTCGATCTGCCCACGCCCACACCGGAACCCGGGCAGGTTCTGGTCCGGGCCGATACGCTGGGTGTGGGATATCCCGACATCCTGCTTCGGACCGGCGTCTACAAGTGGAAACCGGCATTGCCATCGATCCTCGGTAACGAAATGAGCGGCCATATCGAAGCCATCGGCGAGGGCGTGAGTGGTTTCCAGATCGGCCAGCCAGTTCTTGTGTTCGGCACGGGCGGCGGCCGCTATGCCGAATACAACGCGGTCGACACCGCGCTCGTCACCCCTCTTCCAGACACGGTGGATCTCGAAGCCGCCGTCACGATCCCGAACTATCTCGTGGCCTGGGCCATGCTGTTCGGGGTCGCGCGCCCGCACGACGCGAAGACGATTTACGTCAACGGTGGTGCAGGAGGCATGGGAACCGCCATCCTCGATCTCTGCCGCAGCGAGGGTATCGCCACCATTGCCGGCGCCAGCTCCGACGAGAAATGCGCTTTTGCGGCAAAGCTCGGAACACTGGGCACGGTCAATTATTCGAACGAGAATATTGTCGACAAGGTGCTCGAGGTCACCGAGGGTCGCGGCGTCGATATCAACTTCGATCAACTCGGCGGCCCGGGCCTGATGCAGTCACTCGACATGATGGCGCCGCTGGGCCTGGTCATTTCCTACAATGCCCTGGCCGGCGACCCAGACGAGGACTTGTTCCAGGGATTGCGCGAACGGCGCGGCAAAAGCATCGGGTTCCAGTGCTTTTCCCTGCACTGCTACGACGACAATCCGAAAGCCAAGGCCGACATTTTCGCATCCATCATTGCCCGCTTCGCGGACGGCGTGCTCACGCCCCCCATCCACTACCGGCTGCCATTGTCCGATGCGCGCCGGGCGCACGAACTCATGGATGACCGGCAGATCCTCGGGAAACTCGTTCTGAAACCCTAAATGTTTCGGGTCTATTCCGAGGCCACGCTGTGCCCGTCAGCGTCCGCCGGCGGGTAGGCACGACTTTCCGGGAAGCACACGGTGACTGTCGTGCCCTCGCCCACGCGGCTTTCAAGCGCAATCTCAGCGCCGTGCAGTTCGACCATCGACTTGACCAGCGCCAGCCAGCGCCTGTGGACCCGGCGCCTGCTCGTTCCGGTCTACCTGATTGGCGCCGCCCTGGTCCTGCCATGGTCGGCGAACATATCCGGCGCGAACATCGTCCGGCTCCTGACCGTCGATATTGTGCCCTTCCCGCTGCGCGACGGCGGCGGCCTGGAAGGGCTTTCGAACTGGTTGTGGCTGCTGGCATCCACCCAGGCCTGGCCCGGCGCCGTTGCCACGATCTAGCTCACCATGATCGCGCTGGTCGTCACCGGCCTGCTGTCGCTGGCCATGTTCCCACTCCTGTCACCACAACTGTTCAGCCAGCCGAGCCGGAGCCTCGGTCACATCGTGCTGGTCGTCATCCGCTCCACGCCCGAATACATCCTCGCATTCGTCCTGCGCCAGCTCTGGGGCCCATCAATGCTTCGGCCATTGTCGCGCTGGCGCTCCACAATGGCGGGATCATCGGTCACCTGATCGGGCGTCATACCGAGACCCTGATGCTGCGCGCCGATGCCTCCAAAGGCCTGAACTGCTACCTGTACGAGCTGTTGCCGCGCGTCTATTGCAGCTTGCTTGCCCTGCTCTTCTATCGCTGGGAGGTGATCATGCGCGAGACCGCGATACTGGGCATCCTCGGCATCGCAACGCTCGGTTTCTATGTCGACAGTGCGTTCGTGGAACTGCGCTTCGACAGAGCGCTTCTGCTCATTCTGTTCACGGCGGCCCTGAACATCGCCGTCGATATCATTTCACGACGGGTGCTTGCCTATCTGCGCCTGCGGACCGCCCTGGAAGGCCGCTAGAACAGTTTTTCCTGGGCCACCCGCGCGGCGTCTTCCATGGTCATGAACTCGGCGCCGTCGGCGAGCAGCTTGTCGACCAGCTTCTCGAACGCGAACATTCTGAACCCGCGGCCGATCACATAGGGATGCATGGTGTAGGTCAGGACGCCCCACTCCTCGTTCGCCTGCATGTAGACGAACTCGTCATACCAGCTGTCCATGACCTCACGGGCGGGCCGCAGGCCCGGCATCAGGAATGTGGGCGTGCGCATATATTCGAAATGCGGATGGTCATCGAGTGTCCAGCTGATCGGCATCTCGATGATGGAAGAATCCTCGCCATACTCGATGGGCTTGCCGAGCTCTGCCTTGTCGCCGCGCCGTGCCATCATTGGGATATAGTCACCGGCCATGAGGCTGCTGTCATACTCCATGCCCTCGGCCTCGAGCAGCTCCAGCGTGTTCTCGCTCAGATCCCAGGACGGCGAGCGGTAACCCCGGGCCTTTTTGCCGGTCAGCCGTTCGATGGCCGCGTTGGCCCGTTGCATATCCTCTTCTTCCTCGGCCCGGCTCTGTTCCGCCGGCGGCACATGGGCCCAGCTGTGATGGGCAACCTCGTGGCCGCCTTCGACGACCAGGTCGCATTCCGCCGGGTGGCTCTCGATGGTGAACCCCGGAATGAACCATGTCATTGGCAGACCCCGTGACTTGGCGAGGTCCAGAATGCGACGCGCACCCGTCAGCCCGAACTCTCCGCGCGACAGCATGGTGGGTGTCGCGAGGCCGCGGGCAATGAACCCGCTTTCCGTGTCGAAATCGAACGTCAGGCAAACAATGTGGCGTGGCATGAATTTTCCCCCGAAAACGATCCCTTTGGTTAGCGCATTCCGGCGCCAGAGTGTAGTAAGACCGGCTGAAATTTGCTTTCGGGGGAAAGTTGAATGGCAACCAAGACACTCGGCATAATCCTGAACGGGGCGACCGGTCGCATCTGCCGGACCCAGCATATCCGTGGTGGCCTGGCCCAGATTCGCGACGAAGGCGGGCTTCCCGTCGGTGACGATGTCATTATGCCGCGGCTGCTCTTGGCCGGCCGCAATGAGCAGCGGCTCGCCGAGGCCGGTGCCGAGTTCGGTATCGAGGAGTGGACCACGGATCTGGATTCCGCGCTGGCCGACCCCGATTTCCCGGTGTTCTTCGACGCCGCAGCCACCCACCTGCGCCTGGACACCCTCAATCGGGCGATCGATGCGGGGAAGCATATCTACACCGAGAAACCGATTGCGCCGTCCGTCGCCCAGGGCCTGGAGCTCATGGCGCGCGCCGATGCGGCAGGACTGCGCCACGGCGCTGTCGAGGACAAGCTGTTCCTGCCGGGCTTCCGGAAGCTCTCGCACCTCGTGGAGCAGGGTTTCTTCGGCCGGGTGGTCGGGTTTCGGCTCGAGTTCGGCTGGTGGGTGTTTGACGGCATCGAGGCCGAATCCCAACGCCCGAGCTGGAACTACCAGAAAGCCGGCGGCGGCGGGCTTCTGTCGGACATGCACCCCCATTGGCGCTACGTCATCGAAGGGATTTTGGGGCCGATCGCACAGGTCGCCAGCACTGCCTGGACAGCACAACCCGAACGCCAGGACGAAGACGGCAAGCGTTACGACGTTGACGTCGAGGACGCGACAGCAACCTTGCTCGAACTCGAAAGCGGCGCACGCGGTGCGATCCTGAGCTCCTGGGCCCGGCGTGTTCGCGGCGACGATCTGGTGACCTTCCAGATCGACGGGACCGAAGGATCGGCGGTCGCAGGCTTGCGCAAATGCTGGATCCAGTCCGGCGCCGACACGCCGCGTATCGAGGGCTTCAACATGGGGCCCGAGGCGGCAACGATGGATTTCTCCATGGATTACGACGCGCAATGGACCGAGGTGCCCGAAATAGCCCCCTACAAGAACCCCTACCGGTTCGGCTGGGAAGGTTTCATCCCCCATGTCGTTGCCGGAGACCCGTACGCCCACGACCTGTCCGCCGGGATTCGGGATGTCCAGCTGGCGGAAGCCTGCATGCGCAGTTCCGACACGCGCACCTGGGTGGACATGGCGCCCGTCACCTAGCGTCACAATCCGGACCACACCTGCTATATTCGGCCAACTCGAAATCCCGGAGCCGCCCCATGGCTGAACTGCCCGTCCTCGAACTCGGTGATGATCCCCGCGAACGCGGCCTTGTGCATGGGCGCGCCCTGCGCACCCAGATCACCGAGAACATCGACACCTATCTGGCCCGTTTCGCGGCCGGCGGGCTCGATGCGGAGACGGCGCGCAAGGAAGGGGAAAAGTGGGCCGGCGTGATGGGCGAGCAGAACGCCAACTATGCCGAGGAAATGGCCGGGATCGCCGAAGGCAGTGAATTGCCGCTCGGCGACATCTCGATGCTCAACGCGCGCTACGAGATCACCTTCGGCCTGTTCGGCGATGAGGCGAAGGCGAACGACAAGTCGGACCTGTCCGTCGAGGCAGACGGCTGCTCGACCTTCGGCGCCCTGCCCGAAGCGACCGCCAGCGGTCACACACTGCTGGGGCAGAACTGGGACTGGCTGGCCGGGGTCCATGAACGTTGTGCGGTGCTGCGCATCACCCGCTCCAACGGCCCCAATATTCTCTGCTACACGGAAGCCGGAATCGTCGGTGGCAAGATGGGTGTCAACGAACACGGGATCGGGCTGGTCGAGAACGGCCTAGTTTCAGACCATGACGGGCGCAATCCCTACGAAAAACCGTTCCACATGCGGTGCCGGGAGATTCTCGACGCCGATACCTACGACATGGCCCTGCTGCCGATCACGGCCACCAAGCGGGTCTGTTCGGCCAATTTCGTCGTCGGCCATGCCGACGGCGAGATCATCGATATCGAGACCAGCCCGGATGCCGTCTCCTATCTGTATCCGCGCGACGGGCTTGTCACCCATTCCAACCACTTCATGGACCCGCGCCACGGACCGTCCCAGATGGAGCGGATCTCGACCAGCACGCTCTATCGCGCGAACCGGCTCGACCGGTTGCTGCGGGCACATGTCGGGAAGATCGAAGACGAAGTCATCAAGGCAGCACTGGCAGACCATTTCGGCTACCCGAACGCAATCTGCCGTCACCCCGACGAACGTCAACCTGTCGCGAAGCGCACCATGACCAACGCTGCGTTCATCTTCGATCTGAACGCACGCACCATGCTGGTCGCAAACGGACCACCGTGCACATATCCGTGGCAACTCCTGACACTCGATGGAGAAGCGGTGTCCGAAGCCGCAGAGTAAACCGGCGTCAGACGCCCATCGGGGGCTTGCCAAGACGCGCACGCGGCGTCCCCAGGACACGCTCGCATGCCAGCGCGACGCCGACCGCCGTCTCATCGCTACTGTTGCGGCAGACGATCTGCATACCGACCGGCATGCTGGCGGCATCCAGCCCGACGGGGATGGTTACGGCGCATTGGTGCAGCAGGCTGACCGTGACGGTGTTTTGCACATATCTTGTATTGGCCACGAGATGACTTTCGGGCGTGGCGACATCGCTCATCTTCGGCGGGGTAATCGGAATCGTCGGCCCGACGATGGCGTCGAACGGTCCGAAGGCCGCATCGGCCGCGGCCGCCATGCGGTCCACCTCTCGGACGCGGCGCAGATGCTCGGCCGCCGTGTAGTTCTCCGCCGCCGCCAGCCGGATCGCCACCGCTGGGTCGAGATCGTCCTTGTAGTCGCGCATCTCGTTGTTGATGAAGCTCGCGAATTCTCCGATGTGCAATCCGCCCGCATCGTTGAGTTTTGAGACGTCATCCAGGTGTGGCAGGGTCGCCGACGAGACCCGCGCGCCGGCCTTCTCCAGCTCGGCAATGGTCTCGTGCACGCGCTCGGCAACACCCGGATCGCAATCACGGAAATACCAGTCGCACACCCCGATCCGGAAGTCGGATATATCGACGCCGTCGAGTACATCCAGGAACCCGGACACATCACCGCCCAGGATGGGATCCATCGCCGCGAACCCGAACGCCATGTCAGCCGCGCTGCGGGCAAGCGGCCCCGGCGTGTCGAGCGAGGGGACGAGCGGCACGATGCCTTCAATCGACCAGCGGCCCGGTGTGGGACGCATCCCAGCGTTCCCGGTCACGGTCGCGGGCATCCGGACGGAACCTGCGGTGTCGGTCCCGATGGCCAGCAATGCCGAGCCCTCGCACAGGCTGACCCCGGCACCGGAGCTGGATCCGGCGGGCGAGCGATGGTCGTCGGCATCCCACGGGTTGCGCGGTGCGCCCCAATGGCGGTTCGCGCCCATGCCGCCGAACGCGAACTGCACCGTATGGGTCTTGCCGGAGATGACACCTAGCTGGTAACGGATAGCCGATACGATCGGCCCATTTACGGCCCAGCTCTCGGGCAATTCGCGCGGGCAACCGGCAAAGATCGGATAGCCCGACACGCCGACCAGATCCTTGATCGAGACGGGAATGCCCTGAAGCGCCCCCAGATCGATTCCCGCAGCAAAGGTGGCATCCGCCGCCGCCGCCTCTTCGCGCACCTTGTTCGCATCCCAGGTCTTGTAGGCGTGCAATGCCTCGCCACGTTCGTCATGGTTCGCGATCGCCCATTCGGCCAGATCGCCCGCCGAAAGGCCGCCGTCACGCAACGCACCCGCAATATCGGCAAGAGAGGTCGCCGCAATATCCGTTGATTTCGCCATGATGATTTCCCCCTGTTGCGACTATTCTTCCATCAATCGACCCCGGGCGGCCAGTCACCATTGCGCGAGGCGATTCTTGCAGTTTCCGAATGAACGCGACGGCCTTCACCTTTCAGCCGCTGGCCGGAATCGAAGCCACTTCTCCGAACTATCCGCCCATCGGTGCGCTGATCTCGGCGATCAGCTGGTCATCGGTCGCGACGGCGACGATGAACTCCGCGATCGACCTACGCGCCAGGCCACGCAAGAACGCCTGAACATCCCCACCGCCCGGCATCCCCTCCGTCATCGCTCAGGCGGCCGGCTCGCGCTTACTGAACCAGTCGGGCAGATCTTCTTCCGCCGTGCCGGAGAAAATGCACTGGCGGATCGCCTTCGCTTCCTCGGCCGTCACCGTTCCGACCTCCTTGGCCGCATCGGTGCCGGACGTGAACGCGGGCGGCGGCGCGAAACAATCCGCGCAACGGCGCTTGAGTAGCTTCAGGGGCGGCTCGCCCTTGAAGGATTCCACCAGCTCGATCGCCGCGCGCACGTCGGCGTCCTCCCCGGTAACCGAAATTACCACCGTGCCCTCGGAGCCCGACACGCCACCGCCGCCGACATGCACGGCCTGCAGCCCGAACAGGATGTCGAAGGCCTGGATCTCGGTGATCACCTTGGCGTTCATCAGCGGCAGCATGCCGATCTTGGTGCCGTAGAAATAATCAGCCTTGGCGTGTCCCAGCTCGTTGGTCGCCGCCCGGATCGACGGCACCAGTTTCTCCAACCCGACCGGCACGATCAGGGGAATTCCCGTTCCGCAGATCGCTCCATAGGCCCAACCGATGGTGCCGGCGGCATGATGAGCGTTGAAAATGCCGGCGTTGAACTCGGAATCCACCGCGTTGGCACCCTTGATGAACAGGGACTTGTCGTCCCAGCCCGCAAGCGTTTCTTCCATGGTCGGCACCGGCGGCACCGGCTTTCCCTTGACCAACCGCATCAGGGCCGGTTTTTCCTCGGGCTGGGTCTGGCACAGCGTGCCGTTGATGACCTGGCCCGACACATAGCGGTCGCGCTCGGGACAATCGCCGGTGATCTCCTCGGCCACATAGACATTCGTGGAGCCATGGGCGACGACGATCTGGGCGTTTTCTAGGGCGTAGGCGACTTCCGGCAGGGCCGCCACCGCCTTGCCGATCAGGCGTTTCGATTCCCAAGGTGTGAATGCAAAGACCGCACGCATGTTCGTATTCCTTCTGTGATACCCATCCGGTGTTTCGATAGCCTAACAGCCGTCCGGTCGGGGGAACATCATATCGTCGCACGGCGCCGTTGATGCTATGTTTGAACGCCAGAGAAGGCCGGCAAAGACCGGTTCCGGGGGAGCAATACATGCCGGATTCGAACGATATTCTCGTGCAGGGCAACGACTATGAGTTCACGCTCGAAATGTCAGGGACCTATCACGACACGCCCATCCGCTACGAACCGGGCGTGCTCGAGGAGATTTACGCCAAGGTCCTGAACAATCAGCCGTTCCAGGCCTGTGAGTTCTCGCTGTCCAACTACACCATGATGCGCGACCGGGGCGCCGACTGGATGGCGGCCATCCCCGTCTTCGCCAACCGGGACTTTCGGCACTCCATCATCTGGGTCCGACGGGAAAGCGAGTTGGAGTCCGCCGACCAACTGGCAGGGAAGCGCGTCGGGGTCCGCGATTACACCATGACCGCGGCGGTATGGCTGCGCGGCACCCTGCTCGACGAGTACGCGACCGACTGGCGGGACATCAACTGGTATGCGAACGCCGAGCAGCGGTTCCCGACACTGGAAGGCGTACCGCTGGAACTGGGCGACGGCGATCCTGAAGAAATGCTGCTGGCCGGTGATCTGGACGCCTTCATCTCTCCGCGGCCGCGCGATCTGCAAAAACCGCTGGGGGACCGTCAGCTGCGGCCGATCTTCCGCGACGTCGCCACGGTCGAGCGCGACTATTTCCAGCGCACGGGGATTTACCCCATCAACCACACGGTGGTGATGCGCAAGGAGGTGCTGGACGAGTTCCCCGATGCACCCCGCGCCATCTTCGACGCCTATTGTGCCGGCAAGAAGAAGGCGCTTGCGCGGCGTATCGGCACGACCTTCGTGCCATGGGGCAAGGAATACTGGGCCGAGACCATGGCCATCTTCGACGGCGACCCCTTCCCCATGGGCCTGACGGACGCCAACCGCAACAATGTGGGCACACTGTTGCGCTACTTATACGAACAGAGGTTGATCGCGAACTTGCCGGACATCGAGGATCTGTTCCCGCCCGGCACCGTCGACTTCAAGGAAGAGTGAGGCCGGTCATGTCCGAGGAAATGCGTTTCGACTACATCATCGTGGGCGCCGGAAGCGCCGGCTGTGTCCTGGCGAACCGCCTGAGCGAAAGCGGACGCCACAAGGTCCTGCTCCTCGAGGCTGGGCCCGAGGACAAGAACCCCTGGATTCACATCCCGCTCGGCTACGGCAAGCATTTCGGCAATACGGCCATCAACTGGCTCTATTCGACCACCCCGAACCTCGAGCAGGTCGACCGGCCGATCCTCCAGCCTCGCGGCAAGGTGCTGGGTGGGTCCAGTTCTATCAACGGTCTGGTCTATATCCGCGGCGACCGCGCCGATTACGATCACTGGCGACAACTCGGCAACACCGGCTGGAGCTTCGAAGATGTGCTTCCCTATTTCCGCAAGTCCGAAGACCAGGCGCGCGGTGAGGATGAATTTCACGGCGTCGGAGGCCCCCTCGCGGTATCGGATGTCTATGAGAAGCCGCCGATCGCTACGGCATTCATCGAGGCCGCCCTGGCCACCGGCCAGATACGCAACGACGACTTCAACGGCGCCGATCAGGAAGGTTTCGGCTACACCCAGTGGACGACGCGGAACGGCCGACGCTGTTCCGCCGCCGTCGGTTATCTGAAACCGGCGCGCAAACGACAGAACCTGGTAATCGCGACGAGCGCCCACACGCTGCGCCTGTTGTTCGAAGGCCGGCGCGCGACCGGCGTCGAGTACGCGCAGAATGGTGAAATCCTGCAGGCCTTCGCCGACGGTGAAATCATTGTGTCGGGCGGCGCCATCAATTCGCCGCAGCTGCTTCAGCTCTCGGGCCTCGGGCCGGCCGAATTGCTGCGCGAACACGGTATCGACGTGGTTGCCGACATGCCCGGCGTGGGCGCCGACCTGCAGGACCACTACAACGGTCCTCAAATGTTTCGCCTCAAGGACCATATCAGCGTCAACGATGTGGTGAACAATCTCGGCCGGCGCATCCTGACCGGCGCCCGATACGCACTGAACCGAACAGGATTCCTGGCCATGGGCGCATCTTTCGCCTGTGGCTTCGTCAAGGTCGACCCGGCTGCCGTCTCACCGGACATGCAGATCCAGCTGATGTTGTTCAGCTCTCACGATGTTGGCGGCGCACCGCACCCCTTCCCGGGTGCGACCATCATTTCCGCCTTGCTACGGCCCGAAAGCCGCGGCCACTGCAATATCGTCTCTCCCGACCCCTACACCGCTCCGGATATTCAGCCCAACTATCTGGCGGCCCAGAAGGACCGTGACATCCTGGTGGGCGCCATGAAGATGGTGCGCAATATCACCGCCCAGCCCATGTTCCAGGCCTTTGTCGCCGAGGAGCACGAACCCGGCGCCGGAGTCACTACCGACGAGGAGTGGCTTGACTATCTTCGCCGCCGCGGCCGGACCAGCTATCATCCGACCAGCACCTGCCGCATGGGCTCCGACCCGCGCGCCGTGGTCGACGAGCGCCTCCGGGTGCATGGGCTCGAGGGATTGCGGGTGGCCGACGCTTCGATCATGCCGACGCTGATTTCGGGTAACACAAACGCACCCGCGATCATGATCGGGGAGAAGGCATCCGACATGATCCTGGAAGACGCCGCGTAAGGGCAAACACCAAACCAAGCGGAGAACGCAGATGCTGATCGTCGATTCCCAGGTTCACATTTGGATTAACACGATGCTGCCGCCGATCCACCGCCAGATCCCGACCTTCTCAGCCGAGGATTTGATCGCCGAGATGGATGCGGCCAGTGTCGACCGGGTGGTGCTTCACCCGCCAGGCGCAGTTCCGAACGGCAACGAAACCGCGATCGCTGCGGCCAATGCCCATCCAGACCGCTTCCGCGTCCTCGGGTGGGTGCATATGGACCAGCCCGAGATCGGCGAGGCCAAGCTCGCCGACTGGACCGACATTCCGGGCATGTCGGGCCTGCGGTTCCTGTTCATTTTTCCGGGCCGTGAGACCTGGCCGATGGACGGCACCATGGACTGGATCTGGCCGATCGCGAACGAACAAAAAATGCCGGTCGGGCTACTGGCGCACGATTTCCTGCCCACGGTGGGAGAGATCGCGGAAAAGTATCCCGACGTGCCCATGCTGATCGACCATCTGGGGGCCAGCCCGTTCAAGAAGGACATGGAATCCTTTGAGACCCTGCCCGACCTGGTGGCGCTCGCAAAGCATCCGAACGTCGCTGTCAAAATGTCAGGCGCAAACGGCAATTCGACCGAACCCTACCCCCACACGAACATCCACGACGCGCTACACCGCATTTTCGACGCGTTCGGGCCCGACCGTTGCTTCTGGGGCACAGATCTCTCGCGCATGAATTGCAGCTACCGGGAATGCGTGACCCTGTTCACCGAGGAATTGCCGTGGCTGACGGGACGCGATCTCGAACTCGTGATGGGTGAAGCGCTGTGCAACTGGATCGGATGGGAGCTACCTGAGTAGAGAATTTCGGGCCTGCACCTCGCAAGAGAGGCCGGGCAATGTCATCTGTTTCGAACGCTCGGGAGCAATCAACGCCCAACATGGCCTCACGGACCGCCCGCTGTCTCGCGGCGGCCGCATTCATCGCCTTCTTCGCCGATCTCACTATCCAGCCGGCCTCCGCGGCACCGGCCACACAGCTTGCCCAGGCTGGCGCGACCCAGATCGAGGCCGCGGATATGGGAAACTTCGTCACCGCCGCCAAGGCCATCGTCGCCCTGCGCCGCAATATGAGCCCCGTCTGCGGGCTGCAGCGTCAGAGGATGCGGCCCAGGCACTGATCGAAGAAGCCCGCATTCTCATGCAATCCGCCATCACCGACACCGGCATGACCGTCGAGGGTTACCGGGCGATTGCCGAGGCTGCGCAGGCGGACCCGGACCTTCGTAAACGCATCGAAACAGCTGTTGGTGTGCCAGGGCAGTAGGCCCAATCCCGCAACCCGATTGAATCCGCGATCGATGTACGCTCAAATTGACGGGCTGCAGATTTGTGCCTTGCGTGAATGACTTCAGGCCCGAGGAGAATCGAGAATCAGCAAAGAGGAAATCGAACGCTTCGTGGAAGACCCCAAGACGGACTCTGCGCTTCGCGAAGAAATGGCGGCGAGTGTGTCCGGCATCTACTCGGTCGTCGGCTTCGCCAAGACGAAAACCATGACATCGAGGCCATCGAGGTCCGTGACTACATGCAGGATCAGGCAGAACGCGAATTGACCGACTAACAGCTCAACGCGATCGCGGGCGGCAAGAACAAGGGTCAGCCGTCCGGGGTGCCGACCAATTCGACCACCACATCCACCAGTTCCGTGCTGACTACGTTAACCACCACCCAGACGTCGACCGCCAATACCTCTGCCGACGTCATCGCCGAGACCAGCGTCATGGTGGTCCTCACCTGACCACCGACACCCGCGAGCGTGGCGCTGCGAGCCGATCGAATATCCTCTTCCGATTGCGCGTGATAAACCCGCTCGACACATCCCCTTGAGCAAAACCGGGAACTGCCCGCATGAGCACGATCAATACCATCGAAGACCTCGAAGAAATCTACGGCACGCCGGTGCCGACCTCGCTTGCCAAGGAGGTCAACCATATCACCCCGCACTATCGGGCGCTGATCGAGGTCTCTCCGTTCGTCGCTCTTGCCACGGGCGGCCCGGAAGGCCTCGACTGTTCGCCACGCGGCGACATGGCCGGGTTCGTGCGCATTGCAGACGAGACGACCGTCATGATCCCCGACCGGCGCGGCAACAACCGGGTCGATTCTCTGCGCAACATCGTGCGTGACCCGAGGGTGGCCCTGCTGTTTCTATTGCCCGGCAGCGGCAGCACGTTGCGGATCAACGGGAAGGCATATCTTTCGGTCGAACCCAATCTGCTGGACAGCTTTGCCGTCGACGGCAAGTCGCCCCGCTCGGTGATCGTGATCGATGTGGAGACGATCTATTTCCAGTGCGCGCGCGCCATCATCCGCTCGGAGCTCTGGAACCCGGACCGGTTTATCGATCCGGCCTCTCTGCCCACCCCGGGACAGATTCTCGCCACCCTCAGCAACAACGAGCTCGGCGGTGAGGCCTATGACAACAGCTGGGCCGACAACGCCAAGGAATCCATGTGGTAGAACTCCGCATCAAGAAGCAAAACAACACGAACAGGGACAGGTGATCATGGACGTTATTCGGATAATCATTTGTCTCTTCATCCCACCGCTCGGTGCCTTCCTCAAGGTCGGCGTCGCCGGCCATTTCTGGCTCAACATCCTGCTAACCATCCTCGGTTTCATCCCCGGCGTCATTCATGCCATCTGCCTGAACGTCAGGAAGTAGAGCCCGCGTGCCAGACCGTTTTGGACCCCGCGGGTTTTTCGCCATCCTGATCCCGTAGCAGAAGTCCACCCAGCAGCCGGAATACGACGCCATGCACGTCGACGGCGTCTCACATCAGATCTACCGCTTCGTCCTGGAAAGCCGGGACGATGTGGCGGGGGCTGTGTTGGATTCCATTCCCGACGCCCATGGTTGCTGGCCCGACATGATCATCGGCGCCAACTCACTTGAAATGCGCACCTAGTCGATCGACCGGCAGTCACGCTACCGCGAGGAATTCCGCGACCGCGCCGATGACGTGCCGTACATTACGGCAACGGACGCCATGGAGGCCGCGCTCCGCAAGCTGGATGCCAAGCGGATTGCGATCTGGGTGCCGCTGTACGAACAAACCCTGAAAAATACGTTCGGCTACTACGAAGAACCCGGGTTCGAGGTTTCCCAGTCCGTCTGTCTCGGCGTCGAACATCCGGTCCACTCCATCAACATCGAGATGTCGGATGTAGAATCGGCGTTCGAGAAGATCGATGGCGACGATATCGACGTGCTGGTGCATATCGGCGCCTCGATCGGCATCGGTCATATGATGGAGCATATGCAGCAGAAGTTCGGAAAGCCGTTCCTGTCGATCAACCAGACGACCTATTGGTATGCGCTGCGCGCCCACGGCATCACCGACCCGATCGAGGGTTACGGCCGGTTGCCGCGCGAAACGTCCATCACCTGAAACGGAATCCGGGCGTCAGCTGCCGAACATGGTGTTGGGTAGGATCAGGGCAATTTCCGGGAACACGACCAGGATCACCACGCCGAGCAGCATGGCAAACCAGAACGGCCAGATTCCCCGGAAGATCGTGTTCAGCGGCACACCGTCGGCAATCCCCTTCACGACGAACACGTTGACGCCCACCGGCGGCGAGATCAGGCCCATCTCCAACGCGATCACCATCATGACGCCAAACCAGATCATATCGACCCCGAGGGGTTCGATGATCGGCTGAATCAGCGGCACGGTCAGCACCAGGATGGCGAAGCCTTCCAGGAAGGTGCCGAGCACGATGAACATGATCAGGAAAGCGATCACGATCTCCATGCCGGTGAAGCCCTGCTCGCCAACCCACGTTGAGAGGGCGAAGGTAATGCCGGTGAAGCCGACGAAGGTCTTGAAGACGAAGGCGCCGAACAGAATCATGAACAGCGTGCCCGACGCCCGCAATTTGGAGGTGAAGACCTCCTTCATGTTGGGCCATGACACGGCCTTGCGGATGACCGTAACCACGAACGCCAGCGCCGCACCGATCCCCGCCGCCTCGATGGCGGAAAAGATGCCGGTATAGATACCGCCGATGGTCAGCACGACGATGCCGATGATCCAGCCCGCGCCGGCCAGCGCGCGCATGCGTTCGCCCATCGGGACGGCATCCGCGCCCTGGGGTGCCTTTGCCGGGTCGCGGGTTACGACTATCCAGATCGCCACCACGAACAGGAGGGTCAAGAGGATTCCCGGGAATACACCGGCGAGAAACAGGCGGCCGATGCTTTCCTCGGTCAGGATGGCATAGATCACGAAACCCGCCGATGGCGGGATCAGGATGCCGAGGGTGCCGCCCGCCGCAATGGCGCCCGTCGCCAGGCCGTTGTCATAATTGTAACGCTGCATCTCTGGCAACGAGACACGCCCCATGGTCAAGGCCGCGGCCAGCGACGAACCCGATAGGGCCGAAAATCCAGCACACCCGACGACCGTGGCCGAGGCGAGACCACCCTTCATATGGCCGAGCCAGACATTGGCCGCCTTGTAGAGATCGCGGCTCATGCCCGAGGCCCCGGCCAGGTTCCCCATAAGCACGAATAGCGGAATGATGATCAGCGGGAAGTTGGCCGCTTCTGCAAAAATCTCCCCTGCCAGCGTTGGTATCGCGGCGACCGGCCGAATGGCATAGATCCCGACGGTACCGATCAGCATCATCGTCAGGCCGACCGGCATGCGGATGAACAAGAGGATGAAAAGCGCGATAAACCCGATTAACGCTATCGTTTCGCGATCCATCAGTCGCCGATCTCGTTGGGGTCTTCACCCCGCCAGTGGACAACGCCGGTAAACAGCTGAACCAGCAGGTGGAGGGAGTAGAACAACAGTGCCACCCCCAGGAAATGATAGAACCAGGTGTGCTCGATACTCAGGTTTTCCGTGATGCACGCTTCCTCGAACCCGCAGGCCTTGGTCCACAAGGCATAGGCCGCCAGGCCGGTGATCGACAGCGCCATCAGCCGCATCACCGCATCGGTGTAGCGGGTAGCCGAACGGCCGAAGAACTTGGTGATCACATCGACAGCAACGTGGGAATTGTTGCGCGCGCCATAGGCGACCGAGCAGGCCGCGACGACAGCGAGCACCAGCACCGAGATATCGTCGATGCCAAATATCGGATCGTTGAGCGCATAACGCCAGAACACGGCGATCAGGATGTTCGCCATCAGGACGCACACGCCGATCGCCCCGAGCACGGCGAACAGCCCGGCCAGACGGCCGAGCTGTTCGTCGGCCCAGTGCAGGACCTTGTTCTGCGGCGCGGGCACGCTTAGCTGCCCTGTCCTTTCATCTTGCTGATCATGGCACCGATGGTCGTGTCACCGACTGGCTTCTTCGCCAGTTCGGCCATGACCGCGTCGACTTTGGCCTGGAACTTGGCCTTCTCGGCGTCGGACAGCTCGATCATCTCGTTGCCGTTTTTCTTCGCCGCACCAATGCCGCGGGCTGATGCCGCGTCATAGGCCTTGCCCGCCCCCAGTGAAAGCTCGGTGCTGGCCGCCGCATCGACCCAGCCCTTCTCTTCGTCCGAAAGGCCGTTATAGACATCCTTGTTCATCAAAAGGACGAAGGCGGAACCCGAACCCGGGAACCAGGTGGTCACATAGTTGGCCGGCTCAAACAGCTTGAAGGCGCCAATGGCCGAAGGATCGATCATGATTCCGTCGATCACGCCGTTGGCGAGGTTCTGGTTGATCACCGTGACTGGCTGAGCCACCGCGCTGGCGCCCAAGGCCTCGACAATCGGCACATCGGACTTAGACGTCACACGGATCTTCATGCCCGCAAGGTCCTCGAGCGAGCGCACCGCTTTGTCCTTGGTAATCAGGACCGGCGGGGCGTTGGCCCAGATGGCGATCACCTTGGCGTTGTACTCTTTCTCCAACTCACCGCGCACACGCTGCATGGCCTCGGTGCACGAGAAGGCCGAATCACACAGGTCCGGTAGACCCATGACGTTCGTCTTCGGGAACACATCGGCCGTGTAACCCGGCAGCGTGAAGATAATATCGGCGACACCGTTCAGCAGGATCGAATACTGCTTCGGCGGCACCTTGTTCAGTGCGCCGCCCGGGAACTGCTTCACGATCAGCTTGCCGCCGGAAAGTTCCGCCAGCTTTTCTCCGAAAGGACCCATCACACCCGCATTCATCGGATGTTTGGGGCCCATGAAATAGGCGAGTGACAATTCGTCGGCCGACGCCGTCGAAGTAGCAAACGCACCTGCCGCGGCGAAACCAGCGGCAATCGCAACTGACTTCAGTTTATTCATCTGATCCTCCCAGAATTTACCAACCGCTCGACGCGAGGCGCCGAAGATGAGAACACCACACCAATGCGAACAATTTGCAATGTCAATTATTGTGATGCCAAAGTGGAAAACATATTTTACACGAGTTGTTGAAGCTGAAATCGTAAATGCAACGTGCGGGCAGGAAAGATGTACCGATCGTGGAACCGGCGCGTCCCATCTGATCCCTGACCGCGGGAACCGCCCGGGTCTGGATGTCCTTGCTCGCCATCTTGGCCATCATGGCCCTGACGGTCCAGTTCCAGCCCGACGGGACGAGCTTCTTCCGGGTATCGCTGCCACGCTGCGCAACGGCCGCTGCCTGAACAGCATTCGGAAGCGCGCACGGCCGATTGCGCCGCGTGCGGCGGACGAGTACCAATGATTTTCCTGCACGCCAATCAACCGGATTGTCCTTTCGTTCACCCAAACCCGGTTTCCGTCGACCGCGATGACCGTTGCCCCCTCCAACGAGCTGACACCACGCGCACGCCTGGACGCCATAGCGACCATGTGTTTCGCCTCCCTGTGCTTTATCGCCATGCACGGCTTCATCAAGACGGTGCGCGGCGACGTCCCCATCGCGTTGATCATCTGGTCGCAATATCTCTTCCAGGCAATTCTCCTGACGACCCTACTGGGACCGCGCCTGTCACGCGTTGTCACAACACAGCTCTTTGGCCTGCAGATCGTGCGCGCGCTCACCCTGATGGCGACGGTCAGCCTCATGTTTGTCGCCGTCGGCCTGATGCCGCTGGCCGAAGCGATCGCGATCGGCTTTGTTGCCCCCTTGATCATCGCGGGCGCCTCGGCGCTGTTCCTCAAGGAACGAGTCACAGCCAAGCATTGGGCGGCCATCCTGGTCGGCTTTGGCGGTGTTTTGATCGTCATCCGACCAGGCACCAGCGTGTTCGACACGGCCTCGCTCGTGCCACTCGCCGCGGCCATTTGCGCGGCGACCTATCAGACTCTGACCCGGCCAATTAGCCAGGCGGTATCATCGACATCGTTGCTCTATACCGCAACCCTTGTCGGGCTTGCAGCCTCGTCAATGGCCCTGCCGTTCTTCTGGGTGACACCCAGCCTCATCGCCATCGCCTATCTGGCGGCCGCAGCATGCCTTGGTGCCGCGGCGCATTTTCTGTTGATCCGGGCCTACCAGGCGGCCCCCGCCTCGCTGGTGGCACCCTTCTCCTATAGCGAGCTGATCTGGGCTTCGGCCATCGGCCTGGCTGTGTTCGGCGATGTGCCCGATGCCATGACCATCATCGGCGGCATGATCCTGGCCGCAAGCGGGCTCTACATCCTGCGCCGGCCGTCCACCTAGCGGACCGCCGGACCTAGTTCTGTCCCGCGGCTTCTCGAGCGGCTTTACGCTGCTCGATTTCCGCCACCTCGGCCGCCGTCTTGCCCCACAGGGGCGGATCCTCGAGATAGGCTTCCTCCTCGGGCGTGGACACCCGGCCCAGAACGGCGTTGCGGTGTGGAAAGCGCCCGAATGTGCGGATCGCCTCGCGATGATCAAGTGCCGATTGGTAGGAGCGTTCCTCGCCCAGCGGTTCATACAAGGCACAGGCCCGATCCTGATCAGCCAGATCCTCGCTGTGCTCGAATGGCAGATATAGAAAAATTCGCTGCCACACGCCCTTGCCCCGATCATAACTGCGTTCCAGCGCCACACGGGCTATTTCGCGCGCCTTAGCGTCCGTCCCGAAGGCTCGTGGCGTACCCCGGTGAATGTTCCGCGGGAACTGGTCGAGCATGAGGATGAGCGCCAGGCAATCAGCCTCGTGGTCGACGAAGTGATCAAACGCACCACCGCCGGCCCGTTCCTGGCATTCGGCATAACGCGTGACCAGTTCGGCATCGAATTCCGGCGTGGAGCGAAACCAAACCTCCCGCTTCTCCATCTCGAGGGACGGATCGGCGTGACCGAACCAGAAAGTCAAAATATCGGTGCTCAAGGGGTCCATGGCGGGAAATCCACTCAATGTTCGTAACGGTCCTCGATGGCAGACCAGCGGGGCATCTCGACGATATCGAGATACTCCGGAAAGGTCAGCCCGGTATTGGCGAGCTTCAGCTCGCCGCTCTTGATATCGGCCAGGGTGTCGCGGATCGTGCGCGCCGTCAGCATCAGGGTCGTGATGCCGTAGCTCGCGATGCTGTAGCCGATCTCACCGAGCTCAGCTGGCGGCAACAAAGGAGTCACGCCGCCCTCGATCATGTTGGCCAGCTGGGGAACGGGCAGCGCCTCACAAATCCGCCGCATGTCCTCGACCGTGGTCGGCGCCTCGACGAATAGCGCATCGGCGCCAGCCTTCATGTAGCGCTCGCCTCGGCGCAGCGCCTCGTCGATCCCGTCGGTGGCAATCGCATCGGTGCGCGCAATGATGTAGGTCTCGGGATCGCGTCGCTCCCCGGCACATGCGCTGAGCTTTGCCTCCATCTCCTCGGCCGGGACAATCCGCTTACCGGCCATGTGACCGCAGCGTTTCGGCGCAAGCTGGTCCTCGATGAAGATCGCCTGCGCCCCGAGCTTCTCGTAATGGTTCAGTGAGTAGACGGCGTTCTTTACGTCGCCGTAACCCGTATCAACATCAACCAGACAGGGTAGATCGGTGACCGAGAGGATGTCGTGCACACCGGCGGAAATCTCGCCCAGCCCCAGCAGGCCGATATCGGGGACGCCGAAGCGCGCGCCGACAATCTGGAAGCCGCCGATCATGAAGGCATCGAAGCCAGTCTGCTCGATAATCCGAGCGGTCAGCGCGTCATGCGCGCCAGGTATCACGAGGGGTGAGCTTTCCTCGGCAAGCTGGCGGAAAGTTTTCGGCGCGGTCATGGCATCCTCCGGTTTGAGACCCAAACAGGGCTATACGCCACTCGGCCCGGGCGCAAGCCACGATACATGAACCAGTTCCCTTGCCTTCGCCCCGTTCGGCCCGACAGTACCGACTTGATTTTCTAAGGTGAGGAACTAATTTCATCGGGTCACAAACCCACGCATACGAACCTGGATTGGCCGGGTTGATGTTAGGAGGAAAGGGCCAAACATGCTGACGCTGCTGTCCCCTGCAAAAAAACTGAATATGGACCCGATCGAGACGCCCGTCCCGGTCACGCAACCTCGGCTGCACGACGATACGTTCGAACTCGCCACCGTCGCCAAATCCCAGACGGCGGAAGATCTGAAACGCCTGATGCATATCAGCGACAAGCTCGCGGACATTAACTTCGAACGGTTCCAAGCGTTCAAGCTGGATAACCGGAGCAATACCGCCAAGCCGGCCGGGCTGGCCTTCGACGGCGACGTCTATTGGGGCCTGGAGACGGACAGCCTGCCCGACGAGGCGCTGTCCTATGCGCAGGACCATTTGCGCATTCTCTCAGGCCTTTACGGCGTCTTGCGGCCAATGGATGCAATCCAGCCGTATCGCCTCGAGATGGGTACCAAGATGGCGAATGGCCGCGGGAAATCCCTGTATGAGTTCTGGGGCACGCGCATTGCCGAACAGCTGAACGAAGACCTCGCCGATCATGACGATCCAACCGTGGTCAATCTCGCCTCGAATGAATACTTCAAGGCCGTGGACACCAAGGCGCTCGGGCAGACTGTGATCGGCGCGAAGTTCCTGAACGTGAAGGACGGCAAGGCCCGCTCCCTCATGTACTACGCCAAGCATGCGCGCGGCGCGATGGCGCGCTGGATCATGGAGAACCGGGTGGACCGAGCGAAAGGTCTGAAGGACTTCGATGCCGCCGGCTACAAGCTGGACGCGAAGGCCTCGACGGATTCCGAGCTGGTCTTCACCCGCCCGCAGCCGCCCAAGAAGAGGTAAGCCGTTACCAGACGGGTTAGCATTCGCTCGAGGATTCGAACGTCTGAATTCGGAGATAAATGGCGGAGGGAGAGGGATTCGAACCCTCGATACGGGGTTACCCGTATAACGATTTAGCAAACCGTCGCCTTCA
>PBWR01000015.1 GCA_002727315.1 Alphaproteobacteria bacterium
AATTAGACCTTTCAGCGCATGGGGGGCATATTTCCCCAGCAGTAGTGCTTTCATGATTCCCTCTTCTCATTGGTCTCGGGTTACGAACCTACCCTACCTCAGAATCTGGACAGCACCTAACTTCCGGGCAAGGTTTTCAGGTCTTAGCTAAACGTAACGCTGGAGCATCCTTAGGTCTTTGTGGGCTTAGTCAGTCCTACCGAAGCGCCTCGACCTGACGCTGCATCGTCGGGGTCACCGACAACTCCTGCTTCTGATCTGATGCCATCTTCTGGGCTGTTGCACGAGACACCCAGCAACCAACCAGATGCGTTGTCTTGGTGATCAGGTCTGCCATGTCACGACGCGACATCGCTTTTGAATAGGGCTGGGGTAGTTTCAGGCCGTTCGCATCGACGAAGGCACGGGCGGTCGATGACTTGATGCCGAAGTTGGTGTTCTCGGGAATCGTCCCCTGCTCCTTCAGGAACAACTCCTTGTTCCAATCCTGTTCCACACAGACTGGATTCATATCCGATTCAGGGTGTCGTAGAATCTGGATATAGATAGCAACCTAGGAAGTGGAAAAAGCAGGGCATTTGCAGCGATTCATAGCGGTTCCGCCGCCCCCCCAGCGGCTGTCTGAGGCTGGCCGAAAACCGGATTAAATGGAGAAAATGGTCGGGAAGAGAGGATTCGAACCTCCGGCCCCTACGTCCCGAACGTAGTGCTCTACCAGGCTGAGCTACTTCCCGACGGCGGGCTACATACGACACCCGGCGCGGCTTTGCAAACATGCTTGAAAGACATTGCCATCACGCCGCGGCACTGCGCGCCGGATCGCTGTGCGCATCCTCCAGGATCATGTCCGACGCCTTCTCCGCGATCATGATCACCGGCGCGTTGGTGTTGCCCGTGGTGACCGCCGGCATGATCGAGGCATCCACCACCCGCAGCCCGTCGAAGCCGTGCACGCGCAATCTCGGGTCGACGACGGAGTTCGCATCGTGGCCCATGCGGCACGTGCTTGTCGGGTGAAAGCCCGTGTTCCCGAAATTGCGCAGATACGCGATCACATCCTCGTCGGTGACCACGTAGGGGCCGGGCTCGACCGCCTCGCCGACATAGGGCTCCAGCGCCGGCTGGCGCATGATCTCCTGTATCACGCGAACGCCGCGCATCAGCGCCCGGGCATCGTTGTCGGAAGCCAGATATTGGCTCTTGATCAACGGGGCCTGGCGCGGGTCGGCCGACCCGATCTCGACCGCCCCACGGCTTTCCGGTCGCAGCATGATGACCGTCGCCGAAATCCCCGAGAATTCGTGCAGGTTGGAGCCGTGCTTGCCCGATGCGCCGCCATTCGAATAGAGCACGATGTGATGCTGCAGGTCGGGTGTCTCGAGGCTCGGATCGCTGCGGAAAAACCCGCCGGTCGGCACGGCGGCCATCGCCATCATGCCGCGGCGAAACAGGAGATAGCGCAGCATGGTTCCGGCCTTGCGCACCGGGCTCTGCATCACGTCGTTCAGGGTCACCGGCTGTTTGCATCGGTAGACGGTGCGCACCAGGTAGTGATCCTGCATATCGGCCCCCACGCCGGGCACGTCTGCGACCAGGTCGATGCCGTGTTCGCGCAACAGCGCGGCCGGGCCAACACCGGAAAGCTGGAGCAGTTGTGGTGAGTTGAACGCCCCGAGCGCCAGGATCACCTCCGCCCTGGGACGCACGACCCGAACTTCGTCGCCCACGGTGTATTCCACACCCACGGCACGCCGGCCCTCGAACAACACGCGGTTGGCGAGCGCCCCCGTTTCGATCGTCAGGTTCGGGCGCTTTCGCGCCGGGCGCAGATATCCGCGCGCAGTCGACCAGCGCCGGCCAGTGCGCTGGGTGACCTGGTAGCGTCCGAACCCCTCCTGTGTCGCACCGTTGAAGTCCGGATTGAGGGGATGGCCCGCCTGCACCGCGGCTTCCAGATGGGCCCGGCCGAGAGGGTGGAAATCGCGCTGCTCGGATACGGCCTGGGGGCCGCCCGTGCCGTGGAACGCATCCTCGCCGCGGACATTGTCCTCCAGTTTGCGGAAGTAGGGCAGCACGTCGTCGTAGCTCCAGCCCGTGTTGCCGAGCTGGCGCCAATGGTCGTAGTCGGCGGCATTGCCGCGGATATAGACCATGCCGTTGATGGAGCTGGAGCCGCCCAGCACCTTGCCGCGAGGCTGCACGATCCGGCGATTTCCGCAGGTCGGGTCCGGCTCCGTCGAATAGCACCAGTTTACCTTCGGGTCGTCGAAGACCTTGCCGTAGCCCAGCGGGATGTGAAGCCAGGGGTTGGAGTCCTTGCCGCCCGCTTCCAGGAGCAGGACGCGATGCTTCCCGTTCTCCGTCAACCGGTTGGCAAGCACACAGCCCGCGCTGCCCGCGCCGACGATCACATAATCGAACGGATCATTGTCCTTCATGGCCGGAACCGTGACCTAGCGGACAATCAACACCGACTGGTCGGCATGGCGTGCCACCCGGGCCGCATTCGAGCCCAGCAGATAGTCGCCGACATAGGGCCGGTGGGCCGGGATCACGATGATGTCCGCGTTGAAGTGAAAGCGATCTCGTTGGGCCTGTCGATCATGTAGTGGGCCGCGCGACGCAATTGCGGGCTGAGATTCGCAAAGACATCCAGCAGATCGGCGAGTATTTGCTCGCTCGTTGGTTCCTGATCGCGAAGATCGTTCATATTGGCGGTCCCCCATTCCTCCGGCTCAGCCCAATCCTGCAACAGTTGAATCACTGAGCCAATATATGAAACAGGTGTTTCATCGCGCCGACAAGCCAAAGCGGATGGGATTACCGCGTTCGCCATTTAGAAAGATTGTTTCACGAAGGCCCCGCCGCTAGCATCCGGCCGTCCCGTGCATCGCAGGAATTGAGAGAATTATGGACATCGCCGACCACATCCGCACCATCCCGGATTTCCCGAAACCGGGTATCCTTTTCTACGATATCTCCACCCTGTTGGCCCATCCGCAAGCTTGGCGTCACACTGTCGACCTGCTCGCTGTGGCCGTTCGCCAGCACGAACCGGATGTCGTGGCGGGCATCGAGAGCCGAGGTTTCTTGGTCGGCGCACCGCTCGCCCTGCAGCTGGGTTGTAGCTTAATCATGCTGCGCAAACAGGGCAAGTTGCCGGGCGAAACGACATCCTACACATACGACCTGGAATACGGCTCGGACACTGTCGAGATGCAGACGGACGCCATCCAGAAGGGTCAGAAGGTCGTCATCATCGATGATCTGCTTGCCACCGGCGGCACGGCCGGCGGTGCCTTGCACCTGCTTCGCGAGTCGGGCGCCGATGTGCGCGCGGCCGCGTTCATCATCGAGCTGGAAGGCCTCGGCGGGCGCGAATATCTCGATGTGCCGATCACGGCGCTGCTCGAGTTCGAAGCCTGATCAGCCCTCGATTTTGCCGCCCAACTCTTCGGCGATAAACGTCTCGATAATTTCCTCAACCGACGCGTCGGGCTCCATGCCCAGTGCACGCGCACGCGCGCCATCCGCAAACCAGGGCCAGCCATCAACGATGGACTGAACCAGCTCGTCGGGCTCGGAGCGGACCCTGTCCGCAACCGCATCGCCGCCGATCGCGCGCAGCGCATCGAGCATCTCGCCGATGGTCGGCGATATCCCGTTCATCATCACCGCGCGGTTGCGCCCCAGCACGTCATCATCGGCATTGTGCACGTCGATGAAGGCCTGAACCGCGCGCTTCGGCGACAGAATCAGCATCCGCGTCTCGGGCGACACCGGGTTCGCGACCGTCTCGCCCTGGAGCGGCTCGCGCAGGATAGAACTCGCAAACCCCGACGCCGCCTTGTTGGGTTTGCCGGGCCGCACCACGATGGTCGGCAGCCGCAGCGTTCGCCCGTCGACAAAACCCTTCCGGGTGTAGTCATTGACCAGAAGTTCACCGATGGCTTTCTGCGCGCCATAGGAGGTCTGTGGCGTCAGTGCGGTTAAATCGTCGATCGAGCGTTCGCCGCCATAGACCGCGAGAGAACTGGTGAACACGATCTTGGGGCAGCGCGCCGTTCGCCGGCTCGCCTCCAGCACGTTGCGGCTGCCTTCGAGATTGACGGCAAAACCCAGATCGAAATCCGCCTCGGCGCCACCGCTGACCACGGCTGCGAAATGAAAGACCGAGTCCGTTTCGCAGTCGATCAGCGCATCGACAGTCGCCGGATCGCAAATGTCGCCCGTAACGAATTCAACCCGGGGATCCTCGGGCGGCGGTTCCACCGGCTCGAACGCATCGAAAAGCACCAGTTTCTCGACCGCCTCAGACGCACCACCCGGCCCGACCAGCTCGGGCTTGGCGAGTATGCGCAGCGCGAGCCGGCGGCCCAGCATGCCCGTGCCACCGGTGATGACGACTTTCATTCGAAGTTCCTCCCCGCACCTAGGAGAAGGCCGGCTCGAGCCGGTCGAGCGCCTCGGACAATGTGTCGGGCTCGGCGGCGAAGCAGAGCCGCAGCCAGCCCTCGCCCTCGGGTCCGAACGCCCGGCCGGGCGCCAGCCCCACGCCGTGATCGGCGATGAGTTCCTTGGCGTATTCGAAGCTGTCGGTCATGCCGTCCACGGCCAAGAAGGCATAGAAGGCGCCCTCGGGCCGCGACAGGCGAACCTTGGGCATGGCCGCGAGCCGCTGGAACACCAGGTCGCGGTTGCGCCGGTAGCGCTCGACCATCTCGGCCACGAACGCCTCGCCCTCGCGGATCGCCGTCACCCCGGCATGCTGGACGAAGGTGGTCGGCGAGGCGACGTTGAACTCGTTGAGCTTCGACAGGTCCGGCCCGAGATGAGGCGGATGGGTCAGCCAGCCGAGCCGCCAGCCGGTCATCGACCAGGTCTTGGAGAAGGAGTTGATGGCGATCACCGGGTCGTCGGGCTCGCAGATGTCGAGGAAGGAGGGCGCGCGCGGCCGGTCGTAGATGAGACGGATATAGACCTCGTCGGAGATCACGTATATCCCGCGCTCACGGCAGAAGTCCAGCAGTTCGCGCTGCTGGTCCTGCTCCATGATCCAGCCGGTCGGGTTGCCCGGCGAGTTCACGAAGACGGCGCGGGTGCGCTCGTCGCAGGCCGCACGGATATCGTCCAGGTCGAGGTGCCAAGCCCCGGTCTCGTCCGGTGTCAGAGGGATGGTGCGCGCCTCGCCCCCCATGACGAAGATCGTGCCCTTGCAGTTGGGCCAGACGGGCCCGACCACCAGCACGTTGTCGCCATTGTCCACCAGGGTCTGGGAGGTCAGCATGATCGCCGCCATGCCCGAGACGGCGACCGTGATCCGGTCGACATCGATGGGCCGGCCGATCAGGTTTGAGGAATATTCCGCGATCGTCTCGCGCAGCGGCGGGATGCCCCGGTTCTGGGCATAGAAAACTTGGTCGTCAGCGAGCGCCGCGCTCGCGGCGTTCTTGATGTAGTCGGGCGTCGCCACGTTCGGCTCGCCGAACCAGAGCGCGATCAAGTCCTCGCGGCCGAGATTCGCGTCCGCAACCTTGCGGATCAACGATCCCTCGAGCGCATCGATGGCGGGGCGCAGGCGGCGGCCCGGATTGTCGGTCTGGTTCACGCAACTCTCCTCTCAAGATATTGCAGTGTAACCGTCCCATGCGCGTTCGGGAATTGCCCCACCCGTGCCGATCGGGCATATCAGCGCATCATTCCGTATCAGAGACAACACCCATGACCGATTTCGAAGCACGCGACCTGACGGAGGGACTGAACGGGTTCCTCGGATTCCGACTGATCGACTGGCGTGAGGGTTTTGCCCGGATCGCCGTCGACATCGAGGAGCGCCACAAAAACCGGCAGGGCGGCTTGCACGGTGGCGTCACCGCCTCGCTGATCGACGCCGCTACGGGATTCTGCGGCGTCTACGAGCCGGACCCCGAAAAGCGCCGGGGTAATGTGACCGTCTCCCTGAACGTCAACTTCGTCGGCCGTGCCAAGGGTTCGACCCTGATCTGCACCGCCAGGGTGATCCGGGCCGGCCGTCGGATTTATTTCGCCGGTGCGGAAGTCCATGACGAGCACGAAAACCTCGTCGCCAGCGCCGAGGCCGTCTACGCCTATGTGGACCGCGACGCCCAACGGCGTCCGGCATCCTGAGGATCGCCGGGATGAGTGAATCCGACACCCGGTTCCACATCGGCCAGATCGTGCGCCACCAGTTATTTGGCTACCGCGGTGCGGTCTTCAACGTGGATCCGGTCTTTCAGGGCACCGAGGATTGGTACGAGAGCGTCGCCCGATCGCGTCCGCCGAAGGACGCACCCTGGTACCATGTGATGGTGCACGACGCGTCGCACACCACCTACGTCGCCGAACGCAACCTCGTCGCCGACCCGGAGCCGGGCCAGATCGCCCATCCTCTGCTAGGCGAATTCTTCACCCTGTTCGACGGCACCCGCTACATCGCCGGCGACCACACGCACTGATCGGCTTGACACGCCGCCGGACCCGACCCATCGTGAGCCCAGTCTGTGATGCTGGGGTGCCTCGCAAGCGTCGGGAGATGCAGGCGGGGCTGAGAGAAAACCCACAAACCTGATCCGGGTCATACCGGCGGAGGGAGTTGTCACGGACCGTCTCGATGGACGCTCCGCCCGCCACATGACCCGGTCAAAGCCCGGGAGAAGTCTCATGTTGCCAGGGTTGCGCCGGATCGGCCTAGCGACCGCAATTATCACCGCAGGACTGTCCTTGGTCACCACTGCCGCTGCCGACAGTTTGCGTATTCCCGTCCTCGTTCCGATCACCGGTTTCCTGTCCCTTGAGGGCACGAGCCAGAAGAACGGCGCCGAACTGGCACTTGACGGTTCGGATGTCGCCTTCGATGTGGCCGACACCGCCACCTCACCCGAGGTCGCCGTCAACGCGTTCGAGCGCGCGATGAACGCCAAGGATGTGGTTTCCGTCGTCGCCCCTATGCTCGGCACCCAGATGCTGGCGCTGATCCCGCTCGCCGATGAATTCGACGTTCCCATGATCACCGTGTCGGGAACAGCACGGATCACCGAACTCGGCAGCCCCAACGTGTTCCGCTTCTTCCCCGGTGACGTGGTGGTGAAGGCGGCCCACGCCCGCTACGCGGTTGAGGAACTGGGCGCGAAGAAGCCCGCAATCATCTCCCAGACCACGGCCTATGGGCAGAGCGGCCGGGCCGAGCTCGACCGCAACCTCCGGGCGCTCGGTCAACCACCGGTCTTCACCGAGGGGCTCGAGGTCTCGGTGAAAGACATGCTGCCGGTGCTTTCCAAGGTTCGTGATTCCGGTGCCGATGTCCTGTTGCTGCATCTCCATTCGGGGCCGACGGCGCTGGTCATTCGTCAGGCCCGCGCCATGGGTCTCGACATTCCCATCGTCGCGGGATCGGCCATGCATCAGCCAGAAACCGCCGCTCTGCTTGAGTCCGCCGAACTGCTGGGCGGGTGCGCCGAATCCGGGTGGTCGCCGATTTCCGAAACCGGCCCCGAATTCCGTGCGTTCGCGGACGCCTACCGCAAATCCTTCAACCGCGAGCCGGATGCCTTCGCGCTCGGCCAATATGACGGTGTGAACATGGTGCTCGCCGCGATCCGCGGCGGCGCCAGGGATGCCGCCGGTGTTCGGTCCTGGCTCGAGTCCAACCGCTATGACGGCCTCGCCATGACCTATGCCTCCGACGGAAAGGGCAACATGGCTCACTCCGCCGTCATCCTCTGCTACATCGGCGCGGACCGGGTGCCGCAGATCGTCAAGCGCTACCGGAACGTCACGGGCGTGCTCTAGACGCGCCTTCGACGCACGCCGGGACGAACCAGACCGCCATGTTCGCCGCACAGCTCGCCCTCAACGCGCTCGCGCTGGGTTCCGCCTACGCTCTCGTCGCCATCGGGTTCGTGCTGGTGCTGAACGCAACGACGGCGGTCAATTTCGCCCACGGCGAAAGCGTGGTCGCCGGCGGATTCGCCGCGGTGGCCATTGCCGGCCTTCTACCGGCCGGCATTCCCGGGATTGTGTTGCTGCCCGGCGTCCTTGTTGTGACCGCGCTTCTCGGCCTGATCATCGCCGGTGTCGCCTACCTGCCGATACGCTCGCGCCCACCGGTCTCGGTGTTCGTGACCACCATCGCCTTCGGGATCATCGTCACCAACGGCCTGAATGCCGTGTTCGGCGCCGCACCCCGAACAGCTCCGGCCCTGGTCGGCAGCGGCGCGGTGGAGTTTCTCGGTGTCACGGTCAGCCTCCAGTCCCTCGCCATCATCGCCACGGCAGCCTTGCTGATCGGTGCGCTCGCCTTCGTCCTCCAGCGCACCCAACTCGGCCGCCAGTTCCGGGCCTGCTCTCAGGATCCGGAAATGGCACGCGCGCTGGGCATTCGCCTGGTCCGGATTACCCTGCTCGGTTTCGCTCTCGGCACAGCCTTCGCCGGGGCGGCGGGCCTGCTGCTCGCCCATCAGTTCTTCGTCTCGCCATCCGATGGCGGCATCCTGATCCTCAAGGCCTATATCGCCGTCGTCATCGGGGGCTGGGGCAGCCTGCGCGGCGCCAGCGTCGGTGCGCTTCTGATCGCCGTTTTCGAAGTTGGCGTCGCGTCCGTATCGTCCCAACCGGTCGCCGAGGCCATGCTCTATATCGCGGTCCTGCTGGTTCTGTTCGTCCGGCCCGAAGGTGTTTTCGGAGAACCCCAGAGGGTGCGGGCATGACGGGGATGCATCTCGGCCGTGACCGGGTGACGCTGATCGCGGGCGGCGTCGCGCTGGCGGTCTATGCCACCTTGTTCGCCTCGTCCTACGACCAGCGCATCCTGACCCTGTCGGGGGTCTATGTGATCATGGTGCTGGGCTATCAGTTCATCTTCGGCCATTCAGGTGCACTCAGCCTTGCTCAGGGCGCCTTTTTCGGCGTCGGCGCCTATGTCACCGGTATTGTCGGCAGCCAGTTCGGCACCGGGTTTCTGATCACCTTCCCCCTGTCGATCGCGCTGGCGACGCTGCTCGCCGCCATCGTGGCCGCGCCCGTGTTGCGGCTAGCCTCCCACTATTTCGCGCTCGCGACCCTGGCCTTGAATCAATTGCTGCTCGTGATCGCGGTGAACTGGGAGTCCGTTACCGGCGGCGCCAACGGTATTCCCGGAGTTCCGCCCGTCATCCTGTTCGACTGGCAGGTCGGACGCGGATTGCCGCTATTGGTCTTTGTCTGGGCGCTCGCCGCGGCGGCCATGCTCATCGCCCACTGGCAGCTGCGGCCGTCGCGGGTCTCGTCTTTCACAGTCATGCGAGAGACACCGCTCGCCGCGCCAGCCTTCGGCATCGAACCGGGTTTGTTGCGGTTCCGTGCGTTTCTTTTCAGCGCAGCATTCGGCGGTGCCGCAGGTGCATTATTCGTGCACACCAACCGGGTGGTCTCGCCCGAGACGCTGGGGTTCGGAATCATGGTGACCTGTCTGACCATGACCGTCGTCGGCGGCCGGTTCCGGATCGCGGGCGCCGTCATCGGCGCGCTGCTGCTGACCCACCTGCCCGAATGGTTCCGTGGGCTTGACGAGTATTACCTGGTTGCCGTCGGCTTCCTGCTGCTGGCCATGGTCGTGTTCGCGCCGAACGGGCTGGCGCCCCTGTTCCTGAGGGCCGGCGAACCATCCAGGCTGTCCAAGACGATCGCCGGAGACATCGAGCCCCCCGCAAAATCCACCGCCGGTCTGGTGATCGAGGGATTGTCCAAACGCTATGGCGGCGTGCGGGCACTGGATGGCGCGAGCCTGCAGGTCGAACCCGGCGAGATCGTCGGCCTGATCGGTCCCAATGGTGCCGGCAAGACCACACTCGCCAACCTTGTGACGGGGATCGAACGCGGGGACGCGGGTCATGTCGAGCGCGCCTCGGCGAATCTGTCCGTCCTGTCTGCCACGGCGATCGCAAGGTCGGGGATCGCACGCACCTTCCAGACATCCCAACTGCCCGACGAGCTGACGGTGCGACAGGTCGTGTCGACCGCGGCGGTCAACCTGGGCAGCACGGCACCGGCGGACAAGGTGGTGAACGGCGCACTGGCCCTTTGCAAACTCAGTGACGACGCAGACACCCATTGCGGGACCCTGCCCCACGGTGTGCGCCGCCGCGTGGAAATCGCGCGTGCCATTGCGGGTGATCCGGGGGTGCTGGTTCTCGACGAACCGGCCGCCGGTCTCGCCGATGAAGAACAACGGCAAGTCGCAGACATCTGCCGGGCCCTCGCCCACGCGGGCACCGCGATCCTGCTGATCGACCACAATCTCGAATTCCTCCGCACCAGCGTCACGCGGCTGGCGTGTATGGATGCCGGCAGGATCATCATGGAAGGCCCCTTCGACACCGTGCTCGCCGACCCCGCGGTGCGAGCCGCGTACTTCGGAATGGCGGACCAATGACGACACCGGGACTGCAAATCGAGGGACTCACGGTGCGCCACGGTGCCGTCACCGCCGTTTCGAATGCGTCTCTGTCCGCAGCGCCGGGTGAAGTTACCTGTCTTCTCGGCATGAACGGGGCCGGCAAGTCGAGCCTGCTCCGCGCGATTATCGGCTTGGCGGCTTCCGACGGTGCGATTGCCGTTTCCGGCCGCGACATCTCGCAGATGGCGACGGAACACCGAATCCGCGCCGGAATTGCCTATGTGCCCGAGGGTCGACGAGTGTTCCCGGGCCTGACGGTGGCGGAAAACCTGCTGGTGGCCGGTCCCGCCCGAAATGCAGACCGGCAGGAACGTTTAGCAACCGTGTTCGAGCTGTTCCCCCAACTTGCGCAGCGGCCCGCCGACCGGGCATGGCAGCTTTCGGGCGGGCAACAGCAGATGCTGGCGATCGGGCGCGCCTTGATGGCCCGGCCCGACATCTATCTGTTGGATGAACCGACCCTTGGTCTGTCCCCACGGGTCATCGACGATGTTGCCGAAAGTCTTGCCAGACTGGTCCAGACCGGCGCGGCCGTGCTGGTCGCGGAACAGAATGCCGGTTTTGCCGCGCACGTCGCCGATCGCACTATCCTGATCCAGACGGGAAGGATCGTGGCGCCGTCCGGCGCGGCCTGACTCAGGGGCAGGATGTCTGGGCGACCCAACCTTTCTGCGGACCTTCGGGTGGCCAGACGGTGGCCACCACACTGGCGTTGATCTCCAGCCTGTCGCGCCACGCGCACGCCACCTCACGGGCGATTTCATCCGCGGATGCGGTCGCGACACCAACGCTCAAGACCAGCGAGATACGGTTATCGGATTCCACCGAGACCTCGGACAGATCGCCGCGCTCGGATGCCCATTCGAGGAACGCGTTCTCCGCGTCGCCAAATGCCGGGGCCAGAAAGTCCTTTGGCAAACGGATGAAGGAACGATGGACCCAGCCGGTAGTGCCGCTGTCATCGAAGGAGTGGATATGCACCCAACGCCCGTCCTCATCAAAGGCGCGCGCCTTGTCGCCGCGCTTGAGCTTGGTCACGATTGCATGGCCTTCGCCGGGACCCGCACGCACATTGAGCAAACGCGCGGAAATTGTCGCTTCCCAGCTCCGTCGCGTTTCGTTGGCCGCGCCGGCTGCTGTCGCGGCCAGCACGAGGAAACACAGGAAAGCTGCAATTGCTCGTCGGTCCATATTCGGGCCAATCCCTGCAGACCAATCCGGGTGTGCGCCTCGACTTGCGACACCCGTGCTGTGATTATGCCATGCCCTGGGGCACGCACAAAAGTTTCAACTCCGCTACTCGGTCGTCGAGGACCGGGTGCTGATCATCGTCACCGGCGAGGACGAGCGCGAGCGCACGTTTGCGCTCACGCGCCGCCTGGTAAAACGGCTGATTCCGGGTTTGCAGAAAATCCTGGGAGAAGATGCGGTCCAGCAGGACACACTGCCGTTCGACAAGCCCGAAACAGAATCCCCGCAAGGCCCCGCCCCGGTGCCCCAAACAACCGACAGCGCGGCACCGGCGGCCGGTCAATCCGCATCGGCCAATCCGGCCGCACCGGCCTCGGCGAGCAGTCCCGCGACACCAGCGCCGAAGACCCATCTGGTGACCCGCCTGCGGATCGTCGAGCGACCGAAGGAGACCCATGTGCTGCAAATTTCCGATGCGGACACGACACTCAACGTTCCCTTGAATGACGACCAGCTCAACAATTTCACGCGCGGAATTCTGACGGCCCTCGGACGCGCCGGCTGGAACCTGAGCTGGGAGAACGGCTCGGCGCATGAAGCCGAGCCTTCTTCGGAATCAGAGCCGGCAACGATCGACATCACCACCGACAGTCCATCGCGCTACAGGCACTAGGATTGCCGAGAACGACTCACGCAAAAACGCTAGGTTTCGATCTCGCGAACCCATTCCCATCCGGATCAGAGCTGGTTAGAGGCATCTCATGGCACGACCCGATGATATGAACCATTCATCCGAAGAGGCCGCGGCCGCCGCGCAGGACACGGCCCGCCACCTACTGGATATCGGTGCCGTCAATTTCCGTCCTGAAGACCCCTACACCTTCACCTCGGGCCGGGTGAGCCCCAGCTACATCGATTGCAGGCGTGTGATCGCCTTCCCAGTGGCCCGCGAGGCGATGACGGCCCATGCGGTGGCCCTGATCGAACGGGATATCGGCCGCGACAATATCGACGTGGTGGCCGGTGGCGAGACCGCCGGCATTCCATATGCCGCGTTCGTGGCCGTCGCACTGGGCAAACCCATGGTCTATGTCCGCAAAGAGCCCAAGGGCTTTGGCCGCATGGCCCAGATCGAGGGCGCGCTGGAAGATGGCGCACGGGTCCTGCTGGTTGAAGATCTGACGACTGACGGAGGCAGCAAGGTGCGCTTCGTGAACGCGCTTCGCGAAGCAGGCGCGGTGGTCGAACACACTTATGTCGTCTTCCACTACGGCATTTTCCCCGAGAGCCAGACAACCATGGACGAGCTGAGGGTCGGCCTTCACGCGCTTGCCACCTGGTGGGATGTGCTCGATGTCGCGCGCAAGCAGAGCTTGTTTTCCGCCGAACAACTGGACAGTGTCGAAGGCTATCTGCACGACCCGGACGGCTGGACCCCCCTTTCATCCTGATACACCGCACCGATTGATCGGTTCGGACACCACCCGCAGCGCGTTTTGTTGATTGTCCGTTCCGCCGCACGATCGCCTAGAATGATGTTTAGGTAACCATTACACGCCACGGAACAGACGCTTGAACCTCAGGACCGCACTGGCCGCTGCGGCACTCGCAACCGCAATCGGCAGCACCCCGGCGCTGACGCAGGACAGACCGGCCAGGGACGAGCTCGTTATCGGCGTTAGCCAGTTTCCACAGGGCTTCCACCCGAACCTCGCCAGCCATGTGGTACTGTCTCTGATCCATGGTATGACCCGGCGGCCATTCACGGTCTACGACGCGGACTGGAAGCTGATCTGTCTGCTTTGTGACGAATTGCCGTCCCGCGATGCCGGCTCGATCCGCGACTGGACCACTCCGGCTGGCGAACCCGGGCTCGAGGTCGACTACACGATCCGTGATGGCGCGACATGGGACGACGGCACGCCGGTTTCGACCGACGATGTGACATTCACCTGGGAAATCGGCCGCAACGAGGCCGCAGGCATCAACAACCAGGAACTCTACCGGCGGATGGAGAAGATCGTCGCCCACGATGCGCGGCGCTTCACAATTTTCTGGAACAAGCGCACCTGCGACGCCGAGGCCATCAATGATTTCGAACTGGTGCCGGCCCATCTCGAACGCCCCGCGGCGAGCGATCCGGCGGCCTATCGTTCGCGCAACGCCTACGACACCGACCCGACCCAGGCGGGGCTGTATTTCGGCCCCTACCGCATTTCACAGGTGGAACCCGGCGCCACCATCGTGTTGGAACCGAATCCCACATGGTGGGGCAAGGCGCCCGCCTTCAAGCGGATCACCGTGCGAACCATCGAGAACACCGCCGCCCTGGAAGCCAACCTGCTGTCGGGGGAAATCGACTATATCGCCGGCGAGGACGGAATCTCGCTCGATCAGGCCATCGCGTTCGAGAAACGCCACGGCGACCGGTTCGACGTGATCTTCAAGCCCGGCCTGTTCTATGAGCATGTCGACCTGCGTCTCGACAATCCGCTGCTGTCGGACCTGCGCGTGCGACGCGCGCTGCTGCACGCGATCGACCGAACCTCGATCAGCGAGCGCCTGTTTGAGAGCAAGCAGCCCGTCGCCGACACGTTCGTGCACCCGCTCGATTCCATGCACACCGACGATGTCCGCAAATACGCCTTCGCCCCGGACGCGGCACGCGCGCTGCTCGACGAGGCCGGCTGGACCGATATCCGCAAGGGCATTCGCCACAATGCGTCCGGCGAGCCCCTGCGGCTGGAAATCATGACCACGGCCGGCAACCGGGTGCGCGAACTGGTCGAGCAGGTCATCCAGTCGAACTTGCGCGAAGTCGGGGTCGATCTCCGGATCCGCAACCAGCCGGCCCGGGTCCTGTTTGGACAGACCATCCGGCAGCGAGAATTCCCGGCCATGGCCATGTTCGCCTGGTTCTCCACGCCGGAGAACATTCCGCGCACGACCATGCATTCGACCATGATCCCGACGACGGAGAATGGCTGGTCGGGACAGAACTACACAGGGTTCCGGAATCCCGTGATGGACGACGCCATCGACCGGGTGGAGGTGGAATGCAGCGACGCCGACCAGACCCGCCACTGGACCACCATCCAGCAGACCTATGCCGATCAACTGCCCGTCCTGCCGCTCTACTTTCGCGCCAATGCCTTCGTCATGCCCCGTTGGCTCGCCGGCGTAACCCCGACCGGCCACCAGTACCCGAGCACGCTCTGGGTCGAGAACTGGTCGGCCGAGTAGAACCGCGGGCATGCTCGCCTTCCTGACACGACGGCTGTTCGGCATGGCGCTGGTCCTGGCGATCATGTCATTCGTCGTGTTCATGCTGATCGGCCTGATGCCCGGCGATCCCATCGACATCATGATCGCGTCGAACCCGGATCTGACCCCGGCTGACGGCGAGCGTCTGAAGCGACTGCACGGCCTCGATCTGCCCCTGTGGGAACGCTACGCCAACTGGCTCGGCCGCGTGCTGAACGGCGATCTGGGATTCTCGCGCACCTACAACCGGCCGGTCCTCGAAATTCTTCTGCCCCGGCTCGGCAACACCTTGATCCTGCTCGGCCTCAGCTCCATCGTCGCCATCCTCATCGCCATCCCCCTCGGGGTCATCGCCGCCACCCGCCCCCAATCGACCCTCGACGGGGCGATCAACCTGTTCTGCTTTGCGGGGATCTCGGTGCCCCCCTTCTGGCTTGCCCTGGTTTTCATTCTGCTGTTCGCGGTCACCCTGGGCTGGCTACCCGCCGGTGGCATGGGGGGGCCCGATGCCGGCCTGTTCGTGCGGGTCGAGTTTCTGATCCTGCCGGTGGCGACCCTGACCATCGCAAGCCTGGCCGGCTACACCCGTTTCGCCCGCGCCGCGATGATCGAGGTTCTGCGCCAGGACTATATCCGCACCGCGCGGGCCAAGGGTCTGGGGTCGGGACGTACGGTCTTCGGCCACGGCCTGCGCAACGCGATGCTGCCGCTGACCACCATAATCGCGCTCGACTTCGGGACCCTCTTCTCCGGCGCCCTGATCACCGAGACCATGTTCGGCTATCTGGGCATGGGCAAGCTGATCTACGATTCCATCCTCGGCAACGACTTCAACCTGGCGCTTGTCGGGCTGCTGCTGGCAACCCTCGTCGTTCTGATCGGCAACTTCCTGGCCGATATGGCCTACGCGGTGCTCGACCCGCGTATCAGCTTCAAGTCCCTGGAGGCGGCATGAGCATCGCCACCAATAGCGCAACCACCGGCGCGGCCGAACCGCACATGTTCTGGCGGCGGTTCCGGCGCAACCGGCCTGCCATGGCCAGCGCCGCCGTCCTCGTACTGATCGCGCTCGCTGCCCTGCTCGCCCCGGCGTTCGAGGCCATGCTCGGGGTCGATGCCACACGGGTCGACCTGTTCAACCAGTATGCGCCGCCCGATGCCACCCACTGGCTCGGCACCGACGAGGCCGGGCGCGATGTCTTTGTGCGACTGCTCTATGGCGGGCGCATCTCGCTACTGGTCGGGCTGGTGGCGGCCCTTGGCGCGGCCACCATCGGGACCGCGATCGGACTGTTGGCCGGCTACTATGGTGGCCGTCTCGACACGCTCCTGATGCGCACCACCGACGGCGTGATCGCCCTGCCCCTGCTGCCGCTCCTGATCGTTCTGGCTGCAGTCGACCTGGAAAAACTGGGCGTGCCCGGCGCCGTCGCCAACTCCGAATTGGCGAGCCTCTATCGGATCGTCTTCATCATCGCCCTGGTCGGCTGGACGACGGTCGCCCGCCTGGTCCGTGCCGGCACCCTGTCGATCCGGGCGCGCGAGTTCGTACGCTCGGCCGAGGCGATGGGCGCACGGCCCTCGGTCATCATGCTGCGCCACATCCTGCCCAACGTGGTCTCGCCAATCATCGTCGCGACGACCCTGTCCATCGGCGTGGTGATCCTGCTCGAATCCGTACTCAGCTTCCTGGGCCTCGGCATTCAACCGCCGATCCCAAGCTGGGGCAACATGCTGACCAACGCCCAGGAACTGGCGACCCGCGCGCCGGCGCTGGCCGTGGGGCCGGGCGCGGTGATCTTCGTGACGGTGATGGCGTTCAACTTTCTCGGCGACGGGTTGCAGGACGCGCTCGATCCGCGGGCGACGCGGCGGTAGGCGATCAAGGCGGCAGCGTGATGAACGTGCCGGACGCCCTTGGCATTTCCCGCAATGGCGTGCTAGAAGGCGCTTCCCCGGTGGGGACGGCACCGAAAACGCGAGTTTCCGGACCGAGATGTGCGGAAGGGGGTGATTCCCATCGTCCAGGTCGTTGTTCGAGACAACAATGTCGACCAGGCGCTGAAAGCGCTGAAGAAGAAGATGCAACGCGAAGGCGTATTTCGCGAGATGAAGCTCCGGCGCTCCTATGAGAAGCCGTCTGAAAAGCGTGCCCGCGAAAAGGCGGAAGCGGTGCGACGGGCGCGTAAACTCGCTCGCAAGCGCAAAGAGCGCGAAGGCTTCTAGCCGCGCGAATCACACCTCCTGATTTCAGGAAAACGAAAAACGCACGACCTGGCCGGGTCGTGCGTTTTTGCGTTTCGGGTCTCAGGGTAAGGCGCTTAGTGGCCACCGCCCTTGAGTGCCTTGACGATGTCCTCGCACATCTTCTTCGCATCGGCGAACAGCATCATCGTGTTGTCCTCATAGAACAGCGGATTGTCGATGCCGGCGTAACCCGATGCCAGCGAGCGCTTGATGAACAGCACCGTACCCGAATCCTCAACATTGAGGACCGGCATGCCGTAGATCGGGCTCGACTTGTCGGTCTTGGCCGCCGGGTTGGTGATGTCGTTCGCGCCAATCACGAAGGTGACATCGGTGGCGGAGAAGTCGGAATTGATCTCGTCCAGCTCGAAGACCACGTCGTAGGGTACGCTGGCCTCGGCCAGCAGCACATTCATATGGCCCGGCATGCGACCCGCGACCGGGTGAATGGCATAGCGGACCTGGACGCCCTTCTCCTCGAGCACATTGGCCATCTCGGCTAACGCATGCTGGGCTTGAGCCACCGCCATGCCGTAACCGGGCACGATGACTACGGTGTTGGCCTGCTCCATGATGAAGGCGGCGTCGTCGGCAGCACCCTGACGAACCGTGCGATCGCCCAGATCCTCCATCCCCGGTGCCGCGGTTTCACCGCCGAAGCCGCCCAGGATGACGTTGAAGAACGAGCGGTTCATCCCCTTGCACATGACATAGGACAGGATCGCGCCCGAGGCGCCGACAAGCGCGCCCACGATGATCAGCGCCATGTTGCCCAGGGTGAAGCCGATACCCGCGGCCGCCCAGCCCGAATAGGAGTTGAGCATCGAGACAACCACCGGCATGTCGGCGCCGCCGATGGGCACAATGATCAGCACGCCAATCACCAGCGACAGGACCACGATGGCCCAGAAGACCGTTTCGGACTGGGTGATCGTCAACGCGATCACCAGCAAGACGAGTGCAATTCCCAGGCCCAGGTTCAGCATATGTTGGCCCGCGAAGACCAGCGGCTTGCCCGGCAGGATGCCCTGCAGCTTGCCGAAGGCGATGATCGACCCCGTGAAGGTGATCGCACCGATCGCGGTACCGATCGACATCTCGATCAGACTGGCTGCCTTGATATCGCCCAGGGTACCGATGCCATAGGCTTCGGGCGAGAAGAACGCGGCCGCCGCCACAAAGACCGCGGCGAGGCCGACCAGCGAATGGAATGCCGCCACCAGCTGGGGCAGCGCGGTCATCGCGATCTTCAGGGCGATCACCGCACCGATGGCACCGCCGACCGCCACGCCCAGCGCGATGGTCCCGAAGGAGGTAACGCTAGGCAAGGTCAGGGTGGTCAGGATCGCGATCACCATGCCGACAATGCCGTAGACATTGCCCATGCGCGCAGTCTTCGGCGAGCTGAGGCCGCGCAGCGCCATGATGAAACAGACGCTGGCGATCAGATATGCAAACGCTGTGAGGGAAGATGACATATCGGGCGCCTCGCTACTGCTTCGCCTTGAACATCGCGAGCATTCGCTGCGCCACGATGAACCCGCCGAAAATATTGATCGAGGCGAGGACCACGGCGATGAAGCCGAAGGTCTTGGAAAGGTCCCACTCGGATGGCCCGGCGGCGATCAGCGCGCCGACAATGATCACAGAGGAAATGGCGTTGGTCACGGCCATCAGCGGCGAATGCAGTGCCGGGGTGACGCTCCAGACCACGTAATAACCTACGAAGACCGCGAGCACGAAGACCGCAAACAGGAACACGAAGATATCGCCACCTCCGGCGGTCTGGGTAAGGGCAAGCTGGGTCGCGTCCTGTGCCAGGGCCGCCGCACTTTCCACAACACCCTGGGCGTTGTTCGCGAGGCGTGCCGCGTTATCGGCGATTGTCGCAGGATCCATGGATCAGGCTCCTTGCTCGGATGAAGTATCGTCATCCGCCGGTTCGTCGGCCGTCTCGGCCGGCGCAGGCGGGGTTTCGTCGGCGGGCAGCAGCGCTGAATGCACGATCTTTCGATCGCGCGTCAGGCAGGTCCCGGCGATAATTTCGTCTTCCCAGTCGATGGCGAGTTCCTTCTCGTCCTTGTCGACCATCAGTTCGATGAAATTCATCAGGTTGCGTGCGTACAACGCGGAAGAATCCGCCGCCAGACGCGACGGCAGGTTGTACTCGGCCAGGATGATGACACCGTTGTCGGTGGTGTGAATCTCGCCCGGCTTGCTTTGGGTGCAATTGCCACCCTGCTCGGCGGCGATATCAACAATCACCGACCCCGACTTCATCGATGCGACCATGTCGTCATTGACCAGGACGGGTGCCGGGCGGCCGGGAATCAGCGCCGTCGTGACGATAATGTCCTGGTCCTTGATATGTTCGGCCACCAGCTCGGCCTGGCGGCGCTTGTAGTCGTCGGACATTTCCTTTGCGTACCCGCCCTCGGTTTGGCCCGTATCGTCGCCGTCCGGCTCGACCATCACGAAGGACGCACCCAGGCTCTCCACCTCTTCCTTCGCCGCCATGCGCACATCCGTCGCCGATACGATCGCGCCCATGCGGCGTGCCGTGGCAATGGCCTGGAGCCCGGCCACGCCGGCACCCATGACGAAAACCTTTGCCGGGTTGATCCGGCCGGCGGCGGTCATCAGCATCGGCATGCCGCGACCATAATTGGCAGCTCCGTCGATCACGGCCTTGTAGCCGGCCAGATTCGACTGGGAGCTCAGCACATCCATCGACTGTGCACGGCTGATCCGCGGCAGCATCTCCATGGCAAACGCAATCAGGTTGCGCCGCGCATAGGCCTCGACCCCGATCGGGTCGCCATAGGGGTTGTGCAGGGCGACGAGCATCGCACCTTCCGGGATGTCCGAAAGACCATCCTCGTCCCCGTCATCCTGCGTCCGGGGACGCTGGACTTTGAGAATGATATCCGCACCCGCAAGGGCCTCCGCGCGGGTCGCGGCGATGGTGGCACCGGCCTCTGCGTAGGCGCTGTCGAGAATGGCGGCATTCTCCCCGGCGCCGCTTTCGACGGTCACCTCGAAGCCCCATTGCAGGTAGCGTTTGATTGTATCTGGGGTGCCCGCCACGCGCCGTTCGTGCGGGCGGCGTTCCTTTGCAATCGCGATCTTCATGGCGTGAAGAACCTCGGTTCGAACCAACTTGCGCCGCCCGTATCGGGGTCGGCACAACGTGTCTGGCGACACGGCGGGAATATGCCTCGCGACTGTTGGCAGGGCAACCCGCCAAGCCGCAAGATTCGGGTATCAATTGATATTATTTTTGCCGGGCCGCCGAGACCGTCTCAGCCGCCGTAAAAGACATTGTCTCCCAGCTCGCTCATGTGCAGTCCTGCCTCGTCCGCGCGCCCGTCGATCGGGTTTGCAAGATGAACATCCACTGCTTCGCCGATGACGATGTGATGATCACCCCAGGCGACGACTTCGACGACCTGGTATTCGACACAGCCAGGTGCGGATTCCAGCATCGGAGCCTCGGTGGATCTCTCTCGATAGGGGTCCCCGCTGATCGCGTGGTCTTCCACGGCTGCCGGTTTGAAGAATGCGAAGGCGGCGCTCTGCTGCCCCTTGCCAAGGAAATTCAGCGCGAAATGACCGGCATCTCCTTGCGCGGCCAACGCGCCGGAATCAGCCTTCACGGCGACCGCAACCAGGGGCGGATCGAAGGGCGTCTGGGTCGCCCAGTTGACGGTTGCGGCCGCGATCTCGCCATTCGTGTCCTTCGCGATCAGCACATAGATGCCATAGGGAATCATGCGCAGGACCGTCTTCTTGATGTCTGCATCCATGGAAGGAGTATCCGTGTCAGGCCGAATTTATTGCGCGCCCGGCGCCCAAAAAAGAGCCATGCGACACGCGATGACCATCCAGATACGCCAGAAGCCAGTCCCGGCGGCTGACCTGGATGAAATCGCCGAGCCGCTCGAACTGGAGAAGGTGCGCGAGACCATTGCAGAGCTGGAGCAGAAGCCGGACCTCCGGTCTTGATCGCCTCGCAGGGTGACGATCTGTAAATCGGCATCCCGGGCTGCTAGGGAGGATGCCCAACGCAAGGCATCCGGAGGCTCCCATGACCGAATCCGTCATTCTCAAATTCGCCGACACCCATACGATCGAGCGCGGTGGCGGGGTCGCCACGACGCCGCTGATCGTACCGCCGGTGCGCCCGGGCGCCGCCTTCACCTCGGGCATCAGCTCATTCCCCGCCGGACAGGCCGCCCCACTGCACAGGCACAATTGCGACGAACAGGTGACCCTTCTGTCCGGCCTCGCCGAGGTCGAGATCGACGGTGAGACCACAACCCTCGACCCTTACGACACGACCTACGTCGCTGCGGGGGTGGAACATTGCTTCCGCAATATTGGCGATGAACCGATGGTGATCCTCTGGGTCTACGGATCGAACCGCGTCACCCGGACCTTCGCCGGGTCGGACGAAGAGATGGAGCATCTTTCCGCCGCCGACATGCTGGTCCGCTAGGCGCAGCTTCGTGCCTGCATGGTATGATCGGTACTCGCCGAGATTCCAAGAGTAGCCCCATCTTCCGAAGACCACCAACGATACCGCTGCTGACCGCCCTGATTTCGGGCAGCGCGATCGCATACAATCTGTTTCTCCCCTCGATGCCGGACATCGGGCGCGCCTTCGGCGTCAGCACGCTGACCGTGCAGAGCGCCCTCATCGCGTTTCTGGTTCCCTATGCGGTCGCGCAGTTCTTCTACGGCGGCGTGTCAGATCGGTTCGGACGGCGACCAACCCTGCTCTGCGGTCTTGCGATCTATGTTCTCGCCAGCCTCGCCTGCGCCGCCTCGACCTCGATGACCATGCTGATCGCGGCGCGTATCTTTCAAGGTGTCGGCGCCGCAGGCTCGATGGTCATGGTCCGTTCCATCGTGCGCGACCTGTATGACCGAAAGCGTTCCGCACGGGCGCTCGCCATCATCTCGACCGTGATGGTATTCGCGCCGGCCGGCGCACCGGCCGTCGGCGGATACCTCCACACCCAGTTTGGCTGGCAGGCCTCGTTCCTGTTCCTTGCGGCACTCGGCACGATTCTGTTCATCTACTGCGTGGTGCGCATGGCCGAGACCAATGTGGTCCAGGGCACGGACCTGCTCGGCAACTTTCGCGCGATGGTCTCGGGCTATGGTGTCCTGATCCGGGAACGTGCCTTCGTCGCCTACAGCCTGAACATCGGTTTCCTCGCCGGGGGCATGTTCGCCTGGTTCGCGGGTGTACCGATCGTCTTGATCGACAGCTACGGCGTCAGGCCCGACCAGTTCGGATACCTCATGCTGACCGGCACCAGCGGGGCGTTTTTCGGCTACGCCAGCGCAATCTGGTTGACCGGCAAGCTGGGCGTGAACCGGATGATTGTGATCGGCACTTTCATCGCGCTGTGCGGCGGCGCGCTGTATCTCGCCCTACCGCTGGCCGGCGTGCTGACACCACTGGCGGCCCTCGCGCCCATGTCCCTGTTCGGTGTCGGATTGGCGCTCGCATTTCCCAGCGTCATGGCCGCCGCGGTCAGCGTCCGACCCAACTATGCCGGGACGGCCGCAGCCATCAACGGGCTGGTACAGTACGGCACCGCGGCATTGGCCACCCTCGCGGTCGGGTTGCTGCCCCACGCCACCCATCTGCCCCTGGCCTGGGTCATCTTCATACTGCAGGCGTGCGGAATGATCGCCGCCATCGTCGGTTGGCGCGCCCGTCCAGCCGAATAAGTGCCGCCGGTCGAGCCTCAAAAATCCTGGGGTATTTTATTTATCAGATGAAAAATTGTTTGACTCGGCAGAGCCGCTCCTGCTATTTATCGATCGATCACCAACGAACACGTCCCGGAGGACACCCTCATGAGCACCGATGTGAAGCTATTCGACTACCGCAACGTCGACCGAGCCGAAGAGTTCGAAGACATTCCGGTCCTCGACATGGGTCCCTATCTGGCGGGCGAGCCGGGCGCCGCGGAAGAGCTGGCTGCCAACATCCGGTTTATCCAGGAGACCATCGGCTTCTACGTGGTCATCAATCACGGCATCCCGCGCAACATGGTCGACGATGCCTATACCGCCTTGCAGCGATTCTTCGAACTGCCGAATGAAGAGAAACTGAAGTACAAGTTCGACGAGACGTCGGTCGGCTATATTCCGCCGAAATCGACGGTCTATGTCACCTCGAAGATCAACAAGAACACCAAGCAGGATCTGAACGAGACCCTGGTCCTGTGCCTCGACCGGCCCGACGACCATCCGTTTGTGCGCGACGGTGTCCGCTTCACCGGGCCCAACAAATAGCCGAACCTCGAGGATTTCCGCGAACCGATGGTTCGCTATCAGTATGCCTGCGCAGACCTGGGACGAAAGATCGTGCCCCTCTACGCGCTGGCGCTCGACAAACCGATCGACTTCTTCGATGCCCACTTCAAGGAGCCGATCATGTGGACCCGCAACGCCCACTATCCGGCCGTGAAGCCCGAAGACAACCAGTTCGGCATTTCACCGCACAGCGACCATTCGTTCCTGACCATCCTGCCCCTGACGGAAGTCGCGGGTTTGCAGGTGCTGACACGCAAGGGAAACTGGCTGCCGGCGCGATATATCGAGGACGCGATCGTCGTGAACACGGGCGAATTTCTGAACCTATGGTCAAACGGCCGCTTTATCGCCTCACCCCATTGTGTGGTGCCGCCCGACAAGGACCGCATCTCGATGGCGACGTTCTTTGACGCGGCCCCCGAGACCCTGGCCGACCCGGCAGACTTCGCCGAACCCGGCGAGAAACTGAAGTACGAGGCCTCCACCATGATCGACTATGTGTGCTGGTACATCGATCGCAACTATTCCTCGAAAGCCGGCGGCAAGCAGGAAGGGATCGAGCCCGACGCGGCTTAGCAGCACGGGCGAGCTCTTTATCCATGGCAACCAAAACGAAACCGGCACCCGATGGGAAACGGCAGCGCTTGTCGCCCGAAGATCGCGAACGGCAGATCGTCGACGGCGCGATCCAGTTTTTTGCCGAGGTCGGATCCGGCGGCCAGACCCGCGAACTGGCCCAACGCCTGGGCATCACCCAGCCCCTGCTCTACCGCTACTTCCCGGCCAAGCAGGATCTGATCGAACGGGTCTATGAAGAGGTCTTCATCGGACGTTGGAAGGGCGAATGGGAAGATCTGATCTCCGATCGCACGAAACCGCTGCGCGAACGCCTGATCGCATTCTACGAAGACTATGCGCGCGACACCCTGACCTATGAATGGATCCGCATCTACATGTTCGCCGGGCTCGCCGGTGAGGACATCAACCGGCGCTATATCCAGTTGCTGGAAAAAGGCCTTCTGATTCCGGTCTGCACGGAAGTCCGCGACGCCGCCGGCGCGCCGTCACCCACGGACGTCGCGATCTCGAGCCTGGAGATCGAAGCCGCGTGGAACATACACGCGGCAATCTTCTACTACTTCGTCCGGAAGTACATTTATCAAACCCCGGTTGAGCCGGATCTCGCGGCCTATATCGCCGACACGGTCGACCGAACCCTGGATGGCGCGCTGGCCATCACCCGCGAGACAATTGCAGCGGAACAGCAAAGGGTCGTGGCCTGACGCACCGGGCAAGCCCGGACCATCTATGACAGACCGTTGACGATCCCCGTTAGCCGACGCTTGGTGATGAAATAGCGTCCGACCTCGCCAAGACCGCCGCCGAGCTTGAAGACCTCTCGGCCCTGCCCATCGAACACGACCACGGCCGGCACCGCGAAGTTGCCGCCCAACGCATAGCCCAGCGCCCGGTTTCCGACAACCACCGAGATATCGGGATGGATGATGTCGACGAAACGGCGCAGGCGCGACTGGCTGACCCGCGGCCGCAGCCAAGAAAGCGCGTCGATCGAGCATATCGAACCTACTGATGTCCGCCCCTGTAAGACACCATCGCCGGGCTGGTGGACAAGCAACATTGTCGTGAGGTTCCCGGGAGGTGCGCAGTGTGTATCGCCAAGGAAACCGATCGCCCGCAATTCCCTGAGGCCCTAATTACGGGTCCGCCGACGGGTCTCCGTCCGGCACCGTCAGATCATGGGTCCGGAGCATTTCGGTCTGCCGTTCGGACAGGCCTGCGATGTCGAACGTGTCGATAAGCTCATGGAACACGCGATGCCAGTTGAGGTCGACGCGCAGGCGCAGGAAGACCGACCCCAGGCCGATCGCCGCGCGATCCATCAGAACGAACTCGCGCGGGGGCGTCACCCCACCCAGCTCGCGCAAGTTCTCATGCACCTGACGGGCCACGTTGGCGCCGTACAGCCCGGAATCAGATTCCTGGATGCGTTGCACCTTGTCTTCCATCAACGGCTTGTAGAGAAAGCCCGCCCAGATGTTCAGCGTGTCGAGAAGCTCGTTGGAAATATTCTCGAACCCCCAGCGCTCATAGGCGTGCGCGGCCCGGTCCCGGTCATCGTCACGCAGGGCGTGATACAGCTCGATCACGCCGCGCACGAAGTTCGGCGGGAACACCCGGATACAGCCGAAGTCGTAGAGGTTGATCGACGCGTCTTCGTTGACCGTGTAGTTGCCGAGATGGGGGTCACCGTGGATGACCCCGTAGCCGTAGAACGGGACGTACCAGGCGCGAAACATGTTGAGGGCCGCCGCCTCGCGCTGTTCGGGATCCGCCGATTCTGCAAATTCAGCCATGGGCTGGCCCTCGAGCCAGGTCGTCGTCAGCAGGCGACCCGTCGACAAATCGCCGATCACCTGGGGCACATGCACATGTTCCTCCGCGTCCAGCATCGCACCATAGAGCCGCGTGTGCCGGGCCTCGCGGCGATAGTCGAGTTCCTCGGTCAAACGGTCCGACAATTCGGCATGGATCTGGCTCGGGTCGATCGCCGGGTCGTAGCGGCGATAGACCGAAAAGGCGAGCTTGAGCTGGTTCAGGTCGGCGGCCACCGTCGATGCCATATCGGGGTATTGCAGCTTGCACGCGAGCTGGGTCCCGTCGTGGCTTGTCGCCTGGTGCACTTGGCCCAGGGAGGCCGCCCGGGCGGCCGCGCGCCCGAACGTGTCGAACCGGTCCTGCCAATCATCGCCCAGTTCGGCCAACATCCGGCGGCGTACAAACGGCCAGCCCATGGGCGGCGCGTTGGACTGTAGTTCGGAGAGCTCCCGGGCATAGTCTGCCGGCAACGCATCGGGGATCGTCGCGAGAATCTGCGCCGCCTTCATCAACGGCCCCTTGAGACCGCCGAGCGCCGCCTTCAGATCCGCCGCATTGCGCGCCGGATCGGCCGGCCGACCGAGATAACGCTGGCCGGCCATGCGCATGGCGGCACCGCCGACCGCCGCACCAACCCGGCCGTAGCGACCAACCCGGCCGCGGACTGTCGGCCGCTCATCGTCGCTCATCAATCGAGTGTCGCGAGTTCGTCGATCAGCCCCGAGATCACATCGAGGCCCTTGTGCCAGAATGCCGGGTCCGAGGCATCGAGGCCGAACGGGGCGAGCAATTCCTTGTGACGAAGCGTGCCGCCGGCCCGCAGCATATCCAGATAGCGTTCCGCAAAGCCGTCCGAGGTATCTTCATAGACCGCGTAAAGGGAGTTCACGAGGCAATCCCCGAACGCATAGGCATAGACGTAGAACGGCGAATGGATGAAGTGCGGGATGTAGGACCAGTAATACCGATACTCGTCTTCATAGCGGATTGCGGGACCCAGACTCTCGGTCTGGACATCCATCCAGATTTCGCAGATCTCGTCGGTGAGGAGCTCACCCTCGGCGCGCTTGTCATGGACCCGGCGTTCAAACTCGTAGAACGCGATCTGACGAACGACCGTATTCAGTATGTCCTCGACCTTGGATGCAAGCATCACCTTGCGTACCTTCGGGTCGTCGGCTTCAGCCAACAGCTTGCGAAAGGTGAGCATCTCACCGAACACCGACGCGGTCTCGGCCAAGGTCAGGGGCGTTTCCGACATCAGATGTCCCTGGGCGCCCGCCAGCACCTGGTGAACGCCGTGTCCGAGCTCGTGCGCGAGGGTCATCACATCGCGCGTCTTGCCCTGATAGTTCAGCAGCAGATAGGGATGCGCACTCGGCACCGTGGGGTGGGCAAAGGCGCCGGGCGATTTGCCCGGCCGCACCGGCGTATCGATCCACGCATTGTCGAAAAAGTCCTGCGCCACGGCGACCAGATCCGGCGAGAAACGCCCATAGGCATCGAGCACCTTGTCGACCGCGTCGTCCCAGCGGATCGTGCTGTCGTCATCGTCGAGCAGCGGCGCGTTCCGGTCCCAGTAATCGAGCTGATCGACACCGAACCAGTTTGCCTTCAATTGATAGTAGCGATGCGACAGGTTCGGATAGGCGCCGCGCACGGCATCGACCAGCGCATCGACGACATCATCCTCAACGAAATTCGACAGGTTTCGACCGGAGACCGGGCGGTCGAACCCGCGCCACTTGTCCTCGATCTCCTTGTCCTTCGCCAGCGTGTTGGTGATCAACGTGAAGATCCGCGCATTGTCGCTAAGTCCCTCGCCCAGCGCCTTTGCCGCCGCCTTGCGCACGGCACCGTCACGGTCGGACAACAGATTCAACACCTCGGCGCTGGTCATCTCCCGCGCCCCGTCCGGGTGGTCAACCTGAAAGCGGAGCTCCGCCATGGTTTCGTCGAACAGGCGGTTCCACGCGGCGCGTCCCGCGACATGTTTCTCGAGCAGCAGTTTCTCAAGCTCGTCATCCAGTTGATGCGGCCGGTAGGCGCGGCTGTCACGCAGCCAGGGCGCGAAACGCTGCAATGCGTCGGAAGACTCGAGCTGCACGGCGAGCCCATCGTCGGGAATGCGGTTGATCTCCAGCGCGAAGAAAAGAAGATGCGCAGAAATCTCCGTCACAGCCTCCTGCATCGACTGGAAGAACTGCCCGTTCACCGGGTCGGTCATGTCACCGGCATAGAGCAACGAGGCGTAGCTCATGACCCGTGACAATGTTTCGTCGATCGCCTCATACGCCTCGATGGTCTTGGCCAGCTTGTCACCGTCAAGATCGGCCAGCTTGCCCTGGTGGCGCTTCTCGAACTTCACCGCATCGGCGCGCGATGTCTCGATCGCCTTGGTCAGCTCCGGACTGTCTGGCGCCGGAAACAAATCGGACAAATCCCATTCCGGCAGCTTTCCGAGTTTGGACCGCGCCGGACTTCCCTCCGGTGCATAGACGGCGGCGCAGACAGGCTGGATATCTGACATCTTGACGGCTCCTTGAATCACACCCTGAGATAGGGTCCATTTAGCATCACAGCAAGCAGACGGCCGCGAATTCACGTAGATGTGCGGGTGCCGGCTGTCGGGGAAAGTGCAATGGATTACGCCGAGCGGTACGAACACTGGCAAAGCCTGCCGCAAGTGTTCTTCGACAAGGCGGCCGAACGGGGTGATGCGCTCCTGTTCTGGGCCAAGCGATATGATGCGTGGCAGGCCATCTCCTGGCACGAGGCCGCACAGACCGTGAGCGCGCTGTCCCGCGGCTTGCGGGGCCTCGGTGTGGCACGCGGCGACCGGGTCCTGCTGGTGTCGGAGAACCGGCCCGAATGGGGGCTTGCCGACCTGGCCGTCATGTCGGCCGGGGGAATCACCGTCCCCGCCTATACGACCAACACCGTCGCCGACCATATCCACATCATTTCCGACTGCGACCCCAAGGTGGCCATCGTATCGGGTGAACAATTGGCCGAACGGCTGCTGCCGGCCATTCGCAACACGGGAACCGTCAAGACCGTCATCACCATTGAGGGCGCGGGCGGCGAGAGCGGCGATTTGCGGATCGTCAATTGGCGCGACTTGATGAAAGAGGGCGAAGACCTGCCCGATGACGTCGGCGAATTTGTCGGCGCCACGGCACGGACCGATACGTCCTGCCTGATCTACACATCGGGCACCGGCGGCGCCCCGAAAGGCGTGATGCTGAGCCACGGTGCCATCCTGTGCAATTGCTCCGGCGCCTACGATCTGTTCAAGGCCGACGACCTGCTGGAGATCGACGGGGATACATTCCTGTCCTTCCTGCCGCTCAGCCATTCCTACGAACACACGGCGGGCCTTCACTTCCCGATCACGATCGGGGCCCAGATCTACTATGCCGAGAGCGTCGACAAACTGGCCGCGAACATGGCCGAGATGCACCCGACGATCATGACCGCCGTGCCCCGCCTCTACGAGTCGATGCACCAGCGCATCATAGCCGGCATCAGCCGCAAGGGCGGACTCTCCGAGAAGCTTTTTCTCAAGGCCGTCGCGCTGGGCACCAAGCGCTATGAACATGGCACCCTGTCGCTCTGTGAGCGGGTGCAGGATGCGCTCCTGGACAAGCTCGTGCGCAAGAAGGTCTCGCAGCGTTTCGGGGGGCGGCTCAAGGCCTTCGTCTCCGGCGGCGCGCCGCTCAACTACGACATCGGCGTCTTCTTCCTCGCGTTGGGCGTGCGCCTGCTGCAGGGCTACGGCCAGACCGAGACCGCGCCCGTGGTCAGCGCCAACCTGCCTTCCAAGATCAAGATCGACACGGTCGGCCCCGCCTTCCCCGGTGTCGAACTCCGCATCGCCGACGACGGGGAGATCCTCATCAAGGGCGAGCTCACCATGCAGGGCTACTGGAATGCCCCGGAGCTGACGGCGGAGACGCTGCGCGACGGCTGGGTGCACACCGGCGACATCGGCGTGCTCGACGAGGACGGCTACATCAAGATCACCGACCGCAAGAAGGACATCATCGTCAATTCCGGAGGCGACAATGTCTCGCCCCAGCGCGTCGAGGGCGCGCTGGTTTTCGAGCCGGAGATCAACCAGGCGATGGTCCACGGCGACAAGCGCCCGCACCTCGTCGCGGTGCTGGTGCCAGACGACGATTTCATCCGGAAGTGGGCGGCCGAGAACGACCGGGCAGCCGACCTCGCGGCGCTGGCGGATTCCGAGGCGTTCCACGAGGCCCTGCGTGCCGCGATCGAACGGGCAAACGCGCGGCTGTCA
>PBWR01000016.1 GCA_002727315.1 Alphaproteobacteria bacterium
ACATGGCGGGCGACGCCGATCCGCGTCGTCGGGTCCCCGCCGTGACTTGCCGCCCAGGCTTCGCGATACTTGTCCGTCGCCGACCGCGTCATATCGCAGGGGCGGTTCGAGATGATGTTGATCTTTTGGGTCGCGGGCCAGGCCGCCCCGTCGGGCGTGGCAACCCCGTACCAGATCGGCGGGTGCGGCGTCTGCACCCGTGCGAGCACCATCGGCACGTCGTCGTAGCTGAAATGCTCGCCCTGGAAGTTCAGCGTGTCGGAGGTCAGCCCCCGCTTCAAGACCTCGAAGGCTTCCATGTAGATCGGCCCCGCATTGTCCTTCGTAATGCCGAAATAGGCGACCTCGAACGGAGAGATGCCCCGCCCGACGCCGAACTCGAACCGGCCGCCCGACATCTGGTCCAGCATGCCGATCTCCTCGATCAAGCGCAGGGGGTCGTAAAGCGGCAGGCAATAGACCATGGGTCCGAAATGCATGCGGGTCGTGCGCTGGGCAACGGCTGACAGGAACACGCTGGGCGAGGGCGCCAGGCCAAGCGGCGTGGCGTGGTGTTCGGCCTGGTGATACATGGCGATCCCGGCCCGGTCATAGGCCTCGATCAGGCGCAGGCGATCTTCGTAGATCTCCGCGTCGGCCACCCCGGCGCGACGGTCGAGATGATCAAAGACACCGAAATCCATCTTGCCCGCGTCCGGCCGCTAGGCGGGCTTGCCGTGGCAGTGCTTGTACTTCTTGCCCGATCCGCACGGACAGGGGGCATTGCGCGGCACCTTGCCCCAGGTCACGGGATCGTCCGGGTCGATGGTCGCAGTGGCCTGGCGGCGTGCGGGCGTGGCGGCGGCCGGTGCCCCGTCATCGACCGGTGCGGCATCGCCGAATTGTCCGACCGAGGCGTGCTGGGTTTCCATCTCGCGCGGCGATTGCGGCTCGGGGATCGCGTCGGGCACGTTGACCTGGATCTCGATATGGCTGAGCAGCTGGGTCACGCCTTCGCGCAGACGCGCCAACATGTCCTGGAACATGTCGAAAGCTTCGCGCTTGTACTCATTCAGGGGGTTCTTCTGCCCGAACGCGCGCAGACCGATGCCCTGGCGCAGATGGTCGAGGCGCAGCAGATGGTCCTTCCAGTGCTGGTCGAGGATCTGCAGCAGCAGGTTTTTTTCCGCCATGCGCATCAGCTCGTCGCCGTAGTTGGCGACCTTCGCGGCCATGCGCTCGTCGATCATCTTCTCCAGGCGGTCGTGAATTTCCTCGTCCGCGATGCCTTCCTCGGCGGCCCATTCCTCGGCTGGGATGTCGAGCCCGAAGATCCGCAACGCCTCTTCGTGCAGCAGGTTGGTGTCCCACTGTTCCGCGAAAGCCTTCTCGGGGATGGTGCGCCCGACCAGCTCCTCGAGCACCTCGGCGCGCATCGCCTTGATGGTGTCGGACACGTCTTCGGTCCGCATCAGGTCCTTGCGCTGCTCATAGATGACCTTGCGCTGGTCATTCATCACGTCGTCGTACTGCAGCAGCTGCTTGCGGATCTCGAAGTTGCGCGCCTCGACCTTCTGCTGTGCCTTCTCGAGGGCCTTGTTGATCCACGGATGGACAATGGCTTCGCCCTCCTCGATGCCCAGTTTCTGCAGCATGCCGTCCATGCGGTCGGACCCGAATATCCGCATCAGATCGTCCTGCAGGGACAGGAAGAAGCGCGACGTACCGGGGTCGCCCTGGCGGCCCGAACGGCCGCGCAGCTGGTTGTCGATGCGCCGGCTTTCATGGCGTTCGGTGCCGATCACCATCAGTCCACCGGCCTCGATGACCTGGTCGTGCAGAGTCTGGACCTCGGCGGTAATCTCCGCTTCCTTGGTGGTGCGAGCGTCTTCGTCGTCGATACCGTCGAATTCCGCGGCGAGGCGCATTTCCAGATTGCCGCCGAGTTGAATATCCGTGCCGCGGCCCGCCATGTTGGTCGCGATGGTCACGGCGCCGGGAACGCCGGCCTGGCCGATGATCTGGGCCTCACGCTCGTGATGGCGTGCGTTCAACACCTCGTGGTCAATCTTCTTTTTCTTTAGCTGCTCGGCGACTTCCTCGGACTTCTCGATCGAGACGGTGCCGACCAGGACGGGCTGGCCGCGCTTGTTGGCGTCCTCGATCAGCTCGATGATCGCATTGTATTTCTCGTCGAGCGTCCGATAGACCTCGTCATTCTGGTCGTCACGGGTCATCGGGCGGTTGGTCGGAATGTCGACCACTTCGAGTTTGTAGATCTCGGCAAACTCGGCGGATTCCGTCATCGCCGTACCGGTCATGCCGGCAAGCTTCGGATACAGCCGGAAATAGTTCTGGAAGGTGATGGACGCGAGCGTCTGGTTCTCATTCTGAACCTGCACGCCTTCCTTAGCTTCGAGGGCCTGGTGCAGGCCTTCCGAGAAGCGTCGGCCTTCCATCATGCGGCCGGTGAACTCGTCGATGATGACGATCCGGCCGTCATTCACGATGTAGTCGCGATCGCGCTGGAACAGCTTGTGGGCCCGCAACGCCTGGTTGACGTGGTGCAGCACCGTCACGCTGTTGATGTCGTAAAGGCTCGTGCCCGCCTCGATCATCCCCTTCTCGGCGAGAATCTGCTCGGCATGCTCAACGCCCGCATCCGTGAGGGTGGCGGCGCGCGCCTTCTCGTCGATTTCGAAATCCTCTTCGACGAGTTCGGGAATGATTCGGTCGACATTCTCGTAGGCTTCGGAAGAATCCTCGACCGGCCCGGAGATGATCAGCGGCGTGCGTGCTTCGTCGATCAGGATCGAGTCTACCTCGTCGACGATGGCGTAGTTGAAGTCGCGCTGGACCATCTCTTCGAGATGGAACTTCATATTGTCGCGCAGATAGTCGAAGCCGAACTCGTTGTTCGTGCCGTAGGTGACGTCGGCGGCATAGGCCTCGCGGCGTTCCTCGTCGGACAGGCCGTTGACGATGCATCCGACCGTCAGGCCGAGAAATCCGTAGACCTCCCCCATCCAGGCGGAATCGCGCTGCGCCAGGTAGTCGTTGACCGTGACCACATGCACGCCCTGGCCGGCAACGGCATTCAGGTAGACGGGCAGGGTGGCGACCAGGGTCTTGCCCTCGCCGGTCTTCATCTCCGAGATCATGCCGTTGTGCAGGATCATGCCGCCGAGCAGCTGCACATCGAAATGGCGCTGGCCGAGGGTTCGCTTGGCTGCCTCGCGCACGGTCGCAAAGGCTTCCACCAGAATATCGTCGAGGGATTCGCCCGCTTCCAGGCGGTTGCGGAATTCGTCTGTCCGCGCCTTCAGGGCCGCATCATCGAGCGCCTCGAGATCGGGCTCGAGCGCGTTGATCGCATCGACATCCTTTTGAAGACGCTTCAGATAGCGGTCGTTCGCTGTTCCGAAGGCCCGCGTGACCAGACTGAGGACCATACCGTTACCTCAAACGCGTTTCTGCAAATTGGCTGCGGCGACCACGCGCCGAGAGAATTTGCCGTTCTGGGTGAGTGTGTTACTCCCAGAAGATGGGGATTTCCGGCGCATTGTCTAGGGCGCCCCCGTGGATGTGTCAACGTCGGGGCCGAATGCTTCGCGATCGGGGCGCTGAAATGCCGCGTTGTGGCCAAATTTCCGATTCACATTGCCGTGTGACACTGGCGGCTTGCGTCGGGTTCGGCGAAAACGGCAGTGTATGCCCAATCTCAAGCCGCGCCGCCTGGCCCGGTGACCGACAGGAGCTTCCCCTATGACACGCACATTGATCGCGTTGTTTGTGCTGACCTTCATGGCGACCAGTGCGGTGCCCGCGATGGCACAGCAGAATACCGAACCGGCCGCCGATGCCGACAACCCGGTCGTGGCACGCGTCGACGGTTTCGAAATACGCCAGTTCGACGTGGCCGTCGCCTTCGAACGCCTGCCGGAACAGTTTCGTCAAGCACCCGTCGCGCAGGTGTTCACCCAGATCGTGCAGCAGCTGGTGGACGGGCAGCTGATCGTCGAGGCGGGCAGGAAGGACAAGCTGGAAGACAGCCCCGAAGTGAAAGCCCAGGTTGCCGAGTTCGAACGTGTCGCTATCCAGAAAAGCTATATGCAGCGGCTGATCGAAGGCGAGCTCAAAGAAGAGGATCTGCGGGCGGCCTATGACGAGACAATCGCCAACACCGAAGGGCCGCTGCAGGTTCGGGCGAGCCACATCCTGCTTGAGAGCGAGGAAGACGGTTACGACATCATCAAGGCGCTGGAGGGCGGCGCGGACTTCGCGGAACTGGCCCGCGAGCGCTCCCAGGGCCCCAGCGCGCCGCGCGGCGGCGATCTCGGCTATTTCGCGCGCAGCCAGATGGTGAAGCCGTTTGCCGACGCGGCCTTCGCGATCGAGCCGGGCTCGATCGGCCCGGACCCGGTCCAGTCGGATTTCGGATGGCACGTGATCCAGGTGGTCGACAAGCGCCGTCAGCCGCCGCCAAGCTTCGAAGAATCGCTGCCGCAGCTCGAACAGCAGTTGACGCGCGAGTTGATCGCCACGCATATGGCGGAGTTGCGAGCCGGTGCCGAGATCGAGCTGTTTAATCTCGACGGTTCGCCGGTCGAGGGGCCCGCGAAACAGTAACGTGCAGCGCTGTTGGGTCGTCGCCCCCGATCGTTTGTATTCGGGGGATGTTTTGCCATGGCCAAGTCCGCAGCATCGAAGAAGGCCAGCTCGGCCGCGCAAACGCTTGCCCGCTCACCGCTGGCTCCGAGGCGGTTTCCCGTTCTCGCCAATGTGCGTGGCGTGCGCCTGGCCGGGCGCGCGGTCGGGCTGAAGAAAGCCCGGGGCGTCAAGGATCTGATGGTCGCCGCCTTTGCGCCGGGGACCACCGTCGCCGGGGTGTTCACGAAGTCAAAGTGCCCGTCCGCTCCCGTGGATTGGTGCCGGGCCATTCTGTCCCGCGGTCGCGCACGGGTGCTGGTCGTCAATTCCGGCAACGCCAATGCCTTCACCGGCAATGCGGGCGATCTGCTGGTCGCGCAAACGGTTGGTGCCGCGGCGGATTTGTTCGGTTGCCGGGCCCAGGACGTCTATCTGGCCTCGACGGGCGTCATCGGCGAGCCGCGGCCGCCCGATTACATAGCCGGCAAACTGCCCGGCATGAAGCGTGTGCTGGCGGCAAAGAGCTGGGGCGACGCCGCCAAGGCCATCATGACGACGGACACCTTCCCCAAGGCGGCCAGCCGCAAGGTGCGGATCGGCAAGACGATGGTGAACATCACAGGCTTCGCCAAGGGCTCGGGCATGATCGCGCCGGACATGGCGACGATGCTGGGTTTCGTGTTCACCGACGCCAAGATTCCCGCCCCCGTATTGCAGCGCCTGGTGCGGTCTGCGGCGGACGAATCCTTCAACGCCATCACCGTCGACAGCGACACCTCGACGTCGGACACGGTGCTGCTATTCGCCACCGGCCAGGCGAAGGGCCAGCCGCGGATCAGAAGCGCCGGCGACAAGGTGCTGGCCGATTTCAAGGCCGCCCTGCGTGAGGTCTTCATTGACCTGGCCCGACAGATTGTCCGCGACGGCGAGGGGGCACAGAAATTCGTCACCATCAACGTGACTGGGGCCGAGTCGAAGCGCGCGGCCCGCACCGTCGGGTTGGCCGTGGCGAACTCGCCGCTGGTCAAGACCGCGATCGCGGGCGAGGATGCCAATTGGGGCCGAATCGTCATGGCCGTGGGCAAGGCGGGCGAAAAGGCCGACCGTGACCGGTTGTCCATCTCCATCGGCGGCGTGCCGATCACGCGCGCCGGACAGCTGATGCCGGGCTATGACGAGACGCCGGTCGCTACCCATATGAAGGGCGACGAGATCGAAATCGATATCGACCTGGGGATCGGACGCGGGCGCGGCACCGTGTGGACCTGCGATCTGACCCACGGCTACATCTCCATCAACGCCGACTACCGGAGCTAGGCAAGTTGTCCGCGCCGCTGCTGCTCGTCGCTGCGGTGGCGCTTGTTGATGCCGACGACCGGGTGCTGCTGGCCCGCCGGCCCGAGGGCAAGTCCATGGCGGGCCTGTGGGAGTTTCCCGGCGGCAAGCTGCAGGACGGCGAGACCCCGGAAGCGGCGTTGATCCGCGAACTCAACGAGGAGATCGGCATCGACACCCATGAGAGCTGTCTCGCACCGATCGGGTTTGCCAGCCACGGCTACGACGACTTCCACCTGCTGATGCCGCTGTTCGTCTGCCGGGTCTGGGAGGGGATGCCCACGCCGAAGGAGGGACAGGAGCTGGCCTGGGTGCGCCCCAGCCAGATGCGCGACTACCCGATGCTGCCCGCAGACGTGCACCTCGTCGCCCAGCTTCAGGATCTGCTTTAGGCGGTCAGCGCGGGACGTCGCTGCGCAAGGGCACGTTGTCGCGCAGGCGGCGAAAGATCGCCGACAGCAGCGCGACACCCGCCGTGAACCCGACGAAATTGACGATCAGGAGCGCCGTCGTCACCAGCAGTTCCGGGCCGGCGCTGGGCCCGTCCGTGGCGATCACGGTATCGCCGACGGTGCGGACGGCCACCTCGATCAGCCAGAAGGGCAGAAGCAGGCCGAGCCCGAAGACGAAAGTCATGCGCCACAGATTGCCGCGCGCCTGGTTCGAGGCCTCCGCCATGTCGACCGCGTCGTCGTCGGCCGCGGCGGCCGATAGCGCCGGCAGGGTCATGCAGGTCAGCAACGCGGTCGGCACCGCGAACAGCAGCAGCACGATCACGGTCAGGGTGACCTGACCCGCCGCGCTTTCGAGAATGCCCGCAGTTCCGGCCGCGGTGCCGATGGCCGGGACAAACGTTGCCGAGATGATGAACGCAATCACGAACACAGACGCAGTTACCAGGCCTCGCCCGAGGTAGCGCCAGTGGCGCGCGTGCCACGCGACCCAGGAGAGGCCCGGCACGCTTCCGGGGCCGATCAGGACCAGCCGGTGCAGGGCCACGGCGTACATGAACAGAATAATTACGGTGATCAGGTAGACGACCACAAAAGGCGCATTTAGAAGCGTGTAGGCTAGGATCGCATGGTCTGACTGCAGCCCGAACAGGCCGCCGGACAGGAAACCGAGCTGGACACTCGCGTCGATGACGACCCAGATGATCAGCGGCACGATGGCCAGGCGGAACCAGGCACCGAACTCGCGCCCGAGGAACCGGTAGGCGTCGGCGATCGTTGCGAAAACGGGAAGCTTGTAGCGCAACGATCCGCCTCACACGCTCGTCGTTGCGGGTGGCGGCTGCGCACCGGCGCCCAGCGCACGATAGGCAACGGCGAGCGCCGTGACCTGGGAGGCAATGGAGATGAACATGATCGATTGCTGCACCAGGATCGCGATGAACAGGAGTGTCAGGGACGAGCCGACGGCCGGGGCGATTGCGCCGGAAAAGATTCGCGCGACGATCACCAGCGCTAACAGGGCCGGGATGAGCGAGAACAGATAGATGCCGAGCATGTACCAGCTGCGGCCCGTGGTCAGGGTCGCGGCATCGCGAAACCCGACCGTCTCGTCGATTGCCGTTGCCGGCAGGACGAGGAAGAGCCGGGATGCGATCAGGAGCATGGCGATGACGACGCCGGCCCGTACGAAGATCTCAACCATGGGATTGGCTGTCGAAATCAGGCTCAGCGGTATGTTGAACAGGACGGCCAGCAGCAGGATCATCCCGACGAGGGTGAAGAACCGGCCAACGAAGCGCCAGTGCCGCGGCCCCCATCGCATCGCGGCGCCCACCGTGGTGCCCTCGGGCCCGACCAGGTACCGGCGAAACCAAGCGACGGCGAACATCACATAGGCGACGAAGGATGCGATCATATTGGTGACCCAGGCGATGGCGTCGGCCGGTGCGATCTCGCTCAGCACGACCGGGTCCAGCGCGCGGCCTGGCTCGGGCCGGGCAGGCGGATCGAAATACAGCATCCAGTCACCCGTCGCCCACAATCCCGCGATCTGGACGAATGCCACGATGAGCACGGGCAGGAACGCATAGAGGCAGAGATCCCGCGGGTTCTGCCACAGGAACCGGTAGGCGGCGCTCAGGGTGGTGAAAAGATTGATCGGCATCAGCGTTCGCCTTCTGGTGTGCGCGGGTCGGCCCGCTCGCCGGTGTTCCGCTCTTGTGTGTCCAGCGCGTCCGCCAGCCGCGCGGCTGCGCTGCCGGGACGGAGCGGCCGGGGCTGATTTTCGTGCGGTGCCCAGCCGGTCAGAAAAAATACCTGAAACGTGGCCGGAATACGCCCATCAGATCCGGCAAACCGCTCGGCGTAGATTTCGGCGGCGCGCAGCAGGGTCGTCCGGCGGGTCGGGCAGCGCCGCCGGTCGCGACGGATGTTGGTCTCTCCCATGCCACGCAGGTCCTGCATCAGCTTGATGGCATTGTCATATGTGACGTGGATGGTGTCGAGATCGGCGACGGGGAGCGCGAACCCCGCCCGCTGCAGCAGAGCGGCAGCGTCGGATAGTTCGGCGAACGGAGCCACCCGCGGGCTCGCCCCGCCCTCGATTTCCGCCTCGGCGGCGAGCCAGGCTGTGCGCAGCTCGTGCAGTGTCTCGCCGCCCAGGAGCGCACCCAGGAACAGGCCGTCCGGCTTCAGACTGTGCTGAACCTGGGCCAATGCCCCGGGTACGTCGTTGACGGCGTGCAGTGCACCGCAGCTGGCCACGAGATCGAAGTAGCCTTCCGCGAATGGCAATGCCTCCTCGTCCGCCACGACCGTCGGCGCGCCGTTTGCGGTCTGTGCCTGGCCGGCGAGCGCCGGGGACGGCTCGCTCTGGATGATGGTGCCGACCTTGCCGGGCGCGAGACGGTACAGCGCGTCGGAAAACAGTCCCGTGCGGCACCCCCAGTCGAGGCCCGTATCGAAGTCGCGCCGGACGTCTGAGAGCCGCTCGGCCAGACGATCCGCGATCTCGCGAAACAGGAAATCATGCGCCGCGAACCCCTCGGCGGCTCGGGATCGGCGCTGGCGCAGCAGCTTGCGGTCGAAGATGTCCACGGGTCCGATCATGAGGTTTATATGGCACGCCATTCCCCAATGGTCCAAGCAAGGCCTTAGTGATGGCCGCACAAGCTTGTTGGTTGACTCAGTTGTGTGTATCGCCGCCAGAATGGCGGTCATGCGCCTTGATCACCACGAACATGCCCGGGCGATGACCGGTCATGCGACGCGGTTCGTCCGCGGCGCCCTCGACCTCGTGTTGCCACCCCAGTGCCTAGCCTGTGACGCACTGGTCCGGGCGCCGGGCACGCTTTGCCATGCCTGCTGGGACGGTTCGGTGTTCATCAGCGCCCCCCTGTGTGCCGCATGCGGGGTGCCGTTCGAATTCGATCAGGCCCCCGAGGCACTCTGCGGCGCCTGCGTGCGCGAACGGGCCCGGATCAACCGGGCCCGGGCGGTCTTCGTCTACAACGATGTCAGCCGGAACCTAGCGATCGGTCTGAAACATCGCGACCGCACCCATTCCGCGCCGGCCCTGGGGCGTTGGCTCGCCCGGGCGGGCCGGTAGCTGGTGCATGACGCCGACATCATTGCGCCCGTCCCCCTCCACCGGATCCGCCTCTGGCGCCGGCGGTTCAACCAATCCGCGCTGCTGGCCCAGGCGCTGGGCCGGAGCACCGGACGATCCCGGGATGTGCGGGTCGATAGACCCCGCTGACGACAGACGGCGATGACACCTTGTGAACCGTCTGGATGCCTGGCCACTGGCCAACGGAGCAAATGTTACCTAGATATTGTCGGGTTCGATCGAGGGAGACCATGTGCGATGGCGAAAGTCGAAATCTACACGGGCATGCTTTGCGGCTATTGCTCCGCGGCCAAGCGGTTGCTGAAGAAGAAGTGTGTCGATTTCGAGGAAACCGACGTCAGCTTCGACAGCGGCAAGCGCCAGGAGATGATATCTCGTGCCAACGGGCGCCACACGGTGCCCCAGATTTTCATCGACGATGAGCATGTCGGCGGCTGCGACGAGCTGTACGCGCTTGAATCGTCGGGCGCACTGGATTCGAAACTCGGGCTTGCCTGAACCGTACCTAGGCCAGAAGCCGGCCTTCGGGCTCACCGTTCACCGCACAAATTCGTTGCACGACCGCCGGGCGCGGCGTGGCGACCTCTCCCTGTTCGTAGGCAACCACGTCGAGCTTGCCCGCAACGGCAGCAAGCAGCTCTCCCGGTGCCAGCAGATAGTCGGGGTTCGAGGGTTTGCCGAACCGTTCATTGCCCTGGGCAAAGGTTTCGTAGAGCAGCAGGCCGCCCGGTGCGACGGCTGCGATCAGCGGCTCTAGAAGCGGCCGCCAGAGATAGTTGGCGACGATGACGAACCGGAACGTTTCGGGTGGCGGCCGCCAAGCATCCTGCGGGGCCTCCAGATCCGTCTCGATGATGTCGAGTGTCCCGCGATCCGTCAGATCGGCCAGCCGGGACGTGTCGCGATCGACGGCGGTCACCGGCATTCCCAGGTCCAGGAACATTCGTGTGTGACGCCCCGATCCGCAGGCCATGTCCAGCACCGGCCCGGCCGAATAGGCAGAAAACCGGCGGATCCAGGGTGATGGTTCGGGTGTCTCGTGCATCACGGTTATCTTTGCAGGCTTGTAATTTTCCCGAAATAGCATCAATTCTTGGGCAGGTTTGAAACTTTGGCGCCGGATCGCGGTCCGGCGGAGACTGGCGGATGATTAGCTTCAATCTGATCTGCAAGAACGACCACGAGTTCGAGGGCTGGTTTCAGAACTCCGGCGACTTCGAAAAGCAGGCCAAGAAGAAACTGATCGAATGCCCGCTGTGCGGCGATGTGCATATCGAGAAGTCTTTGATGACGCCGGCCGTCGGGGCGAAGAGCGAAGTGCGTTCGGGCCGGGCCGAAAAGGCCGAGCAGGCAAAGAAACTCAGTAAGATGCTTGGCGAGATTCGTGACCATGTCGAAAAGAATTTCGACGATGTCGGCGACGAATTTCCCGAGGAAGCCCGCAAGATCTACTACGGCGAGTCCGAGGAACGCGGCATCTATGGCAATGCGACCGATGAGCAGGCCGAAGAACTGGCGGAAGAGGGCGTGCCGGTGGGCAAACTGCCCTGGGCGAAACGCGCCGACAGCTAGCGACGCCGATCAGGCGGGTTTGCAGCCCACCCCCATATAGTTCACATCCATATCCGTGCGGCTGCGTGACCAGGTACCGTTCAGGGGGTTGAAGACGACCCCGGTCAGTTCCAACATCTCGATGCCGCCGGACTCCAGGCCGGCGACCATCTCGGACGGCTTGAGGAACTTACGCCAGCTGTGGGTGCCGCGCGGCAGCCAGCGCAGGATATATTCGGCCCCGACGATCGCCAGGGCGAAGGCCTTGGCGGTCCGGTTCAGGGTCGCCGCGAAGACCAGTCCGCCCGGGCCGGACAGGCCGGCGCAGTCCCGCAGGAACGCCGCCGGATCCGCGACATGCTCCACCACCTCCATGCTCAGGACGATGTCGAAGGTTTCTCCTGCAGCCACAAGGTCCTCTGCGGTGGCCACCTGGTAGTCGATATGCAGGCCGCTTTCGCCGGCATGCAGGCGCGCGATCCCGATATTCTCCGCCACCGCGTCGATGCCGGTCACTTCGGCGCCGAGCCGGGCCATGGGTTCGCACAACAATCCGCCGCCGCAGCCGACATCCAGCAGGCGCAGTCCGACCAACGGCCTGGTGTCACGCTTGTCGCGGCCGAAATGTTCGCAGGCCCGGTCGCGGATATATTCGAGACGGACCGGGTTGAACCGGTGCAGGGGCTTGAACTTTCCGGTCGGGTCCCACCACTCCGCCGCCATCCGGCGGAACTTCTCAAGTTCGTCCGGGTCGCGCGATTCGGTGGCGTTTTCGGGCTTGTCTGTCGTCATCTCTCTGGTGCCACAGCGCTTGCATGCCGAGTTTGGGCTGAGTATGGATACGCCGCCCTTGCACCACAAGCTGGCGAAACAGGCGTTGGAGGCGGCGCAGCCGGTCGTTCCATCGCATATATGTGTGCTTGTCGCGCGGGCATTGGAAGAGACTATGGCACGTATTGTTGCAAAATTCGGCGGGACGTCCGTTGCTGACCTGGATCGAATCCGCGCGGTCGCTGACCGGATCAAGCGTGAGTATGACGCCGGTCATCAGATCGCCGTGGTGGTATCCGCAATGGCAGGCGTCACCAATGGCCTGGTCGAGCTGACCCGGGACGCGCATCCCATGCACGATGCGCGGGAGTACGATGTTGTCGTGTCGACCGGAGAGCAGGTCACGGCCGGGCTGCTTGCCATCTGTCTCCAGGAGAAGGGCGTCTCGGCCCGCTCGTGGCTGGGGTGGCAGATTCCGATCCGGACATCGGATGCCCATGCGCGCGCGCGGATCGAGCAGATCGACATTGCCGAGATGGAGCGCCGCTTCACCGATGGGCAGGTCTGTGTCATCGCCGGGTTCCAGGGCATCGGCGCGGACAATCGGATCACCACGCTGGGCCGGGGTGGATAAGACACAACCGCTGTCGCGCTGGCATCCGCGCTCAACGCAGAGCGCTGCGATATCTACACCGATGTGGACGGAGTCTACACCTCCGACCCGCGTATCGTGACGCGTGCGCGCAAGCTCAGTAAGATTACCTATGAGGAGATGCTGGAGATGGCGTCCCTCGGGGCCAAGGTTCTGCAGACCCGCTCGGTGGAGCTGGCGATGAACCACAGGGTGCCGGTGCAGGTTCTCTCATCATTCGGCGAAGCCGTGGGCAGTGAGCTACCGGGAACGCTGGTAGTCGACGAGGAAGATATCGTGGAGCACGAGATTGTAAGCGGCGTGACCTACAGCCGCGATGAAGCCAAGATCACGCTGCAGCAGGTGGCCGACCGGCCCGGCGTGGCGGCGGCGATTTTCGGTCCGCTGGCCGAGGAGAACGTGAACGTGGACATGATCGTCCAGAACGTCTCGGAAGACGGCACCAGCACCGATATGACCTTCACTGTGACGCGCGGCGATCTCGATCGTGCGATCGAGATGCTGAATGCACGCCAGGAAGAACTCGGGTTCACATCGCTGGTGCCGGACGCAAATGTCGTCAAGGTCTCGGTGGTTGGTGTCGGCATGCGCAGCCATGCCGGTGTCGCACAGCGGATGTTTTCCTCACTCGCCGAGCGCGGCATCAATATCCAGGTGATTTCGACCTCGGAGATAAAGATCAGCGTCCTGATTGCCGAGGAGTTCACCGAGCTCGCCCTGCGCGCCCTGCACACTGCTTACGGCCTGGACGCCGCCTAGGAGAACGATGTCCCACCGCTTCGCCCAGCCCGAGTCCGGTCGAAGCCGTGCCTCGGCGGCGCGGGGGAAGCGGGCATGACAGGGCCGGCCAATCCGGGTTGGGTTGGTGCGCGGCGATTGCTGCGTCGTTTGCGGGATATCATGGCGGGGCCGGGGACTGCGCAGGCCCGCCTCGATCTCATCGCCAGCCTGATTGCCCGGGAACTCGTTGCCGAGGTCTGCTCGATCTACGTGCGCCGCGCCGGCGACGTTCTCGAGCTCTTTGCCACAGAAGGCCTGCGTCCCGACGCCGTTCACAACACGCGGCTGTTGGTCGGCGAAGGCCTGGTCGGCTTTGTCGCGGCCCAGGCGATGCCGGTCGCCCTGGCAGATGCGCAAGCTCATCCGCTGTTCGCGTTCCGCCCGGAGACTGGCGAGGAGCGTTATTCCTCGCTGATGGGCGTTCCGGTCCTGCGCGGTGGTCACGTGCTGGGTGTCCTGGTGATCCAGAACCGGACCCAGCGCAGCTATACCGATGAAGAGGTGGAAACCCTCGAGACGACGGCCATGGTGCTGGCGGAGATGATTGCGGGCAGCAACATCATGAGCGGGGACGAGGCCCGATTCGACGCCGTCCCCGAGGCACTGCCCCAGCGGCTCGAAGGTTTGCCGCTCAGTCCCGGGCTGACACTGGGAACCGCATTGGTTCAGAGCCGCCGGGTCACGATCGAACGGATGTTGAGCGATGATCCGGAGATCGAGGAACAGCGTGTCCGCAAGGCCCTGGACGCCCTGACCGGACAGTTGGATGCTGCGCTGGACCGCCCCGAATTTTCCGAAACCGGCGAGCATCGCGATGTGCTTGAGACATTTCGTATGTTTGCCGAGGACCGCGGCTGGCTGCGACGGATCAACGAGGCGATCCGCACCGGCCTTTCGGCCGAGGCTGCGGTTCAACGGGTGCAGGACGAAACGCGTGCCCGCCTGGGGCAGGTCAGCGATGCTTATCTGCGCGAGCGGGTGCTGGATTTCGAGGAGCTTGCAAACCGGTTGTTGCGTCAGTTGGTGGAAAGCGAGCAGGACGGCGTCGCGGCGATCCCCGAGGATGCGGTCCTCATCGCGCGCTCGTTGGGACCGGGCGAACTCCTGAACTACGAGCCCGGAAACCTGAAGGCCGTCATCCTCGAGGATGGCTCGGTTAATGCCCATGCGACCATCGTGGCGCGCGCGCTCGGTGTGCCCCTGGTCGGACGCCTCGATGGCCTGCTGTCGCGTGTCGAAACCGGTGATGAGGTGCTGGTCGATGCAGAGAACGGCGTCGTCTATCTGCGCCCGGGTGACGAGGTGCGAGCCAATTTCGAGATGGCAATGGCCGCCCGAAGCGCTCGGCTCGAGGTCTATCGCGGCCTGCGCGACGAGCCGCCCGAGACACGTGACGGCACCCATGTTGGGTTACTGCTCAACGCGGGCCTGCTGGCGGATATGAACCATCTGGAGGACACCGCCGCCGAAGGTGTCGGGCTGTACCGGACCGAAATTCCGTTCATGGTGCGCGCAACCTACCCGGATGTCGCAGCCCAGACCGATTTCTATGCCCGGGTCCTGGACGAGGCCGAGGGCAGGCCGGTTGTCTTTCGCACCCTCGACATTGGCGGCGACAAGGTCCTCCCCTATCTGCAAAGCAGTTCCGAGGACAACCCGGCGATGGGCTGGCGCGCATCGCGGATTGCGCTCGACCGTCCGGCCATGCTGCGCCATCAATTGCGAGCGCTGATCACGGCCAGTGCAGGTCGCGATCTGTCCGTGATGTTTCCCATGATCGCCCAGGTCGCAGAGTTCGATGCGGCGAAGCGATTGCTCGATCTCGAGATCGAGCGGGTGGCGAAACGCGGTGACCCCGTGCCGCGCAGCATTCGCGCCGGGGTCATGCTCGAGGTTCCGGCACTCGCGCTGCAGCTTGAGAACCTGCTGTTGCGGACAGATTTCCTGTCCATCGGCAGCAACGATCTCGTCCAGTTCTTGTTTGCCTCGGATCGCGGAAATCCGCGCCTTGAGGGGCGCTACGATGTGTTGGCGCCGGCGGTTCTGAATTTCCTCAAGAACATCGCTGACACGTGCGGAGATGCGGACACCGAACTCACCGTGTGTGGCGAGATGGCGGGGGATCCGGTCTCGGCAATGGCCCTGCTGGGGCTGGGATATCGGCGCCTTTCCATGTCACCGGCCAATATCGGCCCGGTGAAGGCGATGGTGCGATCCATCGCGATCGGGAACGTTGTCGACTACCTGAATGTGCCGCTGCAATCGCCGGTGCCAAGTCTGCGGCCCCATCTGCGTGCCTTCGCGCAAGACCATGGGATCGAGGTCTAAATCGTTGCGGGTGTGACTCGCATTTGATAGGAAACCGGTACACAAACGTGAAATGTCTTTAGATTGTGGTAACTTATGGTGTGGTTCTGTTCGATCGAACATGAACCGGGCACCTGAAAAGGACCGGGTTTCACGGTTTGCCGAACCCGACGTCGGGCACTGGCTGGGGACTCGATGGTACGTTTAAATCCAAGCTCGTTTCGCGTCCTGAATCAGGACGGCGCACTGGACACGATGCATTCGGTCGAGGGCGCCGACCATGTCGGCGCGTTCCTGCGGGAAGCGCGCGAGACCACCGGCCGTTCCGTGGCCGATGTGGCGCAGTCGCTGCGCATCAGGCGGGTCTATCTCGAGGCGATCGAGGACGGGCGGTTCGACAAACTCCCCGGTGCCGCCTACGCGGTCGGATTTGTGCGCTCCTATGCCACCTATCTGCGGCTCGACGAAGTGAAGCTTGTCGAGCGGTTCAAGGAAGAGGCGAGCGGCATTGAATCGCATCAGGAGCTCGATTTCCCAACCCCTCTGCCCGAGGGCCGCTTTCCCGGCGGAATCGTCGTTGCGCTGTGTCTGATCATTGGCGCCGGCGTGTTCGCCGGTTGGTATTGGTTCCAGAACCAGAACACGATCGAGGTCGCTCGGATCCCGCCGCCGCCCGCCGCGCCAGAGCAGGCATCCGCACCTGCGGATGGCGATGTACCGGCACCGGAGATCGAGCGCACACCGCTCGCAAGCCCTGCGGCGCCGGCGGTGACACCCGAAGCGGCACCTCCGGTCGAGGCGGCCGTCGTGGCGGATGGTGTCAACGAATCCGGTGAAACCGTTGCCGAGGTGACGGAACCCGCGGTTCCGCTGGTGCCACCATCTTACCTGGAGCCGCAGATCGATCCTCTGGCGTCCATGGCCGATCTGCCGTCCATCGGGAACGAAACCGCAGCCGATGCATCGGCGCCGACCGAAGCCGGCGCGACCGCGACGCCCGGCCCTCGGGTCGATCTGTCATCCAGCGATAACGGCCAGATTTATGGGGCGGTCAACAGCGATGCACGCATCGTCGTGAATGCTCTCGAGAACACCTGGGTGCAGGTGCGTGATGCCGACGAAAATGTCGTGCTGACCCAGATGCTGCGAGCCGGAGACAAGTACCTCGTGCCGAACCGCAGCGGCCTCTGGCTGATGACGGGCAACGCCGGCGGACTGGACATTTCCGTCGACGGAGAGCCAGTTCCTGCAATTGGCGCGCGCGGCGAAAGCCGGCGCAATGTCCGCCTCGATACCGATCTCCTGAGGACAGGCGGCGCGGTCGTCCAGTAGCGTTAATCGGGCTTGGCCCGTCAGTTGATATTTGACCCGCCCGCGCGCATGTTACGGCAGTTTCGCGAGGCCAGATTTAGAGGTTCTGCAGCACCATGAGTGTCCGCCCCTACCGCGACATTGAGCGACGGAAAAGCCGTCAGATCATGGTCGGTGATGTTCCCGTGGGCGGCGATGCGCCGATCACCGTCCAGTCGATGACCAACACGCGCACCACCGACGTGGCTGGCACGATCGAGCAGATCCGCGCGCTCGAGGTGGCGGGCGCCGACATCGTGCGCGTGTCCTGCCCCGACGAGGACAGCACGGTTGCACTGCGTGAGATTATTCCCGAGGTCACGGTGCCGATCGTGGCCGATATTCACTTTCACTATCGTCGTGCGATCGAGGCGGCCGAAGCCGGGGCCGCCTGTTTGCGCCTGAACCCCGGCAATATCGGATCCCGCGACCGGGTCCGCGAGGTGGTCAAGGCTGCGCGTGACAACAATTGCTCGATGCGCATCGGTGTGAACGGCGGCAGCCTTGAGAAGGAGTTTCTCGACAAGTACGGCGAGCCGTGTCCGGAAGCACTGATCGAGAGCGCGCTGAACTCGGTGCAACTGCTCGAGGATGAGGAATTTCGCGAGTTCAAGATTTCGGTGAAGGCGTCCGATGTTTTCCTCGCTGTCGCGGCCTATATGGGCCTCGCGGAAGCCTGCGACTATCCGCTCCATATCGGAGTCACGGAAGCGGGCGGCCTGCGCTCGGGCACCGTGAAATCATCCGTCGGCCTCGGCATGCTATTGTGGTCGGGTATCGGCGACACGCTGCGGGTCTCGCTTTCGGCCGACCCGGTGGAAGAGGTCAAGGTCGGGTTCGACCTTCTCAAATCGCTGGGGCTGCGTCACCGCGGTGTCAACGTCGTGTCCTGTCCGTCCTGCGCCCGCCAGCAGTTCGACGTGATCGAGACCGTGAAGGTCCTGGAGGCCCGGTTGTCCCACATCACGACCCCGATGACCGTTTCCGTGATCGGCTGCGTCGTCAATGGTCCCGGCGAGGCCACGATGACGGATATCGGTTTCACCGGCGGCGGACGCGGGACCCATCAGGTCTATATCGCCGGACAGCCGCACCACCGGCTGCAGGACGAGGATATCGTCGATCATCTCGTGCATCTCGTCGAGGAAAAGGCTACTGCCATCGAGGCAGACGTCGGGCGCGACGACATACCCTCGGCCGCCGAATAGTCGCTGATCGGCAGCAGGTCGGACATGGCGAAACTTCAACCCGTACGTGGAACGCACGACCTCCTGGGTGACGAGGCGCGTTCGCACCTCGCGATTGTCGAGGCGGCGCGCGACGTGGCCGACCGGTACGGCTACGGGCCCATGTCGACGCCGGTGTTCGAATTTACGGATGTGTTCCAGCGTACCCTCGGAGACACTTCCGACATCGTGACCAAGGAGATGTACACCTTCGAGGACAAGGGCGGCGACAGCCTGACCCTGCGCCCGGAGGGCACGGCCGGTATCGCGCGCGCCGTCATTTCGGGTGGGCTGCGCAACGAGCTGCCGCTCAAATGCTTCTATAGCGGCCCCATGTTCCGACATGAACGCCCGCAAAAGGGACGGCTGCGCCAATTTCATCAGATCGGCGTGGAACTGATCGGCGTTGCCGAACCCACTGGCGATGTCGAAGTCATCGCACTGGCGGCCGACATACTCGACACTCTTGGCATCCTCGAGGACACTACCCTCGAGCTGAACACGCTCGGTGACAGCGAAAGCCGCGCGCTCTATCGCGACGCGCTGGTCGCCTATTTCACCGGCGTGGCGGACAAACTGTCGGATGACAGCCGAGAGCGGTTGACCCGCAATCCGCTGCGTATTCTCGATTCCAAGGACAAGGGCGACCGCGAGGTGATCGCCGATGCGCCGGTGTTCGGCGACTATCTGAGCGCGCCGGCGCAGGAGTTCTTCGGCGCGGTATGCCAGGGCCTAGATACGATCGGGCTCGGCTATACCCTGAACCCGCGTCTGGTTCGGGGGCTCGACTATTACAGCCACACGGCATTCGAATTCACCACTGAATCCCTGGGTGCGCAGGGCACCGTGCTTGCCGGCGGCCGGTATGACGGTTTGATCGAAACCATGGGTGGCGCCGCCACCCCGGGAGTGGGCTGGGCCGCAGGCATCGAGCGGCTGTCGATGATGCTGGCCGAACCGGTGGCCCGAACCCGGCCCATCACGTTGATCGGACTGGGTGAGGACGGCGAACGGGAAACGGTGCGTCTCGCACGCACGCTGCGCCAGGCCGGATTGACCATCGAACTGGTCTACAAGGGTGGTCTGAAGCGGGGCCTGCGCCGCGCCGATCGGATCAACGCCGCGGCCGCCGTCATGATCGGCGATGACGAACTGGCACGGAATGCTGCCACCGTGCGTGATCTCGACAGCGGTGAGCAAACCGACGTTGCGATCGCAGACCTGACCGACCACCTGGCCGCCTACCGCTAGCGACCGAACGATATGGGCCACCGTCCTGAAACCGGGGCGGCGCCGGCCGACTATGTTGTCGTTGGCGCCAGCCACAAGACCAGTAGTGCCGCTTTGCGTGATCTGCTGTTTGTCGCCGATTCCGATGTTCCCGGAATTCTCGACGAGCTGCGCACCGGCGGATTCACGCAAGCGCTTGTCGTGTCGACCTGCGATCGAGTCGAAATTCACGGTGCTTCGGACGAGCCGGCCCTGGCGATAGCCCGGGCCCGCGAAATTCTGTCCCGCCGCGCCGGCTATGAACCCGTGGATAGCGACGGTGTCTACGATTTGAGCGGGGCTGCGGCTGCGCGCCATATGTTCGCCGTTGCGGCCAGCCTCGAAAGCGCTGTCGTGGGCGAGGCCGAAGTGCTGGGTCAGCTCAAGGCGGCCCACGCGCTCGCCCGGACCCATGGCGCGACGGGGCCGGAGCTCGAATTGCTTCTGCAGCGTGCCTATGCGGCGGCCAAGGATATACGTACCAACACGGCGATTGCCGAGGGGCCGGTGTCGCTGGCCACGGCGGCGGTGCAGGCCGCCCGCAACCTGTTCGGAGACCTGAAAGACATCTCGGCCCTGTTGGTCGGGCCGGGCGAAATGGGCCTGCTGATGCTCGATCAATTTCGCCAGAGCGGATTGCGGCGTGTGACCGTGGCGGCATCGAGTGCGGCGCGCGCGCAGGCGCTCGGCCGAACCTTCGATGCGCATAGCGTGACCTATGACGAACTCCCCGCAACGCTGCCGGGGGCCGACCTCGTGATCGGTGCCGCGGGTCTTGGTCGGCCGATGGTGACGGTGCCGATGATCGGTGAGGCGTTGCGCGCGCGGCGTCGCAAGCCGATGTTCGTATTGGACGTGGCCATTCCCGGTGATGCGGACCCAGAGATTTCCGGCCTCGACGATGCATTCCTGTTCGATCTCGACGATCTGGAAACGATCTCGCGGTCGAACCGCAACGCGCGCGATGCAGCTGCACGCGAGGCCTGGCAGATGATCGAACGCCACACCCAGGCGTTCGAGACGTCGCTCGCCGAGCGTGACGTGGTGCCCACGGTGTCGGATCTGTATGCCCATTTCGAGGTCGTCCGGGCCGAAGTGTTGCGCGAGGCCGGGAACGCAGATGCCGACGAGGTCACACGGCGATTGGTCAATCGTTTGCTGCATCACCCGTCCGAGGCCCTGCGCGCCGCGGCACGCGCGGGTGACCGGGACGACCGGACCGCTCGGGTGGTTCGGGACATGTTCGCGCTGGACGAATCAAGCAATGGACCGGACATGGCGTCCGATATCGGGAGTGAAGAGGAATGAGTCTCGAAGAGAAGCTCGATCGTGTCGTGGAGCGGCACGCACAACTCTCGGGTTTGCTCGCCGCATCGGACGGCAGCGATCCGCAGGAGTATGTGAAGCTGTCCAAGGAGTATGCGGAACTCACCCAGGTGGTCGACACGGTGCTCGCGCTGCGCGGCGCCCGGGAAGAAATCGTGGGGCTGAACGAAATTCTCGAAGACAGCGATGCCGACGATGAGATGAAGGAGCTCGCTCAGGCCGAGTTGGAAGAGTTGCGGGCGAAGGAGCCCAATCTGGAGCAGAAGCTCAAGGTCATGCTGTTGCCGAAGGACGATGCGGATACGAAGAACGCGATCCTCGAAATCCGGGCCGGCACCGGCGGCGATGAAGCGGGTCTTTTCGCGGCCAACCTGTTCCGCATGTATCAGCGATACGCCGAGAATCATGGCTGGAAGGTCGAGGTGATGGATTCCAGCGATACCGGCATTGGCGGCTTCAAGGAAGTCGTCTCGAGTATTTCCGGCCAGGACGTTTTCTCGCGCCTGAAATACGAGTCCGGCGTTCACCGCGTGCAACGGGTTCCGGAGACCGAGAGCAGCGGGCGTATTCACACCTCTGCGGCAACGGTCGCGGTGCTGCCCGAGGCGGAGGAGGTCGATATCGATGTGGCCGAAGCGGATCTGCGGGTCGACACCTACCGGGCATCGGGGCCCGGAGGACAGTCGGTCAACACCACCGACAGCGCGGTCCGGATCACCCATTTGCCGACAGGTATCGTCGTCACGCAGCAAGACGAGAAATCCCAGCACAAGAACCGGGCGAAGGCGATGCGCGTCCTGCGCGCCCGCCTGTATGAGCACGAACGCCAGCAGATCGATGCGGAACGCGCGGCCGCGCGCCGCAATCAGGTCGGTTCGGGCGACCGCTCGGAACGCATCCGGACCTATAACTTTCCGCAAGGCCGGGTGACGGATCACCGGATCAACTTGACGCTGCACAAGCTCGACAAGATCCTCGATGGTGAGGCGCTCGACGAGCTGATCGATGCACTGACGACCGAGGACCAGGCGGCCCAGCTTGCAGAGGAAGATAATATCGATGGGTGATCCAGCAACGGACACGGTCGCCGGGGTTCTTCGCGATGCCGGCGCCCGCCTGCGCAAAGCGGGGACCGAGAGCCCCGATCTGGATGCGCGCCTGCTTCTGTCGCGGACCATGGGCAAGGACGCGCCCTGGCTGATCGCCAATCGCGACACGCCGGTGACACCGGCAACACGTGATCAGTATGCGGCTTTGCTGTCCCGCCGCGTCGGCCGTGAGCCGATGTCCCAGATCCTGGGTGAACGTGAATTCTGGTCCCGCTCGTTCGAGGTCACCGCGGACGTTCTCACCCCCAGGCCCGACAGCGAGACATTGATCGAGACGGTTCTCGCCGCACAGCCGGACCGAAATTTGCCGCTTCGCATTCTGGACCTGGGAACGGGGACGGGCTGCCTGTTTCTGACCATGCTTTCGGAACTCCCCAGCGCCACGGGGCTTGGCGTTGACGTGTCGGGCGCTGCCCTGGCCGTCGCGCAGCGCAATGCTGCGGCGCTCGACCTCACCGGGCGCACGCGCTGGATTGTTTCGGACTGGTGCGCCGATGTGTCGGGTTTATTCGACATCATCGTATCGAACCCGCCCTATATCGAAACCGCCGCGCTCGCACATCTGGACCGGGATGTTTCAGCGTTCGAACCGCACCTGGCCCTCGATGGCGGTGCGGACGGATTGGCATGCTATCGCGCGATCCTGGCCGGTGTCGGGCGGGTGATGACGGCACGGACCCAACTGGTTTTCGAGATCGGTGAAGGCCAGCAGGATGCCGTGACGCAGGTCGCCGAGACGGCGGGGCTGCGGCTCGTCAGGGTGACCCGGGATTTGGCAGATCGTGTCAGGGTCCTGGTTTTCGAGGTCGCCGCGGGATGCTGAATTGGCACAAAAAAATGCTTGGAAAACAATGCCGAGCCGCCTAGGGTGACCGCGTCAGATGCAGCGCGCGCCGCTTTTTGTGATCACAATCCACTAAGCCTAAGCGACAAATTTGAACTCCCGGATCCGAAGTTGAAATCACCACTCGCGGTCGAGCGTTGATTTCAGGGAAGCGTGCGATCCAATTGGACCTGACCGGTTCGGACGGGTGATAGACCGTAATCAGTAACTCTGATCGACGGATACAATGCGACCAAACGCAAACTCCAGGCGGACACGGGGCCGCGGCGGACGGAAGTCCGGCAATTCCCGTAATCAGACGTTCGACAGCAATGGCCCTGGCGCTCGCGTACGGGGTAATGCGTCGCAGATCTACGAGAAGTATCAGCAGCTGGCCCGCGATGCGGCTTCGAGTGGCGACCGCGTCGGCGCCGAGAATTTTCTGCAGCATGCCGAGCACTATTATCGTTTGATGAGCGCGAACGCCGCCAAGAACGAGCAGCGCAACGCGCAGGATGAATCGGCACGCGAGAATGCGGGCAGCAACGAGGCTGGCGAAGAAGCACAGGCGAGCGTCGAGACGCCCTCTGCGGAAGAAGCCGACAATGCGGAAGAGGCCCAGTCGGACAATGGCAGCCGGGCGAACGGTCGCAAACGTCGTTCGCGCAAGTCGAACGGCAGCAGTTCCGAATCTTTCGCCGACAAGCTCGATGGCGAACCCGAAGTCGCGGCGGCTGACGAGAGTGATGCGGCCGGAGACGACGGCGAGACGGCGTCGGCCTAGCCCCGCTTGTGCCGGGCAATCGACCCGGCTCAGTGATCCAGTACAGACAGCGTATCGTCCGGGCGAATGTCGCCCGGTGCGATGATTTTTGCGTAGACGCCGAGGTCCGCATGCCCCCATCCGGCGTGCGGCTAGCAGGTGTCGACGTTTCCGTCGCAGTCGGGCTGATCGCTGCGGTTCGCCACGAGATGCGGTGACGCCAGCGCGGCAAAGTGCGTGTCGAGAGACTCGCGGTGAACCTGAAAGGCGGCCAGGCGTTCACCCTTCAGCTTTTCGCCGCTCGGCAGTTTCAGTGCCAGGGGGTTGATCTGGCGGCCATCGCGGTGAATCTCGTAATGCAGATGCGGGCCGGTCGAGCGCCCGGTGGAGCCGACATAGCCAATGACCTGTCCCTGGCGAACCCGCTTGCCGGAGCGGACGCCGCGCGCATAGCCGTTCAGATGGGCGTAGGCGGTCGAATAGGTGCCGTTGTGCCGGATCTTGATGTACTTGCCGTACCCCCCGTTGACCGTTGCCATGACGACGGTGCCGTCGCCGGCGGCATAGATCGGGGTGCCGGTCGGGGCCGCGAAATCGACCCCGGCATGAAGGCGAGTGTAACCGAGGATCGGATGCTTGCGCTTGCCGAAGCGCGAGGACAGGCGAGCGCCATCCAGAGGTGTCTTCATCAGCGCCTTGCGCACGCTCTCACCCTTGGCGGTGAAATAGTCGATCGTGCCCTTCGACGTCTCGAACCGGTAGAGGGGAAGCTGGGTGCCGCGCAATGTAAGCTTGGCGTAGTGCACGTCGCCATTGTTGACGATCACATCGTCTGCGTTGCGCTGGCGTTCGAACATGATCTCGAAGGAATCGCCGTTCCAGATATCGCGCTGGAAATCGACATCGAAGCTGTAGATGCGGATCAGCTCGATCAGAACCGAGATTGGGATGCCCGCGTCGCGCCCGTTCACGAATAGGCTGGAATCGATCTGGCCGCTGACCCGCACGAACTCGGTCTCCAAGGGCAGTTCGACCTCGCGGGCCACAAAACTGCCGGCATCTTCGCGGTCGACCAGGACCTCGCGGTCATATGTCACCGGGAGACGAAGCGAGGACAGGTAATAGTCGAGACCCTCGGTCTGGGTCGTCGGTTCCATCGACACGGGCCCGAGTGTGACCTGGAGTTTGTCTCCGACCCTCAAGTCTCGGCGTGGATCGTAGACACCTTTCAGAGACTGGATCGCGACATGGGCTTCGGCGCGTTCCGCACCTGCGTTCACCAGAACATCCATGAGATTGTCGCCATTCTCGATTGCCATGGTGCGGACAATCGGCTTCGGCGGTTCCAGCTTGGCGACGATAACCGGTTCGGGGGCCGGGGCCGGCGGGGCGGCAGTGGTTTCGACCTGGGCGGGTGCGTCCCGTTCCGTGCCGTTGCCGACAATTGCACCGGCGACATAGGCCAGTGCCGGCAGCAGCAATACAACCGCGACAATGCCGGCCAGCCCGGGTTTTCTTCGCAGATCGAACGTCAAGTGCCGATTCCCTCGCCCGAATCAAATGTCGGCAAATCATTTGTATCGAGTCGCCGACTGCTGGCGAAGATGCGAAACGCCACGGTTCGTGTCAACAAACGATCACTCGTTTCGATAAACTTTTCGTAACAGTATCAGCAGTTTGTGGCTATTCCGCGACCATCCGCTCAAGTCGTGGATAGTAGATCGCAAGGGTCACGGCACGCAGTACCATGAACGCCATCACCGCTGCCCATAGCCCGTGATTCCCCCAGAATTGGGGCAGGGTGAAGATCAAGACGGTGTAGGCGGCTACCGAAACAATCATCGCATTGCGCATTTCGGCGGCCCGCGTGGCGCCGATGAAAATTCCGTCGAGCTGGTAGGCCCAGACCGAAAGCAGCGGTGAGAGAGTCATCCAGGGCAGAAAATCCGCCGCGAAATCGCGCAGGGGGTCGATGCTGGTCAGCACGCTCAACAGGCGCGGTCCGGCCACGGCATAGACCACCGCATACCCGACCGCCACGCAGCCGGCCATGAACGTGGATGCGATGACGGTCGCGCGCAGGGCACGGCGGTTGCGTGCGCCGACGGCTTCGCCCACCAGCGCCGTCGTGGCGTGAGCAAAGCCATCCAGCCCGTGGGCCAGGAAGGATTGAAAATTCATCAGCAACGCGTTTGCGGCCAGCGTGGTTGTGCCCAGACGCGCGCCCGACCAGGTCAGCAATGACCATGCGAAGATCATCGCAAGCGTGCGAATGAATATGTCGCGGCTCACCCGAAACAGGGCGCCCAGGGCGACCAGATCGAATATCCGGTCTCGAACCCAGTTCCCTTCGATGTGCCTTAACCGCAGCGCGATCACGATCAGCCCTGCCGCGGCGCCCGTGTACTGGGCCAGCGCCGTTGCCAGGGCCACACCCTCGATGCCCCAGCCTAGATCGACGACGAACCAGATATCGAGGGCCGCGTTCAACCCGTTGATGATGATCTGGATGGCGAGCGCGGCACGAGCGTACTGCATGCCCAGCATCCAACCGAGGATCGCATAGTTGGCGAGCGTCGCCGGTGCGCCCCAGATGCGGATGTCGAAATAGGCGCGCGCCAGCTGTTCCACGTCCGGCGCCGCTTCGATGATCTGCAGGGCGAGGGCGCGCAGCGGGAATTGTGCCATCAGCAAGACCAGGGCGGCGGCGGCTCCAATCAGGAGCGCGCGCGCCAGGACCGATCGGATCTCGGTGCCATCGGCGCGCCCGTTTGCTTGGGCCGTGAACCCCGATGTGCCCATGCGCAGGAAGCCGAAGCCCCAATACAGGAACGCAAAGATCATGCTGCCGATGGCGACTCCGCCGACATAGGCGGGGTCCGGGAGGTGACCCATGACGGCGGTGTCGACGGCACCCAGCATGGGCACCGTCAAATTCGACAGGATGGTGGGCCAGGAAAGGTTCCAGATCCGGCCATAGGGACCGCGTCGCACTTGTCCCCGCAGCCCCTCGCTTCCACTCGCCGGTCTGGCCATCCCGGGTGGGTCGGGTTACCGGCCGACGGCGTAGGCTTCCTGAAAGCGCGGGTGTGCTGCGCCTTTCAGGATCCAGCCATGCTCACCGCGTTCGCGACCCACGGCGGTCATCCGGCCGGAGGCCCAATCGCCGACAAGGGTCATCCGGTGTCCGCGTTCCCTGAGCGCGGCGATGGTGTCTTGCGGAAACCGGCTCTCGGCCTTCACCACGGCCGGCTGGAACGTGCGGGGGTAGAAGCTCGACGGAAGATGATCGGTGTGAAAATTGGGGGCGTCAATGGCGGCTTGCAGGTCGTAGCCGTGATGGATGTGGCGCAGGAACATGGTCAGCGCCCATTGATCCTGAGCATCGCCACCGGGGGTTCCGAATGCGAGCGCGGGCTCGCCGTCGCGCATGGCCAAAGTCGGACTTAGCGTTGTCCGGGGCCGGATGCCGGGCTGCAAGGTCGTCGGGAAACCTTCCTGCAGCCAGAACATCTGGGCGCGGGTCCCAAGGCAAAAACCCAGTGACGGAATGGTCGGGGACGATTGCAGCCAGCCGCCGCTGGGCATGCACGCAACCATGTTGCCCTCGCGATCGGCCGTGTCGCAATGCACCGTGTCGCCGTTTGCACTGCTGGCGGCGTTGGGCTCACCCACGCCGGCCTGCGCCGCGTTCGGTTCGCCCGCGCTGGGTGCGGTCTCCAGCTCCGGGTCGAGGATTGCGAACTCCGCAAGGCTGGCATTTCGGCCGTCCGGTGCGCCCGGCAGGAAGTCGAGCGAAGCCGTGTCCGCCACCATTGCACGCCGCGCATCGTTGTAGCCGTCGGATAGCAGCGTCTCGATGGGCACGTCGTTGACCGCCGGGTCGCCGTACCAGGCTTCGCGATCGGCCAGGGCCAGCTTTGCGCACTCGACCTGGGTGTGGACGAAGTCGGGTCCCAGAGGGTCCATTCCGGCGATGTCGAAACCCTTGAGGAGCGCCAGTTGCTGCAGAAAGACGGGCCCCTGGCTCCACACGCCGGGCTTGCAGATCGTGTGGCCGGCATAGTCATAGGTCGCCGGTTCCTCCACCGTTGCGCGCCAGTTGGCCATGTCGTCGCCGGTGAGCAAGCCGCCATGGGGCCGGCCGGACGAATCCAGCCATTTCGTTTCCCGGCAGAACCGGTCGATCTCCTCGGCGATAAAGCCTTCGTAGAACACACGGTGGGCGGCCTCGATCGTGTCTTCGCGATCGCCGCCGGCGGCCTCCGCCTCGTCCAGCAGCCTTTGATATGTTGCGGCGAGCACCGGCGTGCGGTGTTGATTGCCGACAACCGGCGCCTCGCCGTTGACCAGCCAGGTTTCGGCTGAGCTTGGCCAGGCCGTGCGAAACAGTTCCGCCACGCCTTCGATGATGGAGCGCATCATCGGGACCACGGCATAGCCGTCCCGGGCGTATCCGATCGCGGGTTCGATGACGTCACGCAGGGAAAGCCGCCCATAATCGCGCAGCAGCAGCATCCAGGCGCCGAAGGCGCCGGGCACGCACGGCGCCAGCAGCCCGGTGCCGGGTACCAGGTCCAGGCCCAGGGTTCGGTAGGTGTCGATGGTCGCCGCTGCGGGGGAGACCCCCTGGCCGCAGATGACCTCGACCTTGCTCGTTTGCGCGTTGTACAAGACGATGGGGAGATCACCGCCCGGTCCGTTCTGATAGGGGTGTACGACCTGCAGCGCGAGCCCCGTGGCGACGGCAGCATCGAAGGCGTTGCCGCCAAGTTCGAGTATGCGCCACCCCGCCATGGTTGCCAGATAGTGGGTCGAGGCGACCATGCCGTGTGTGCCACGGATCTCTGGGCGTGTGGTAAACATTGGGAGGTATCTCCGCACGAGTGAAGTGCGGACAATAGCGTTCCCCGATGCGGCTCAGCAACCGCACCGGGGAGGGCACGTAGAGGAGAGACGGGCTGTGGAAATCGAACATCCCTATTTGATGTTTCTTGGAGATGCGGCGGACCAGCTGGCCGCGAAAACGGCACAGGGTATCGTCCATTGGCGCCGCGACTGGTGTGTCGGCCAGCTGCGGCTGGACGACTGCGACGCGGACCTCGGGTTGCCCGAAATGTCCATTACCGACGCGGCCGCCGCCGGCGTGCGGACGCTGGTGATCGGCGTGGCCAATCGAGGGGGCGTCATCGGGGAAAGCTGGATAGCGACGATCCTCGCGGCGATCGATGCCGGGATGGACGTGGCGTCCGGGTTGCACGCCCGGATCGCGGACATCCCAGAGGTGGCAGCTGCGGCCGCAGAAAATGATGCACGTCTGTTCGATGTCCGACACCCCACCGAGACGTTCGACGTGGGGACGGGTGCGCGCCGCCCTGGAAAACGGCTGCTGACCGTTGGGACCGACTGCTCGGTTGGTAAGATGTTCGCAGCACTCGCGGTCGAGCAGGAGATGTCCGGGCGCGCCATGGATTGCGATTTCCGCGCCACGGGCCAGACCGGGATATTCATTGCCGGGTCCGGCGTCTCCGTCGATGCGGTTGTATCCGATTTCATTTCAGGGGCGACGGAATGGCTGGCGCCGGCAAATGAACCGGAGCATTGGGACCTGATCGAAGGACAGGGTTCGTTGTTTCATCCATCCTACGCCGGTGTCACCATGGGGCTCGTGCACGGTGCCCAGCCCGACGCACTGATCCTCTGCCATGAACCCACCCGGACCCACATGCGCGGTCTGCCGCACCAGCCGTTGCCGGATATCGGTGATTGCATGGAAGGCCATCTGTCTGCCGCCCGTCTCACCAACCCCGATGTTGCCTGCGTCGGGATCGCCATCAACACATCGGTGATGGAGAACGATGCCGCGCGCTTGGAACTGCTGCAGCAGCTCACCGACCGTTTCGAAATACCCGCCGTCGACCCGGTCCGCGAGGGTATGGCGCCGATCGTCGACAACATGATCGGTGGTTGAGGCGAAATGCTGGATCTGTCCGCGGAGATCGAGACCTTCCCGTTGCTTCGTCCGTTTACGATCTCCCGCGGCACCAAAACTGAAACGATTGTTGTGACGGCAACGGTTTCTTCCGGCGATATCGTCGGACGCGGTGAATGTGGACCCAATGCCCGCTATGAAGAGACGCCGGAGTCTGTTCTCGACGATATTCTGACGGTGGCGCCGAATGTGAAGGTGGGACTCGACCGCGTTGGCCTCCGGGACATATTGCCGCCGGGCGCGGCGCGAAATGCCATCGACTGCGCGTTGTGGGACTTTGAGGCCAAGGCCGCGGGACGGCCGGTTTGGTCACTGATGGGAGCAGACGCGCCAGCACCCGTGGAGACGGCCTTTACGCTGAGTGCGGCCGGGCCGGACGACATGTCCCGGGAAGCGGCCGCGAATGCGGACCGGCCGTTGCTCAAGCTGAAACTGACGGGTTCGGGCGACCTGGATCGTGTGCGGGCCGTGCGCAAGCAGGCGGGTGATGCACGATTGATCGTTGATGCCAACGAATCCTGGGATGCGGAGATCTACTGCGAGATTGTGCCCGCGCTTGCCGATCTCGGCGTCGAGTTGATCGAGCAGCCCTTTCCGGCAACCGAAGACGGCGTTCTGGCAGACCTCGATCGGCCGGTCGCGGTGTGCGCCGATGAATCGTTTCACGACAGCTCAAGCCTGGCTGGATTGCAGGACAAGTACGACGTGGTGAACATCAAGCTGGACAAGACCGGCGGTCTGACAGAGGCAATGAGCGCTTCGCGCGCTGCCCGTTCGGCGGGCTTTCGCGTCATGGTCGGATGCATGGTCGGCACCAGCCTGGCGATGGCACCCGCGATGCTGGTTGCTCAGCAGGCGGAGTTTGTCGATCTGGATGGGCCGCTTCTGCTTGCAACCGATCGCGAACCGGGGCTGGAAGTTCACAGGAGCACCATCATGCCGCCGCGTTCCGAGCTCTGGGGCTAACTTGCCATTATTTTGTTTTTCAATAATTTGACCTGCGATGAAGCATTTGGCCCGTTGCTATCGACGGGTGCTGAATGTCTGACGCCTCGCACGTAAAAAACGTTTCCATGGATGTCCGGATACCGGGTCTCGATAAGATCAAGGCTGCGCAGCTTGCGGTCAATCTCGACTACAAGCCCAAGATCATCCTGATGTTCGCATATGCAGATTAGGTAAAGCGTGCGACTGAGGAAGGCCTCGAGATTTTCGCGGTGGTCGACAAACCGCGGCCACTGCGGGTCCTGGTGAGATTCGTGCAGAATGCGCTGAACACCCAGGAATAATCGCCTAACCGTCGACCGCCTTCTGGCCGGATGTCAGTGTCCAGCCGACAAGCTTTTTCAGAACCTTGCCAAGCGCGTCGTCGAATGCTGCGACGATCTCTTCAAGATTGTCGGCTTTCGCACTGACCCGTGCAGTGAACCGCCTGGACCCGATGATCGTGCGCTGGGGCATTTGCACAAGTTTCGCATTGATCTGTACATGGGCGTCGGGCTGCCCGTCGCGTGTGTACTCGGTCTGGAACTCGCGGAGATCAAGCTTCAGGACGAAATCGGATCGTAGGCCCAGGGATTCCCGGCCGACGGCGATGATACGCCCCGAATTCTCGAACGATTCCAGAACCAGCGTGTGCACCATGGCGGGCGCTCGGTCGGTCCAGTTCGCCCGTGCATAGTACTCGAGTTCCATGGCGCGCCTGTGCAACGGTAACCGTGTGGTGTTGAGGCCCGTAGGTGACTTCGGTTCCTCGACCACCAGCTGCCAGTCGACTTCGGGAAGGTTGTCGCCGAACGTGCTCTTGGGCGAGAGCCGGAATAGCCGAGGCGGCGGGCCCTGGCCGGGCAAAAGTCCGCCCACTTCGCACCCGCCCAGAACGGTGGCCAGCGAAAGTGCACCGAAACTGCGCAGGAACGCGCGCCGCGGGGCGGGCTGGCCGAGGCCGTCGGAGATATCGTGTCTAGTTTGGTGTTTCATAGCCCTGCTGCTGGTTGCCGAACAGGAAGCGGGCGGGATCCCGTTCCACTTGCGTCGCCACACGTTCGAGCCCGTCGATCAGCGCCCGCGCCTCGGTCAGGAACCCAGTGAGTTCGTAGAGGCCCTCGCCCGTGAAGTCCCTCAAGGGCGGGCGATTTTCTTCGACGAGCGCATTCATTTCCCGGGTCATCTGGGTGATCGATTCCGATGTATTGCGCAAATCCTTGATGAGCGCCACGATGTCAGGCTGGCTCACCTCGACCGTCGAGGAGACCGTGCTGGCGGCATCGCCGACGGACGCCAAAGTTGTTTCGGCGCGCACGGCAAGCATCTGCATGGCTTCACTCGCCGTTTTCAGGTTGGCCATTGTCCCCGACGCCTCTGTGATTAGCAGCTCGATATCCTCGGTCCGTGCCGCCAAGGCGCCAGACAGGGCCGCTGCGTTTGCCAGGATTTGCGAGAATGCGTTCTGGTTGTCGGGGCCCAGTAACGCGGCGGCACGCGCTAAAAGCGTTTGCAGTCCTTCCATGAGCTCCGGTGCACCTTCGAGGAACTGTTCCAGGGTGGAAGACTGCGATGCGATTAGGGCCCGTTTCTCTCCGGGCCGTGGGCGCAGCGGTGGCGCTTGCTGGGTGCCGCCGGTCAGCTGGATCGACACACCGCCGGTGATTCCCTTGAGCTGCAGGTTCGCCAGCGTATTTTCGCGCACCGGTGTTTCCGCCGGCACCTCGATCGTGACCTTCACCTGTTCAACATCGTCAGGATCAATCCGGATGTCGATCACCTCGCCGGCGGGGATGCCATTGAGTTCGACCGTACTGCCGACCTTTAGACCGCTGACAGAGCCGGGGAAATGGATGTCGTAGCGTGTGAACTGCTGGTCGAACTGGAATTTCGCGAGCCAGAGAATGAACACGACGGTTCCGGCGACGATCAACAGGACGAAGCTGCCGACAAGAAGATAGTTTGCGCGGGTTTCCATCGTTAGGTCCGGTCCGGCTCCATGTTTGTCGTAATCGCCGCGCGTGCACGCGGGCCGTGGAAATAGTCGTGCAGCCAAGGATGATCATCGGCCATCAGGCTATGCATTGTGCCGACCCGGATGCGTTTGTCGAGCAGCACGGCAATCCGATCGCAGATTGCATGCAGACTGTCGAGGTCGTGGGTCACCATAACGACGGTCAATCCGAGTGCATCACGCAGGTCGCCGATCAGACGGTCAAAGCGCGCGGCACCGATCGGGTCGAGTCCCGCGGTCGGCTCGTCAAGGAACAGAATTTCGGGATCGAGAGCCAGTGCCCGCGCCAAACCGGCACGTTTGCGCATGCCGCCCGACAATTCCGAGGGGTATTTGTTTGCGGCGTCGGTCGGAAGGCCGACCAGATTGATCTTCACCTCCGCGATTTCCTGCCCCAGGTCGCTCGACAGGTCTGTGTGTTCGGACAGCGGGACCATGATGTTCTGTGCGACGGTCATCGAACTGAATAGAGCGCCGTCCTGAAATAGGACGCCGACGCGCCGCTGGACGGCCCGGCGATCGCCGTCGCTGCAACGCGTCACATCCTGGCCGAACAGTTCGATCTGCCCGGCGGCTGCGTTGTTAAGGCCTATGATTGTGCGCATCAGCACCGATTTGCCCGTCCCCGAACCGCCGACGATGCCCATGATCTCGCCGCTCTCGACTTCTAGGTCGAGGCCGTCATGGATGACAGTTTGTCCGAACTGGGTGCACAGGCCCTGGATGCGGATCACCGGGCCGGCGGCGGAAGCTGGGGCTATGGACATGACCTAGACCCCCAGTACGGCGAACAGGATCGAGAAGAGGGCATCGAGCACGATCACCAGGAAGATGGATTCCACCACCGCCCGAGTGGTCATGCGGCCGACGGATTCCGCGCTGCCAGTCACCCGCATTCCTTCGTAGCAGCCGACCAGTCCGATGATGAAACCGAACACCGGTGCCTTTATCAGACCGATCCAGAAGGTCCAAAGTGTCACTGCACCGCTCAATTGCCGGGCAAACTGAAAGAAGGTTAGGTCGAGGACGACCGTGGCCATGATCGCGCCGCCCAACAGACCCATGACGTTTGCGAAGAATGTCAGCAGCGGCAGGCTGATCACCAGCGCCCACAAACGAGGCAGGACCAGAATCTGCATCGGGTCGAGCCCGATGGTGCGCATCGCGTCGACCTCCTCGCGGACATTCATGGTGCCGATCTGCGCTGTGAAGGCGCTGCCCGAACGGCCGGCAAGCATGATCGCGGTGAGAAGGACGCCCATTTCACGCAACACGCCCTGGGCGACGATGTTGACGGTAAAGATCTCGGCGCCGAACTTCGCAAGTTGTTCGGCGCCCTGGAAGGCCAGCACAATCCCGATCAGGAACGAGATCAGACCGACGATGGGAACGGCGTTAAGGCCGGCCTGTTCGATGTGATGAACGAGCGACGTCATCCGGACCCGGCCCGGCCGGACAATCGAATGAACCAGCACGATCACGGCATGGCCGAGGAAATTGACCAGATCGCGTCCTTCGTCCGCTGCCTGTGATGTGGCGCGGCCGACACGTTCGACCATGGCCACGAAGGCATTTACCGGCTCCGGGGGGTCGGGGCAGTCTTCGTCATTGGCGCGCACCGTCTCGAGCAGGCTTGCATGTGCCGGCAAGGCGCTCTGGAACTGCAGCTCGACTTTGTTTGCCGCTAGCGCAAGTTCGGTTCGGTGAATGAGCCAGGCACCCGCGGTGTCGAGCTTTGTGATCGCGGCCATGTTGATCGTGGCCGTGCCAGACGACGGCAATTTCAGGTCACGAAGCCGTCCGTCGATCGCGCCGATCGCGGCCGTCGTCCAGCTACCGGACAGGGTCAGCAGCCAACTGTTATCCTGTGCCGCAACCGTAAATTCGGCATCGTCATGAAGGTCTGCGGCAAGCGCGTTCATCGTGCCGTCTCTTCCTTGTAACTGGCGAGTACCATGCCATGCACCGACGCCGACGTCCAAGGCGCCAGGGCGTCGAAAGGGTGTTCCTAATGCGCCGCTGCCAGTTAGGCTTTGCGTGCCGGACGCGCTTGGCGAGATGGCGCGCGATGACCGATTGCCGGTGCGGTTCCGCCGGTCCAAGCCGCGTGATCTTCAAGGCAGCCTCGACCTTAGCGTGATAGGGCCTGTGAAACTTCGCGGTGCTCGAACGGTACCGACGAATCGCTTCGCTCCACGACTTGTGGGCGCCGAACAGCTTGTTCAGGAACCGCGCGTCATAGGTCGCGTTCGCCGACGGATTGAAAGCGGTTTCGAGGTCGTCGAAGGCATTGGGGTGGTGCAGCAGGTTGATCTGCATGCAACCAACATCGATGTTTCGAATACCAATGGCCTTCAAGCTGCGAACATGTTCGATCGCGGCGGTCTTGGTCGGAAAGAATCTCCCATCCTTGCCGTTCGTCACGGTCCAGGGCCAGGCGAGAACTGCCCCCTCCGATTTGCGCCAGCGGCCGGACTCGATCTGCGAGATCGCGGTAATCAAGGTAGCAGGACTCTTCTGGGCACGCTCGACTTTCTGGATCGCGGCCGCACAAATATTATGGGAATTCAAAAGGTTGGCGCTTGCCGGCGAGACGATGGAGATCGGCGCGACGAGACCCAGGACGAGTAACGCGTGCCGTATAGGCCGGCAGAGATGAGATTTCGACACAGGCATAGCGCGATAAACGGAGCAAACACCGTGCCATTCGCAAGGTCGTCCGGCCTAGGCAGAAATCTAGTTTTGCATTGCGAGAATTTTGAGAAATAATATTACGCGACGAAATTGAAGTTCGTCCTTTTCGTTTAAATTTAAGAAGTTGTATGCCCACACTTGTATATTGCGAGCGCGAAATATAAATGTTGCTTTGCGGTATCGTACAGCGATGCCGATTTAAGGCGTTTCCTCCCTTTGACTTCGGGCCGTGGTTTCCACGGCCCTTTTTTTGCCCCGTCAGGCCGGAACCGGCTGGTCGGTGGGCAGCAAGGCGCCGATGGGTATTTCCTCGTAACCCCGAACCTCTTCATAGACGGGCGTGAAGTCCGGTGCCGTCGCCTTGACGAGTTCGTCGAAGGATTCGATCACGAAGTACGATTCCTGGAAGTCGTCGATCCGATACCGCGAGCGCAGTATGCGCTTGAGGTCGAACGCGATGCGGTTGGGCCTCGGATCCTCGAGGCTGTACAGGCTCTCTCCTTTCGACGAGACAATCCCGGCTCCGCAGATGCGCAGACCCGACGGCGTCGAGATCAGGCCGAACTCGACCGTATGCCAGTAGAGCCGGGCCAGCATATCGATCGCATCGAGGCGCAACGCCTTCAGGCCGCCATATAGTCGGGGAAGAACGGGTTGGTCAGCAGCGGGACATGCCCGAACAGGTCGTGAAACAGGTCGGGTTCCTACAGATAGTCCAGCTGTTCGCGCGAACTGATCAAGTTCGTAACCGGAAATCGGCGTGTGGCGAGAAGGGCGAAGAAGATGTCCTCGGGTATCAGACCGGGGACCGCGACGATGGACCAGACTGTCCGGGCGCTCAATCGGTCCGACAGGTCTGCAAAGTCGGGAATGTGATCGGCCCCGACATTGAGGATCTGCAGACCCTCGAGAAACTCGTCGCAGACCTAGCCGGGAAGCAGTTCGTTCTGCCTTCGAAAGAGATTACCCCAGACGGCGTGGTTCTGGTCCGTATAACTTCCTTAGCCCTGGTCGATGACGACGTCGTCGACCGAATGTGTGCCGTGGTTGTCCGTCATGGCTTGCTGCTCCACCCTATCAGGTAGTGCGCCGACGGCGCGGTTTCATGTGTTTATCGTCAGCCGTCGGTATTCACATCGTCGGGCGGGGTGTCGGCACCGGCGCCCAGGGCGCGCTGCATACGCACCGAATCGACCCAGCGCCCGAACTTGAAGCCGACCGCCGGCATCGTCCCGCTCATGATAAAGCCCAAATGGGCGTGCAATCCGATCGAGGCATCGTTGGCGCTGTCGCCGATCACCGCAATCATCTGGCGGTAACCCAGCGCCGTGCAGCGCTCGATGATGGCACCAAGGAGCGCTCTGCCCAATCCGCGATGAAGGGCGTCGCCGGCAATATAGACCGAATCCTCGACCGTATAGCGATAGGCCGATCGGTTCCGGAACGGGCTGGCATAGGCGAATCCGCTGACCTTTCCATCCAGTTCGGCCACGAGGTAGGGGAGCCCGGCGGCGCGGATTTCCTCCATACGCCGCCGCATTTCGTTGCTGTCGGGTGGTGTCTCTTCGAACGAGGCGAGCCCGGTGAGCACGTGCTCGGCGTAGATCTCCTGGATCGCCGGGGCGTCATCAGATTGCGCGTCGCGCAGGCTCTGTGCGGTGTTCGACAAGAACGTCGTCTCAGGCGGCGAGTGCCGCGGGTTCAAGCGCCGCCAGTCGGGCGGCCAGAGTGCTCATATTCTCCGCGACCTTTGCCAGGCCTTCGCTGCGCTCGAACGTGCGTTCGTCCATATACAGCGCCCGGTTGATTTCGATCTGCAGGGCATGAACACCGGTCTCGGGCCGGCCATAGTTGCGGGTGATGAAACCGCCGGAGTAGGGCGCGTTGCGAACCACCGAATATCCCATCTCGCGCAATGTTTCCTCGACCAGCAGCGTCAGGGACCGATTGCAGGCACGGCCGTGCGCGTCACCGAGAATAAAGTCGACCTGACGCCGGCGCCCGGCGTCGTTTTCCATCGGCCCACCGACGGAGGGCATCGAATGGCAATCGATCAGAATGCAGCTACCGAATGCCATGCGGGTCTGGTTGATCAGATCCTCCAACGCTTCATGATAGGGCTGGTAGTAGCGCTCGATCCGGGCGCAGACCTCGTCGAAGGCCAACTTGCTGGAATAGATTTCAGCGCCGTTCGCGACCACGCGCGCAATCGTGCCGAGACCTGCCGCCACGCGCGGCGAGCGTCTGTTGACGAACGCCGGCAGCGGCTCGATGAACATGGATGGGTCGAGTTCGTAGGGTTCGCGGTTCGGGTCGACGTAAGCGCGCGGGAACAACGCCTTCAGCAACGGCGCGCCGAGGTGTGGCGCTTGTGCGAACAGTTCATCGACAAAGGAATCCTCGGACCGGCGAATCGCCTTGGAATCGAGCTTCGAGGCTGCAAGGAAGTCAGCCGGGTACACCCGCCCGCTGTGCGGTGATGAAAACACCAGGGGCGCAATCTGTTCGACGGGCGCGAGAATCTCGATCGCGGCGTCAGAATCGTTGACGGATTCGCAGTCCATAATCCAACCCATGTAACGAAAAGCGGACGGGCTGTCACCCTTGACACGACCGCGGATCATTTCAGCCCGGAGGCCCGGCCTGTCTGACTTCGCGCGGTCTCCGGTGGCTTTCTTCACACCTTGGAAACCCGTTGGCCATAACCTCACGCCGGTGCGTAATATGTGGGTGTCAACTTGTCACCGTTTCACGAGATATTGGTTCCATGGCGCGAATTTTGCTGGCCGAATACGATCAGTCGATGCGGGAATTCCTGGCCCGCGCGGTTGAGCGCAGCGGCCATGAGGTGACAACAGTGCCGGACGGCCTTTCGGCGCTGGATGCGGTCGGTGCGCGTGCCTATGACCTTCTGATCGCGGATATCGTGATGCCGGGGATTGACGGCACCGAGGTCTCCCGGCAGGCCAGCCGGGTGAACGCTGATCTGAAAGTCCTGTTCATTACCGGCTTTGCAGCCGTTGCCATGAACGCGCGCGAGGAGATGGGCGACACCAAGGTTCTTTCCAAGCCATTCCATCTGCGCGAGTTGGTCGACAATGTCGACGGCATCCTCGAACAGCAGGTCGCCTGACAGAAGCGTCTTTGTCGGTATAATGCCGCCCGACCAATAGTGACGAGACTGGGAGGTGACGATGTCGAGCACTGCAGAAGTGGCGGCGACGCCCGAATACACGCCTGATTCCGATGATCGCACGGCTTCGCCGAGTGAACTCGTACATGAAGATGACCGTTCCCGGATCATCAAGTACACGATCCGGCCGGGTGAGCAGACCGGCTGGCACACCCATGAACTCGACTATGTCGTCATCTACCTGACGCCAGGCGAGCTGACGTCCCACTTCGCCGATGGTAGCAAGAAGGTATTCACCTACGAGCCCGGAAAGGCGGGATCCTACAAGGCGCCTGTCGAGCACAACGCGGTGAACACCGGCGACACGGACGTGATCGGTTACGAGATCGAGTACAAGCGTTAGGGCACGGACAGAGGGTGTCGGCGTGCGTTCTCGCCGGGGCCTTGCCATTGTCCGGGGTGCGGTGTATCACCCGGCCCTGCTGCGGTTCGAACATCCGTTGCCGCGGCGCAAAAGTCCGCATCAGGTGGGGCGCGTAGCTCAGCGGGAGAGCACTTCGGTGACATCGAAGGGGTCGTAGGTTCAATCCCTACCGCGCCCACCATTTCCTTCTCCATCCCAGACTCGTTCGTGGTGCCTGGCAGGGTGCCGGTGCCGTTCGTGGACTCGTAGTGTTTGTCGGTCCTAAACTGGTGTCCGGAGGTGCCCGCCATGAACAGTGAGGTTCACGATGTGATGTCGCTGCCCGAGATCGAGGCACCGCTCAACTATCTGGTGGATACGAGCGAGACGCCGGTTTTCAAGCAGACCGGTTCGAACGACAGTATCGTCAGCGTCCAGGGCAAGCGTGAACCCCGGTCGGTGACCATTTCCAACGGACGCCTGCGAGCCGACTCATTCTCCCTCGATGTGGAAGGCTTTGCGTTTTCCGAGCGGGTCACCGCGGTGAGCGACTTCAACGACGACGCGCAGCTCGCGGAAATCTACGCACCCGAAATCGAGAAGCTGATCGCCGAGGCTGCCGGGGCCCGCGAGGCGGTCGTGTTCGACCACACCAGGCGCTCGACCCGGGCATCCCACCGCGAGAAATACGGATCACGCGATCCGGTGCCGGCGCCGCACAGCGATTATGATGACGTGTCTGCCTTTCAGCGTATGCGCGACAAGTTCGGTGATGCCGCCGAAGAGCGGTTGCAGGGGCGGTTCGCGATCGTGAACGCCTGGCGGTCCATGGCCGGGACGATCGAGCAATGGCCCCTGACCGTGTGCGATTCGCGCACGATCGATGAAGAGATGCTCATCTCAACCCGTCGCGAGGCGCCGATACGCCCCGAACCGTCCTTCGAGTACGCGCGGTCGAGCGCGACGCGCCATGCCGCCTATGATGACAGGAACCGCTGGTACTGGTTCCCGCGCATGACCCGGGACGAGGTCCTGTTGTTCAAGAACTACGATACGCTGACCGACGGCACCGCGCGGTTTGCGTTGCATTCCGCCTTCGAGGATCCGGCGGCCCCGGCCGAACCGGCGCCGCGCGAGACCATCGAGACCCGCGCCTTCGTGTTCTTCGACTGAGCGGGCAGGTCCGGCGCAAACCTAATGCTGGTCGCGCGGCTCTACGTCGGCGATCATCTCCGGCACCGCATATTTTGCCGATCTCGATGATCATTTCATTATCCAGATAGACCATGCAGTCGTTTTCGACGGGGTCGATATCAATTTTGAGGTGAGCGAGGAACTGCACGACCGGCGGCGCCCGGGTATGCTCGACGGCCGTCGCTTCCTCATCGACCTGGCGCTGGCATCGCCCGCAGTGGGCAATGCCATTGGTTGGATCACGCTCCAGTATTACAACAACCCTGACTATCAAGGACGCGTGGGTGGCCATGTCGTCGAGCAGGGCAAGCGACCGTTAGCCACGTGTTGTCGGAAATTGTGTGTCCGTTGCACGAACGATACGGGCCAAGGTTTGGGGATTGAACGGATGGCAGGTCCTGATTCTGAAGTCCGATCACCTAAATCTAGAATCGGTAAATGGCCGGCGTGGTGAGGGCTAAGGGCGATAAGGATGAGCGCGAGACAGCCCTTTTATCTCGCTCACAAATCGGTTACACAAAAAGAAAAATCGTTTTGTTTTGTTAATTAATGAAAAACAGGGAGAGGAAATCGATGAAATCTCATCGTAAGACATTGTGGGCGGGTGCCATTTCGGCGGTCGCCCTTATCGCGGCCGGCTCGGTAGCACAGGCAGATGGCCACCTTAACGCTCAGGAAAAGGCGCTGATCGCCGGTGCCAAGGCGGAAGGTGCCGTGACCATCATCAACCCGCTGTTCAGTGATCGCACGGCCCAGCGCATGGGTGCCGCGTTCAAGAAACGCTATGGCCTCGGCGACGACTTCAAGTTTGCCAGCCTGCGCAAGGGCACCGGCGCCACGGTGGCCCAGGTGCGTCAGGAGATTAAAGCCGGCAAGTTCACGGTTGATATGATCCTCGTCTCGGCCCCAGGTTTCTTCGACCAGGCCGCCAAGCGTGGTGCTTTCGTGGAGCTCGATTCGGGCTATTGGAGTGATTTCTCCAAGACCATGGAAACGGCCGGACAGTATTCCAACTATCCGCACGTCGTGACCCCGCTGGCCTATACGTTCCAGCCGGTCTGGAATGCTTCGTGCCCGGGCATGGCGAACTTCAGTGCGTCATCCTACAAGGACGCCATCGCGGCGAGCCTAAAGGGCAAGACCATTTCGTCGGACATTACCAAGTCTTTCACCTACTCAAACACGGTGGTGGCCTTGGGTGAAGCGGGTGCCGTGAACTTCGATGAGTTCTGGCCGGCCCTGAAGAAAACCGATCCGATCGTCGAGTTCCGTACGGAGCCGAAGATGCAGATGGTCATCTCGTGCCA
>PBWR01000017.1 GCA_002727315.1 Alphaproteobacteria bacterium
GTGCGTGTCGGCCGAGCTGCTTCCCCAATCCATCCTCGATCGCCCAAAACAGGGGTTCGGGGCCCCGGTCGACGATTGGGTGCGCGGCCCGCTCCGGGACATGTGCGGAGATCTCATCCTCGGGAGCCGTTTCCGCGATCGCGGCATTCTCAAACCGGGCTTTACCGAAAAACTGCTCGGTGACCATTGGTCGGGCCGCTGGGACAACGGCCGCCGTATCTGGGCGCTTCTGATGCTCGAGATGTGGTATCTCACATGGATCGATACGGCACCGGGTGTGATCACCCGCTAGGGACCGAATGACACGAATGCACATGCAAACAATCATACTTGGGTAGGCGGCTGATGCGCATGGGCTACGAGTTTCTAGCCGACGGCATTCACATTTTGGTGGCCGAAGGCAGCCTTGCGGTCGATGCGACGACCGTATTTGATGCCCACGATTTTTCCGTCTACTCCGACGAATGTTGCCATTTCTCACCTGCGGGAAACGATATCCTGCAGCAATTTGTGGCATCGACGATCGTCGAACACTTCGCGAAGTCGGAATGATCCGGCGTCCCGCATGACCACCGCTCCCACTCCCGCTGATGCCGTCGCGGCTATCTTGGTGCAGGAAGACGGCCAGGTGTTGATGCAGTTGCGCGACGATCGCCCCGATATTTTCTACCCGAACCACTGGGGCCTCTTCGGGGGAGCGATCGAGCCGAGGGAAACGCCGATGCAGGCCTTGCGACGCGAGCTCAAGGAGGAACTGCGTTTCGAGTTCGACGCGGCCCGTTCACTTGGACATTTCGATTTCGATTTTTCCGGGATAGGCATCCCGGTCTTCACACGGCTGTTCTTCGAGGTGCTGGTCACGCCACAGCAACGTGCCGGCATGGTTCTGGGCGAGGGGGCGGATTTGCGGGCGTTTGATACCGAACACCTGCTGGCGAGTGAGCGGGTGACCCCTTATGACGGGTTTGCGCTGTGGTGCTATGTGAATCGGGGAGAAAAGAACTAAAATTTGAAAATTGTTGGAAAACTGTCTGCTTGAATAGAATAGAAAGCCTGTCACAAAGATGTTTTCGCCCGCCTTCATTGCAAGGTATCCCGGTTTCATAGACCTGATGGGAAGTGTGAAGATGTGGCGTCTTTGGCTGCGTCTGGGCTGGATGGATATCCTCCGGCGATACCGGCGGACAAAAATCGGTCCGTTCTGGGGAACGCTCAGTGTAGGCGCCTTCATCGGCGCGATGGGCTTCCTGTATGCCGGGATCTTTGGCCAGGATCCGTCGGAATACATCCCGTATGTCGCGGCAGGTTTTGCCATCTGGCTGCCTCTGTCGACCTTTGTCGTCGAAAGCACGAGCACGTTCATCACCGCCGAGAACACGATCAAGCATTCCGCTATGCCATTCACGGTCTTTGTGTGGCAGGCCGTAATTCGCAACCTGATCGTGTTCGCGCACAACCTTCCGATTTACGTTCTCGTGGCCGTGATCTTTTCCGTCCCCCTGCACATCAACATGCTGCTCGTGTTTCCCGGGCTGCTACTCCTGCTGATCAATGCCGGCTGGTTGGGTCTCGTGGTGTCGCTGATCTGTACCCGCTACCGCGATGTTCAGCAGCTGGTTGCAACGATCATGCAGATGCTGTTTTTCGTGACCCCGATTTTCTGGCAGGCGGGCCAGGCAGGGCGGGTGCGCACCATATTCGTTGAACTCAACCCGGCGTTCCATCTTGTCGACATTGTGCGATCGCCGCTGCTTGGAATCGCACCGACGCAATCGAGCTGGCTCTTCGTGTGTGGCATGGGGGTCGGCGGCTGGGTGTTCGCCCTTGCGATGTTCAACCGTTACCGCGCACGCGTCGTGCTTTGGGTCTGATGATGGCGCGATGACACAGGTCGAGCTCAAAAACGTTTCGGTCAACCTTCCTATTTACGATGCCGACAGCCGAATCCTTCGCAAGGCGCTGTTCAAGCGCCGGACGGGCGGTGATCTATCGATCGGACCGGAGGTGTTCGTACGGGCGCTGAAGAACATATCTTTCCGGCTTGAGGATGGGGATCGGATCGGGCTGATTGGTCACAACGGCTCGGGCAAGACAACCCTTTTGCGCTTGCTGGCGGGCGTCTATGCCCCGACGGCTGGAGAGATCCTGATCGAAGGTCGGATTTCGGCTTTGCTCAATGCCGGTCTTGGCATCGATATGGAAGACACCGGCTACGAGAACATCGCGAATATCGGATTGATGCTCGGTCTGACGATGGCGCAGGTCCGGGAGCGGAGGAACGAGATCGGGAAATTCTCGGGCCTGGGCGAGTATCTCGCCTTGCCGGTTCGGACATACTCCGCGGGTATGCTCCTGCGGCTGTCCTTCGCGGTCGTGACCGCGATCGAACCGGAAATCCTGCTGCTCGACGAGGGCTTGGGCGCCGGCGATCTTGAATTTGCCGAAGCGGCCCAGAACCGAATCGGAATGCTGATCGATCGGGTGAGGGTCCTTGTCTTGGCATCTCACTCGGAGGATATGATCCGACAGTTCTGCAACCGGGCGGTCCTGCTCGAGCAAGGGGAGATTGTGGTCGCCGGTCATGTCGGCGAGGTGCTGGACATTTATCATTCCCGTAACGCCGGTTCTCAACCGATGCGGTTCAATCCGGATAAGGGGTAAATGGCGGGCCCTGTCACTCGCAAGGCGGTGTTCCTCGACCGTGACGGTGTTTTAAACCGTTCACCCGTCATTGATGGCAAACCCTATGCCCCGTGCCATGTTCGCGATTTTCGTCTGCTGCCGAAAACACGCAGGGCAGCCGATCGCCTGAAACGGGCTGGTTTTCTGCTGATCGTCGTTACCAACCAGCCCGATATCGGCAACGGGCTTGTCGCAGCCGAGACGGTTGCGGAGATGCACCGCCGGCTGCGTGAACGGTTGCCGGTGGACGACATCCGGATGTGCCCCCATGCCCAGGACGCTGGTTGCGATTGTAGAAAGCCGGCGCCGGGTATGCTTATCGCCGCCGCCCGGAGCTGGAACATCAGCCTGCCGGACAGCTTCCTTGTCGGTGACAGATACTCCGATATCGAGGCGGCGAATCGCGCCGGGTGTCGCGGAATTCTGGTCGATCGGGGCTATCGAGAGGTTGCAAGCTGTCCCCCGTTTGCACGTGTGCGCAGTTTGTCCCAGGCGGTGGATATGATATGCAGCGGCCATGTTGCGAACCTTGGATGACCGATTTGGTTACGGCAATGACGTGGGGGCAAATCGAATGAATATCCCAAGCGATCTGAGGATCAAGATTTTCGCCGATGGGGCCAATCTGGAGGAGATTCTCCGTTTGGCCAAAGATCCCATGATCAAGGGGTTCACGACCAATCCGACGCTCATGCGAAAGGCCGGAATTGAGGATTACGAGACGTTTGCCCGTGACGTTCTGGCCGAGATTGTGGACCGCCCGGTGTCGTTCGAGGTCTTCGCCGACGATCTGGATGGGATGGTTGCACAAGGCTTCGAAATTGCCGGATGGGGGCCGAACGTAAACGTTAAGATCCCGGTGACCAACACGCAAGGCGAGAGCACCGTTCCGGTTGTCGAACGGCTTGTCGCGGAGGGCGTCGTCGTGAATGTGACGGCTGTCTTCACCCTCGATCAGGTGCGCGCGATTACCGCTGCGCTCGATGCCTCTGTGCCTGCGATCGTTTCTGTGTTTGCCGGCCGGATCGCCGATACGGGCCGGGACCCGATTCCGCATATGCGCGAAGCTGTCGAGATACTGCGTGACCGGCCGAAAGCCGAACTGATCTGGGCCAGCCCGCGCGAGCTCCTGAACGTTTTTCATGCCGATGAATCGGGTTGCCACATCATCACCGTGACGAACGACATCCTCGCCAAGCTTGCGAATGCTGGCAAATCGCTCGAGACGTTCTCCCTCGAGACCGTCAAGATGTTCCACGAAGATGCCGCGGGTGCCGGTTACGAGATCCAAACGGATCCGGGTAAGTTGAAGCTCGTGCGTTAGGCCGCGCGCTTTTGTCTGCTATGCCCTCAATCAACGTCTGGAGAAAATGTCGTGAATGAGTCATTGCGCCGTGTCCTGGTCACCGGTGGGGCCGGTTATGTGGGAAACGTCCTGGTGCCCCGGCTTCTGGCCGCGGGATACGCGGTTACCGTCTACGACACGTTGTTCTTCGGGGATGAGACGCTGCCGAAGGATCATCCCGGGCTGGAGATCGTGAAGGCGGATATTCGCAACGGGCCGACATTCGCCGAGGTTTGCGCGGGCAAGGATGTGGTCCTGCATCTGGCGTGTATCTCGAACGATGCGAGCTTCGTTCTCGACGAGAATCTGAGCACGTCCATCAACTACGATGCCTTCGAGCCGCTCGTCATCGCCGCCAAGGAGGCGGGGGTGAAACGCTTCGTCTATTGCTCGTCCAGTTCGGTCTACGGGGTATCGGAATCGCCGGACGTGACCGAAGAGCATCCGCTGGTGCCGCTGACGCTCTACAACAAGTATAAGGGCATGTGCGAGCCGCTGCTGTTCAAGCATGCGACCGATGATTTCACCTGTGTTACCATCCGACCGGCGACCGTGTGTGGCTACAGCCCGCGCTGCCGGCTCGACCTGTCAGTGAACATTCTGACCAACCACGCGGTCAACAAGGGGGAGATCACGGTCTTCGGCGGCACGCAGAAACGGCCCAACCTGCACATCAAGGATATGTGCGCCGTGTATGAACTCATGCTTGAGGCGCCTCACGAGAAGATCCACGGCGAGATCTTCAATGCGGGTTACCAGAACAACTCGATCATGGAGATCGCCGAGATCGTGAAGACGGTCGTCGAACGGAAGTTTCCGGAAAAGGGCGTGATCGGAATCAAGGTCACCGAATCCGACGACAACCGCTCGTATCACATCAATTCAGACAAGATTAAGCGGGTCCTGGGGTATGTGCCCCAGCACACGATCGAGGATGCCGTCCGTGATATCTGCGAGGCGTTCCGGTCGGGTGCGTTGCCCAACAGTTTCGATGACGACAATTACTACAATGTGCGCACGATGCAGGCGCTCGGCGTGAAATGAGCTCGACCCCCGTCGCGGTGGTGACCGGTGGCGCCGGGTTTATCGGCAGCCACATGGTCGACCTCTTGGTGGAGCGGGGATACGCCGTTCGGGTGATCGACAATCTGGTCGGCGGTCGCGAGGCGAATCTCGCGCATCATGGGTCGGACTCTAATGTCAGCTTCGAGAACCGCGACATCCGGACACTGACGGACGATGACCCCTTGTTCGCAGGGGTCGACCATGTGTTCCACTTTGCCGGGATCGGCGACATCGTGCCGTCGATCGACGCACCCAGCGAGTACATGTCAGTCAATGTCCAGGGAACGGTGCGCGTGCTCGAGGCAGCACGGCATGCGGGAATCGGTGGCCGGCTAGTGTATGCCGCGTCTTCGTCCTGCTACGGGTTGGCGGACGTGCCGACCCGCGAGGATTATGCCATCGCTCCGCAATACCCGTATGCGCTCAGCAAGTATATGGGCGAGCAATCGGCGTTTCACTGGCACGCTGTTTACGGCCTGCCGGTCAATTCAATACGGATTTTCAATGCCTATGGCGCGCGCTCGCGGACGTCGGGTGCCTATGGTGCTGTGTTCGGCGTGTTCCTGAAGCAAAAGCTGGCAGGCCGCCCCTTTACGGTCGTTGGTGACGGGACCCAGACCCGTGATTTCTGCTATGTGACTGATGTCGCGCGCGGCTTTTTGAGCGCCGCTGAGACGGACAGTGTCGGGCGCTGCTACAATCTGGGCGCCGGCAAGCCGCAGTCGGTCAACCGGTTGGTCGAACTGTTAGACGGCGAGGTAGAGTATATTCCGAAGCGACCGGGCGAGCCGAACTGTACCTGGGCGGATATATCGCGCGTTACCGAGGAGTTGGGCTGGTTGCCGGAAATATCCTTCGAGGACGGTGTGAGCCGGATACTCGACAATATTTCTTACTGGGAAGATGCTCCGCTGTGGGATGCGTCGTCGATCGCGGATGCGACGCAGACCTGGTTCGCGCATTTGTCCGATGCCGAGGAGGGGGCGAGATGACGGAGGTCAGCTTCCAGCACAAGATCAAGACACCGGAGGAGATCGCCGAGCTGATCGGGCCGCGTCCGCGCGAGCAGAAAGCGATCCTTTGCCACGGGACGTTCGATGTGGTGCATCCCGGTCATATCCGGCATTTGCTGTACGCCAAGGAGCATGCCGATATCCTGATCGCCAGCCTGACCTGCGATGTACACGTCCAGAAAACCAGCATAAGCCCCTACGTGCCGGAACATCTGCGGGCCATGAGCCTGGCGGCGTTCGAGATGGTCGACCATGTGATCATCGACCCCAATCCCGAGCCGCTGGAGGTACTCGAGACTATCAAACCCGACCTGTTTGCCAAGGGCTATGAATACACCGATGGCGCATTGTCTCCGAAGACAGCCGCCGAGAAGGCGGTCCTAGACGGCTACGGCGGCGAGTTCATGTTCACGCCTGGCGACGTTGTGTATTCGTCGACGAAGCTGATCCACGCATCTCCCCCGAATCTCTCCCTTGAGAAGCTCGAGTTGCTGATGCAGAGCGAGGGCATCGATTTCGATCGTCTGCGCAGTGCCCTCGACAAGCTGCGTGATGCGTCGGTGCATGTTGTTGGCGATACGATCGTCGATACCTATACTGAAACGGCCCTGATCGGCGGACAGACGAAGACCCCCACACTGTCGGTTCGGCTTGAATCCGAGACCCAGTTCGTTGGCGGCGCGGGCATTGTCTCGAAGCATCTGAGTGCAGCGGGTGCGCGCGTGAACTTTACCACGCTGCTTGGGGATGACTCGCTCAAGGACATGGTTCTCCAAGACCTTGCGGCTGCTGGTGTCGAGGTCCAGCCGATTATTTCCAAGTCCCGGCCGACGACGAACAAGAACGCGATCGTGTGCGACGGCTATCGGCTCCTCAAGGTCGACAGTGTTGACAATCGCGCGGTGTCGGGCGATGCGCTCGCGAAACTCCAAGACCTGGTGTCCGGGACAAAATCCGATGCCGTTGTGTTCAGTGATTTTCGGCATGGAATTTTCAATCATTCGACTATCCCGCAGCTGATCGGATCGATCCCGGAGAATGTATTTCGTGTTGCGGACAGCCAGGTGGCGAGCCGCTGGGGCAATATTTGCGAGTTTTCCGATTTCGATCTCATCACGCCGAACGAACGCGAAGCGCGGTTCGCCCTGGGCGATCAGGATTCGGTGATCCGGCCTCTGGCCCAGAAGCTGTTCGAAACGGCGCAGTGCCAGAACCTGATTCTCAAGATGGGCGAACGTGGTCTGATCGCGTACCGCCGCGGGCACGATATCGGACGTGACCATCGTGCCTATTTCGTGGTCGATTCCTTTGTCGATGATTTGCGGGACGCGGTGGGCGCCGGCGATGCCCTCTTGGCCTACGCGACATTGGCGCACGTCACGGACGGTAATCCTGTCGTGGCGGCGGTCCTCGGTGCGCTGGCCGCGGCCGCGGAATGCGAGCTGGACGGCAATATCCCTGTCGCGCCCGATGCCATTTATGAGAGAATCGACAAGGTCGAACGGCGTTCTCGGTATCAGCCTTGAGCGCGTAGTGATGGGAGACGATCCATGCGGGTGATCGTTGTCGGTTTGGGCGTTCAGGGGGAGAAGCGTCGGCGCGTCGCGGGTGCCGATTGCGTCGCAACCGTCGATATCGACCATGCGGATGCAGACTATCGGTCCGTGGAGGATGTGCCCCTCGATTCCTTCGACGCAGCGTTGCTTTGTGTGCCGGATGCGCCAAAGGTCGAGTTGATCCGCTACCTGCTGACCCACTGCAAGCATGTTCTGGTCGAAAAGCCGCTATGGGCCGAGGATGGCCAGGCCATTCAGGAACTGGAAACCCTCGCCCGGGCAAACGAGACGGCTTGCTATACGGCCTACAACCACCGTTTCGAGCCGCATTTCGTGCGGATGCGTGATCTGATCTCCTCGGGCGACCTCGGTCAGATCTACCATTGCCGCATCTTCTACGGGAACGGCACGGCGCGCCTCGTCCGTGATTCCGAATGGCGCGATCAGGGTGCTGGCGTACTACCCGACCTCGGCTCACACCTTCTCGACACGCTGGATTTCTGGTTCGACGATCGGCCCGAGACGTTCGAGCTCGTATCCGCGAACAGGTTCGAGAACCGGGCCTATGACCACGTTGTCTTGTCTGGCAGTGGTGCCGGCACGGTGATCCAGCTCGAGATGACGTTGCTGATGTGGCGCAACGATTTTAGCTGCGATGTTCTGGCCGAAAACGGAAGCGCCCACATTCACTCGCTATGCAAGTGGGGACCGACCACCTTTACTTACCGCCGGCGGGTATTGCCGTCGGGTCGGCCGCCGGAAGAAAGCGTTACCCTGGTACAGGATGATCCCACCTGGCAGGCCGAGTATGAGCATTTCCGTTCATTGTGCGCGGCCGCGGCTCCGGCTGATTTGTCATCCGATCTCTGGATACATGAGCTACTTTCCGGTTTCGAATCGTCGTCGGCCGATCCTGCATGACGGTGACGGTTGGATATGCCGGGCTGACCCATCTCGGTCTTGTCTCCAGCGTGGGTGCCGCTGTACGCGGCCATGAAGTTGTCGCCTTCGATGCGGATGGCGAACTGGTCGCCCGGCTCGCGGGCGGCGTGCCGTCGGTCTCCGAGCCCAGGTTGCCGGAGGCGATGGCGGAATCCGGCGAGAGACTGAAGTTCACCGCAGACCCGGCGGCGCTAGCCGGTTGCGACCTTGTCTATGTGGCGCCTGATGTGCCGACGGACGATGCGGGCCGAAGTGACACCGGCCCGGTCGAAGACATGCTTTCGACGGTGTTTTCTGCATGTGGCGACGATGCGCTCGTCATCGTGCTGAGCCAGGTTTCGCCGGGCTTCACCCGGCAACATGCGGGCCCGCACCCGAATCTCTACTATCAGGTCGAAACCCTGATCTTCGGGCGCGCGCTCGAGCGCACCACCGAGCCCGAGCGATATATCGTGGGCTGCGCCGACCCGTCGCGGCCGCTTCCCGGGAAAATGGCGGAGTTTCTCGAGAGTTTCGGTTGTCCGATCCTGCCAATGCGGTACGAGAGCGCGGAGCTCGCCAAGATCGCGATCAATTGCATGCTCGTATCGTCGGTCTCGGCGGCCAACACGCTGGCCGAGGTATGTGAAGCCATCGGTGCAGACTGGTCCGAGATTATTCCGGCGCTTCAGCTCGACCGGCGTATTGGCCCGTACGCCTATCTCAAGCCGGGCCTGGGTATCTCAGGGGGGAATCTGGAGCGTGATCTGGCGACCGTGCGCAATCTCGCGGCGGCTCACACGACGGATGCTGGCGTCGTGGCAGCCTGGCAGGACAACAGCTGCCGCCGCAAGGCCTGGGCCGGCGATGTGCTTGAGCGGGAACTGGGTGACCGACTGTCCGGTGCCCGGGTGGCCGTGCTCGGGCTCGCCTACAAGGAAAACACCCACAGCGTGAAGAACTCTCCGGCGCTCGTTCTCGCGGAACGGCTGATCGCGGCCGGCGCGCGAGTCCTGGCGTTCGACCCGGTCGTGACCGGCCCGCTGGACATGGATATCGACATCGTCTCGAGCGCGGATGCCGCGGTGGAACAGGCCGACGCGGTGGCGATCATGACGCCATGGCCCGAGTTTGCGCAGATCGTCGCAGCGGATCTGGCCACCCATATGAACGGTCGTCTGATTGTCGATCCCTATGGCATGATCGTCGCGGCGGAGGCTTTGACGGCGGGACTCACGCATTTCCGATTGGGCGTCCAGCCTTCGCGCAGCGGCGTGACCTGAACAGCCGGACCGGGGGCAGAACGTGCTTGAACATGGAAGTGATCTAGAAAAGCCGCAGCGGGTGGTGGTGCTCGGCGCCGGAGGCTTTGTAGGGAGCGAGGCCGTTCCGGCGATGGAGCGTGCGGATATTTCCGTGCGCGGTTTGGCGCGGGCCGACATCGACCTGATGGAGCCCGAGGCGGCGGCACGCCTGTCCGACATTCTGGAACCGGGTAATTCCCTGGTCGTCATTTCGGCCAACGCGCCGTGTCGCGACGTGCCTATGCTTGTCGAGAATGTAAAGATGATGGGTGCCGTATGCGCGGCCGTGGCCGACGCTGAACTTGCCCATCTCGTCTATGTCAGTTCCGATGCGGTCTACACCGACAGTCCGGACCCATTGACCGAGGATTCTGCGACCATGCCGTCATCGATGCACGGGATGATGCATGTGGTCCGCGAGGCGATGCTGCGGGAGACCGCTGGGGACATACCGTTCGCCATCCTGCGCCCTTCGCTGCTTTACGGGGTTCGGGATCCACACAATGGCTACGGTCCGAACCGGTTCCGTCGCCAGGCGGCTGATGAAGGGCGAATTGTTCTGTTCGGCGGCGGCGAAGAACAGCGTGACCATGTCCTGATCGACGACCTCGGCGAACTGATTTGCCGGGTCGTGGCCCATCGAAGCCGGGGAATTCTGAATGTGGCTACGGGCTCGGTAATGTCGTTTCACGATATCGCCGGTATCGTGGCGGCCCAGTTTGATGCGGATATCGAGATCGAGACAACGCCGCGATCTGGGCCCATGCCGCACAATGGCTATCGCCCCTTCGATGCGTCCGCAACCTATGCGGCATTTCCCGATTTCGCCTACACCAAGCTGGAGGAAGGCCTGGTGCGGGTTCATGGCGAGAGTGTGGGTGGATGAGTGAGGCGCACGCGGATTCGGTCGCGGCGGATCTGGCCGTCAATGGCGGTACCCCGATCCGGGCCACACCGATGCCGCCGCGCGCCGCCCTCGGAGAAGCGGAAGTCACGGCGCTGAACGCGGCGATTGCGCACTATGCCGACGCGGGGGTCGATCCCGGATATCAGGGGCATTTCGAAGACCTCTATTGCGCGGCGTTCGTGCGACGCATGGGCGGCGGACACGCCGACGCGGTGTCGTCGGGTACGGCAGCGCTCTATGTCGCGCTGGCGGCGCTGGAGCTTCCGGCTGGGAGCGAGGTGCTCACATCGTGCATCACCGATCCAGGAACGATCAGCGCCATCATTCTCAA
>PBWR01000018.1 GCA_002727315.1 Alphaproteobacteria bacterium
GATTACAAATCAGCCGCTCTACCAACTGAGCTAAGCCGGCATCCGTTCAGGAACGGCGGGACAATAGGCGCGGTGCCGCGCGTGCGGCAAGTCAGTTCCTCACCACTGGTGCAATAACCTGTTCATTTCAGGCGGTAGAAGCTCTCGGCCGTGTCGTGAAAGAAGGCGCGTTGGTCAGCCTCGCTGCGATCCGCGACCACGGCCCGGCACAGGGCTACGACCTGGTCGAAGCTGATCCTGATCTTCTCGACCGGGAAGTTGCTGCCGAAGAAGCAACGCTGGGCACCAAACATGTCAATCAGGGCGTTGAAGTGACGCGAGACTGCTTCGAGAGGTCGCGGGGTACCCCATTTGACCACATTGGGGCCGGAGCATTTCACCGACAGATTGTCGAACTTTGCCAAAGGTCCGATTGCGTGGTGCCAGGCATCGAAGGTGGCGTCGTCGTCGGCCGTCAGAAGACCGGCATGGACTAGGCAGAACCGCAAGCCCGGATGGCCGGCAACGAGCTCTGCGAAAAACTCGAACTGGTTGGCGAAACCCTGCAGCTCGAAATGCAAGTCGCGGGCCTCGAGTTCCTCCAGCCCGCGCCGGAACTCGGGCGAGAGGCAGAAGTCCGGCCGATCCACCACCTGCCATTCCGGCCGGTCGGGGTGCCAGGCCACCACGTGACGGATGCCTCGGAAATTGGCGTAGGCCAAATGTCCGTCGAGCACGGTCCCGATATCCTCGCCGGCGATGTTGGCATGGCCGACGATGCCATGAGGGAACCCGTGTTCGTCCGCCACGCTCTGCAGCCAGCGGGTCTCGCCCACATGATCAGGCGGGTTGTAGTGGGCCTGTTCGTGGATGGACTTGACCACGTTATTGGCGCCGTAATCGGCCAACAGATCGTCGATCAGGTAGTCTTGGCGGAGCAGCTCGTATTCCGGGCCGAAGATCTTGGGTGAGGGCGGGGCCGTCAGCCAGGGATAGTTGCGCACCACCCAGATGTGGTGGTGAGTGTCGATAATCGGGCCGTCATACATCCGGGTCGATCCCGCGCAGTGTTCCTACCAGCCCGCCAATTCCAGATTTGCCGGGCCGGGTTCCAGCTCGCCGGCATGGATGCGACGGGTCAATTCGGTGATGCCTTCGCAGACGGGTGCCGGGCGGCCCATCTTGCCGCATTCCTCGGCCACCAGTCCCTGGATCAATGAGGTCTCGCACTGGCGGCCCTTCATGAGGTCCTGCAGGGACGTGTTGACCGGGCCAGGACCGATATCGGCGAGGATCTTGTCGAGCAGGGTCTCGAGCAGGCTGTTGGTGTTGGTGACATCTTCGGGCTTCAGGCCGAAGACCGGCACGACCTTGTAGTCGAGGGTCTGGCCGACGGCCAGTGCCTCTTCACCAGCCTGCAGGAACCATTTGCGCGCTCGCGCGGCGAATTCCGGGCCGTTTTGTTGCAGGACCTGCTCCGGCGTGCCGCCGAGTACCGCCATGGAGCCCATGACCATCGCGTTGACGATCAGTTTCATCCATTTGGCCGAAAGAATGTCGTCGATCACCTCGACTTGCCCATTGTGGCGGCACAACTCGGTGATGAGCTCGACATGCCGTTCCTGGGACGGATCGAAGGTACCCACACCATGCCAGGTGTGATTCTTGCTGGTGCTGCGGTGCACGACACCGGGGTCGAAAAGTTGCGACGCCAGTTCGACGACATGGCCCACCGTCCGCTCGACGCCAACCACCTCGGCAATATTTTCCGCCGTCATCGCGTTCTGGATTCCGACGACCACACCATCCTCGGCGAGGTGGGGTTCAATGAACTTGGCTAGCCAACCCGCGTCGTAGGCCTTTGAGACCAGCAGCACGACGTCGAATTTCTCCCTGAAGGTGCACACGTCACTCAGGTGGTAGGCGTTGACCGGGATGTTGATGTCATCGTCCTTGTTGCTGGTGATCGTCAGGCCGTTGGCGCGCATCGCCTCCACATGCTCGGCCCACATGTCTATCATGGTGATATCGAGGCCGGCCCCGATTAGGTCCGATGAGATGACGCTTCCGTTCGCACCCGTGCCCAGCACGGCGATATTCTTGTCCAAGGTCTTTCCCCCCAATTCCGGTATTCAGCTTGTGCGGTCCCAGCCCCACCAAGCGCAGACGGCGTCGCCCATGACCAGGCGCTGATCGTCCGCGCCGAGCCAAGGCATCTCTTCGGTGAACATAGTAATGCATTCCCGCCAGGAGCAGGGCATCTTGCTGATGTCCGTGCCCCAGAACGTCCGCTCGGGTCCGAAAGCCTCGAAAATCTGGCGCACGTAGTCCTGCATGATCGGGAAGGGATAGGTTTCGGTCGAGTAGCTCGGCGCGCCCGTTGCCTTGACCGCCACGTTCGGGTGTTCCGCCAGCGCCAGCAACTCCGTCATGTGCGCCATCGCCTCATGATCCTTCAGTGGGGTCAAGCCGCCGCGCCCGCCCAGATGGTCGATGGTCAGGCGCAACCCCGGGTGCCGTTTAGCGATGCGGGCGATCACATTCATGGAATCGGTGGCCATCAGCGTGATGGGGATACCGGCGGCCTCTGCTTCCGCCCACAGCCAGTCAATATCACCGTTGCGCAGCCATTGGCGTTGCGGCTCTGCGATCAGGATGTAGCGCAGACCGAGGAAATCCGGCTGTTCGCGCAGTCCGGCCAGGCGGCCTTTTGATCCGGGGTCGTCGAGCGGCAATTCACCCAGCATGGCCAGCCGGCCGGGATATTTCTCCACCGCCTCGACCGCCACCCGGTGGCAGTCCGGATCCCAGGGAGCCAGATGAATGACCGCGGCATCGACGCCGGCCTCGTCCATCAGGGCGATCGCCTCTTCAGCAGTGAAGGCTGCCACCTGCCGATGGGACTTGTTATCCGGCGGTCCCTGACTCCAAAGATGTATCTGTGCGTCGACGATCGGCACGGCCTTATTTCCCCGTCGGTCCGGTTTCGGTCAGACCTTTTCCCCATGAGGCCGTTTCAATCGCTCGATTGTCAATCGCGCCATTTGCCTGCCAAAGTGGACATACACCCTGCCGGTATTTGAAGGGGTTGAACCAGATGGGGATGGGCGGATGATCGATAAACGGATCGCAATCGTTGGAACCGGCGCGAACGGTGCAGCCTTTGGCGCTGACATGGTCAATGCCGGCTTGGACGTCACCTTCATCGAACAATGGCCCGACCATGTGGCGGCCATGCGTACCGACGGCCTACGCGTGGAAATGCCGGAAACAACGGTGACGACCGCTGTCGACGTGTTCCACACGTGCGAAGTGGCTACCCTGCACGACCCGTTCGATGTCGTCTTTCTGGGGGTGAAGGCCTATGACACACGCTGGGCGTGTGAGCTGATCAAGTCGCTGGTCTCGGGAGACGGATTGGTTGTTGGCCTTCAGAACGGCATGACAATCGATGATGTCGCCTCGATCGTGGGGCCGGACCGGACCCTGGGGGCTGTGATTGAGGTTGCCGCCGGAATGTATGAACCAGGCGTGGTGATCCGGCAAACCGGCCCGGAGGGGACGTGGTTCGGCGTGGGTGCCTATGACGAGGCCACGCGTGGCCGAGAGGAGGAGGTGGTTGAGATTTTGCGCCATGCGGGCGCGGCCGAAATCAAGGATGACATTCGCTCGGCCAAATGGATGAAGCTTGTGGTCAACGCCGCCGAATTTCTGCCGTCATCCATTCTCAATCTGCCGCTGGCCGAAGCGGTGAAGCTGCCCGGCATGAAGGATGTCATGATGGCGTCGGGTCGGGAGGCTGTGCGGACGGCGATCGAGACGGGTAACGAGATTGTGCCCATCTTCGGGCACGAACGCATCGAGGTGAACGACCCGGACCATTACGCGACGGTCCTCCTCGATGCCGTGCTGACCCGTTGGACCTTGCCCGACACGAAGGTCACGGTGCTGCAGGACTGGATCAAGGATCGTCGCGCCGAGGTGGATGATATCAACGGATTGGTCGTCCGCGAGCAGGCGCGGTTGGGCGGTTCGGCGCCGATCAACGAACAGTTGGTAGCGATAGCCCATCGGATCGAGCGCGGCGAACTAGCCGCCAATCCTTCCAACGCGGACTTGTTGCGATCGCTGCTGGGCACCTGATGGCTCGCGGCACGGATCAGTTCGTCGGGCGTGCCGCCAGTTCGTCGGCTTTGGCGTTTATGGCGCGTGGGAGGGCCTGGCTCTCGCCAATAGATTTCGAACGGGTGCTGCCATTTGCGTCTGCGGTCTACTTGGTTGCGTTCCTGGTTCATGCCCACGTCTATGACGGGATGTTTGAGAAAGTGATGTCAGTCTTCCTGGTGGTCTACATCTTCGACCTGCACCGTCGTCTCAGGCGGTCCGCGTAACCTCATATAGGGCAACGGCTGCCGCGTTGGAGACGTTAAGGCTTTCGATCGTCGAACGCTGGGGGATGCGTGCCAGCGCATCGCAAGTTTCGCTGACGAGCCGCCGCAGGCCCGAACCCTCCGCCCCTAGGACAAGTGTTGTCGGGCCCGTCACGCGTGCTTCGGCAAGCGTGCGTTTCGCCTCTCCGTTAAGTCCGATGCACCAGAAGTCCCGAGCCTTCAGGGCTTCGAGGGAGCGCACCAGGTTCGTTTCGCGCACCAGATCAACGGTTTCCAGGCCGCCCGAGGCGGCCTTGGCCAGGGCGCCGGTGACCAGGGGCGCATGGCGGTCCTGCATCACGATGGCGCTGGCACCGAAGGCACCGGCAGAGCGCATGATGGCGCCCACATTCTGGGGGTCGGTTACCTGATCGAGCACCAGGATACAGGGCGGGTTCATTGCAAGTGCCCGGTCGATGGCGGCCTCAAGCCCGGGGTCGGGCAGGGGTTGCGTGAGTAGCGCAATCCCCTGGTGGACGGCCCCGGAGGGCAGCACGGACCCGACATCGTCTCGCGAAACACATTCGAAGGAGACGCGCGCGCCATGGTGTTCGGCGGCGGCAACGGCATGAGCTGCCAGTTCTTCATCGCTGACCAGGACGCGCTCGCAGATGCGGGCCGGATTCGAAAGGGCCGCGATCACCGCGTGGACGCCGTAAAGCCACACGCTGGGGTTGCGATCGCCGGAATTTCGCCGCCGATGGGTTTTACCCCAAGTTTTGCGTCCTGATTTCCGATTTCGTGCCATAATGGGGCTCTTAGGTGATTTGCCACCTGCCTGCAACGGCACTGTCGGAAAACAGGCGCGCAAACGGCTGTTATTTTAAAGTTTTCCGCCGATTGACAGTTGACAGGACCGGCGAAATCTACATATTGCGCTCCACGGGCCGGCGCCCTTCGGCGTTCGGCGCGTTTTCTATTGGCTGCAAGTTGAGTGGCTAAAGGAGGGGTGCCTGAGCGGTTAAAAGGGGCGGACTGTAAATCCGTTGGCTACGCCTACGTTGGTTCGAATCCAACCCCCTCCACCACCCGCACGCGGCACTCGAAAGGGACAAGCGGGGCAACGTACCCCGAATGACGGGACGGCGCAGACAAATTCGGCGGGTGTAGCTCAATGGTAGAGCAGAAGCCTTCCAAGCTTACGACGGGGGTTCGATTCCCCTCACCCGCTCCAAGGGTAGGGCCAGCGGGCGCTGAAAATGAAGGCGACGCCGGCAGGGACAGCATCAGGAATGCCGGTTTGGAACCGGGACAACGCTAGACAGAATGCAGGGTAAAAACGATGTCGAAAGAGAAGTTTGAGCGTACGAAGCCGCATTGCAACGTTGGCACGATTGGCCATGTTGACCATGGCAAGACGACGCTGAC
>PBWR01000019.1 GCA_002727315.1 Alphaproteobacteria bacterium
CACGGTCTTGATCACCATCTCCGAGGTCAGGCGGCCGGTCGTATAGAAGATCTTGTCGTCGGCCGGGACGTCGTTCAGGCGCATGTAACCGGCGATCTTGTCGACGGCGTTGTGACGGCCGACATCTTCCATATAGATCAGCGGCCGGTCGCGCTCACACAGCACGCAGCCGTGGATCGCACCGGCGGCCAGATACAGGCTCGGCGTGGTGTTGATGGCCTTCGTCAGTTCGTACAGCCACGAGGTGCGCAGTTCGGCATCGGGTTTCAGGGTCACCCCCTCGAGGCTCTCCATCAGGTCGCCGAACACCGTGCCCTGGGCGCAACCGCTGGTCAGCGTCTTCTTCTTCAGCCGCGTTTCGTAGTCGGTCTGGCGTTCGGTGCGCACCACCACCACGTCGAGATCATCGTCATGGTCGATGCCGGTGATCCTGTCCTCCGGCAAAAGCATGTTCTGGTTCGCCAGGTAGCCGACCGCGAGATATTCGGGATGGTCGCCGATGGTCATCATGGTGACGATCTCCTGCCCGTTCAGGAATAGGGTGAGCGGCCGCTCGACCACCACTCGGGCGTCGACCGGATTTCCATTCTGGTCGATACCCGTGACCGGCTCGGTGAGCCGCGGGTCGTCCGGATCGGGATGGAGGAGATCGTCGGAGGTCATGGCAGGAACCTAGTGCACACCGGGGACGCGACAAAGAAATTTGGTCACGGCCGGGCATGATCCAACGATCCGATGGAAAGGATTGCCGCAACACGCTTGCGCCGGCGGTGGCGCGGGTGGACAGAGGTCACTCACGGGCCTAGTTATGTCATTGATTTCGTATACTTATCCATTTCTGTAGAAAACACATAATTTCATCAGAAAACACACATGGAAACCTTTGTGACAGCCTTTTCCGAAGCTGGCGCGCTGCTCGTCAGCTTCGATGCAGACTTCCTGTCCATCGTCGGCCTATCCCTTCGGGTCAGCCTGACGGCAGTTGCGATCGCCTGCCTGATCGGTTTCCCGCTGGGTACACTGATCTCGCTGGCACGGTTTCCGGGACGCGGCGGCGCCGTCTTGCTGCTCAACACCTTCATGGGCATGCCGCCGGTCGTGGTCGGGCTGATAGTCTTCCTGCTGCTGTCGCGGGCCGGGCCATTCGGTGTGCTCGGGCTTCTGTTCACGCCAACGGCGATGATCATTGCCCAGACCATCCTGGTGACCCCCATCGTCGCGGCGCTGACCCGGCAGACGGTCGAGGATCTGTGGGCTGAGTATGGCGAACATCTGCGCTCACTGGACGCCGGGCCGCTCACCACGCTCTCAACCCTGATCGTCGATGCCCGGTTCTCGCTGACCACCGCCGTCTTGGCGGGGTTCGGGCGCGCCATCGCGGAAGTCGGCGCGGTGATGATCATCGGCGGCAATATCGAGCATGTGACGCGGGTCATGACCACCGCGATCGCGCTCGAGACCAGCAAGGGGAATCTGTCGACCGCACTAGGGCTCGGCATCGTGTTGCTGGCCCTGGCGCTTGCGGTCAACGCGGCGGTCCAGCTGATCAATGGCTCGGCCGCACGCCGGGCGGCACTGGCGTGAGGGGCAGATGATGAAAATGCAATCCTCCATCCTGCCCCTCGATGTGCGCCGGCTCGTCTTCGAGGCCGACAGCACCCGGCTGCTGCACGATGTCGGCTTTTCGCTGCAGGCCGGAAAACGCACCGTGCTGCTGGGGCCAAACGGGGCCGGAAAGATCCTTCTTCTGCGCCTGTGTCACGGGCTCCTTACGCCCACCGCCGGGGAGGTGTCCTGGAGCGGTGGTCATGAGCGGGCCCGGAAACACCAGGCCATGGTGTTCCAGCAGCCCGTCATGTTGCGACGTTCGGTGGCCGGGAACATCACGCACGCGCTGGCCGCGCACGGCGTGCCACGGGCAGACCGGCCAGACCGCGCCGAGGCCGCCCTCGCGCTCGCTGGCCTGAGCCACCTAGCCCGGCGGCCGGCCCGCGTCCTGTCCGGCGGCGAACAACAGCGGCTCGCCCTCGCCCGGGCCTGGGCGACGGAGCCACAGGTGCTATTCCTCGACGAACCCACGGCCAGCCTCGACCCGGGGGCCACCCGTGCCGTCGAAACCCTGATCGAAGGCTTCCACGCCGCCGGCACCAAGATCGTGATGGCGACCCACGACCTGGCCCAGGCCCGGCGCCTGGCCGACGAGATCCTGTTCGTGCACAAGGGCCGCCTACTGGAAAGCGCCGATGCGGAGAGCTTCTTCGACCGCCCGCAGACCGAGGAAGCACTTGCGTTCGTGGCCGGAGAACTCCTGTGGTGATACGTGCCGCGCTGGCAGCGCTCATGCTTCTGACCACGGGCCCAGCCATCGCCAACGACGACCGGCCACTGCTGCTGGGCACAACCACCTCGGTCGACAATTCCGGAATCCTCAAATTTCTGATGCGCGGCTTCCATGGCGATACGGGCATCGAGGTTCGCACGATCGTCCGCGGCACTGGCGCGATCCTACAACTGGGGCGCAGCGGCGATTTCGACATCATCCTGGTTCACGACGAGGCCGCCGAGCGGGCCTTCGTTGGTGAAGGTGCGGGGGCGACGCGAAACCTGGTCATGACCAGCCGTTTCCTGATTGTCGGCCCTGCCGAAGATCCGGCGAACGTGCGCAGCGCCACCGATGCCCCGACCGCTCTGGTCCGAATCGCGGCCGGAAAGCACCGCTTCATCTCGCGCGGAGACGATAGCGGGACAAACACGGCCGAGCTGCGACTCTGGTCCCAGGCGAACATCGACCCCCGGGCCGCGTCGGGTCTCTGGTACCGGGAGACGGGCTCAGGCATGGGGGCCACGCTGAACGTGGCCAGCGCCATGACGGCCTATGTCTTCACCGAAAGCGGGTCCTGGGCGAATTTTTCCAATCGCGGCGATCTCGAAATCCTGTCGATCGACGGCCCGGGCCTGCGCAATCCATACGGGATTATTCCGGTCAACCCGACGCGCCACCCCCATGTCGCCGCCGACGCCGCCCGACGCCTGGTCGACTGGCTCACCGGGCCCGCCGGACAGACGGCCATCGCCGGGTTTCGGGTCAATGGGGAGCAACCCTTCCAGCCTGCATCCGCCCTGCCAGCGACGCCGGCCAATCGATAAATTGCCTGCTAGCCGCAATTGACGCACACGCGCCGGCCCGCCACGCTGGGATCATCGATCATAACGGCATCCGGCGAATGGCGCGGAAATCAAACAGACTCCCGACCCTGGCAGCAGCATCGGTCTTGCTCGCCATGACGATGGCCGCACCCGCCCAAGCGCAAACCAAAGCCGCGCCCCTCGTCGGCGTCACCGCGATCATGATGAACGCGGAAATTCAGGCGATGATCGACGGTATGCAGGACCGGCTCGCGAAACTCGGGCGCCGGCCCGGCGAATCCGTCACCATCGAAATCGTCGATGCCGGTGCAGACGAGGTCCGCGCCGCCGCGCAGGCCCGCGACTTCGCACGGCGAGGCGCGCAGGTGATCGTCGCCATCACACAACCCTCGATCGAGGCTGCCCTGGGTACCAACTCTCGAACGCCGGTGGTGGGCGCCGGCATAACCATGGAAACCGCAGCCCGCTACACGAATGAGCGCCGGAGACGGCCCCTGACCGGTGTCGCGCTGGGAACCACCCACGGCGATCAATTTGCGCTGATCCGACGGCTCGCACCCGATGTCCGAACGGTCGCCGTGCCGGTCGACCCGATCGATGGCGACATGCGCACCCGGCTTCAGGATCTCGCCGCCGTCGCACGCACAAACCAGATTTCTGTCGCACCGCTCGCGGTTTCGGTCCTGCGCAACGCAGTCAGTAACCGGATTTCCGAGCTGACTCCCGACACCTCGGTCATCCTTCTCGATCGCGGCCTGTTGCCAGCCGCTCCCGTGGAAGCACTGGTCGCGGCGTCCAGTGCCCGCAATCTCCGGCTGTTCGCATCCGACGAGGACAGTGTGATCCGGGGGGCGTTCGCGGCGATGGTGGTCGAGCCGTTCGGGATCGGCCTGCAACTGGGCGACATAGTTGCCCGCATCCTCGATGAGCCCGCCGCCGCCCGGCTGCCGTTCGAACGGGCCCGCGCCACTCACCTGGTGGTCAACCGGGACGCGCGCGCGCTTGTTGATCTGGCGGCGATCGAACCGACGGAAACAGCCGCGCGCCAGTCAGTCGTCGACTGGGCGGATGTCGCCGGTCCCCGGCCGCGAATCAAGCCACCGGCGCCAACCGAACCGCCGCCGCTGGGTGTCGTCCGCGGGATCGACGTGCCTACACCGCGTTCCAGACCACAGAGCCCACAGCGCTGATGTCATAGCCGCCCAGTTCCCCCGCCCGCGCAGCAAAGGCAGGCGATCCGGTGAATTTTAGCAGGCTTTGGAACGGCGGCTCGAAATAGGCGTGCCGGTCAACGACCAGGTGGAATCTTTCCTCGTGCAACGGCACGAAATCGAGCCGGAACATGGACGCCGCCGCCCCGATCGCGACACCGGCATCCGCCTTGCCGTCCGCGACCATGGCCGCGAGATCCGCTTCGGTCCGCGCGACGTCATCCGCATAGGTCACCGCATCTTCCGCAACATTCGCGTCCACCAGCAACTGGTCGAGTAACAAGCGGCTGCCCGCGCCCTCTTGCCGCCGGACGACGCGCGGACCGTCGGCGAGCTGGGTAACATCGGCGATGTCGAGCGGGTTGCCGGGCGCAACGACAAGGCCCTGCGCACGCTTTGCCCAGGCGACGACGACGACGTCCTGTCCGGCGAGGACACGCTCGACCCAGGCGATGGTGTAGTCGCCGGTCTCGGCATCGCGCATATGCGTGCCGCACAGCGCTGCCTCCCGGCGCGCCACCCGTTGCAGCCCGTCGAGGCTTCCGCCGGCGAGAAATGCCAGCGCGCTGCCGCTCTCGCGCACCGCCCATTCGAGCAGCGGATCGTGGTTGCCGGCGATGACCGGTGGGGCCGGTTCGTGGCGCACGGGGCCGCCACGGGCATTCTGGAGAATCCAGCGGTCGATCAGGGCCTTGGGAAACAGCCATTTCCCAGACACGCGCGAGCAGGGAATCTGCTCCCGACTGATCAGATCGTAGATCTTGCGTTCCTTCACCCGCAGGTAGTCGGCCACCTCACGCGTGGTCATCATGTCTGGCACGGAACATGCCTCCATACCTTCAGGAGGAAACGGCTCGAATCGGCAACTTATTGTACGAAAACCTGTCAGATTATGCGTTTAACGGCAAACATGAGGCAAATGAAAGGGGGCGCCCCTACATTCCGTTCGCGAAATGTACTACATACACGCCATGAGCACCGATATATCGCAATCCGCGAACCTTGAGCCGCTAACCGCCAAACCGCAGCTGGTCGACCCGTTTGCCCGCGCGATCAGCTATCTGCGCGTTTCGGTGACCGACCGATGCGACCTGCGCTGTGTCTATTGCATGGCCGAGGACATGACGTTTCTGCCGAAATCAGAGGTGCTCTCGCTGGAAGAGCTCGATCGGCTGTGCAGCGCGTTCGTCGATCTGGGAGTCCGCAAACTTCGCCTGTCCGGCGGCGAACCGCTGGTGCGCAAGAACATCATGTGGCTGGTGCGCCGCCTGGGGCGTCACCTCGACACAGGTGCCCTCGATGAGCTGACGCTGACTTCGAATGGCACCCAGCTGGCGCGTTATGCACAGGAGCTGGTGGATGCCGGCGTGCGGCGGATCAACATCTCGCTCGATACGCTCGACCCCGCGAAGTTCACGGCCATCACGCGGTGGGGAAACCTAGACCAGGTCCTCGACGGCATCGCCGCGGCACGCGCGGCCGGCCTGGCGGTCAAAATCAATGCCGTCGCGCTGCGCGGCGTCAATGACGATGAATTTGACCGGATGATTTCCTGGTGCGGCGAAACCGGGTTCGACCTGACGTTCATCGAGGTGATGCCGATGGGCGAGATCGGAGAGCAGCGGCTCGACCAGTATATGCCCCTGTCAATGGTTCGCGCAGAAATCTCCAAGAACTGGACGCTGACGGACTCGGACCATACAACGGGCGGACCGGCGCGTTACTTCGATATCGCGGAGACCGGCCAGCGGCTCGGTTTCATCACGCCGCTCACCCACAATTTTTGCGAATCCTGCAACCGAGTTCGCCTGACCTGCACCGGTACCTTGTTTATGTGCCTGGGCCAGGATGATGCCACCGATCTTCGCGCGCCGCTGCGGGCCAGCGAAGAAGATGGGCTTCTGATCGACGCCATTCACGAGGCCATCGGACGCAAACCGAAAGGCCATGATTTCGTCATCGACCGCCGTCACAACGCCCCGGCCGTCGGCCGTCACATGAGCGTGACGGGCGGCTGATAACGGTAGGCAACCGACATGTATTTTTCGGCCGGCACAGGAACGTCGCGCGCCTGCTCCGCGCACTGGGCGCCTGATCCCCCCTCAGGGCAACTCAACGCGGTGGGCGAATGACGCACCATCGGTATAAGTGATCTGCCGAAACCCCAGCAGCTTTGCCAGGTCGAAGAAGGTAAATCGATCCGCCTCGGGCTGCTCGCGGAAGAACTGGGTGCCTCGCGCGACCGCCGTCAGCATCGCGAACAGGCCGCGCGCCCGAAACAGGGTGTTGTAGCTGTTCTCATGCAACCCGGTGATGATGAGCTTCTCTGCATCCGCACCCTTGGCAAAGATCGCAAACTGGGGCGGATAGGGGTTCTTCAGCATCTCGTTGGTCATGACGGTCACGAAGCCGATCCGCCGCAGCCTGTCGCTGCCTGGCAGGATCGGAACACGCCCATCATAGATTTCCGAGGTCGCCGGCTCGGGATAGTAATAGCCGGCATGCCGATCGTTCGACTGCGCGAGCGCGCCCGGCACGAGAAAGATCAGCGCCAGCCCGGCAATGGCCGCCGCGACCGGCAAACGATGAATCGGCATTCGCGATAACTCCAGAAAACAATCGACAGACACTTTCGCGCTGCGCCGTCCGTGTGACAACGGCTGGTTTGTGACCATATGCCTAAGATATACTCGAAACTCCGCGGCCCGGAGGCCGTCACCCTGCCCGCGCGTGCAAGACCGTGTCCGAAACGACTGCCACCAGTACCCCACCCATCGCAGCCGAACGAATTGCGTTCGTCGCCGCGGGATTCGGTGCCGCCCAGGACGCGCTGAAAGCGCTGACCGAGACCTACGACCATGTCGACCCCCAGGACGCCGATGTGATCGTGGCGCTGGGGGGTGACGGGTTCGTGCTGCAGACCCTGCGCCAGTATATCGACAGCGGCATCCCGGTCTTCGGGCTCAACCGGGGTTCGGTCGGGTTCCTGATGAACGAGTATCACACCACCGATTTGCCCGAGCGCCTGAAGAATGCCCAACTGGTCACGCTGCACCCGCTGCTGATGATCGCGAAAACCCTGGATGGCAGCACCCAGGAATCAGTGGCCATCAACGAAGTGTCCCTGCTGCGCGAGACCTACCAGGCCGCGAAGCTCGAGATTCTCGTCGATGATGTGGTGCGAATGCCCGAACTCATCTGCGACGGCGCGCTGGTGTCCACCCCGGCCGGCAGCACGGCCTACAATCTGTCTGCTCATGGTCCAATCATTCCGCTAAGTGCCGAAATCCTTGCGCTTACGCCCATCAGTGCGTTTCGTCCGAGGCGCTGGCGCGGCGCATTGCTACCGCACGATGCCCAAGTGGTGTTCCGGATCCTCGAGGCGGACAAGCGCCCGGTCAGCGCCACGGCCGATGATTTCGAAGTCCGCAACGTGGTCGAAGTGAGCATCCATGAAGACCGAACCCGAAGTTTTCAAATTCTTTTCGATCCCGAAACCAACCTCGAGGAGCGCATCCTCAAGGAGCAATTTGCGCCGTGATGGCTGTTGCCAGTGCTTTCGGATCGGGCGACGTCACCGACCCCGTCGAAATCGAACCACCTGACATTGCCGCATACCGGACCGGGAACATCGGCATCCCGTATGCCCTGACATTCGACAGCGGCCGGCCCGGTCCGCATGCCGCGATCTGCGGGCTGATCCACGGCAACGAGATCTGCGGGGCCGTCGCACTGAGCCATCTTCTAGAGCGCGACGTGCTCTCGTCCCGCGGCCGACTGAGCGTGATCTTTGCCAAGACCGAGGCCTACAGCACCTTTGACCCGGACAATCCGAATGCGGCCCGGTACATCGACGAGGACATGAACCGGCTGTGGACCCCTGCGGCCGTCTTCGAGCATGAGCCAACCAATGTCGAGCGCGCGCGCGTGCATGTGCTGCGCCCGCTGATCGACAGTGTCGACATATTGCTCGACCTGCACTCCATGCAGGCCGACACGACGCCGCTCTACCTCGCGGGAACCAGCGCCAAGGCTCGCCGATTCGCACACAGCCTGGGCGGGACCGCCACGATCGTTTGCGATGCGGGGCACGCCAACGGCGTTCGCATGCGCGACTACGGTCCGTTCAACGACGATGACGTAGACCAGGTCTCGCTTCTCGCGGAATGCGGGCAACACTGGCGCCGGAAAACCGCCGACATGGCGACCGACACGGCTTACCGGTTCCTCTTCCGCCTCGAAATGACCCCCCGCGACACGGCGGCCCCCTACATTCTGCCGGCCACGCCGCCGGACGACTGGATCGAGATCACGCATGTCTTCGTCCCCGAATCCGATCGCGCCCGTTTCACCGAGCCCTTTGCCCGCATGGAGGTAATCGCCAAGCCGGGAACCGTCATCGCCCATGACGGCCACAATGCCATCACGACCCCCTATGACGACTGGGTCCTGATCATGCCCGCACGGCGGCTGGTCAAGAACCAGACGGGCGCCCGGCTGGGCCGGCTGCATCCCTTCGCAGGTTCGGATGACGGCTGAGACCGGCTCCGTCCCCAACGTCTCACCGGTGCGCCGCCTGAAAATGGCCGACTGGCCGGTCTTCGTCCGCACGGTCGCGATTGCGACAGCGGGCGGTGCCATATTCAACGCCCTCGACCTGCCCCTGCCCTGGATGCTGGGCGCCATGCTGGCAACCGGAACCGTGACCCTGGCCCGGCTCGAGACCAACATGGATGTTCGCCTGCGGACCCTGATGATCGTTGTGCTGGGTGTCCTCCTCGGCAGCGCGTTCTCGCCCGAAATCCTTGAGCGCGCAGCGCTCTGGCCCATCACGCTCGTTTCGCTGGCGGGCTACGTGCTGCTCAGCTCGCTGGCCGGGTACATCTACTTCCGGATCGCCGGGTTTCCCCCTACCACCGCCTTCTTCTCCGGTGTCCCCGGCGGCCTCAACGAGATGGTCACGCTGACCGGAAATTTCGGCGGCGACGAGCGGCAAGTCAGCGTCGCGCACACGACGCGTATCTTCCTGGTAGTGATGCTCCTGCCGTTCATCTTCCGCCTGATCGAGGATTTCGAACCCGGCTTACGGACATTCTCGGGCGACGGCAGCTCCATCACCCTGATCGACATCGTCCTGTTGGCCGGAAGTGCGGTCGCCGGGCTGTTCATCGCACGCATGCTGCGTCTGCCGGCCCCACATCTGGCCGGGCCTATGATTGCCAGCGCCACCGTCCATCTTGCTGGGCTAACCCATGCCTCGCCGCCGGTCATCATCGTCGCGGCGGCCCAGATTTTGCTGGGCGCTGCAGTCGGTGCGCGGTTTGCCGGGCTGACCTACCGTGATCTCGGGCGCGTCTTCCGGCTCGGCGGTCTGGCCACCATCATCCTTCTGATCATCACGGGCCTTTTCGCGGTCGCGTTGCACATCGCAACCGGCCTGCCCTTCGCATCGATCGTTCTGGCCTTCTCACCGGGCGGACTGACGGAGATGAGCCTCGTCGCACTTGCGCTGGACGTAGACACGGCGTTCGTTGCAACCCACCACATCGTGCGGATCACGGTCGTTGTCATGCTGGTGCCGCTGCTATTCAAACTGATGCGCGCCCGCGGCCTGATCGACCAGCCATGATCCCTTGCACATCTAGCCGGAGGCCCGGCGGCGGCGTATGTTCGGGCCAACCATTGCCTAACACGGGGTAGAGAGATGATTGTCGAACAGGTCTGGACCGGAAATTCTGGCCGCAATTTCTTCTATATGGTCGCGTGCTCGGAGACGGGCGAAACCGTCGCGATCGATCCCATCGACCCGCCCAAATGCCTGGCGGCGGCCGAAAAGAAGGGCTGGAACATCACCCGGGTGCTGAACACCCACGAACATGCCGATCACATTGCTGGCAATGACGATGTGATCGCTGCGACCGGCGCCAAGCTGATCGGTCCCTACAATGCCGGCAACAGAATCCCCGGCATCGACGAGGGCGTGCGCGAAGGCGACGTCGTCAAGTTGGGCAACACGGTCGAGCTCGAGGTCATGGAGACACCGGGCCACACACCGATCCATATCTCGCTGCTCGGGCATTCCGACGAACCGCATCTTCTGTGCGGCGACACCATCTTCAATGCCGGTGTCGGCCATTGCCATTCGGGCGACCCGAACATTCTGTATGCAACGTTTCGCGACAAGATCGCGAACCTGCCCGACGAGACAAAAATCTATCCCGGCCACGACTACATCACCAACAATCTGCAATTCACCCTCGACCTTGAGCCGGACAATGCCAACGCCAAGGCCCTGCTGTCCGACGTCGACGGACAGGACCCGGACGACGCACTGGTCACGACGCTCGGGCTCGAGCGCAAGGTGAACACGTTCATGCGACTCGACAGTGCGAGCGTGATCGATGGTGTGAAGGCCAAGTTCCCCAACCTGCCCGACAGCCCCAGCGAAGAGGATGTGTTCCTCAGTCTGCGCATGCTGCGCAACGACTGGTAGACAGAGCTAGAGGATCGCGCGGGCGATCATCGCGCAGCCGAGCCCACCCAGGCCGATAAACACCCAGCGCTGAAACACGGCGACCGACAGCCGCCCACGCACCACCTGACCCGCGGTCATACCGGCGACCGCGGCCACCAGCGCGACAGCCACCGCCGGCCACAACCCCGCCTCGATCGGCCGGTTCAGGCCGAAACCCAGCGCGAGCGCACCGGGCGCGACGAGCCCCACGAACCCGAGCGCCTGGATGAGCTCGTCCTTGTCGAGTTCTGATGCCTGCAGGTAGGGCGCGCCCGGCAGCACGAAGATTGCCGTGGCGCCATTTATCAGCCCCGTCGTCGCCCCGGCCAGCGGCCCGAGCACGATCTCGGATCCGCGCGACACCCGGAATTTCACACCCGACAGCCCGAGTACGGCATAGAGGAACAGCAACGCGCCGATCAGCCCCGCCGCGATCGCCGGATTGGCGCCGGTGATGATGCCGGCAGTCGCAAGAGTGCCGAGGAAGACACCGGCAAACATCGGCCACAACCGGCGCAGCAGGGCAAGGGTGTGCGGCCCTGCGAAAGCCTGCCAGACATTGGTCAGAAAGGTTGGCACGATCAGGATCGCGGCCGCGACATCCGGTGCGACCAGGGCTCCGAGCACGCCCATGGAAATGGTCGGCAGTCCGAACCCGATGACGCCCTTCACGATTCCGGCCGCGGCAAAAACGGCGGCGACAACCGCCAATCCCGCGACATCGAATTCCATTGGATTCAGGTCAGAGCGTCTTCAGCCAATCGGCCAATGCCTGGCCGATCTCGTCGGGCGAATCTTCCTGGATGAAGTGCGAGCCCTTGACTATGACCTCGGTCTGGTTGGCCCAAGTCCGGCAGAAGTCCCGGCTCGGCCCGTCCGACAGAAGGGCGCCCGGCTCGGCATTGACGAACAGCTTGGGCAACTCCGAAGTCGGCAACCACGCCGCATAATCTTCCATGATGGCGGTCACGTCTGCCGGTTCGCCTTCGATCGGGATCTGGCGCGGCCAGGTCAGAGTCGGCCGGCGGGCTTCACCGGCCTCGGCGAAGGGCCGGCGATACTCGGCATGCTCTTCCTCGGTCAGGTCGCGGAGGATCGAGCCGGGCAACATCACCTCGACGAAGAAATTGTTGTCGAGGACCATCTCCTCGCCTTCCTCCGAACGCATGGCCTGGAAGGCCGGGCGTGCCCGCTCGGGAAAATCCTCCCAGCTGCGCGGCTTCACCAGGGCCTCCATATACGCGATACCCCGCACCGCATCGCGATGCCGGTTGGCCCAGTCAAACCCGAGCCCGCTCCCCCAATCGTGAATGACAAGCGTCACGTTCCGGTTCACACCCAGCTGCTCCAGCAGTGCGTCGAGATACTCGCGGTGCTCGACGAACCGGTAGCGGTCGGGACCGCTGTCGGGAAGCTTGTCGGAATCGCCCATGCCAATCAGTTCCGGCGCAATGCAGCGCCCGAATGCCTCGGCATAGGGAATGATGTTCCGCCACAGATAGCTGGACGTCGGATTGCCGTGCAGGAAGACAATCGGATCACCGTCGAGGTTGCCCGTTTCGACATAGGCCATGCGCCGGCCATGCACTTCGGCGAACTTCTTCTCTGTCCAACTCATGCCCACTTCCTCCTGGAATATCGGCGATTAGGGGATCAGAACCGTCGATCCGGTGGTCCGGCGGGCCTCGATATCGCGTTGCGCCTTGGCCGCATCCTTTAACTTGTAGCGTTGCTTCACACGCACCTTCACATGACCACGCTTAATCGCCCGGAACAAATCATCGGCGCGCGCGAGGGTTTCCTTGCGCGTCGTGGTGTAGTTCACCAGCGCACATCGCGCGATGAACGGCGAGCCCATGGGGCCCGTGGCGGCGAGATCGACCAGGGGCGGGTTGCCCGAGGCGCTGCCGAAATTGATCACGGTCCCACGCAAACGCGCGCAGGCCAGAGATTCATCCCAGGTCTCCTTGCCGACCGAATCGTATACACAATGCACCCCTTTACCATTCGTCAGCTCGCGCACCTTCTTGGCAAACTTCGGCCCCTTGCGCTTGACCACGATCGGGTGGTGGCAGCCGTTGCGCTTGGCAAAGTGTGCCTTCTCCTCCGTACTCACGGTGCCGATCACCGTCGCGCCGATGGCATTCGCCCACTGGCACATGATGATCCCGACACCACCGGCTGCGGCGTGCACAAGGATGGTGTCACCCCGTTTCACCTGGTAGGCGTCGCGCAACAGATATTGCGCCGTGATGCCTTTCAGCAGAGCCGCGGCGGCCGTGCGGTCGTCAATGAACTTGGGAATCGGAATGAGGCTCGCGACCTGGGCGATCCGGCGCTTGGAATAGGCATCGAAGGCCTGGCCGCCGATATAGCCGACCCGGTCGCCGACCTTTAACGCGCGCACGCCCGGTCCGACAGCTTCGACGACGCCAACCGCCTCATTTCCCATGCCGTTGGGCAACGGCATCGGATACAGGCCCGTCCGCCGGTAGGTGTCGGCCAGGTTCAGGCCGACCGCCGTGTGGCGCAACAGAACCTCGCCGCGTCCGGGTGCGGGAACCTCGACGGTTTCCCATTTCATCTCTCCGGTGCCGCCAAACTTGTAGATGCGGAATGCTTCCGTCTTCATCACTCTCTCCAAACCGTCTTTGATGTGGTTGTTTTCAGGATGCGCGCTGGAACAGCTGCACCAGATTGCCATCGGGATCGCGGAAGGTCATTACCTTGCCGTGGTCGCCCATGTCCCGTTCGCCGAGCACTTCGCCGCCTGCCGCCGCAATCGCGGGCTTGATCGCGGAGATATCGCCCACCTCGAAGACTACTGTGGCACCGACCGCGCCCGCGGGCGCCTCCTCGGCCGAGCTCAGCGCAAACCCGACACCCCCGGCCTTGAACTGGGACCATTTGGCACCGTCATGAAACGCCAGGTCCAACCCAAGCGTATCCCGATAGAAGGCGATCGCGCGGTCCATGTCCGCGGTCACGTAGTATGCGTTCTGAAGCTTTTCGACGGTCATGTCATCTCCTCGGACAAGGCAACAAAATGATCTAGGATCGGGCGAGATCCCAGCAATTGTGCAACCGGTCTCAAGGACCGATACAGGAACAAGACAATTATGACAAAGACACTCATCAAGGGCGGCACGATCATCTCGATGGATCGCAAGACCGGCGACTTCGCCAAGGGCGATGTGCTGGTCAACGGCACGGACATCGAGAAGATCGGCAAATCGATCCGCTCGCCGGGTGCCACGGCGATCGACGCCTCAGGCATGATTGTGATGCCCGGTTTCGTGAATGCGCATATCCACACGTGGCAGACCGGCATCCGGGGCATTGCCGGCAACTGGTCGATCCCGGAGTATCTGGGTGCCATGCACGCGCAGATGGCGCCGCGCTACACCGCCAACGACACCTATCTCGGCAACCTTGTCGGCGCGCTGAACCAGATCAATCTGGGCGCGACGACGATTTTCGACTGGTGCCACAACAATGCGACCCCGGCACACTCCGATGCAGCGATCGACGGGCTTCGCGAATCCGGCATCCGCGCCCTGTTCGGCCACGGCTCGCCCAAACCGGACGCCAAGAAGGGTCAAACCCCCTTCACGCATATTCCCCATCCGCGCAGCGAACTGGTACGCCTGCGCAACGGAGCCCTGTCGGACGACGACGGCCTGATCATCCTCGCCATGGCAGCACTCGGCGTCGATTTCTCGATCTGGGACGTGGTCGAGCATGATTTCCGGCTGGCCAAGGAACTCGGCCTCATCATCAGCACCCATGTCTGGGGCGCACCCAGCCGGCTCAATCCCGACGGCTACAAGAAGCTTGCGAAGCTCAAACTCCTCGACCGGCGGCACAATCTGGTGCACGGCAACTATCTCTCGGACAGCGAGCTAAAGCTGGTTCTGGATTCCGGTGCGTCAGTCACCGTGACGCCGGAAGTCGAGATTCAGATGGGCCATGGAATTCCGTTGATCGGGCGCGTCCGGGCGCTCGGCGCGAAACCGTCGCTGGGCATCGATGTGGAGTGCAATATCTCCGGCGACATGTTCACGGTCATGCGCATGGCGCTGCAGCCCCAGCGTCTGCTGGACAATCAGGCCACGTTCAAGAAAACCAGGGCACCCGTCTCGTCATTGTCCATATCCGCGCGGGAGGCGCTTGAGTGGGCGACGATCGAGCCCGCCCGGGCGATGGGCCTCGACCGGAAGATCGGATCACTGAAGCCGGGCAAACAGGCCGACATCATCATGATCAACGGCAGGGACCTGAACCTGTTCCCCGTGCACAATCCCGTCGAGAGTGTCGTGTTTCACGCCAATGGCGGCAACGTCGATACGGTCATGATCGCCGGCAAGATCCAGAAACGCGGCGGCAAGCTGCGGTATCGCGGATTGGCAGACAAAATGGACCGGCTCGAAAGGTCGGGCCGGCGCATCATCAAGGACGTCAAACTGGCCAGTTAGGTGCGCCGGAACACGACCGACAGGTTGTTCACCGGCATCTCGACGGTGCTTTCCAGAACCAGTCCGGCATCAGCCGCGGCGTCACGCACCCTCGACAGCTCACGCAGACCCCAGGCCGGATCTCGCGCCCGCAGGGATTGATCGAATTCCTCGTTGCCCGCAGAGGTGTAGCGGCCGTCCACAGTGAACGGTCCGTACAGGAAGACGATACCGCCTGCGGGCAGAAGACGCCCGGCACCGGCAAACAGCCCAAGGCACACCGACCACGGCGCGATGTGAATCATATTCACGTTGAAGATCATCCGGACCGGCGGATCGGCCTCTGCCATAGCGGATTCCCAAGCCTCTGCGCCGACATCGAGTGGCACAGGATCTCGCAGGTTCAGCAAGTCCAGCCCAGCGAAACGCTCATTCATGAGCGCAATCCGGTCCGCGTCATACTCGCTGGGCTGCCACACGCAGGGCGCAAACTCCGCGGCGAAATGTGCCGCATGCTGACCCCCGCCGCTGGCGATCTCCAGAATGGTGCCCTGCCCGGGCACGAATTCGCGCAGAACTCCCGCGATTGCGTCACGGTTCCGGTCGGCGGCAGCCAGCTCGCGCGGCATCTCGATCATGTCCGGTTTCCCAACTCCTGCTGGACCCGCTCATGCAGGGCCAGTGTTTCGCGATCCTCGAGGCTGTAACGATCGAGCGCCTCGATCAGGAGCGTGAGATACTCATGACAGGCGCCCCGCGTGCCTTCGCCCTTCGCGATGATCTTCGCCGACATCTCCAATGGCAGAACCCCGGCATAGTTCTGGTGGTCCGGGTTGGCGGCGAAACCCAGCGTATGGATGGTGCCCGCCTTGGTCTCGGTCTCGGCCCATGTCGGCACATAGACACCGCCGCTCATCTCGCGCCGCCACAACGCATCCAGAATCTCATCCCGACCGGTCTCGGGCACCCGGAACGCCAACCCGGTGCATTCCCCGCCCGGCTCCAGTGCCAAGCCCAGGCCCGGGCGCTCGAAAGACCCGCGCGCGCGGATCGTCCAGAAGCTGAAGGCACGGCGATATCCAAGATAGGTCGCCGTACGAGTTTCGAGAGGCTCGAACCGCGGATCCCAGATCAGCGAGCCGGCCGCAAACACCCAAAGCTGGTCGGGCTCAGGCGATGCACCGAGCGTCTGGCGCATGTTCTCGTTACGCCGGTCATCACTCCATTCGACGAAGGATCGCGGCGGCGGATTTACGGGCTGGTTCGGTTGGTTTTGCATGCGGGTTCTCGGCTGAAGGCACAAAAATTCAAGGGCAGTCCGGGACTTGGCCTGTTATTGTTCCACGCAAATCGTTTCATTCGGGGAGAGAAATAACAATGTCCGGCGAAAACCTGAAATCCCACACGATCGGCTGGATCGGCACTGGCAAGATGGGCTACCCGATGGCCGGACTGCTGATCAAGGCCGGCGCCGACGTGAAGGTCTATAACCGCACGGCCGCCAAGGCAGAACCGCTGGGCGTCGAGGTCGTCGAGAAACCGTCAAATCTCGCCAACCGCGACATCGTGTTCACGATCGTGACGGACGACAGCGCAATCCGCGATATGATCACGGGGCCCGACGGGGTTCTGTCCGGTGACATGGTCCCGCAGATCATCAGCGACAGCTCGACGATCTCCATCGACACGTCCACGGAAATGCGCGCCGCCTGCGAAGCCAAGGGGGTCCAGTTCCTCGCCACGCCGATCAGCGGCAATGGCCACGCTGTTGCCGCCGGCAAGGCAACACTGGGCGTATCGGGCGATCGCAGCGCTTACGAGATCGCCCGGCCCTATATCGCCCAACTCGGCCGCGCCGAGACCTATATCGGCGAAGGCGATTCCTCGCGCCTGGCCAAGCTCGCGCACAATGTCATGCTCGGTATCGTTGCCCAGTGCCTGGCCGAGATCACAGTGCTCTGCGAGAAGGGCGGCATCGAACGGCATGCCTTCCTGAAGTACTTCAACAACAGCGCCATGTCCTCGATCTTCACCAACTACAAGGCCCCGGCCCTGGTGAACCTGGACTACACGGCCACCCATACATCCAAGATGCTGCGCAAGGATCTCGATCTTTCCCTCAACGAAGCGCGAGATCTCGAGGTGCCGATGCCGCTGACCAACCTGACCCGCGACCTGGTGCAGGCGCTGATCGGGCTCGGACACGGCGAGGACGACTTCGCCGCGTTAATCAAGATGCAGGCCGCGGCGTCCGGCTACGAAATACAGCCGGAAAATGTCGAGGTTGACGACGGCCTGAGGGACGCCGCCGAGTAGCGCAAAGCGGGAGGACGCAATGCCGGACGACACACCACGCCCGAATTCACCCGAGGCGCGCGACGCCGCATCGGTCATTCATCCGCTGACCAATCTCAAGACCCATCTCGAGAAGGGTCCGGTGGTGATCGATTCGGGAAAGGGTGTATGGGTCAAGGACATCCACGGCAAGGACTATATCGAGGGCATGGCTGGGCTCTGGTGCATCTCGCTGGGCTACGGCCAGGACCGCCTTGTGCAGGCGGCCGCCGATCAAATGGCGAAGCTGCCCTACTATCACCTGACGAATCACAAAAGCCATTCGCCGGTGATCGAACTGGCAGAGCGGCTACTCGAGATCGCGCCGGTGCCGATGTCGAAGATCTGGTTCGCAAACTCCGGCTCTGAGGGCAACGACAGCGCCGCACGGATCGTCTGGTACTACTGGGCCGCCGTCGGCAAGCCGGAAAAGCGCAAGATCATCGCCCACCAGCGGGCCTATCACGGCAACACCATCGCATCGGCCAGCCTGTCAGGCATGCACTACAACCATGCCTCTTTCGGGTTGCCGCTCGACGGCTTCTTGCACGTCACGCCGCCACACCATTACCGCAATGCCCGGGACGGAGAGAGCGAAGAGGATTTCGCAACCCGGCTGGCCGACGAGCTGGATGCGCTGATCGAAGCGGAAGGACCGGACACGGTGGGCGCATTCTTCACCGAACCGATCATGGGCTCGGGCGGCGTTATCGTGCCGCCACCGACCTACTATGAAAAAGTGCAGGCGGTGCTGCGCAAGCACGACGTGCTTCTGGTGTCCGACGAGGTCATCACGGCCTTCGGGCGGACCGGAAACATGTTCGGCAGCACCACCATGGGCCTGGAACCCGACATGCTGGTCTGCGCCAAGGGCCTGTCGAGCGCCTATATCCCGATTTCCGCGGTGATGGTGAATGCCCGCGTGTTCGATGCGATCGCCGCGGAAAGCGACCGGATCGGGGTGTTCGGCCTGAGCTTCACCTACTCCGGACACCCGGTCTCCGCCGCGGTGGCACGCGAGGCGCTTCGGATTTATAAGGAAGAGGATATTGTCGGCCATGTCCGTGCCATGGAGCCGCATTTCCAGGGCGGGCTGCGCAAGCTCCTCGATCACCCGCTCGTCGGCGAGGTGCGCGGCAAGGGCCTGGTTGCCGGTGTCGAACTGGTTCGCGACAAGGACACCCACCAAGCATTCGATCCGGCACTGGGCGTGGGCCCGTTCTGCAACGAGCGTGCCGAGGATCACGGCCTGATCGTGCGGGCGATCGGCGACACGATCTCGTTCTGCCCACCGCTGATCATCAACCAGGTAGAAATCAAGGAAATGATCGCGCGTTTCCAGAAGGCGCTCGACGACACACTCGAAATGGTGCGCGGGCTCGACCAGAACGCCGTATAATAATTGATGGGAGGAGCGGGATGACGGACAATCTTGTCGCGCTGAGCGCGTCGGAACTGTGGGATCTCTACACGGCCGGTGACGTCTCGCCGGTGGATGCCACGCAAGCGGTGCTCGACCAGATCGAGACGCACAACCCGACCCTGAACTGTTTTTGCCTGGTCGATGCCGACAGCGCCGTGGCATCCGCGAAGGAGTCCGAGGTACGCTGGCAGGCGGGCGAACCTCTCTCGGCCATCGACGGCATCCCGGTGTCGATCAAGGATCTGACCATCACCAAGGGCTGGCCGACGCTGCGCGGCTCGCGGACCAGCGATCCGGACGCACCCCAGGACGAGGATGCGCCAGCCGTTGCACGCCTGCGCGAAGCCGGCGCCGTGCTGACGGGCAAGACGACCACACCGGAGTTCGGCTGGAAGGGCGTTACCGACAATCCGCTCACGGGCATCACCCGCAATCCGTGGAATCCCGAGCGCACCCCCGGCGGGTCGTCCGGCGGCGCATCGGCCGCGGCGGCGGCGTTCATGGGGCCCCTGCACCAGGGTTCCGATGCGGCCGGTTCGATCCGCATTCCCTCCGCCTTCGCCGGCATCTTCGGTCACAAGCCGACCTTCGGCCTGGTCCCGAACTTTCCGCTCCCCGGGCATATCGGCAATCTCGCCAATATGGGGCCGATGACCCGGACGGTGACCGATTCCGCGCTGATGCTAAACGTGCTCGCGAACCCCGATTCCCGCGATTTCATGTCGGCGCCGGCCTCTGCCCAGACGGAGAATTATCTCAACGCGCTGGATGCCGGTATCGAGGGTGTCCGGATCGCCTACAGCCCGACCCTGGGCGACAATGGCTGGGCGGATGACGACGTGGCAAACGCCGTTGCCGACGCTGCCAAGGTCCTGGCCGATCTGGGTGCGATCGTCGAGGAAGTGGACCCCGACCTGCCGCCCCTGCGACCCGTGATCGAGGTGATCTGGTCGGCGGCCGATGCCTGGATGGTCGACATGATTCCGGCCGAGAAGCACGAGCTCATGGACCCCGGCCTTGTCGCCATGGCCGAGCAGGGCCGCAATCTTTCCGTGACCGACCTGGTCGCGGCCCAGGCCACACGCATCGAGCTCGGCAACCGGATGGCCCGGTTCCACCAGAACTACGATCTACTGCTGACCCCGCAAATGCCGCTTGAGGCGATAGAGGTGGGCAAGACGGTCCCTGACGATCGGGACATGAAGGAATGGGTCGAATGGTGCCCCTTCACATATCCCTTCAACCTGACCATGCAGCCGGCCTGCTCCGTCCCCTGCGGGCTCGGCGATGAACGGCTGCCGGTCGCCTTGCAGCTTGTCGGCCGGCACTGGGAAGACGCGCTCGTGCTGCGTGCCGCGCGGGCCTACGAGATGGTTCACCCCTTCATCGCCGCACCCGGCTACGTCTAGGGGTCAGGCGGCCGGAAGCCCCGCGGGCTTGCGGTCGCGCCAGGGCACCGCGGCCTCCAGCTGGGCAGACAGGCGGAACAGCGTCGCCTCGTCGGCAAATCGGCCAACCGCATGCACGGAAACCGGGAACCCTTCATCGGTCGCTCCCACCGGCAAGCTGATCGCAGGCTGACCGGTCAGGTTGAACCAGACAGTGAACGGCGAGAACGCCGCAACCCGGTCCCAGTATTCGTCGGCATCGTCCAGCATCATGTCGAGCCATCCGAGTTTCGGCGGCATATGGCCGAGACCCGGTGTGAGCAACACGTCATGGGTGGCATGATAGGCCGCCATCCGCCGGGCGGCCTGGTGCATGCGGCCCTGCGCGAGGAACACGTCATAGCCGGTCACGGATTCGCCTTTCTCGGCCGTCGCCGCGACCACGCGCTCAACTTCACCCTCTTCCGGCAGACGCCCCTTGGTGGGATGCAAGCGAATGGTTTGGGCCGCGTTGGACGCCATCAGCGTGCGGAAAATCTGCTGCATCTCGTCGTTCACGATCGGCGGATCCGCCTCCTCGACCGTGTGACCAAGCCCTTCGAGGACGGCAGCGGTCTCGTCCAGGACCCGTGCATGTTCTCCGTCGGTCTTGGCGCCCGTCGCGCCACCGCGCGTGATCCCGATCCGCAGTTTGCCCGGATCGGCCTCCACTTCTTCAAGCCAGGGCCGCTCCGGCGGCGGCGCGAAATAGGGATCGCCGGGTGCCGGGCCCGCGGTGGCATCGAGGATCGCCGCGTGATCGCGCACCGTGATCGAGACCGTGTGCTCGGCGACGATCCCGCCCATGCGCTCGCCCAGCCCCGGGGCGAAACTGTTGCGGCCGCGCGTGGGCTTCATGCCGACCAGCCCGCAACAGGAAGCCGGCACCCGGATCGACCCGAAACCGTCGCTGGCATGCGCCGCCGGCAGGATCCGTGCCGCCACTGCCGAGGCCGCACCACCCGACGAGCCGCCCGGCGTGACCGCATCGTCCCAGGGATTGCGGGTCGGGCCATAGAGCTGCGGCTCGCAGGTGATCGACATGCCGAACTCGCACGTGTTGGTCTTGCCGAAGATCGTCATACCGGCTGCCTTCAGGCGCAACACCGTCTCGCTGTCGGCATCGGGCACCACGTCGGCCATGAATTTGCTTCCGCCGGTGGTGGGCGTTCCGGCCAGCGTCGCACCCAGATCCTTAATCAGATAGGGCACGCCCGCCAGCGGCCCGGACGGAAGATCGGCGGACGCGGCCTTGCGGCCATGGTCGAACAACTCCATGACGACCGCATTCAGGGCTGGATTGCGGGCCTCGCAGCGCGAAATCGCCGCCTCCAGCACGTCACCGGCCGAGACGTCACCGGCGCGGATAAGCGCGGCCAGTCCGACCGCATCATAATCTTCATACTCCTCGAAACCGGCCACGATGCGCCTCCCCTACCCGTTTGCCGACTGCCGAGTTGAAAGCGGCGCCGGTTTTGTTCAATGTCGTGTGTTGCCAAGGTTCACTGAAACGGTCACGGATGTCACGTCCCAACATGCTGCTGGGCGCCGCGCTTGCAGTCGCCGCCGGAATCGGGTTCGCCGGCAACTCGACCGCCGCGAAAGTGGCGTATGAGGGCGGCACGAATCCGCTGACCTTCCTGACCCTGCGGTCTTCGCTCGCGGCCGTTCTCGTCCTGGTCATCATTCTTGCGAACCGGCGCAGCCTCGCCATGCCATTTCGACGCCGGATGGCGGCATTCGCGATCGGCGGACTGCTTGCGATCTATTCCTACGGCACGCTGGGCTCGATCCAGTTCATCCCGGTCGCACTCGCGATCTTGATTCTCTACACCTTTCCCCTGCTCACCAGCATCTACACCTGGGTCAGCGGCCAGGAACGGCCAACGGTCAGGTCCGTCGCCGCGCTGCTGGTGGCATTCTTCGGCCTCATCCTCGCGCTGGATATTCAAGGCGGAGAACTCAATCTCGCCGGTGTCGGCCTCGCGGCGATGGCGGCCATCGGGCTCACCGCCGTAATCATCCTCAACAACAAACTGGTGGGCGATGGCGAATCCCAGCCGATCACATTCCACATGATGTTGTCCGCATCCGTCGTGTTTGCGGTCGTCACCTGGATCGCCGGCGACTACGCCCTGCCCCAGACAATGTCGGGCTGGGCCGGATTCCTGATCGGACCGAGCGCCTATGCCGCGGCCATTGTCACAATCTTTGTGGCGATTTCCCTGGCCGGTCCCGCCCCGACCGCTATGACCATGAATGTGGAACCCGTGGCCAGCCTGACCTTCGGGTTCCTGATCCTCGGCCAGGCGCTGAACGGTGTACAAATCTTCGGCGCCGGTCTGGTCATCGCCGCCGTCGTATCGCTACGCTTGACCGACATACGCATTCCCGGCGCCAACATGGAGAGAAAGCCGTGACCGACCTGACCGAACACACAAACGCCATCGCTGAACTCCTGAAATCCAGTCAGGGCACCGTCGCCGTCGCCGAAACATCGGCCGGCGGCCTGGTCTCGGCCCAGCTTCTCGCCGTTCCCGGCGCATCTGCCTATTTCGTCGGTGGCGGCGTTCTCTACACGGTCGACGCCCGCGAGGGGCTCGCCGGCATCACGGATGCGGACATGGAGGGCATGCGTTCAAGCAGCGAACCCTTCGCAGAACTGCTGGCCAAAACCCTGCGCGAACGCCTCGGGGCAACCTGGGGATTGGCGGAAACAGGCGCTGCGGGCCCAACCGGAAATCGCTACGGCGACGACGCGGGACACACATGCGTGGCGGTTTCAGGGCCCGTTTCGCGGGTACGAACGCTGGAAACCGGTGATAGCGACCGCGCCGACAACATGTGGCGGTTCGCAAAAGAGGCTCTGAACCTGTTTTCCGAGTGTCTCAAGCAAAATGCATAACGGGGTACCTATCACTTGGATCAGAATTTTCTTTTGGTAAAATCAAATTGTTCGTGTCTGCTCGGTTCGGGGTGTTTGTGACCGGGGTTTGCTTTTGCGTGGCCTCAATCATCGACCGAAGAAATACGCAATAAGGGGATTCTCAAAGATGACCAAAAAGGCACTACTCGCTGCTGCGGCCATGGTCGCGCTGACAGCGTGCGCGGGGCAGGAACTGGGCAAGGCTCAGAAGACAACCGCTGATAGCACCGAATTTGACAACGCGCTGGCAGCCGGATATCTCCGTCTCGCGCAAGGCGAACAGAAGGAAGGCGACTACGCAGACGCCGACTACTTCGCCAGCCAGTCCATGGCAGCAGCTTCGCCGCAGAAAGTCGTAACGGTACCAGAGGTGATGGCACGTCAATTGCCGAAGGCCGAAGCGTTCTACGTTGCCACCGCACGCGAAGAGCTGGTCGCCGTCCTCGACGGTGGCGCCCGCGTGAAGGCTCCGCAGCTCGCCGCTGCAGCCCAGGTTGCCTACGAGTGCTGGATACAGGAACTCGAAGAGAACGACCAGCCGCCGCACATCCAGGCCTGTCGAGATCAGCTCGACGGCCTGATCCCGGCGCTGCGCAACGCAATCGCGGAGGCCCCGGCAGCTGCACCAAAGAAGGCTAAGTCGCCGAAAGGGAAGAAGGTCAAGCCACCGAAAGGCAAGACCTTCACCGTGTTCTTCCCGACCGGCGGAACCCGCCTTGACGCCGCGGCAAACAAAGTGCTGACCAAAGCGGTAGCGCATGCCCAGAATTTCAGCCCGGTTCAGGTTGTGGTCAGCGGTTACACCGACTCCATCGGCAGCGCTGCGTCCAACGAGCGCCTGTCCGAGCGTCGCGCATCGGTCGTGGCCGCTGCGCTTCGGATCCGCGGTATCGATCGCAAGGCGATCAAGACCGGCGGCTACGGCGAGGAGTTCCAGGCCAAGCGCACGGCAGACGGTGTTGCAGAAGCCAAGAACCGTCGCGTGGAGGTTTCCGTCGCTCCGTAAGCGAAGGTGATAGTTTCAGTGGAAGGGCGTCGACGCTGTCGGCGCCCTTTTTCTATGCTCAGGTGGTTTCGACGGCCGTCACGTTTGGCTGCACCGCCAAACAACTTTGCACAGGCATGTTAGAACCGTCGATCGAGCGGTTAGCGCGGGGCGTAGAAGGTCCCCTCCACCTCGAAGATGTCATCCTGGTTGAGGGCGGACACTTCCAGGATGGTCCGGGGCGGGTAGGGCCCGCCCGACCACAGTTCTGCCTGGACCTTGTTCACGATCGGCCGGTAGCGGTCCATATCTGTCACATAGACCGTGAAACGGACCGCATCGTTGAGGCCCGCACCTTCCGAGGCGGCAATATACTGCATGTTGAGGAAGGCTTGGCGGATACGATCCTCATCACCCTCGACCAGCGCGTTGGTTTCGGGATCGATCCCGCGCATGCCCGCCACGAAAACATAATCCCCGGCCCGGCTCGCGAGCGACCAGGTGCCCGTCGGCGTGAACGATCCGGCCGGCGACAGATATTCCACGCTCACATCCGCCTCCCTTCACCCCGCACGGCTAAAGCCCGAAGACCCGCACGGCATTGTCGCCGCGGATGGCGACAACCTCGTCAGTCGGCCGGCTGTCGACCAGGTCGTAGAGCTTGGGCACGTCTGCCGGCATCGGCAGGTCGGTTCCGAACATGACCTTCTCGGGGCCTGCAATGTTGATCACCAGCTGCAGGGCCGCGGGATCGTAGACGATCGCGTCGTAGTAGAGCTGGCTGAAATAGTCGCTGGGAAGTTTCGGAATATCAAACTTGGCCAGGGTCTCGACGCCGAAGAACATATCCACGCGACCGTTGACGAACGGGATATAGCCGCCGCCGTGGCTGACGATGATCTTGATGTTGGAATAACGCTCGAAGAAGCCGTCGACCGCCATGCGGGCGATGGCAATGGTGGTGTCGTACATGAACCCGGCCCCGGGCATCAGGATCCGCTCGTAGCCGAAATCCACGTCCTTGGCACCGAGCGGCGCGGTCGGGTGTACCAGCACCGGGAAGGCCAGCTTGTCGAGCGCCTCCCAGACCGGCGTGAACAGCGGGTCGATCAGGTGTCGCTGGCCGATATGGGCGACACACATGACCCCGGCCGCACCCAGCTTCACGCAGCGGTCGAGCTCGGCCAGGGCCGCATCGGGATATTCCCACGGCAGCGAGGCAAACCAGCGAATACGGTCGGGATGGGCGGTCTGGCCGGCCGCCATCTCGTCATTGGCCACACGCGCGGTGGCGATACTGATCGCCTCATCGCCGAAATGCACGTTGGGGGAAGTCAGGGAAACGATCGAGATATCGATGCCCAGCCGGTCCATCATCTCGACGCGGCGGTCATAGTCGAAAGCTTCGACCTCCAGCGCGCAGGCCGGCGTTCCATACTCGACGAGATAGTTCCGTCCATCCGCCTCGTCGGAGATGTCGTAGGCGGGCGCGCCATGCTTCTTGATCATGTCCAGCCAGCCATCGCCGAACATATGGGTGTGGATATCGATGGTGGGCATTGCGTCTCGTCTCCGTGCTCATTGGGCGCAACGACAGCGCCAAGGATCGAAAATAGAGCCTTGTGCCGACATTGTCAGGCCGAGCGGTGACTATATCGGTGCAACCGGCCCACCTTTCATGAACTTACCTGGCAGCTATCGACTGTCGCTTTTGGACGCGTCGGAAACCTCGCCACTGTAAAGCGAGAATCTGAGATAAGCTGAGCCGGATCACCAGAGATTGCAGGAGAAGTGAGTATGTCGCGAGTGCCAGTTATCAATCCCGAGAATGCCCCCGAAGAGCTGCAGCATTTCTACGACGCCGTCACCGGGCTGGTGGGGCGCGTGCCGAATGCCTATCGCACGATGGCTCATGCGCCCTTCCTGTCGATGCTGTTCCTGCCGTTCCAGGCC
>PBWR01000005.1 GCA_002727315.1 Alphaproteobacteria bacterium
ATGCGCGTGCAAGCGGACGTGTTTGATATCACGCACCGCCGCCTGCGCATCCCTTCTTCAGGTATTCACAATGTCCAACAGCGCAGATGCCTGCTTCCGCTCCATCGTTAAGAGCGAAACGACACGGCATTTTGCAGAGCCGCCCAACTGGGTACTCGCCCCACCCGGGCGGCGAGGGCGGGTTTTACGACCGTGACCGAAGCAAGTCAAACGCTTTTTTGACAAGTCCGGACAGGTTTTTAACGACCCGTTCCCGAACCGCTTTGGCACTGCCTGAATCGGGATCCAGATCGCGCCAGAACGAGGGCTAATGTCTATAGCCCTCATCGCCACCGAGTCAACGAAACTGCGGCGGCGCGAAAAAACTATTTTGCGCTGCACCAGATGCCTCTTTCTGGCCATGCGCGAGTCATTCCCTTCGGATACTGTCGCCAAGGCGTCAACCATCGTGGACATCAAGGACAACCGCCGGACATGAAATACCTCCTGTTGCTTCGGCACGGCAAGTCGGAATGGCACCAGCAAGGCCGAGAAGACATCGAACGCACGTTGACCGACGAAGGCCGGCAGGAAGCCGCCGGCATCGCACGTTGGCTCGTGGCGAACGCGCTTCAGCCCAACCATATGCTGGTCTCAACCGCGGTGCGCACCCGGCAGACCTGCGAGCTGATGTGCGGCGGCCTCGAGCGCGCGCCGCTGATATCCGTCCAGGACGAACTTTACCTCGCCGCGCCGGGCACGCTGTTGGCCCACATCGAGGCCCTCTCCGACACCACCGACATCGCGATGGTCGTGGGCCATAACCCGGGTCTCGAGGAATTGGCCCGCATGCTGGCCGGTCCCGACCCCGATGGAGATTCCATGCGCGGCCTGATGCTGGGCATCCCGACCGCCGGCCTCGCAGTCATGGCACTGGCCGGTAACGATTGGTCGCGCCTGTCCGTGGACGGGTCCAGGCTGGAGGCGTTCATCCGGCCCGGTGAATTCGACTGACCGCCCCGCCGGCGACCCCGACCGGACGACGCCGAACTGCGCGCGCGCAAGTCCGACGGGATCGGCAGACGATGTGACGCGGCAGCCGGAACGCGATAAAACCTCAACCGAGCACACCCCACGCCTTGCTGCGCGACAGGGGCAAGCCGCGTCAGGAGCCGGAAACCGTGTCACGTTCTGAATCATCGCGCGCCCAACCGAGCCAACTGGTGGGACAGGATGCTGTCGCGGTCGAACTGAGCGCGGTGATCGTCTCCGCCTCTCCCGACGGACCGATGGTTCTGGTGCGCCAGCCCGACGCGCAGTCTCCCGCCGCCCTGCCGTTCGGCCCGCTGGAGCCGTTTCATCGCACCATCGAGGAGGGCTTGCGAGCCTGGGTCGAGGAATTGACCGGTTACGATCTGGGCTATGTCGAGCAGCTCTACACATTCGGCGACGCCAACCGGCATGCCAGTGCGCGTGCGCGCGCCGGGCGCGTGTTGTCGATTGGTTATCTCGCCCTCATTCACGAGGCCCGGCCACGACGTTCGCAGAACAGCAACTGGCATAGCTGGTACCGATTCTTTCCGTGGGAGGACTGGCGGAACGCTGAACCCGCAATCATGCCCAGTATCCGCGAGAGCATCGACGGCTGGATCGCCGAGGCACCGCGCGACGAACGCAAGTCTCGCGAGGAACGCATGCGCCTGACCTTTGGGCTGCCCGACGAGCGCTGGAACGAAGAACTCGTCCTTGAGCGTTACGAGTTGTTGTACGAAATCGGCCTGGTCCCCGAAGCCCATCGCGATGGCGCCAGTTGCTGGGCGCCGCGTGAGGCCGCGATCATGGCGGCGGACAGTCTGCACGCCGATCATCGCCGGATCCTGGCCACTGGCATTTCGCGCCTGCGCGGCAAGATCAAGTATCGGCCGGTCGTGTTCGAACTGATGCCGCCTCGATTCACCTTCCTGCAATTGCAGCGCACGGTGGAAGCCCTGGCAGGCGTCGAATTGCACAAGCCGAACTTCCGCCGGCTGGTCGAACATCAGGGGCTGGTCGAGGAGACTGGCGCCGTTACCTCGAAGACCGGCGGCCGCCCGGCCCGCCTGCTGCGGTTCCGCCGCGAGATTTTGGTCGAGCGCCCGGCGAGCGGCATCGGCCTGCCGCCGCTGCGGCAGCGCAGCACGTCGCGGCGCTAACCCAAAACACCCCCCAGGTTCACAGGCGATCGGCCAGCTTGCATGAAGGGTTGAACGGTCATATATACTCAATGTTAGTCTAACTGGACTGTTAGGCCTTTCGGGGCCTAGATCATGCGAACTGATCGCGCCTGACCTTTCTGCCATCGGGGGGCTCGGCTATATTCCGAGAGCGCCCCAAACTGCACCCATCCTGTCGATGATCCGCGCTGCCATCGACATACGCCCGGCAGAGGCCCACTCCCATGAAAGCCATACGTTTGCACGTCACCGGAGGTCCCGAAGTCCTGCAGCTGGACGAAATTGATACGCCCGTGGCCGGCCCCGGCCAGGTTCTGGTGAAGGCCCATTCCATCGGTATTGGCCTCGCCGACCAGCTTGTTCGCGACGGACGCTATCCGTGGATGCCGGAACTGCCGACCATTCCCGGGATCGAGATGAGCGGCACCGTGGCTGCGCTCGGCGAGGGGGTAACAAAGTTTCGCGAGGGCGACCCGGTCATCGTGTCCGCGGTTCCCGAGCGGAGCTGCTATGCCGAATACCTCGCCGCGAACGCCAACTGGGTATTTCCCTGTTCCCATGGGGTCGACCTTGCCGTCGCGGGGTGCCTGATGAACTACCGTGTTGCCCACCGCATCCTGCAATCCGGTGCCCGAGTCCGCGCCGGAGAGACCATCGCCATCGTCGGTGCTGGCGGCGGCCTGGGAAGCGCAATCCTGGACCTGGCGAATGCCGCCGAACTCGAAACCATTGCGCTCGCACGAAGCGCCGAGAAGGCTGCCTTCGCCACCGCACGCGATGCCAGCCATGTGATCGACACCGGCTCGAACGACCTGACGGATTCGATCATGGACATCACAGGTGGCCGGGGTGTCGATCATTTCATCGACCCTGTCGGCGGTGCGGGTTTCGTTGGCCATCTCGACCAGCTCGCGATTCACGGCACGCTGGTGCTCTACGGCATGATAGAAGGGCTGCCCCAGGACGATGTGTTCGCGGCCCAGACCCAACGATGGGCCCGCTGCCCCGCCGTCAGGGTTTTCTCGATCCACTCCTTCGACCACGCACCCGAGATGACGGGCGCGGACCTGGACTTGCTCATGCGCATGGCCGCGGACGGTTCCATTGATCCTGCGATCTATGCAGAGATGCCACTCGACGAAGCCATGGAAGCCCACCGCCATCTCGACGACGGGCGCATCATGGGCAAGCTCCTGCTGCAACCCCATCGCAGCGAAGCGCATTTCACGAACGGTAACGGCTGAACCCGGACAGTTGAAGTAGATACCGCCATTCATGTGGATGGTCTGTCCGGTCATGAAGCCGTTCCCGGCCAGCATGACCGCCGCTGTCGAGACCTCGTCGACATGTCCCGAACGCCCCCCGGCGGCGAGAACACCTTGTTCTCTGGCGTCACGGTTGTGCTCATCTCGGTCTGGATAATTGCCGGGGCAACACAATTCGCAGTCACCCCCTCCTTGACCAGCCGTAAAGCATAGGCACGCGCCAGCGCTTCCATTCCACCCTTGGCCGCCGAGTAGTGGATGCCCACTCGTCCGCCATTGTAGGTGGCCCCCGGGCTTACATAGATCAGCCGGCCCCATCCGCGTCTCCGGCGGCTACATGACCGCGCCGACCTGCCACGGGATGAATTCGTTGTCGCCGAATCCCAGCTCTTCCGACTTGGATTGCTTGCCGCTTGCGACGTCGAGCATGTAGTCGAAGATCTCCTCTCCCACGTCCTCGATGGTGGCGTCACCGTCGGCGATCTGGCCGGCATTGATGTCCATGTCTTCGGACATGGACTGGTACATCTGGGTGTTGGTCGCGAGCTTGATCGAGGGTGCCGGCTTGCAGCCATAGACCGAGCCGCGTCCGGTGGTGAAGCAGACGATGTTGGCCCCGGATGCCACCTCACCGGTGATCGAGGCCGGATCGAAGCCCGGTGAGTCCATGAACACGAACCCCTTGGTGGCGACCGGCTCGGCGTATTTGTAGACCCCGGTCAGGTTGGTCGTGCCTCCCTTGGCCGCCGCCCCGAGCGACTTCTCGAGGATAGTGGTCAGACCGCCGGCGTGGTTGCCCGGCGAGGGGTTATTGTCCATCGAGCCGTGGTTGCGTGCGGTGTAGTCCTCCCACCACTTGATCCGGTCGACCAGCTTCTGGCCCACCTCGGCATTGATCGCGCGTCTCGTCAGGAGATGTTCGGCACCGTAGATTTCGGGTGTTTCGGCGAGGATTCCCGTGCCGCCATTGGCCACCAGCCGGTCGACCGCGTTGCCCAGCGCCGGGTTGGCGGTGATACCGGAATAGGCGTCCGAGCCGCCGCACTGTAGCGCCACGGTCAATTCGGACGCCGGAACGGTCTCGCGGGTGGCGGTATTGGCAGGCTCCAACATGGAGCCGATCCGCTCGATTGCCTCGTCGACCGTTTTGCGGGTGCCGCCCGACTCCTGGATCGTCATGGTCTGGAAGGTGTCATTGATCTCCAGCCCATAGGCGTCCAGCAGGAACGGGATCTGGTTCACCTCGCAGCCCAGGCCAACAATCAGCACGCCGGCGAAATTCGGGTGCCGCGCATAGCCCCAGAGCGTGCGCTGCAGGTTGGCGTATCCGTCTCCGGAATCCGCCATGCCACAACCGGTCGCGTGCACAAACGCCGAGACGCCGTCGACATTGGGATAGTCCGCCAGCTTGCCGGTCGAGTTGAACGAATCCGCGATGTATCGCGCCACCGTGGCCGAGCAGTTCACCGATGTCAGGATGCCGATATAGTTTCGTGTCCCGACGCCCCCGTTCTTGCGTACATAGCCCTCGAACGTGCGGCGCTCATCTTCCGGCACCATCGCGGTCTCGCGCAGGTCGGTGGCGAATTGATAGTCCCGCTCCACCATCCGGAACTCGCAATTGTCGATATGTACATGGTCACCGGGTTTGATGTCCGTAGATGCAAATCCGATGATCTGATCGTACTTGATGATCGTCTCGCCCTTGGCGATCGGTGCCGTCGCGATCTTGTGGCCGCGCGGGATCGGCGCGTTGGTGCTGACCCCCTCTCCGGGAATGTCTGTACCCGGCATGATTTCGGCGCGGGCGACAACGACATTGTCGGCGGGGTTCAGTCGGATCGTCAGGGTTACGGTATCAGACATAAACTGCTCACTCGATTGGGATTACCGGCTAGAAATTGAGAACCTTGGAGAGATTATCCCAGGGTCTGTGGAATCGCACGCCTTCGCGCAATGGTGGCTGGGGCGCCTGGATTTCGAGCCAATGGACCGGCGTGCCCTTGCGCGGGAAGAACGCGTGCTGCGCACCCACTCCGGTCCAAGCGAACCCCCCCTCTTTCAGGAGATATTCCTGTCCGTCGAAGACGATATCGACCTCGCCACCCAGAACATAATAGGCTTCTTCAAAGGCATGGTCGTGGTGATTGCAGATGCCACCATCGGCGAAGCTGATGACGAACATGTTGAAATGCACGGCGCCAAAAACATCATCGATCATCATACGCTGGGAGAACCCGTCCAGGTCCGGCGTGATGGTCAGCGGCGGGGTGTGCTGTGAATAGTCATAATGCCCGACCATCTGGTCGCGGCGATCTTCAAGATTGATGAGCGCCGGTGCGTCCAGCCAGTTTGCCTGTCCGGCAAACCAGGTGTCCTGCCAGGCATCCGGCGCCTTGGGCTGCGGTGCGCACATTTCGATCCAGCGGGCCGCTTCGGTCCCTGCGTTTCGATAAGCATGCTCGATCCCGGTCGGGATCAGCATGAAATCACCTTTGACCAGGCGGTACAAACGGCCGTCACGAACCACGTCGATCTCGCCCTGCAGCAGGTACATCCCGGTTTCGTGGGCCTGGATCGTGAGCTCCGTCTCGCCGCCCGGCAGCACCTCGATCACGCCATAGGAGATGTGCACCGTGTCATCCGCATGCTCGACGAACGGAGACCAGTTCAGACCGCTCGCGTGGCCGTCATACTTGGGATGCGGCGCAAGCGTCGTGGCATCGAAGGTTTCGACCTTGTGCATTGGATCCTCTCCTCTGGCTCCCGGACGCTGAATTTCGGCGGTGTTGCGGGCAGATCATACACCGGTCGCGGGGCGCAAAGAACCGCCGCCGCACCCCCCTGATGGGGGTGCGGATGGCTGGCTAGTCGACCTTGACGGCGACCGCATCCATCTCGACGAGAAATTCGGGACGCGCCAGTCCCTTGATCGCCAGATAGGTCGAGACCGGCTTGTGGCCGTTGAGGAACCTCTGACGGCCCTCGCTGACCATGAACACATCAGACGGGTCGAGCGAAAACACGTTGAGCCGGACCAGATCCGATACATCCATATCGGCCGATTTGAGTATCTCGATGACATTCAGCCAGATCTGAAGGTGCTGTGCCTCGAAGCCAATGGGCATCGTCCCCTCGGGCATGACGCCCAGCACACCGGCAATGTGCAGTGTGCGGGCACCTGCGGGAACCTCGATCCCCTGGCTATAGAACGCAACCGGAGGGGCGATGGTGTGAGGATTGTGAATCTTGAGGATGGTTTCCTCCGTTCGTTTTATTGAGGTGACGGAGGCGAGCCTCGCTTCAGGAGGCCAATATCAGAGGCAAGCCCGCACCCGAGCTGGCGTCAGTAAGGCACGAAGGCGCAGACACGGTAGATCGGTTGGTTACAGTTCGGCGTGTTGACGCACTCGCAGCGCCGGGCATTGCGCACCGGAAACGCCAAAGCCCGCCGGCAGGCGGGCTTTCCGAGAAATGGTAGCGGAGGAGGGACTCGAACCCCCGACACGAGGATTATGATTCCCCTGCTCTAACCAGCTGAGCTACTCCGCCCCGGGTGCGGCTGGGGATATAGGTGCTGCGCTGACCGCCTGTCAAGCCGGGCGCGCCCGTCGCCCCCGTCCCAGCAACAGCACCCCCGCAACCACAAATCCGAACGCCGCCAGATGAAACAGCTCCAGCCGTTCGCCTAGGATCAGGACCGCGAGCAGAGCGGTGAACAACGCGCGTATGTAATTCGACATCGTCGCCTTGTTGGCACCAATCGCCAGCACGGCCGTGTTCGTGAATCCGACTGCGATAATCGCGACGCCAATTCCCACCCAGGCCATGATGGCGGCGGCCTCCCAGGTGACGGGCATCGGCTGGAAGACGATGGTTTCGGTAATATAGAGCGGCAGCATCACCAGCATGGAGAAGCACTGCACCGAAAGCAGGATCTCCGCCGTCGTGAAATCATCGGGAATCTTGCGCAGCAGGGAGTTGTGTACGGCAAACCCGAACATCGCGGCCAGCAGGATCAGGTCGCCAAGGTTGGGCTGCAGAGCCAACAGGATGACAAGCTCACCGCGCGCCAGGATGACGAACACGCCCAACGTCGCAAGTACGATTCCAAGCGCCTGCACCCGGGTGATCGCTTCACGGAACACCAGGAACGTGATGAGTACGGTGGCCACCGGCTGGGCGGTGGAGACCACACCACCGTTGATTGCGGTCGTAAAATGATACGCGACGTAGACAGCAGCGTTGCCGAATGGCCCGAGCGCTACCGCGAGCACCAGGAACAGTTTCCATTGGGCGCGGATGGCAGCCCGCTTGGACCAGACCGAGCGGCCGACGAACGGCAGAAGCACCGCTGTCGCGATAGCGAGACGCCAGAACCCGATCCCCATGGGCGGCATCTCGCCCTCGACCCAGCGCCCGATAATGTGGTTCGACGCCAGGATGAACGCCGCCGCCACGATCAGGACGTACGGCCAAGCCCCTTGCCTGAACCTGCTTGCGTTCCCATCGCTCATTGAATTCGGCGCCGGCCGGTCATCGCTGGACGATCCGGCCGGCCCACCGCATCCCTATTCCGGCTTGGCCGCGATGGTCTCCATCTCGACCACCCACTGGGGGTTCGCGAGCTGGCTGATGACGACCCAGGTCGAGGCCGGCACATGCCCGGGAGCGAGGTATTTCTCGCGATGGGGCGCGAGGTACTGGAGACCGCTCGGATCGGTCGAATAGACGTTCAGGCGGACGATATGCTCCGGCCCAAAACCCGCATCCTCGAGAATCGCAAGCGTGTTCTGCCAGACCAGATCGTGCTGCGCTTCGAAACCCTCAGGCACGGTGCCGTCCGGAGCCACGCCGACCTGTCCGGCGGTGATCAGCCAGCGAGCGTTCGGCGGAATCTCCACCGAGTGGCTGTAAAGGGCAGCGGGCGGGGCAATCACGGCGGGGTTGCGGGTGATAAGCATGGTGTCTACTCCAGAAACGATCGGCGGTTGTGCATTGAGAATTGGGCGGCAAGAGCCGACCTCCGTTCATGCTACGCAATCCTCGTTGGGGGAGCGAGCAAAAGCCGTGCGGGGCAGACCTGCGTCAGGCGAGTTCGAGGAGGTCGCGCACCAATTCCTCGGGCGCCGAGTAGAACGGCGAGTGATCGGTGTCGATCGTGAAAACCCGATCGCAGGGCTGGGCTGCGATCATCGCGCGCTGCATGCCGATCGGTATCGCCCGGTCACGCAGGCATTCGATATAGGCACGCTTGACCGTTCCAAACCTCTCCGGCGTGGTTTCGGCCTGGCGGTGAAACGGTTCGGTCGCCTGGGGCACCAGGCGTTCCATCGCCCGCGCGACATCGTCTTCAGGACATTCGGCATAGAAAGTCGGCGGAATCACGTCCGCCGTCATGGTCGCCGACAATCCGTCATCTGAAATGATGCGCTTGCCGGCCATCTGCTCGGGCCCTTCATATTCGGCCAGATCGGCCCGGTTCTGGCCGTTCCCGGGCATCATCGCGGTGAGATAGACCACCCAGGCGATATTCTCGGGCATGCGCTCGGCGACCTGGGTGATGGTCATGCCGCCAAGGCTGTGACCCACCAGGATCACCGGCCCGGACTGGGCCGCGACGGTCGCACAGACATGTTCCACATAGGCATCTAGGTTCACCTCGGAGATCGGAACCGGATTGTCTCCATGGCCGGGCAGGTCGACCGCGATCGCAGTGTATCCCGCCGCTTCCAGCTGCGGCACGATCCGCTCGTAGCACCAGCCGCCATGATAGGCGCCGTGAACCAGTACATAGATGCTCATGCTGGCTCGCTCCGTCGATCGGTTCGCACGATCCAGCCACCGCCGAGTACGCGTTCACCATCATAGAATACGGCGGCCTGGCCGGGCGAAACACCGAACTCGGGCACGGCCAGTTCGATCCGGGCTCCGTCGCCATCCTGCCCGAGGACACGACCAGGCACCGGCTCCATCATCGATCGGATCTTGACTGTGATATCCATGCCGTCGGTCGGCGGCCCCTCGCCGGCACCCAGCCAGTTGAGACCGGTCACGACGATCTGCGTGCGCGCCAGCGCAGCGCGTGGTCCCACGATCACCCGATGGCTGGCGGGATCGAGGTGCACGACGTAAAGCGCATCTTCTTCTGAATCCTTGCGCCCACCGATGCCCAGGCCCCGGCGCTGCCCCACCGTGAAGTTCAGGATACCTTCGTGGCGGCCAAGAACACTGCCATCGACATGCACGATGTCGCCCGGCTCTACCGCCTCGGGCCGAAGCCTTTCGACAATGCTCGCGTAGTTGCCATCGGGCACGAAGCAGATGTCCTGGCTGTCGGGCTTCTCGGCAATTCCGAGCCCCAGTCTCCGGGCATGTTCACGAACCTCGTCCTTGGGCATATCGCCAAGCGGGAAGCGGAGAAACTCGAGCTGCTCGCCCGTGGTCGCAAACAGGAAATAGCTCTGATCGCGCGACGCGTCGGCCGCCCGATGGAGTTCGGGGCCGTCCGCACCCATCCAGCGGCGGATATAGTGCCCCGTGGCCAGCGCATCGGCGTTCAGTTCCTTCGCGCGCGCCACCAGATCGCGGAACTTCACGTTCTGGTTGCAGGTCACGCATGGGATCGGCGTCTCGCCGCGCGCATAGGCATCTGCGAAGTCCTCGATCACGTCCTCGCGGAAGCGCGATTCATAGTCGAGGACGTAGTGGGGAAAGCCTATATTGTCGGCCACCCGGTGTGCGTCGTAGATATCCTGTCCTGCGCAACACGCCTTCGCGCGTGCCGTGGCGGCACCGTGATCGTAAAGCTGCAACGTGATCCCGATCACGTCATAGCCCTGCTCATGCAGGAGCGCGGCCGTCACGGAACTGTCGACCCCGCCCGACATCGCGACCACCACACGCGTTTCCGCCGGTGGCCGTTCAAACCCAAGACTGTTCATTGCTTCGCTCACGGCGCGCAATATAGGCGCGCACCGGCCAACAGCAAACAGGTCACAAGTGCGTATCCGGGTTGATCGCGCGCGCCCGAGCCGCCATCTTTTACACAGGCACCTTGGCAATTGACGGAAAGTGATGCGGATATTCGCGACACAAGGCCTGACAGGCACATCGGCGGCGATCCTGGCGTCGCTGGCACTGTTCGGCACCCCTGTTGCCCATGCCGACCTGCGAGACGATTTCGCGCGTTGCGCCGACCTTGCCGACGATACCGAGCGGCTTGCCTGTTTCGATGCGGTCGCGAAAGACAGCCAATCGACGCGAAACGCGGCTGCGGCAGAAGCCGAAGCGGCTTTGAAACGCGAATTCCGGTTCGATCCGGGCCTGACGACCGGCCCGCTTTCGTTTCGTATTGCGGCGAATGGCGGCCTCATCATCAGCCGCGACACCGCGGTTGCCAGAGACGTGGAGAAGGTCGTCAGCCGGGTTGCACGAGCCTTGGGCGACACCGACGACTGGAATGTCGCGATCTCGGTGCATGGCGGGCGCGTGACCCTGAGCCGCGGCAGTCCTTATACCGGCGGCGAGTTGATGTCGCAGGTGCAAGTCGGCATGACCCGTACCGGGTTAGCCCAGGAACGCTACACCATCGTGAGCGGCACCGATGCGGAACCCGTGCTGTGGGATGACGGCAGGGTGCGACACGCCAATGAGCATGTGAATATCGAGATCGTCGGGTTCGGAGCCGCGCTGACGCGATAGCCGGTGGTCGCGCTCAGGCCGCGTCCCAGCCCATTTGCCAGAAATCCGCTTCCAGCCGTGTTGCCTGCGCAAACGTACGCGACAAGGATTCCAGCCTGGCACCCCCCGCCCGCGCCTTCCAGAGCCGGTCCAGAACCTCACCATGTGCGCGGGCGACCGATTGATATTCATCACCGGCATACATTTGTATCCACGCACCATAGCAATTGCCGTCGTGCACCGTTTCGGGATCGCCCGCCAATCGCGCACCGATCTCCCCATAACCGATCACACATGGCGCGAGGGCGACATACAAGTCCAGCAAGTCGCCCTGCAGGCCCTTTTCCAGCACATAACGGGTATAAGCCATGGTCGCGGAGGCCTCGGGCAGTGCCTCCATCTCGGCCTCGCTCAAACCCCAGCCGGCGCAATACTCCACATGCAGGGCCATTTCGGTATCGACGATGGCACTCATACCGGCTGCCGTATCGCGGATATCCGACAGAGTCTCGGCCTTGTAGGCGGCCAGCGCATAGGCCCGCGCAAAGTGAACGAGGAACAGATAGTCCTGGCCCAGATAATGCCGGAAAGCCGGCTCGGGCAAGGTGCCGTCACGCAGGCCGAGGACGAACGGATGCGCCACATAGTCATCCCAGCTACCTGCAGCAGAGCGCAGCCGCGGGAACAGTTCGAGATCATCGAGATAGGCCACTAGGCGAGCATCAGATTGCGGGTTGTGCCCGGCAGATGGACGGTCAAACCGTCGAGCGCCTCGGTCATGATGATCTGGCAGCCCAGGCGGGAGGTTTGCTTCAGCCCCGGCGCGAGATCGAGCATGTCATCTTCATCCTCGCTCGACTCCTCTAGGCGCTCGTACCAGGCCGGGTCGACCACCACATGGCATGTGGAGCAGGCCATCGCGCCTTCGCACGCACCCTCGATATCGATGCCGTTATCCCAGGCAATCTGCAGCAACGAATGCCCGAGCGGAGCCTCGACCTCACGCGGGCTTCCGTCGGCATCGGTGAAGGTCATGCGGGGCATCGCCAGTTCCGGAACCCGCGTTCACACTAGACGTGGAAAGACTCGCCGCAGCCACATGTGCCCTTGGCGTTCGGATTGTCGAAGACGAATCCAGATTCGAACTTGCCTTCGCGATAATCCATGGTCGCCCCGATCAGGAACATGGTCGCGGCCGGGTCGATGAAGACCTTCACGCCCTTGTCCTCGATCACCTCTTCGAACTGCCGTGCATCCTCTGCATATTCGACGACATAGGACAGGCCAGAGCAGCCACGTGTCGACAGGCCGACCCGCAGACCGGCAACACCGTCGTCGGCCTTCGACATCAGGTTCTTCACCCGGTCAGCCGCGGCATCGGTCAATTTGATGATCGGTTCAGGCATACCCGTCTCCTCGGCGATCTATATAGGTCACTCGATACCAAGGGCCAGCTTGGCATCATCGGACATGCGATCCATCGTCCACGGCGGATCCCAGATTAGGTTCACGACCACCTCGCCGATGCCCTCGACACGAGACAAGGCATCGGCCACCCAATATGGAATCTCCCCGGCCACCGGGCAGGCAGGTGCCGTGAGGGACATATCCACCCGGGCCGAGCCGTCGGAGTGAATCTCAAGGTCGTAGATCAGACCGAGGTCGTAAATGTTCACCGGAATTTCCGGGTCGTGCACCGTGCGCAAGGCGGCAATCGCAGCCTCGCGTCCGGCGACTTCGGTGCCTTCGGGCAGGGGTTCACCCGCACGCGCCGTGATTTCCTCGCCTTCTGGCAAAGGTGCGTGCATGCCGTGCGGTGTACCCATTCCGTGTTCAAAACTCATAACGATCGATCCTATTCCGTCGAAATCTCTTCTTCGTCATTGAGGGCCGCCACCATCGTGTGCCAGGGCAGAGTGGCGCATTTCACCCGCGTCGGGAATTCCCGCACCCCGGACAGAACCCGGAGCTTCTCAACATCCTCCGGGAGATCAATCCCCTCACCTTCGCCCGTGCACATCTCGTGGAACGTGTCGAACAGGGACTTGGCCTCGTTCGGAGAACGCCCCTTCAGAATTTCGGTCATCATCGATGCCGAGGCCATCGAGATAGCGCAACCCTTGCCGAGAAACGACGCATCCGCGACATTTCCACCATCGTCCAGCGTGAGATAGACGACCAGCTGGTCACCACAAAGCGGGTTGTTGCCGCGTGCCTCCTTGGTCGCGGCATCGCTGGCATGAAAATTTCGCGGGTTCTTGCCATGTTCCAGGATCACTTCCTGGTACAGCTCGCGCAGCTCGTCACTCATCAGCCAAACAACTCCTGTACATCGCCCAGCGCGGCAACCAGGGCGTCGATATCCGACCGGTCGTTATAGAGCCCGATCGACGCACGCACCGTCGCAGGCACGTCCATGCGATCCATCAGCGGCTGTGCGCAATGATGGCCGGCGCGAACCGCAACACCGGCGCGATCGATGATCGTCGCCACATCGTGGGGATGCGCAAAATCGAGCATGAATGAGACCACGCTGGCCTTGTTCGGAGCCGTTCCGATGATCCGCAACCCGTCGATGCTAGCCAGTTTCTGGGTCGCATAGTTCAGCAGATCCGCCTCGTGCGTGGCGATTGCGTCCAGCCCGATGCCGTTCACATAGTCGATGGCGGCACCCAGGCCGATGGCCTGTGCGATTGCCGGGGTGCCGGCCTCGAACTTGTGGGGCAGCTTCGCCCATGTCGTCTTCTCGAACGTGACCGACGAGATCATGTCGCCGCCGCCCATGAACGGCGGCATCGCATTCAGAACCTCTTCGCGCCCGTACAGCACACCGATGCCGCTGGGCCCGTACAATTTATGGCCCGAAAAGACATAAAAATCGCAGCCGAGTGCCTGCACATCCACCGGGATATGGGTGACCGACTGGCAGCCATCGAGCAACACCTTCGCGCCTACGGCATGGGCCTTGCGAGTGATCTCCTCGACCGGCAGGACCGTGCCAAGCACGTTCGACATGTGCGCGACCGCCACGAGTTTCGTCTTCGGGCCGAGCAGCTCCTCGAAGGCGGACATGATGAGCTCGCCATCATCGCTCACCGGCGCCACCTTCAAGACGATCCCCTTCTCGTCCCGCAACATCTGCCAGGGCACGATGTTGGCATGGTGCTCAAGCTCGGTGATGATCACCTCATCGCCTTCGTCGAGGAAGTGCCGGCCGAAACCGTATGCAACCAGGTTGATCGATTCCGTACCGTTGCGGGTGAAGATGATCTCGTGGGTGTGGGCTGCGTTAATGAACTGGCGAATGGTCTCGCGCGTGCCCTCGTAGCGCGCCGTGACCGCCTCGCTGATCTGGTACAGGCCGCGATGCACGTTGGCGTACTCGCGCTCGTAGACATCACGCACCGCATCGATCACCTGACGCGGCTTCTGAGCCGAGGCCGCGCTGTCGAGAAACGCCAGCGGCTTGTCATGCATCGTGCGCGACAAGATCGGGAAATCGGCGCGGATCGCGTCGATGTCATAGGCCGGTGCGCCGGATGTTGCTGGATTTCTGGACATTACTGCGAAGCCCCGTCTGAGCGTTCTTCCACATGGTCGCTCAGCCACTGCTGAACATGGTTCAAGTAGTCGTCCGCGACCTGCTGCACCGGAATTTCACCGATCGCTTCCGACAAAAAGGCTTCGATCAGCATCCGGCGGGCCGTGTGCGGGTGAATGCCGCGGCTCAGAAGGTAGAACAGCGAATCTTCGTCGAGGTCACCGGCCGTCGCGCCATGGCTGCACTTCACATCGTCGGCATAGATCTCGAGTTCCGGCCGCGCATCGATCTCCGCGCGCGGTGAAAGCAGAAGCGCACGGCTGAGCTGGTGCCCATCCGTTTGCTGGGCGTCGCGCACGACATGCACCTTGCCCTGGAACACACCGCGCGCCTCGCCATCGAGGACTCCCTTGTAGACCTGGCGCGAGCGGCATTCCGGCGCGGCATGCTCGACATAGGTGGTGTTGTCGACCACCTGCTTGCCGGTCGCCAGATAGATGCCATCCAACCGGCAATCGACACCCGGGCCGTTCAGATAGGCCCGGATTTCGCTGCGCCCGATCTCGGCGCCGCTCTGCAGGACGAAACTGTCGTAGGTCGATCCTGCCGCCAGCGCCACTGCCGTGCCGGACAGGTGCACGCTCGTCGGCGCTTCGTGCTGGAAGACGGAGTGATTCAGCTTCGCGCCCTCGGCGAGATGAAGCTCGCTGACCACGTTGTTGAAGCAGGCACCACCATCGGCGGAAATGTGGGTCTCAAGCAGCGTCGAACTGGCACCGCGCCCCATCACCACCAGGTGGCGCGGCTGCACCATCGCATCGCCATCGTCCCGGGCGGAAACCGAAATCAGATGGACCGGCTTCTCCAAGCTCACATCGGCATCGACGAAGATCGCCATCCCGTCGCTCAGGAAGGCCGTGTTGAGCGCAGCCATGGGCATGTCATCGAGCTTCGCAACCTGACCCAGATAGGGCTCAAGTCGTTCAGGTGCTGCCGCCATCAACGCCTGCAGGCTGCCAACTTCAACCCCGTTGGGCAATGTGCCCAGGTCAGACAGATCCTGCCGCAACCGTCCGTTGACCAGCACCACCCGATACGACAGGACGTCGGCAAGGGTCTGGTGCGGCAGCGCCGGCAATTTGATCGCGGGCGGATCACCGGCCAGCCGGAAGGAACCGCCGGCCAGGGCATTGAGGTTCGTATAGCGCCAGTATTCGTGGCGCCGCTGCGGCAAGCCATGCATGCCGTAGAGGTCGGTACCACGTCTGCGGAGCGCGTCGATCCAGCCGACGCCCGCCCCCGGCAAGGACGACGAGGCCTCGGACGCCTGGTCCAGATAGGGCTGCATATGTTCGCTGCCGTCAGGCACCATTCCCTCCGTCAGGCCGCCTGCTCGAGAAATTCGGCATAGCCCTTCTTCTCAAGCTCCAGCGCCAGCGCCTTGTCACCCGACTTCACGATCCGGCCGTTGGCAAGGACATGCACGTGATCGGGGACGATATAGTCGAGCAGCCGCTGATAGTGCGTGATCACCAGCATGCCGCGCTCGTCCGAGCGCATGGCGTTCACACCATCTGCGACGACCTTGAGGGCATCGATGTCGAGCCCGGAATCCGTTTCGTCGAGAATCGCAACCCGCGGCTCCAGTGCCGCCATCTGCAGGATTTCCATGCGCTTCTTCTCGCCGCCCGAAAACCCCGTGTTAACCGGCCGGCGCAGCATGTCGTCGGAGACATTCAGGTCGGTTGCCTTCTCACGTGCATACTTCACGAAATCCATGGGGTCGAAGGGCATCTCGCCACGATGTTCGCGAACCGCGTTCACTGCCGTGCGGAGGAACGTCATGTTGGTGACGCCAGGAATCTCGACCGGATACTGGAACGCCAGGAACACCCCTTCCCGCGCCCGCTCGTCAGGCTCCATCTCCAGGAGGCTCACGCCATCGAACAGAATGTCGCCGTCGGTCAACTCGTAACCGTCGCGGCCCGTTAGCACATAGGACAGCGTGCTTTTGCCCGAACCGTTGGGGCCCATGATCGCATGCACCTCGCCGGTATCGATTTTCAGATCCAGTCCATTGAGGATCTGCTTACCGTCGACCGTGGCGTGCAGATTGCGAATTTCCAACAAAGCCATCTTCAAACTCTCCCTTAGCCCACGCTACCTTCGAGGCTGATTCCCAGCAGCTTCTGGGCTTCCACCACGAATTCCATCGGCAGCGTTTGCAGAACTTCCTTGCAGAACCCGTTGACGATCAGCGCGACGGCCTCTTCCTCGTCCATGCCGCGCTGGCGACAATAGAAAAGCTGGTCTTCGCCGATCCGGCTGGTGGTCGCTTCATGCTCCACCTGCGCCGAGGGGTTCTGGCTTTCGATATACGGGATGGTGTGCGCGCCGCACTTGTCACCGATCAGCAAACTGTCGCACTGGGTGTAGTTGCGCGCACCCTTGGCACCGCGCTGGACCCGCACCAGGCCCCTATAGGTCTGATCGGCCTTGCCCGCCGATATTCCCTTCGAAATGATCCGCGAACGGGTGTTCTTGCCGATATGGATCATCTTGGTGCCGGTATCAGCGAGCTGGGCATTGTTGGTGATCGCCACCGAATAGAACTCGCCGACGGAGTTGTCGCCCTGCAGGATGCAGCTCGGATACTTCCAGGTGATCGCCGAGCCGGTCTCGACTTGTGTCCACGACACTTTCGAATTGTGGCCGCGGCATGCGGCCCGCTTGGTGACGAAATTGTAGATCCCGCCCTTACCGTCCTCGTCGCCGGGATACCAGTTTTGCACGGTCGAATACTTGATCTCGGCATCGTCCAGCGCCACGAGCTCGACGACCGCCGCATGGAGCTGGTGCTCGTCGCGTTGCGGCGCCGTGCAGCCCTCTAGATAGCTCACATAGGAGCCTTCATCGGCAATGATGAGCGTGCGTTCGAACTGCCCGGTATTCTCAGCGTTGATCCGGAAATAGGTCGACAGCTCCATGGGGCAGCGCACGCCCTTGGGGATGTAGACGAAAGAACCGTCTGTGAAGACCGCGCAATTCAGGGTGGCAAAGAAATTGTCCGAATACGGCACGACCGAGCCCAGATACTTCTGCACCAGCTCGGGATGGTCGCGCACGGCCTCCGAGATGGAGCAGAAGATGATCCCCTGCTCCTCTAGCTTTGCTTTGTAGGTGGTCGCGACAGACACGCTATCGAACACCGCATCAACGGCGACCGCCGGTGCCCCTTCCACGCCGGCCAGCACTTCCTGCTCGCGCAGCGGAATACCCAGCTTCTCGTAGGTCTCCAGCAGCTTCGGGTCGACTTCATCCAGCGACTTGGGTTTCTCGGTCGTGGTCGGTGCCGCGTAGTAATAGGAATCCTGGTAATCGATGTCCGGATATTGCGGCTTCTGCCAGGTCGGCTCTTCCATGGTGAGCCAGTGGCGGTAAGCCTTCAGGCGCCATTCCAGCATCCACTCGGGCTCTTCCTTCTTCTTCGAGATCAGGCGAACGATGTCCTCGTTCAGGCCTTTCGGCGCAAGGTCAACATCGATATCGGTGACGAAGCCGTACTTGTACTGCTCGCCGATCGATCGAACCTGATCCACTGCCTCGGTAGTGGCTGCCATAACGTCCTTCCAGATACCTATTCTGCCGCCCGAACCGAACGGTCGGATCGTTGCGAACGCACGGCCGCCACAATCAAATCGGCGGCTGTGTCGACTTCACTCTCAGTGGTGAATCGGCCAAAGCCGATCCGGATGCTCGCGCCCGCATCCGCGTCGCTAAGCCCCAGGGCCCGCAACACGTATGACGGCTCGACGGAGGCCGAGGTGCAGGCCGATCCGGTCGACACCGCGATCGTATCCAGGCTTTCCATCAAGGTTTCAGCATCGACCCCGGGGAATCCGACATTCAGGTTGCCCGGTACACGCTGGTCCAGCGAGCCGTTAACGAAAAGATCGGGCTGACCCGCACGCAGCCGATCGAGCATGCGGGTGCGCAACAGCGTCAGGCGCTCACCTTCCTGGGCCAGCTCGTCCCCGGCAATCTCGGCTGCTTCGCCGAGTGCAACCGTCAGCGGCACCGGCAAGGTGCCCGAGCGATAGCCGCGCTCCTGGCCGCCGCCGCTTATTTCCGCCTGCAACCGGGCCCGGGGTCGGCGGCGTGTGTAAAGCGCGCCAATACCCTTGGGGGCGTACATCTTATGACCCGAGATGCTCAACAGATCGATCTGCATGGCATTCACGTCAATCTCAACCTTGCCGGCCGCCTGCGCCGCATCTGTGTGCAACAAGACACCGCGTTCTCGGCACAGGGCGCCAATCGCCGCGAGCGGCTGCACCACGCCAATCTCGTTGTTGACCGCCATGACCGACACCAGAACGGTGTCATCCTCGATCGCCGCGGCAATGGCCTCGGGATCCACGAGGCCGTCGGAGCCGACCTCGAGATAGGTTATACGCGCGCCGTCCTCGGTCACCGCCGCACAGGATTCCAGGACGCATTTGTGCTCGGTGACCACCGAGACGATATGGTCGCCGCGCCCGTGGTGAAGGGCAAATCGCAGCGCGCCCTTGATCGCCAGATTGTTGGATTCCGTTGCACCGGAGGTGAACACGATCTCCCGGGCTTCCACACCGATGAGCGCCGCCACCTTGGCCCGGGCCACCTCGACGGCATCGGCTGCCTGGCGTCCCCACACATGCTGTTCCGAATGCGCGTTGCCGAAGGTCTCGCTGAACCATGGCAGCATCGCATCAAGCACACGTGGATCCACGGGTGTAGTCGCCTGATGATCGAGATAGATCGCGGTCGGAGCGCCGGTCATGCCACAGACCTCCGAGGGCTCTCGTCCTTTGCACTACCATTCGCCATCGCGGTCCAGGCATCGACAAACCGGTCGACATCCTCGGCACTTGAGTTCCAGCCGAGGGACACGCGGATCGCGTTCTGCGCCGCGTTGTCATCCAGCCCCATGGCACGCAGCACATGGCTCGGCGTTACCTTTCCGCTTGAGCAGGCCGAGCCCGCGCTGACGGCGACCCCGGCAAGGTCGAGGGCAATGACCTGTGTTTCTGCGGTCTTGGACGGCAGTCCGATGCAGCTTGTGTTTGGCATCCGCTCAACTCCGGCGCCGTGCAGAACAGCCTCGGGAACCGCGGCCAGAATTCGTGCTTCCATTTCGTCGCGCAGCGAGGCCAAACCCTGCATCGCGTCCAGCCCCTGCCTGGCCATGGCGGCCGCAACCCCGAAACCTGTGATCCCGGCTCGGTTTTCGGTTCCCGCGCGGCGACGACGCTCCTGTCCGCCACCGCGCATCAGCGGCGCGAGGTCGAGCCCGTCACGAACAACCAGCGCACCCACGCCCTGCGGGCCGCCGAGCTTGTGCGCCGACACGCTCATGAGATCAACCCCGAGGTCCCGGAACGAAACCTCGATCTTCCCGGCGGCCTGCACGGCGTCGCAATGCACCAGCCAGTCGTGTTCGTGCGCGATCGCAGCAATCTCGACCCCCGGCTGCAGAACGCCGGTTTCGTTGTTCGCCAGCATCACCGAAACCAGTCCCGGGCCGTCGCGTCGCGCCAGTTCCTCGCCCAAGCGCGCGAGATCCAACACCCCGTCGCCGTCGACGGCAACTGTGTTCGCATCGTCACGTGCACCCAGCACGGAATCATGCTCGACCGCGGAGACCAGAAGCGCGCCCGGCACCCCGCGCAACGCCTGATTGTTCGCTTCCGTTCCACCCGATGTGAAAACCAGGTTGGCGGCCGGTGCATCAACCAGCGCGGCGACGGACTCGCGCGCATCGTCGATGGTCCGGCGGGCCAGCCGGCCGTGGCGGTGCACGGACGACGCGTTGCCGTTCTGCGCTAGGGCCTCGGCAACGGCCGCAGCCGCTTCCGGGCGAACCGGTGTCGTCGCGTTATGGTCGAGATAGATGTCCACGATCGGTGCAGTTCCGCCTATTCCGCCGCAATCTCTGCCATCGCGGGGCGCAGTTCCGGCTGTGGGGAGCCGAAAATCTGACCGGTGCAGACATCTTCCAGGCTGACGGAATTGAGGTAGGAATGGATCTGGTGTCCGAGTTCCTCCCACAAGTCGTGGGTCATGCAGCGACTGGTTCGGCGGATGCAGCCCGTCGCCGCGCCGGGCGCGCAACCGGTTGTCCGGATCGGCTCATCGACCGCGGTGATCACGTCTGCGATCCGAATTTCCGGCGCGGGATAAGAAAGCTTATATCCACCCCCGGGTCCGCGTACGCTTTTCACAAGGCCTGCGCGCCGCAACTTGGCGAACAGTTGTTCGAGATAGGAAAGTGAAATTTCCTGCCGGTCGGCCACCTCGGCCAGAGCCACGGGACCTGTGGTCCCGAACTGTGCGAGATCGACCATCGCCATGACGGCGTAGCGTCCTTTTGTGCTCAGTTTCACGTCCAGCCCCTCCCTTGTTTCGTTCTTTCCGTTCGGATTAGGCCGACGATGTCGGCTTGTCCGGGTCCGCCGCGGCTTCTGCTGCCGACGATGCACGCACCTGAATTCGTTCCTCGAGTTCGCGCTCGAGTTCCTGGACGCGCAGCCGAAGGGCGCTGATCTCGTTGAGCATCGCACCCATGGCCTTCTCGTCGGGGTCGGGGAAATCGTCCGTCGGCGTGCCATAGGCAGAGAAAGTGTCGGGCGAGCACGCCGAAGTCGCCACCGGCTGAGCCGGGATTCCCGCCACCGTGCAGTTTTCCGGCACGTCCTTGACCACGACGGCGTTTGCACCCACGCGCGCGTTGCGCCCCACGGTGATGGGTCCGAGGACCTGAGCGCCGGAGCCGATAATCGATCCCTCGAGCAGTGTCGGATGCCGCTTGACGTTCTTCTGGGCCTCGCTCTCCACGGCCGGTGCAATGCCGCCCAGCGTGACGTTGTGATAGAGCGTCACATTGTCTTCGATCTCGGCTGTCTCGCCGATCACCACGCCGATGGCGTGATCGATCACGAGCCGGCTTCCGATCTCGGCGCCGGGGTGAATATCCACACCGGTCAGGAACCGCCCGATATTGCCGACGAAACGCGCCAAAACCACCAGCCTTTGTGACCAGAGCCAGTGTGACAGCCGGTACCAGAGCACCGAATGGAAGCCGGGATAGCTAATCGCGACCACGAATCGCGAGCTCGCAGCTGGATCGCGTTCCATATATGCGTCCAGATCGTGAAAGAGATGCTTGAAGACCATGTCGACCTTTATGATATAGAGCGCTCTGCATCGCTCTTCCCGCCGAATAGACCGCGCACTGCACGTCCTGAACCGGGATATATGATGTCCGAGTAAACTGGTCAAGTATTTGGCTGAAATCCTTGAGAATCGGGACCGAAATTACTGATTCCAAACCTCTGTCATCTGCCGCACGCCGCCGGTGGAATTGGAAGTCGAAATGCCTGAAGTGATCATCAACGGCCCCGAAGGCCGCCTGGAAGGCCGCTACTATCCGGCGAAAGTCCCGAATTCGCCGATCGCGTTGCTGCTGCACCCGCACCCGCAACACGGCGGCACGATGAACAACAAGGTCGTCTATCAGCTGTACCAGATGTTCGTTAGGCGCGGCTTTGCGACCCTCCGGTTCAACTTCCGTGGCGTTGGCCGGAGCCAGGGCAGTTTCGATCGCGGTGAAGGCGAATTGTCCGACGCGGCGTCCGCTCTCGACTGGCTGCAGACCCAGAATCAGGATTCGCCCATGTGCTGGATCGCGGGCTTCTCGTTCGGCGCCTGGATCGGCATGCAGCTTTTGATGCGACGTCCCGAAATCACCGGGTTCGTCTCGGTCTCTCCGCCGGCGAACATGTACGACTTCTCGTTCCTGGCCCCCTGCCCGGCCTCCGGCCTGATCACGCACGGCGACAAGGACGATATCGTGCCGCAGGATTCCGTGACGGAACTGATCGCCAAACTGGCGAAGCAGAAGGATGTCATCATCGACTTCCAGGTTCTGAAAGGCGCCACGCATTTCTACAACGAGCATCTTGAGGAGCTCGAACAGACGGTGACGACCTATCTCGACCGGCGCACGGAAGAAATCCAGGCGGCGCTTGAGGCTGACGTGGCCGAGGTCGAGGACGTCGAGGACGACACCGGAGAAGACGAAGACTAGGCAGCGCGGAACAAGCGCCCGCCGAGGGTCGGCTCTGACACACCCGTGGTGGTGGGCCCGCTCAGAGGCAATCCGCGCAAGCTGCGCACCGCAAGGTAGGCAAACGCCTGTGCTTCCAGCACATCGCCATCGATGCCCCAGGCCTCGGTCGGCTTTACAGCCGCATCCAGCTTCCCGCCCAGCATCTCCATGAGTAGCGGATTGTGGCGACCACCACCCGTCACCAGCCAGACATCCGGGACGGCCGGAAGAAGGCAGGCCGCCCGCGCGATCGTTTCCGCGGTGAACGCCGTCAATGTCGCCGCCCCGTCCGCCGCCGACAATCCTTCCACCACAGAAATGTCGAACGCATCGCGATCGAGGGACTTGGGCGGCGGCGCATCGAAGTACCTGTTCTGCAAAAGACGCCCGAGCACATCGGCGTCGACCTGCCCCGACGCGGCCAGGGCGCCATCCTTGTCATAGGGCTGTCCGGTGTGACGATAGGTCCAGTCATCGACCAGGGCCCCGCCCGGCCCGGTATCGAACGCACACAGATGGTCAAACACGTCGACGCGGCCGGGATCGGCGGCCGCACCGATCCAGGTCAGGTTTGCACCCCCGCCGATATTGAGGAAACAGACCGGGCGGAGGTCCGGTGCGAACACCGCATGGGCCAGCGGCGCAAAGGGTGCGCCCTGACCACCGGCCGCAACATCGTTGCTGCGAAAATCGGTGACCACATCGATCCCAGCTTCCGCCGCCAGCATCCGACCGTCGCCGATCTGCACCGTCTGGCCGTTGTCCGGGTCATGGAACACGGTATGTCCGTGGAAGCCGACGATCTCCACATCGGGCCGCGCGACACCGGAGGATGCGATCAGTTCCTCGACAATCTCGACATGACGCGCCGTCAATTCACGTGCGATGTCGGCGCCCGATCCCCGGTGTCCAACCGCATCGCGCAGCTTCTGTCTGAACATATCGTCATAGGAGCGTGAAACCGCAGCGACCGGCTCGACCGCCGACAGTCCATCTGTGCGGATCATGGCGGCATCAATGCCGTCCATCGACGTGCCGCTCATCAGGCCGATCGCCAAGCTGCGTGCACTCGCACCCATAGCGCGAATCCCGTATCAAGTTCGAAGCGAAGGTATACACGCTTGCGGGGCAGATGTGTTAGTTAGCGCCCGCCAACGCGCCAGGCCGGTTGAGAAAACATGTCAGAGCACCAATCCGAATTCATCCAGACACTCGTCGAACGCGGGTTCCTGCACCAGTGCACGGACCTAGAAGCCCTCGACACAAAGGCCGCAGAGGGGATGATCACGGCCTATGTGGGATACGACGCGACAGCCGACAGCCTGCATATCGGCAACCTTGTATCCATCATGATGCTGCACTGGCTGCAGCAGACCGGACACCGGCCCATTGTGCTGATGGGTGGCGGGACGACGAAGGTGGGCGATCCGTCCGGCAAGGACGAGACGCGCCAGCTGCTGAGCGACGACAAGATCGGTTTGAATATCGATTCCATCCGCCGGACTTTCGATGCCTTTCTTTCGTTCGGGGACAGCGGCAAGGACGCCATCATGGTGAACAATGCCGAGTGGCTCGACACGCTGGCCTATATCCCCATGCTGCGCGAGATCGGCCGCCATTTCACGATCAACCGGATGCTGACATTCGATTCCGTAAAACTGCGCCTGGACCGGGAACAGCCCCTGACCTTCCTCGAATTCAACTACATGATCTTGCAGGCCTATGACTTCGTCGAACTGGCCCGCCGCCACGATTGCGTGCTGCAGATGGGCGGTTCGGATCAATGGGGCAACATCGTCAACGGCATCGACTTGGGCCGCCGGGTCGCCGAGCGTGAACTTTACGGCCTGACCACCCCTCTCATCACGGCGGCCTCGGGTGCCAAGATGGGCAAAACGGCCGACGGTGCCGTCTGGCTCAGCGCCGACCGGTTTTCGCCCTATGACTACTGGCAATTCTGGCGCAATACCGAGGATGCGGATGTTGGCCGGTTCCTCAAATTGTTTACCGACCTGCCTCTGGACGAAATCGGCCGGCTGGAAGCACTCGAAGGGGCGGAAATCAACGACGCCAAGAAAATCCTCGCCAATGCGGCAACGCGCATCCTGCACGGAGAGGCCGCGGCCTCCGAAGCCGCCGAGACCGCAGAGAAGACTTTCGAATCGGGCGTCACGGCCGACGGGCTGCCGACAACCGAAATGCCGCGCGGCGAGTTGGGCGACGGCGTTGCGCTGTTCGCGTTGATGGCGCGCGCCGGCCTGGCGTCGTCAAACAGCGAGGGCCGCCGCCTGATTAAGGGTGGCGGTGCGCGCGTCAACGATGTGGCGATCAGCGACGAGAACTACCAGGTAGGCCTGGACGCCCTGAACGAAGAGGGCGTGATCAAGCTGTCGGCCGGCAAGAAACGCCACGCGCTCATTCGGCCCGTCTAGAACCTGTTATTGATCGACCTCAGGCGGGGTGGGCTCGTGCTGTTCATTCCCGTCCACCCCCAAGTTGTTTTCATGCCCGAATCCGGTCAGCAGCCGCCGCACGAGCCCCGGGGTCAGCACCGATAGCGGATTGACGGCAACGTCGGGATCATCAAGTGAACCCGACACGCGGAACGTGGCGGCGAAGATACCGTCCGCCCCGCCCGACAGAACCGTCCCGATCAATGGGATGTCCGCCAGGAGCGAATTCAGCGTATAGGCTGGTGCCAGTTCACCGGTGAGATCGAGCCGATCGTTCTCGCGATCGATCGTACCGCTCGCCAGGACGCCGATATCCGCCCCGCGCGCCTTGCCGTCCTTGATCACGATCTCGGTATCGGTCAGCGTAAACGGCACCTCAACCCGACTGAATGTGAGCCCGTCACCGCCCAGGACATCGGCAATACCGGACAGGGACGTCAAAGCCAGAAGCTGGGCACCGACCGGTCCCTCGGTCAGGACAAAACTCTGCATGTGGAGGCTGCCGGCGAATGTCTCGTCGTCGCTGCTTCCCGTCATCGCACCGCGAACCCGCATATCGCCGCCGCGGATCGTGTCGATCCAGTCCAGCGCTGACAAGACGCCGCCGGCATCATCGGATTCGAAATTCACCTTGCGCACTTCGCCTTGCGGCGCCACGCGCAGGAAGATCCGTCCTCCATTCGACAGCGACCCGCGCAGCAGAACGTCTGACCAGTTCGTGCCGTCATTGACGAGGGTTCCATAGGCGCCCAGCAATCGCGTCTCCTCCCCGAGACGCACCTCCGACAGGGGCGACTCCTTGCTGACGACAATCTGCATCGCCGGGGTCGAATCCTCGTCATCACCGCCATCGAACAAGCCATCCATCACGGGACGAAGATCAATGGCATTCCCCCCGATGGAAATGATCGGTGGCACGCCTTCCGGCATCTCGACATTCAAGAACACGTCGGTTCCGCCGAAGGCGAGTTTCTCGAGGGTCAGCCGCTGCAGGTTTGGTCCGTCCGGGCCCGGCCGGAACAAGCCGGCGCCTGCAACCTGAAGGTCATCGGCCGCCACACGAATGACCGGGATCGATGTCAGTGTGTCGTCACGAACCAGGAACTCGACGAAGGCATTGCCGGCGACACCGCGCGGCTTTGTCCAGCCGAACGGATCGAGGCTGAGCTCCGCACCCGTCAGATCCAGTTCCGCAGCGCCGGCCGCGTCGTCGTTCCAGCCCACCGCATAGGTCAAACCAAGGCCGATGGGGCCGGTCAGGAACGGTCCCGTGTCAATTTTCAGCGCGGCTCGGGCCGCTTCGTCCAGGCTGGCACGGAGATTGTACCGGGTGCGCGTATCGTTGTTCTCGACAAAGCTTTCCGTCCAGTTCAAACCCACCGGTACGTTCGCGATTTCTGCCGTCCCGCTGGCCTCCATCCCTTCCCGGTCCACGTTGAGCGTCAGATCACCGTTGGATACGGTAAATCCGAACGCCGCATTCTCCACCGTGAAATCGACAAGGCGCGAAGCGGTCGCGACGGCGATCTGGTCGACCTTGACCTTATTGATGAGGGGAAACGCAAAGACGGCGTTGGTCCGGTGGTTTCCGCCCGTTCGCGCCGGATCGATGCCAAAGCCGCTGATAAAACCCAGTGGTTCATCATCGAGAATTTCGAACGCATCGCGGACCGGGCCGGCAATCGTGACCTCGATCTTGATGGTCGCGCTCCGGGGTGGCCCGTTGAGGCCTTCGATCTGCACACGCCCGGTTTCGGCCACGAGGTCGCGCAGGGCCGCACCGCCAATATCGACGTCGAAGCGCTCGGAATCGAACCGGGCCGTTCCGAATACGTTTCGTGCCGGCTCGAGCGGGCGAAGATAGTGCACCGTCGCGTCGCGGAATCGGATTTCTCCATCCATGCTTCCGAAATCCAGCGCACCTGGGTCTATTTCGGGAACGGTCGCGCTGAGGCGCAGTACCGCGCTGTCGACATTGCCGTCACGAATATTTCCGGTGATCCATTCCCGGCTCAAGGGCTGGAGCTGCGGCGGCCAATAGGTCTCAATCGCGTTGACCGGCAGGTTCGAGACCTCCGCAACGATGCCCGCGTTCCAGCGGTCCACCACGCGGGTCGCATCACCGCTGATCGAGACGACCGGACCGCCGAGATCAACGGAGACGGTCTCCAGTTCTATCGCGTTCAATCTACGCGCCGAGCGCGCACGAAGCACACCGGATTCGAACGCAACCGCGGTCTCGAGATGCGGGCGCATATCGATCGCACCCGGCCCGGCGCGCAAATCCACACTTACGCCGGTCGGCTCAAGCCCCGCATCGAGAGACAGAGTAAGGGTTCCTTCGAGGGTCGCGTCCAGCTTGTTCAGCGGCGCGAGTGCCGGCCCGATACTGGCGAGGGTCTGCGGTGAGACGTTGCTGAAAACCAACCCCAGGTCGGTGGCTCCCGACTCGACGCGATACACACCAGACAGATCCGCGCGCAGGGCTTTCTCCGATTGCCCGATGACAACCGATCCCTCGGCACTGATCCCCTCTTCATCGCGCAGCAACGCAATGTTCGCACGCGGCGCAATGATCCGCATTCCACGCTTGAAATCATCGAACTCGATGAACGCGCTGCGCACCGCAACACGCGACAGGTAACCACTGGCCAGGTCGGGATCGGGCTGCTGCAACAGTTCCTCGATCAGGCCGATCGGACTTTCGGCTCCCAGTCCGTTGTGCGGATCATCTCCCATATCCATGCTGACCGTGCCATCCAGTCTGCGGACAATTCGCACGCGGGGGCCGAACAACTCCAGGCTTGTCGGCGCGACCAGGCCGCGCAGCAATGCCCGTGCACTGAACTTGACCGACATCTCCGGGATCGTTGCCCGCACGGTGCCGCGGGCATCGAGGAACTGCAGACCCACCGACCGGATATCGAGATCTCGCTCATCATTGGCCCAGGTCAGAATCGTGTCGTGCAGCTTTATGCCACCACCACCTTGACCGGGATTGAGCGCTCGCGCGATCAGGGGCGTCAGGAAACTGAGGCTAATCGGTCCCCGGCTTAGCTGGAAGATCACGACACCGAAAATCAGCGCCAACCCCACAAGGGCAGCGGCGAGGAACAGAAGCAACAGACGTGAGCTTCGAACGATCAACGGTGGACCTTTCAGGCAGTCCAGTGCGGACAGGCGGGGTGTGCTTGACCACTCCCACGCCATACAGCAGTGTGCGGGAAAATCAAGCAGTCCCCATGAACTTTGCGTTTTCGCCAGACCCCGATCTCGTCCCCCGTCCCGCCGATTTGGACCGGCTCGAGCGCGGATTTGAGCGGTTCCGGGACGCCGCCGCCGGCTCCGACGACATCACACTCGAGGGCTTTTGCAAGTCCATCGTCGAAGATTCAGCGATGCACAACCTGCTTGCGGGCGTGTTCGGCAACAGCAGCTTCCTGGGCCAGTGTCTGGTTCGCGATATCGCGTTCGCGCCGACCATTTTCAACGGCGGATTCGATCACGCCTTCGACAGTGTCATCGCTTCGCTGGCGGAACTCGACCCATCCGAAAGCGTCGCGAACACGGGTGTTGCATTGCGGCGCGCCAAGCGGCGGATCGCGCTACTGACCGCCCTCGCCGATTTGTCGGGCGCATGGCCCCTTGAAACGGTGACCGAACATCTCAGTCATTTCTGCAGCGCCAGCCTGTCGGCGGCCTGCCGGCATCTGCTCGCCCGTGCCCACGAACGTGACATTCTGAACCTCCCCGACCCGGGTTCACCCGAAACGGACTCCGGCTTCATCGTGCTGGGAATGGGCAAGCTGGGTGCGTTCGAGCTCAACTATTCGAGCGACATCGATCTGATTGTCTTGTTCGATGATGGGATTGTGCCGTCGACCGATCCCTCAGAAATACAGCAGCATTTCGTTCGGTTGACCCGCGAGCTGGTGAAGCTCATGGACGAACGAACCGGCGAAGGTTACGTCTTCCGAACCGACCTGCGGCTGCGGCCGGACCCCGGCGCCACGCCGGTGGCCCTGTCCACCTTCGCCGCAGAGACCTACTACGAGAGCCTCGGGCAAAACTGGGAACGGGCGGCCATGATCAAGGCTCGGCCAGTGGCCGGTGACATCGCCGCGGGTGAACACTTCCTGGAGACATTGAAACCGTTTATCTGGCGTCGGCATCTCGATTTCGCGGCGATCGAGGATATTCAGTCGATCAAGCGCCAGATCCACGCCCACAAGGGCGGCAGCACGGTTACCGTCGCCGGGCACAATGTGAAGCTGGGGCGCGGCGGCATTCGCGAGGTCGAGTTCTTCACCCAAACCCAGCAGCTGATATGGGGTGGCCGCGATCCGAGCCTCCGCTCACGCCGCACCATCGAGTCCATCAACGCTCTGGTCGATGCGGGCCGCGTCAAACCGAGGGTGGCAGAGGATATGATCAACGCCTATCGCTACCTGCGCCGGCTCGAGCATCGCCTGCAGATGGTGGACGACCAGCAGACCCATAGCCTGCCCGAATCCGACGAGGGCCTGGAAAGCGTTGCCGCGTTCATGGGCTATCCCGACCGGGAGGGGTTCGAGGCGGAACTGGTGCAGACCCTGCGGACGGTGGAAAACCACTATGCCGACCTGTTCGAGGAATCGGCACCATTAGGGGGCGGTCGAACTCTGGTGTTCACCGGCGCCGACGATCACCCCGACACGCTCACGACACTGGCTGAGATGGGGTTCACGGAAACCGAGAATATATCGGCCGCGATTCGCGCATGGCACCATGGACGCCATCGCGCCACCCGCAGCACGCGGTCACGCGAGATCCTGACGGAGCTGATGCCCGCGATCCTCGGTGCATTGTCGCAAACCTCGAACCCTGATAAGGCATTCCGCCGTTTCAACGAGTTCATCGCCGGGCTGCCGGCCGGCGTACAACTGTTCTCACTGTTTCAGGCCAACCCCTCTCTCTTGAACCTGGTCGCCGAAATCGCCGGCGGGGCGCCGAGGCTGGCCGAATGGCTCGGCCGGAATCCCTTGTTGCTGGACGGGGTGCTGGCGACCGATTTCTTCGAATCCCTGCCGGACGCCGATGCGATGGCGGCAGATTTCGCCGAACGCATGGCGCAGGCCCAGGACATGCAGGATGTCCTGGATATCGCCCGACGCTGGGTCAACGACGCGAAGTTCCAGGTCGGCGTGCAGATCCTCCGGAACAAGATCGATATCGATCGCGCCGACTTGGCATTCTCGGACATCGCCGACACGGCCATTCGCGGCCTGCTGCCACCCATTGTCGGGGAATTCGAAATCCAGCATGGCCGATGCGCCGGCGATGGTCTGGCGGTTCTCGGCCTGGGCAAGCTCGGGGGCCGTGAGCTTTCGGCGACGTCGGATCTCGATCTCGTATTCCTGTATGACACGCCACCGGAAGACGAAGACTCGCCCGCCATGTCGGACGGGCCGAAGCCCCTTTCGATCTCCCACTACTATCAAAGGCTCGGTCAGCGCCTGGTCAACGCCATGACGGCGCTCACCGGTGAAGGACGCCTGTACGAAGTGGATATGCGGCTCCGGCCATCGGGCAACGCGGGCCCGTTGTCCGTCAGCCTAGAGAGTTTCGCGAACTATCAGCGCGAGAGCGCCTGGACCTGGGAGCATCTGGCACTGACCCGCGCGCGTGTGGTCGCGACCGAACCGTCCTTCGCCACCCGCATCGAAGCCGAAATCAACAAGGCCTTGGTGGCCGAGCGCCCGGCCGAAGACCTGCTACTCGCGGTCTCGGAGATGCGGGAGAAGATGAATGCCAAACACGGCACCGAGAACATCTGGTATGTGAAACATCTTCGCGGCGGCCTGGTCGACTGCGAGTTCGTCGTCCAGTATCTGCAACTCCGCTATGCGCACCAGAATCCCGAGATACTGGACACCGGCACCACGCGGGCACTTCAGAAACTCAGCGCCGCCGGCCTGCTCGAAGCCGGTGTGGCCGCGGAATTGATCGATGCCACCTGCTTGTGGCGCAGACTGCAGGGATTGCTGCGCCTGACGCTGGAGGGATCACCCGATCCTGAATTGTTTCCACTCCCTTTGCGCCAGCAGTTGGCCAATGCGGGCGATACGGACAGCTACGAAACGCTGGAAGCGAAGGTGCGCGAAACAGCCGCGCAGACGTATAAGCACTATCAACAGATCATTTCCGATCCGGCGCAGTTGGTCGGGGATACGAGAGATGCGCAGACAGACGGAGACAATGGATCATGAGCGTAGAGGTTGGCGACAAGGCACCGGCATTTTCGATGCCCACGGATGGTGGCGGAGAGATAAGCTTGAAGGGGCTCAAGGGGCAGAATGTCATTCTCTATTTCTACCCCAAGGATTCCACACCCGGCTGCACCACTGAGGCATGCGACTTCCGTGACTTGTTGCCTGACTTCTCCAGGATCGACGCCGCCATCGTCGGGGTCTCGAAAGACAGCATCAAGCGTCATGATAATTTTAAGGCAAAGCATGAGCTGACCTTCGCGCTGGGCAGCGACGCGGACAGCGATGTGTGCGAGCGCTATGGCGTCTGGGTCGAGAAGTCCATGTACGGCCGCAAGTTTATGGGAATCGAGCGGGTGACCTTCCTGATCGACAAGAAAGGGGTGGTCCGCAACGTCTGGCGGAAGGTCAAGGTCAAGGGTCATGCGGCCGAGGTTCTCGAAGCCGTAAAAGCGCTTTGACGAACGCCCCGCGTTCGTTGGCCGAGGCCGGCACAGCAATCCTGTCCACGGCCGACCCGCGAGCCAAGTGCACCGAAACCGCTCGCATCGCGGTACTTTGGGCTGAAGGCGACCTGCCACCCGGCGAAGCTGCGACGCCGCCGGGGCGGCCGATGCGGCCTGACAAGCCCGAACTGCTGGCACCGGCAGCCGTGCGACGACGCAAGATCAACCGGGGCACGGCCGGACGGATCGCCCTGCTCCATGCGCTGGCCCACATAGAACTCAATGCGATCGATCTGGCCTGGGACATGATCGCCCGGTTCGCCGATGGCAACCTTCCGCGCGCATTCTTCGACGACTGGCTGCGGGTCGCCGGGGAAGAGGCACGGCATTTCGCGTTGCTGGCCGATCGCCTTGCGGATTTCGGCGCGTCATATGGCGACCTTCCCGCCCATGACGGTCTTTGGGATGCCGCCATGGAGACCCGCCACGACCTCGCAGCCCGGCTCGCCGTCGTACCGCTTGTTCTCGAAGCCCGTGGCCTGGATGTGACGCCGGTCATGATCGAGAAACTTCGCCAGGTTGACGACGATGAAACCGCTGACGTGCTCGAAATTATCTACAGGGACGAAATCGGCCATGTGGAAATCGGCCGGCAGTGGTTCGAATTTGTCTGCGCCGAACACGGTGCCGATCCCGTCGACCTCTGGCGCGAACTGGTCCAACGGCATTTCCGCGGTGACCTCAAGCCGCCGTTCAACACGAGCGCAAGGGATGCCGCCGGCTTGCCCGAAAGCTGGTATCGGGATCTTCCTGCCCGATGATCGACCGCCGCACCACCGACTCGGACAGCGCAGCGCAACGCGACAGGACGTATGCGCTCATCCTGCTGTTCATCGTCCCGGCCCTGTTCAGCACCAACATCATCGTCGCCAGGGCCGTCAACGATACGGTGCCGCCGTTTGCGCTCGCCTACTGGCGCTGGATGCTCGCGTTCCTGCTGTTCCTGCCCGTCGTCGGGCCGGAGCTTTGGCGCCACCGCGCCGCCATCGTGGACGAATGGCGGGACCTTCTGGTCCTCGGAATTCTTGGCATTGGGATCTGCGGGGCCTTTGTCTATATCGGTGCCGCCACCACAAGCGCCACGAACATCGGCCTGATCTTCGGATCCGCCCCGATCATCATCGCCGGAACAGCCACCTTGATGTACGGCGAGCCGATGGTGCGCGCCAAGGCTGCCGGCATCTTCATTTCGCTTCTCGGTGTCCTGATCGTCGTGTTTCGTGGCGACATGGCGGCCGTGCTCGCCCTCACCTTCGTACCGGGCGATCTCTGGATCGCCGCCGCGGCGCTGGCTTGGGCGATCTATTCGGTGATGTTGCGCCACCGGCCGGGCCAGTTGCCGGCCCGGGTGAGGTTTTCCGCGACCATGCTATTCGGCGCGCTGTCCCTGCTCCCGTTCTACATCGTCGAATCCGCACAAGGGGTCCTGCCGTCACTATCGGTGGAAACCGTTGGCGCCATGCTGGTGGTCGCGATCGTGCCCGGGCTTGCAGCCTATATCGGTTACGCCCGGATCCAGCGCTCGCTTGGGGCCGGCTCTACCGGGCTCATCCTGTATCTGGCCCCGACCTACACCGCGCTGTTCGGCTGGGTTTTACTCGGCGAAACGCTCGAGCCGTATCACTTCGCCGGTGCGGCGCTGATCCTGCCCGGAATTTTCCTGTCGACACGCCGCTAGATGCGCCGGCGGGAACAGTTCACGCTGAGGAACACTTCACCGGTCTTGCTGACACCTTGAATGCGGATAGACTGCTCACCGCTGATCAGATCCCAGACCTTGTCGCTCGCCACCGGACAAACGTTCGCCAGTGTGGCGTCCTGCAGTTCGGATAGCAGTCCCATGAGCGTCTGCCGCTCGCTTTCGATCATTGCCAGACGTACATCCACATGGCTGACATCGGCCACGATGCCGCCGATGCAGCTGAACTCCGTAATGTTGCGATCGGAGTACCCCTCAAGCTGCTCGGCCGCGACATCCAGCCGCGAACGCAAGGCGGCCTCGTCATCCACCGAGAACACACGCCCAGCCGGTGCACCAGGAGCAAGGCCAGGACGGCCACGAAAACGACGGTCAGCGGACTCTTGGGAAATCGAAACTTGCCCGGCGGCCCGCCATCGTAAACCTGACGCATTCGGGTCGGCGGTCGCATGAAATGCTACCCGTCGGCGGATGCGCCGGCACCGGCGTCCGGTTCACCCGAGCCCTTGTCGAGGCGTGCCGCCAGTGATGCCTCAAGGTAGCGGTCTATGTCCCCGTCCAGTACGGCCTGCGCGTTGCCAGTCTCGACGTTGGTGCGCAAATCCTTGACCATCTGGTACGGGTGCAGGACGTAGGACCTGATCTGGTGCCCCCACCCGATATCGGTCTTAGTATCCTGTTCCGCCTGGGCCTCTTCCTCGCGTTTCTGCATCTCATGCTCGTACAGACGTGCGCGCAACATCGCCATCGCCTGCGCCCGGTTGCGGTGTTGCGAGCGGTCGTTCTGGCACTGCACGACGATCCCGGTCGGAATATGGGTCAGGCGAACCGCGCTGTCCGTCTTGTTCACGTGCTGGCCGCCTGCGCCAGACGCACGATACGTGTCGACGCGCAAATCCTTATCCTCGATCTCGATTTCGATCGCATCGTCGATCACCGGATAGACCCACACGGATGCGAAACTGGTGTGCCGGCGCGACTGGCTGTCGAACGGCGAGATGCGGACCAGCCGATGCACGCCCGATTCCGTTTTCAGCCAGCCATAGGCATTGGGGCCCATGATCCGGAAGGTTGCCGATTTCAGACCCGCTTCCTCGCCCGCACTTTCCTCGATCCACTCAAGCTTGTAGTCGTGGGCTTCAGACCAGCGCAGATACATGCGCACCAGCATTTCCGCCCAATCCTGGGATTCGGTGCCGCCGGCGCCGGCATTGATCTCGATATAGCAGTCGTTGCCATCGGCTTCTCCGGACAGCAGGCTTTCGAGTTCAAGCTTCGCGGCGCGGCGCTGCAGTCCCTCGATCACGGACTCGCCCTCGGCCACGACAGCGCCATCATCCTCAGCTTCGCCAAGCTCGATCAGCGTGATGGCATCCTCGAGTTCCTGCTCGAGCCCGCGAACTTCCTCGATGGATTTCTCCAGACGGGTCCGGTCGCGCAGCAGTTTTTGCGCGCGCTCCTGATCGTCCCAAAGACTGGGGTCTTCGGCCTGCGTGTTCAGATCATCAAGACGGACAAGGGAATTGTCCCAGTCAAAGATGCCTCCGCATGAGGTTCAGTGACGCGTTGATGCCGTCGATCTGATGACTGATTTCTGCACGCATTCTCAATTCCACTGGAACAGGATACCGGATGGGATTAGGCTGTGGCCCCGAAGCCTAGCGCCGACAATCCAAGGGTCAATAGGCGGATCAGTATATCCCGCGCCGCGAACCGGTACCGCCGACACTGCGCCCGAGGTCTTCACCAATGATGGAGCCCAGCTGGCGCGGCGCGGTCCCGGGCTTGAAGGCCTCGAGAATGGTGGCCCGTTCACCAGGCAGCGCCACGAGCCCGGTCTCGGGGTTGACGCGCATCAGCCGAATGTCCGGCGGAACGCGGAACGGGATGACGGGCTTGTCTTCGAGCGCGCGGGCCATGAAGTCCTTGAATATCGGCGCCGGCACCGACGAACCCGTCTCTCGCGGGCCGAGGGTTCGCGGTGTATCGAAGCCCACGAACACGCCGACCGCGAGGTCGGGTGAAAATCCGATAAACCATGTGTCGAGAGAATCGTTCGTGGTTCCGGTCTTTCCGGCCAGCGGTATCTTCAACGCCCCGATACGGCGCCCGGTGCCCCGGTCGACGACCCCTTTCAGCATCGACACCATCTGATAGGCCGTGCCGGGCTGAATGAGTTGCGCGCGCGGGTCGCGAAGTTTGGGCGGCGCCTGATCGGCCCATGCGCCGACTATACAATCGGGACAGTTGCGCTCGTCATGCCGGAACGTGTTGGCGCCGGTCCGATCCTGAATTCGGTCGATCAGAGTCGGTGTGATCTGCTTGCCGCCGTTCACGATGGTCGCATAGGCCGTCACAAGGCGCATCAGCGTGGTCTCCCCGGCCCCGATCGACATGCTCAGCTGTCGTGGCATCTGGTCCACGACATTGAGCCGTTCGGCGTAGGACGCGACCTGTTCCATGCCGATCGTCTGCGCCAGGCGCACGGTCATGAGGTTGCGCGACTTCTCGATGCCCAGGCGCATTGGGCTCGGCCCATAGAATTTCTTGGTGTAGTTCGCCGGCTTCCATTTGCCCTGTCCCGGCCCCTGGTCGATGACAAACGGTGCATCGAGGATCCGCGTCGACGGCGTGAACCCGCTGTCGAGCGCCGCCATATACACCAACGGCTTGAAGGCCGAGCCCGGCTGGCGCCAGGCCTGGGTTGCGCGGTTGAATTCGCTGGCCTGGAAATCGAACCCGCCGGTCATCGCCAGAACACGTCCGGTGTGCGGGTCGAGCGCGACGATAGCCCCGTTGACTTCCGGGATCTGTTCGAGGCGGAACGTGTTCTTGGGATATGGATTCTCGTCCGCATCCTGGGTCACGCGCGACACCAGAACCACGTCACCGGTGATCAGGACCTGGCCGGCCTTCTTGACCGACGGGCCGCGCTTCTGGCCGGGCTTCCAGTCCCGCGCCCAGCGCAATTCCGTCAACGGGATGGTCGCGATGGTGCCATCGACCAGTCCGATGGTCGCCGCCGCATCCTCGACCGCCACAACCGCAGCCAGATGCCAGTCTCCGGCACCGGGCGGCACGTCCAGTTCCGGAAGCGTGGTCTGCCAGCCGCCGGGGTCGGCCAGACGGGTCACCGGCCCGCGCCAACCGTGACGGCGGTCATAGGCGACGAGCCCGTCGCGCAGCGTTTGCTGGGCGATGCGCTGAAGACGCGGGTCCAGCGTCGTGCGCGCGGACAGCCCGCCTTCGTAGAGCGCACCATCGCCGAACCGTTCGACCAGTTCCCGGCGCACCTCTTCGGCGAAATACGGTGCCTCGATCAGCGCGGGGCCGTCATCCTGCACCACCTCAATCGGGTTTCGGCGATAGCTGGCGGCCTGGTCGGCGGAAATGACACCGTCATCGGCCATGCGGCCCAGGACGTAATTTCGCCGCGCCGTGGCAGCATCCGCCCGACGGACGGGATGGTAGTTGTTGGGGGCCTTGGGCAGCGCCGCCAGGAATGCGGCCTCATCGACTGTGAGCTGGTCGAGGGATTTCCCGAAATAGTTCAGCGCGGCGGAGGCCACGCCATAGGCACCGAACCCGAGATAGATCTCGTTCAGGTAAAGCTCGAGGATTTCGTCCTTCGAGAAGGCGCGTTCCATGCGAAACGACAGGACCGCTTCGCGAACCTTGCGCTCGATCGAGACTTCCTTGCTGAGAAGGAAGTTCTGCGCGACCTGCTGGGTGATGGTGGATGCGCCTTCGGGCCGGCGGCCGCTTCCCAGGTTACGCACATTCGCGACCACGGCGCGCATGATGCCGACCACGTCCACACCGGGATGGGAATAGAAATTCTTGTCCTCAGCGGCCAGAAACGCATTCTTGACCAGTTCGGGAATGGTGGAAACGGGCACGAAGACCCGCCGCTGCACCGCATATTCTGCCAACAGGCTACCGTCACCCGCATGGACACGCGTTGTGACCGGCGGTTCATAGTCGGCAAGCTGGCTGTAGTCAGGCAAATCGCGCCCGAACTCCCAGAACACCCACAGCACGCCACCCACAACGAGCAGGCCGCCGACGAGCACCAGTCCAGCGAGATATCCGATCCACCGTAACATTCAGGTGTCCATCATTCTTTCTCCGCGGAGCATAGACGAGCCCGCACGACTGAAAAGCATCAAATTGTGTAACGAATGTGGCGGTTTTCGAACGCCCGCGCCTAAAGAGCGGCGCTCTGCGTCGTTCGAAAGTACGTGTCGATGGCTTCCACGATTGTCGCCGACAGCTTGCGGCGGTGCGATGCCGTGCCCAGCAGCCGTTCCTCGCGCGGGTTGGAGATGTAACCCAGTTCCACGAGTACCGAGGGCACATCGGGGGCTTTCAGCACCGCAAAGCCGGCCGAACGCCAGGGCCGCATCAGCAACGAGGCGCTGGTTTTGACCTGTCCGACGAGTATATCGCGGGCGAAACGCACGGACAGTTCATTGGTCTTGGCCTGGGCAAAATCGATGAGGATGTTCTGGACATCATCGCTGTAATTGCCCAGATCGACGCCGCCGATGACATCCGATTTGTTCTCCAGCGCGGCCAGTGCGGCCGCCTCTTTGTCCGACGCCCGATTGGACAGGGTGTAGACGGAGAAACCGCGGGTCGAGCGCTTGGGGTGCGTGTTGGCGTGCAGCGACAAGAAAAGATCGGCGCCTGCCGCCCGGGAGATACGGACCCGCTCGCGCAGCGGCAGGAAAATGTCGCGGTTCCGCGTCATCACCACCTCATAGCGAGCTGTCGCCTTCAGCGCGCGCGTGATTTCGCGGGCATAGTCGAGCGCGATCTTCTTTTCATAGACCCCCGAAACACCGATCGCACCGGGGTCGACGCCGCCATGTCCGGCGTCGATAACCACGACGGGCCGGGCGTTGGGCGCCGTCGGGACCGGTTGCGGCGATTTGGCGATCGCGCTCGGTGCGGCGGGACCCTTGGGGCGCATGGAGGTTATGAAATCGTCCCGGGACGTCTTCGCGATATCGAGAACCAGCCGCCATGGCTTGTTGCCGTCGGGCTTCAGGACGAAATGCTTTGTGACCTTGGATGGGAACTGCAGGTCGAGCACGAACCGACTTGTTCCCGACCGGAACAGGCCATAGCGCAGCTTGGTGATCAGTCCCGCACCGTCCCCGATCCGTTCTTCGGGCAGTGCGAAGTCCACCTCCGGCAGATCGATGACGATCCGATATGGGTCCGGAAGCCCGAAAACGCGCGGTTCCACGCTGTTGTTCAGGTCCACGACAAAACGCGTGGAATCGGCGTGAACCCCGATCCGGATATCCTTGACCTGGAGGTCGTCCGCAACCGCATGCACCGGCACCGCAGCCAGCACGAGTGCCGCGCCGACCACGCTGAACATCAGCCGGAGGGTTCGCCCCCGACTTGAGAATCGGTTCAGAATCAATGACATCGCCGACAGATATATAGCCAGTTCGCGATGCGCCGCAACACACAAGCGCGAGAACGCCAACCGATCAAATGCATTGTCGAACACCAGTCCGATGGTTACTGTGAGGTTGCGGACACCCGCAATTCACGACAAGCGCGCTGCGTTTGCAGAACAGGGTGCGGGCACGCGAACACAATTTTTCGCCTTTTCACCCGCACTGGTTCAGACATTGGCGCGCAATTGAGTTGCGGTTTTGTGCAACCTCGGGGCCACCGCGCGGCTTGAGCCATGCGGGTACTCGGATCAAAACCTGCCGTCCTGGTGCGACAACGCCCGTTCGACGGTCCAGGTTCCGATACAGACCCCGGACAATGCGGAGCCACTCACGCTACCGTTCGCAAGGCGTCGAGAATCGGATTCCGCAGGGAAACAGTCATGCCAAAGCGCATGTTGATCGACGCGAACCATCCGGAAGAAACCCGTGTGGTCGTCGCGGACGGGACCGAACTCCTCGAATACGATTACGAAACCTCGACCAAGCGCCAGATCAAAAGCAACATCTATCTGGCCAAGGTCACCCGCGTCGAACCGTCGCTGCAGGCGGCTTTCGTCGATTTTGGCGGCAACCGCCACGGCTTCCTCGCCTTCAACGAAATCCATCCCGACTATTACCGGATCCCAATCGAGGACCGTGAAAAGCTCCTGGCGGAGTCCGATGACGAAGCCGATGAAGAGGAAAACGGCGAAAGCGCCGAGCCCGAGGGCGAGAATGTCGAAGTTGTCGGGGATTCTCCCGACGAGGATATTCACGAACTCAGCGATGCCCACCGGCGGCGCCTGCGCAAGCTGACCCGCAGCTACAAGATCCAGGAGGTCATCAAACGACGCCAGATCCTGCTGGTGCAGGTCGTCAAGGAAGAACGCGGCAACAAGGGTGCGGCCCTGACCACCTACCTGTCCCTGCCCGGCCGATATTGCGTGTTGATGCCCAACACATCGCGCGGAGGAGGCATCAGCCGCAAGGTGACGGATGCCAAGCACCGCAAGTCGATGAAGGCGATTCTGTCCGATTTGGATGTGCCCGAAGGCATGGCCGTGATCATGCGCACAGCCGGCGTCGGTCGCACCAAGGCCGAGATCAAGCGTGACTACGAGTATCTGCGCCGCCTGTGGGACGACATCCGCGAACTGACTCTGGATTCCACCGCACCTGCCCTGATCTACGAGGAAGGTGACGTCATCAAGCGCGCGTTGCGCGATCTCTACAACCGCGACATCGATGAGGTGCTGGTCGAAGGCGACGAGGCCTACAAATCAGCCAAGGCGCTGATGCGGACCATGATCCCGTCCCACGCCAAGCGGGTCCAGAAATACGAGGACGGCGAGATACCGCTCCTCAACCGCTACCAGATCGACCAACAGCTCGATGAAATCCACGAGCCGATCGTGCAGCTCAAATCCGGCGGCTACATCGTAATCAACACCACCGAAGCGCTGGTGGCGATCGATGTGAACTCGGGGCGCTCGACGCGCGAACGCAATGTCGAGCAAACGGCCTATCGCACGAACCTCGAAGCCGCGAGCGAAGTGGCTCGACAGCTCCGGCTGCGCGATCTGGCGGGACTGATCGTCATAGATTTCATCGATATGGATGTCTCGCGCAACAATCACGCGGTTGAGCGGCGTCTCAAGGAAGCCATGAAATCCGACCGTGCGCGCATTCAGATCGGTCGCATTTCGCCCTTCGGACTGCTCGAACTGTCGCGCCAGCGGCTGCGGCCGAGCCTGCACGAGGCGCACACCCAGATGTGCCCGGTCTGTCACGGAGCAGGGTTTGTCCGGTCCACCGAATCCACCAGCATGGCCATTCTGCGCGAGCTGGAAGAGGAAGGACTGCGCAAGCGCGCCACGGAAGTTACGGTCACGACCCAGTCGGATGTTGCGCTTTACCTCCTGAACCAGAAACGGGACACGCTGCGCGGCCTGGAGGGGCGCTACGGTTTCCGCGTTCATGTGCTTGCCGACAGCTCTTTCGCCTCTTCGGAGTACGAGATCACCCACATCCGCCATGACGGTGAGGAAGGTGTCTCGACCAAGGGCGACGAACAAAAGCAGGACGAGGCACCGAAGCGGCGACGCAGCCGCGGTCGCCGGCGTTCGTCGGACAACGATGACGCTCAGGACGACACCGAAGCGAAGGAAACGTCCGACGACGAGGATGAAGAGGAAGGCCGCAAGCGCGGTGGCCGCCGGCGGGGACGCCGTGGCGGTCGTCGGCGGCGCAAAGCCTCCGCCGATGAAGACTCCAATCAGGAGCCGGACGGCGACGGCGAGACGGCTCCCGAGGCGGACGAGGCCGCGGACGCTGATGCCAACGCGCAGGACGAGGACGGCGACGGTGAGGAAACGACCAAGCGTCGCCGCCGCCGACCCCGCCGTCGTGGCCGACGCAGTGCCGAAGCGGCTGCCGACGACACGCCGCCCGATACGGAGGCGGCGGACGACGGGGACACGGATGCGGATATCGACATCCCGGAACCCTCAATCGAAGCTGCGGACGAGGACACCGATGCGGTCGCCGCCGACGCAGACGCAGAGGCAAACGCCGACGAAGCGACCGATGACGCTGCGACCGAAGATGATGCTACGTCGGACGCAACGGAAAGCATCGAAGAGGAAGCCGAGCCAGATACGTCAGGTGACGAAAAGCCGGTCGATACAGCCGCGGCCGAAGAAGCCGATGAGCCGGACGAAGCGGATGACGATGCGCCGGAGGAAGACGAGGATGACGGCCGGCCGCGCCGTTCGGGTTGGTGGAACCGAGCGTCGAGTTGACCCCCGGCCCGGGGACTAGCTACCCGGGCGCCAGTCTCCCAGCCTGTCGATTGCCTGCCTCATATCGTCTTCGGTACCGGCGAAGGAAAACCTGACAAACGAGTTCCCGCGGTAGGGGTCAAAATCCAGCCCCGGCGTGGTCGCGACGCGGGCCTCTGCCAGCATGCGCCGACAGAAATCGGGGCTGTCATTGGTCAATTGCGCGACGTCCGCATACACGTAAAACGCACCGTCTGCGGGGGCGAGTTTGTCGAAACCCACCTTCGGCAACTCGGACAACAGGATTTCGCGGTTGCGGGCGTACTTCGCCACTTTCGCGCGCAGCTCGTCATGGCTGTCAAACGCAGCCACGGCTGCGTGCTGCGACAGGGTAGGCGGCGAAATGAACAGGTTCTGTGTCAAACACTCTACCGAACGCAGCATCGAGTCCGGCACGATCATCCAGCCGAGACGCCAGCCGGTCATGGAAAAGTATTTCGAGAAACTGTTGATGATCACAGCCTCGTCGTCATAGGCCAGCGCGGTCACGGATTCATGGCCGTAGGTGATGCCGTGATAGATTTCGTCCGAGATGAACCGCACCCCCCGATCCCGGCAATGAGCGGTCAGGGCCGCCATCTCGGCACCACCGATCATTGTCCCTGTCGGATTGGACGGGCTGGCCACGATCAGGCCATCCAGGTCGGCTGCGCGCTCAGACAGCAATCCGGGGGTCGGCTGATACCTGTCGGCGAGCCGGGTCTCGAAGACCACCGGCTCAATCCCGAGCGCGCTCAGGATGTTCCGGTAGGACGGATAGCCCGGCGCAGCGAGGGCGACCTTATCCCCTGAATCGAACGCCCCCAGGAAAGCGAGCAGGAACGCACCCGACGAACCCGTCGTGACGACGACCCGCTCGGGCGAGACATCGACGCCGTACATCACCACATAATGTTCCGCGATCCGTTCTCGGAGTTGGGGGATGCCCATGGCGTCGGTGTATCCCAGTCGATTGTCGCGCAACGCCCGTTCCGCGGCCTCGAGCACCCGTTCGGGCGCTGGCGTACCGGGCTGTCCGACCTCGAGATGGACGATGTCTTCGCCGGTCGCGGCCATTGCGTTAGCCTCGCGCATCACATCCATCACGATGAACGGGTCGATTTGCCCGCGCGCTGACACCTTCACGGCCATGGAACGCCCTACTCGTCGGATGTGATCGCCAGCCCGTAGGATCGCGGATCCTTCACAAACTGGCAGACCTGGAACCGCGGCAGCCCGCGTGGACAGAAGAAGCCGTTGACCCGACCGATCTGGGGAACGAGCTTCAGATTGTGGCCCAGCGCCCGCAGTTCATCCTGTTCGGCGCCGGACAGTGCGGCCTCCACAACCGCCGCATCCGGGTTTCCGGTGCTGTAGGAACGTGGGGCCGCGACCGCGCCGATCATGTCTCCGTCCGTCGCCGTGAGCGTATTCGTTGCGGTAATCGTCTCGACCGCGATGCGCGCGACGGACACCGGCGTCGGGCCGGAGCCCGCGGCGGCAAAGAATGTCAGCCCAACATTCTCGTTGACCATCATGGCCACCGACGGAAATTCGGACCGGGGTGTGCCCGGCAAGTTTGCCAGCAGAATGCCAGTTGCTGGAGCGATCACGCCCGCGCCGAATGTTCCGTTCATCGTGAACGAACACGCCACTGTCCGCCCCAGATTGTCGACCGCGACGATGGTGGCGCCACTTTTCACATCATCCTCGCGTACGGCGACGCTGACCCTTGGCGCGCTGTGCGCTGTACTGTAATAGTCTGCCATCAGCGCGCTGACCGCGGACTCCGAGACCAGGTCGGGAGCCGCGCCCCCACGGAGCGTGGACTGGTAAGCGCGCGCGCCCGCTTCCAGAACAAGGTGGCGGCGCGCCACACCGGCGGCATCCTCGAAACGGTCGTCTGCGATTGCCGCCGCCCAAGTTTGAGCCGAAATCAATCCGCCCAATGTCGGCGGGAACACCACAACATTGTCGCCGCGTTCGAACCGGATGGGCTGAAGCAGTTCCGGCCGATAGTTGCGGAGGTCCTCAAGGGTCATGCTGCCACCGGCCGCACGGACCGCACTGGCCAACGACCGTCCCAGGGATCCATCGTAGAAGACACCCGGGCCCAGAGTGCGCAGGTTCGACATCACTGCCCCCAGCTCGAGCTGTTCGAAGAGACGTCCCTCATCAACGCCGCCGGCAATCGAGCCAAACACACGCCGAGCTTCGGGGTTAAACGCCACGACCGGCTGCGCTGCCTGATAGTCACGAACGAAGGCGCGCGAGACCGCATGACCCGACCGCGCAAAATCTTCGGCCGGGCGCAACAAATCCGACCATACGAGCTCTCCGTAGCGGGCGTGCAGCAGGAACATGCCGCGCACGTTCCCGGGCACGGCAAACCGTGCGTTTGGGCCGGCCGGACGTCCCGGCAGGAACGAGATCGCCTCGGTCCGGACTTGCTCGGCATCGTGCACGAGGCACACGCCGCCGCCACCGAGGCTGGCCGAACCCGGCATCGTGACGGCCATGGCAAAATAGGCCGCCACTACAGCATCCGCTGCCGTACCGCCGGCTGACAGCACCTCGCGACCTACAAGCGCCGCGCGCGGCTCATCGGCGATCAGGCCGCCGAAATACCCTTCAATGAAGCCGATATCGCCTTGCTCCGGCCCGCTGCTCCCGCACGCCGCCAAGGCCAATACACCGGCGGCCAGAATGGGCCGGCCCGATTGACGCCATATTGCTGTGTACTTACGTTGAGTCTTAATCCTGGAGATAAACACGTGAGCTCGTTCGTTCGTTTGGTTGCCCTGATCGCCACGCTCGCAGTCGCGGGATCCCTACCTGCATTCGGCCAAGGTCGGAGTATCGGCCTTATACGCGATGCGGAGATTGAAAATATCATCCGCGACTACGCCACGCCAATTTTCAATGCGGCGGGTCTCGACAGCGCCAATGTCAAAATTCACCTGGTCAACGACCCCCGGCTGAACGCATTTGTCGCCGGCGGCCAACGCATGTTCATCAACACCGGCCTGCTGATACGCGCAAAGGACCCCGAAGAAGTTATCGGCGTGATTGCCCACGAAGCCGGCCATATCGCAGGCGGCCATCTGGCCCGGTTCCAGGATGAACTTCGCAACGCGCAGACGAAATCCATCATTGCCATGATCGCCGGCCTCGCCGCCGGGATCGCCGCCAAGGACGGGCGTGTTGCCGGGGCAATCGTCGGCGGTGGCCAGGGCGCTGCATTTGCCGATCTCCTGAAGTACAGCCGAACCCAGGAATCCGCGGCCGATGCAGCTGCCCTCAAGTATCTCGACAGGACCGGGGTTTCGGCCCGCGGCCTGCTTGAATTCTTCGCGCTCCTGCAGCGCGAAATCCGGCTCACCGGCGGGCGCGAACATCCCTATCTCAGCACCCATCCGCTCACCAACGACCGGATCGCGACAGTTTCCAGTCACCTGGCGCTCTCACGGTTTGCCGATGCTCCGACACCTGAGGATCTGCGGAAAAAGCACGCCATGATGCGCGCCAAGCTGATCGGCTTTATGGAACCGCTCGAGACAACCTTGAAAATCTACAAGGAGACCGACACCAGCCTGCCCGCACGTTATGCGCGAACGCTGGCCTATTATCGTCGGTCGGATATGGCGAAGGCGGTGCCGCTGGTGGACGGGTTGGTCACCGAAGAGCCAGACAACCCCTACTTCCACGAGATCAAAGGCCAGATGCTGCTGGAAAACGGGCGCGTCGTAGATTCCATCGCCTCCTACCAGCGAACGGTTGACCTGGCCCCGCAGGAACCGCTCCTGCGCACAGCCCTGGCAAAGGCACAGGTCGAGACAGGCAACCAGGCTTTGCTCGAACCCGCGCTCGACAATCTCCGCGCGTCGGCACGCCTGGATCCAAGCCTGGCGGAGACATGGCGGCTTCTGACGATCGTGAACGGCCGTCTGGGCAACCAGGGCCAGTTGGCATTGAGCCAGGCCGAGTACTCGCTGCTGAGCGACAACGCCAAGGCCGCCAACGCATTAGCCAAACGCGCCGTTGATATCCTCCCCACAGGCGCACCAGGTTGGATCCGCGCCCAGGACATCATTAGCGAAACCGAGCGGCGTCTCGACGACAAGTGATCGCTACCAGTCACCTTTGCGTGACAAGGCTGTAGGCGGGTTGAACCGCCCCGTTCGCTCAACCATCATCCAGTGCGTTTTGGTCGGCAACCCGGACGCAACGGTGACGGTGGTCGAATTCTTCGACTACCAATGCCCCTACTGCAAACGCATGGCCCAGGATCTCGCCAAGATCGCGGCCGAAGACCCTGACGTGAAGGTAATCTTCAAGGAATTCCCGGTCTTCGGTACGCAATCTACACTGGCGACGCGCGCGGCCCTGGCGGCAGACAAGCAGGCAAGTAAGAGGAATTCCACCTCGCGCTCATGGGACTGGGCGGTGCGCCGTCCGAGAACGCGGTCTTCCGGGTCGCCAGCCGCCTTGGTTTGGATCTCGAGCGCCTGCGGCCGGACATGCAGTCACGCGCGATCGAGGACCTTATCCAGACCAACTACCGCCTGGCACAGGATATCGGGTTCGCGGAACACCGGCATTCATCGTCGGCGATCAGCTAGTGCCCGGCGCGCTGGACCCGGACTCGATGCGGCAACTGATCGCACAGAAACGCGGCAGCTAGCGCGCGCTATTCAGCATCCGGCTGGTTCTCGGGCAGCGCATCCCTGAACGCCGCCTCATCCAGGCAGGCATCATTGATTCGCATGGCCGTCGGATAGCTCGACATATCGCAGCCAAAGCGTTGTGCGTTGTAGATCTGCGGGACCAGGCAAACATCGGCCATCGTCGGGCTGTCGCCATGGGCAAATCGACCCGCGCCGCCATCGGCCAGCATGCCTTCAAGACCACCCATCCCTTCACTGATCCAGTGCTTGTACCAGCCTTCGTTGCGGGACTCTTCCTCGATATCGAAATCCGAACCGAGCAGCCGGAGAACCCGAAGATTGTTGAGGGGATGGATGTCACAGGCGATCGCCTGGGAAATTGCGCGCACCCGCGTTCGTCCCTTGGCGTCATCGGGCAGCAATCGCAGCGTGTCCGGGTGTGTTTCGTCGAGATATTCCATGATCGCCATGGACTGGATCACCTTGGTTCCGTCGTCATCGATCAGCGTGGGAACCAGCCCCTGCGGATTGACCGCAAGATAGGCATCGGATGACTGCTCCTTGCGCCGCAGATGCACATACTCCCGCTCCGCTTCCAGCCCCTTGAGGTTGAGCGCGATCCGTATCCGGAACGCCGCCGACGAACGCCAATAATCATACAGTTTCATTGAATTTCCCCTCGCGCGCGATCAAGAGCCGCCCGACGTCTCAAGATTGCGGATATCCAGTGCCGGCAAGTCATCTGCCGGCTCAAAATCGAACACCCGCCCATAGAACGCAAATTCGGATTCGAGTGCACGGCAAACATTCTCAGCCCGGCGGAACCCATGTCCCTCACCCTCGAACAAAACGTAGGCGACGGGAATTCCCTTGCGGTCGAGCGCGTCAACCATGGCTTCGGCCTGGTTCGGCGGCACAACCCGGTCCTCGTCCCCCTGCAGGAAGATGACCGGACAATTCAGCGCATTCACATGTTCGATCGGCGATCTGTCCCTGTACAACTGCTCGTCCTCGGGGAGCGGTCCGATGAGACGGTCGAGATAGCGGCTTTCAAACTTGTGGGTGTCGCGCGCCAGGGTCATCAAATCGCCGATGCCGTAAAGGCTGGCTCCCGCCGAAAACGTGTCACGGAACGCCAGCGCCGCCAGGGCGGTGTACCCGCCGGCGCTGCCGCCGCGGATCGCAAGACGTTCCGGGTCTGCCAGGTTCCGCGACACAAGGTGTTGCGCACCGGCCTCCATGTCATCAACATCGGCCACGCCCCATGCGCCGTAGAGTGCTTCGCGGTATTCGCGCCCGAACCCCGTGCTGCCCCGGTAGTTGACGTCCAGCACCGCAAAACCGCGGTTGGTCCAATACTGGATCGCCAGGCTGAACGAAGGTGAGGACGCACCGGTCGGTCCACCGTGACCGCGCACCAGCAGCGGCGGGGCAGCATCGTCCGGACCGGTATACGCCCCATTGCGGGCCGGATAGTAAAACGCATAGGCCACCGCGCCATCGGTGGTCTCGAACGTGATCGCTTCCGGCTCGGATAGCTCCACCACGTCCGGTGCCGTCTCAAGCGAGGATTTTAGAACGTCACCCGTCCCCGTCGCCGGGTCCCATGCCACGACGGCCGGCGCTGCTAGAGCCGACGACCCAATGAATACTATCCGGTCGCCAACCGCCTGAGGCGCGCCGACATCGGTGTAGGGTACGTCGATGTCCTGCATCTGACCGTCGGCGATACGCGCGAGGTTCCAGCTTCCGTTCCGCGAATAACTCGAAAGGACCTCGCCCGCCGCCGTCAGGCTGTAGGTGCGCATACCGAACACCCATTGCGGAAGGCCGAACTCCGCCTCATATTCGACCAGCACGGAGACCCGGTCGCCATTCCATACATGCAGGTTCCACCAGCCGTCGGTATCGCAAACGAAATAAAGCTCACCGTCAGCCGCCCATTCCGGCTGAAACACCGATACACCGTCGCCGCCGGCAATCCTTCTTGGTTCCGCCAGCCGGCCGTCGATTTCGATTTCTGAGACCCACAGTGTCGCCCCGTCCCAGGGCATGTCAGGCAATTCCCAACTGACCCAGCAAAGCCGGCTCCCGTCTGGCGACAAACGCGGGTTCGATACGAAATCGTGTCCGGCGACCAGCACCTCGCTCGCGCCGGTCGACAGATCAACGCCGACCAGTTCGTTCACCACGGCATCGTCGATATGGCTTTCGCGGACACAGACTAGCCGTCCGTGGGCACTGTCGAGCACCATATCGGCATGGCGCTCACCTGTGTCGGCGGTCAGCGGCACAGGATCGTCGGATCCGGTACATGTGTAGATTCGCTGATCCTCGAAATTGACGAAGTAGATCGCGCCGTTCGCGACCATCGCAGCGCCGCCGCCATACTCATGGGCACGCGACCGGGCTGAGAATCCGTCCGGAAGCATATCCACGGGACCGTCTTCGGTGTGACGCACCAGGACCACCCGTCCGCCCTCGCTTGGCCGTCCTTCAAGCCAGTAGATATCCCCGTCGTCGACGATCACGCCACCGAGCGAGATCGTCGTACCGGCGATCATCTCTGCGGTGATCGATGATGGCCAGGTGCCATACGCCGCGATGGTCTTGGGACTGCTCATAGAAGGATAAGCGCGGCGAGCCCGAGAAACGACACGAACCCGACCACATCGGTGACGGTTGTCAGGACAACGGCTGAGCCCACGGCGGGGTCAATACGCAAGCGCTGAAGCACGATCGGGATGGTGACACCGGCAAATCCGGCAATCAGAAGGTTCACGACCATCGCAGCGGCAATGATCAGCCCGATCACCGGCTGGCCGAACCATAACCAGGCGATACCCCCCATCAGAACGGCAAAGAGCATTCCATTGATACCGCCGACGATAATTTCCTTACCGACGATGCGCGCCGCATTGGTCGCGGTCAGCTCTTTCATCGCCAGGGCGCGCACGGCAACCGTGAGCGTCTGGGTACCGGCATTGCCGCCCATCGAGGCGACGATCGGCATCAGGATAGCGAGGGCGACGACCTGCTCGATCGCCGCATCGAACAAGCCGATCACCAGCGATGCGATGATCGCGGTGCCCAGATTTGCCAGCAACCACGAGAAACGCGCGCGCGTGGTGTCGAGCACGGCCTCGTAGAAGTCATCCTCGCGCACACCGCCAAGGCGCATGATGTCCTCTTCGGCTTCTTCGTGGATAACATGAACGACATCGTCCGCCGTGATCACCCCCATGAGCTGTCCGTCATCGTTCACGACCGGCGCCGACACCAGGGCGAACTGTTTGAACATCAGGGCCACTTCTTCCTGGTCCATCTGAACCCGGGCCGCACGCACATCCGTCAGCATGATGTCGTCGATCCGGACACCGCGCTGATTGCGCATCAATCGCGACAACGGGATGCTGCCGACGGGGTGCCGTTCCTCGTCGACCGCGTAGATTTCATAGAAATCACGCGGCAGGTTCGCCGCGCGCTCGCGCATATAGTCGATCGTATTGCCCACGGACCAGTCCTTCGGGACGGTCACAAGTTCACGCTGCATCAACCTGCCGGCACTGTCCTCGGGATAGGACAGGGCCTCCTCGACTAGGGCACGGTCCGAGGGTGACAGCCGCTCGAGAACTTGGGCCTGATCGGCCTCGGCCACATTCTCGAAGACATCGACGGCGTCGTCGGTTTCGAGCTCGGTGATGACCGCTGCGACCTCTTCCGGGTCGAGCTGCTCAAGGATGTCTTCGCGCACCACGTCGTCGAGGTTCGGCAGAATCTCGGGATCGAGCTCCTCCCGAACATGGTCGAGCAGGAGCAACCGGCTGTCGGGAGTCAGTTCCTCAAGAAGGTCCGCCAGCTCCGACGCATGCAGGGCGGCGATCAGGTCATCGAGCTCGCCGAGCTTTCCGTCGGACAATGCAGTCTCGGCCGCGCGCACCAAGTCCTCATCGACGCCGAAGCTGCGTTCGACGTCGTCGTCGGCCGTACGGACGTCGATTTCCGCCTGGTTCACCATTTGAGGCTAAGATTTTGCTCGTGCTGGTCATACTGAGCGCCGACGGCGGCTACCGCGCTCATGTTCAGGATTCCGCGGGCCATCACCGAAGGCGTCAGGATATGCGCGGAACGCGACGTGCTGACGAGGATCGGCCCGACGGCCAGGCCGTCAGCGAGCGTCTTCAGCAGATTGAACGCGATGTTCGCGGCATCCTGGTCAAGCATGACCAGAAAATTTGCCTGTCCGTCCAGAAAACTGTTGGGAAAAATGCGTTCACTGATGTCCGAATCGATCGCGGCGTCGCCGTCGATCTCGCCTTCGACCTGCAAATCCGGATCGCGTTCATGCACGAGCTGGCGCGCCTTGCGCATCTTCTGGGCCGAGGCGAAGTTGGAGCTGCCGAAGTTCGAATGCGACAGCAAGCCGACCATCGGGGTCAGTCCGAAACGACGCACCTCTTCCGCGGGAAGGTGGGTCATTTCCGCGATCTCCTCGACAGTGGGATCCGGCGTGACATAGGTGTCGGTGATGAAAATCGTGTCGCGGACAGTCAGCTCGGCCGCCATGGCCGAATCTTCGGAAATTGCCAAAGAGGCCTGCGCCACGCCCGGTGTGTAGGCGCGGGACAGATCCCGCTGGTTCGCCAGCAGTTTGGACGCAACGACCTCGATTTTTCCAGGCCGCCCTTCACGATGATATCGAAGGGCTGTTTCGCGAATATCTTCCGCCATGACAATCCTCGGTAAAGCGGCAACGCAAACGCCTCGAGTGCGCGCGCCGGGGAAACAGGGGTTACCCCGTTAGATGCGTGATCCATCAACCGCAGGCAACCGAAAAACAAGCAAAACCGTCGATACAGGACTATATTCGGCTTCAGAGCATGACAGTTTCGCGAACATCCCGCACCCTGCACCGGGCGCGCCCGAGCCCCGTCACCTGGCAAATCGCGCCGGGGCTAACCGCCTATGACGACGCCGTTGCGACCATGGAATCCCGGGTGGCCGCCATTCATGAGGGCGAGGCGGGCGAGCTGGTCTGGCTGGTCGAACACCCGCCCCTGTACACGGCGGGCACGAGCGCCAAACCCGACGATCTCCTCGCCGCCGACCGCTTCCCGGTGCATGAGACCGGACGCGGCGGGCAATATACCTATCACTGACCCGGCCAACGGGTGGCCTACGCCATCATAGACCTACGCGAACGCGGGCAGGATCTACGCGCCTATGTACGTGGCCTGGAGGCCTGGGTCATCGAAACGCTGGCCGGGTTCGGGGTGCAGGGCGAACGCCGCGACGGACGTGTCGGCATCTGGGTCCCACGCGAGGGCCCGCGCGAGGACAAGATCGCCGCGATCGGTGTGCGGGTCCGGCACTGGATCGCCTATCACGGGATTGCCATCAACGTTGCACCGGAGCTGGAGCATTTCTCGGGAATCGTGCCGTGCGGCATCGGCGAAGAACATCTCGGCGTCACCAGCCTGATGGACCTCGGGATCTACGCGACCATGGACGATGTCGACGCGGCGCTGATGAAAAGCTTCCGGACAATCTTCGGAGACGACACCTAGTACGTCGGGAGCTTGCGAAACCCCTGCCCGATCAGCGGCCCGGCATCGACGCTCTCACGCTCGATATGATCGACCGACGCCGTCGGCGGCCCCTCATGGCAACGCTCTATCATCCGTTCGACCTGGGGTTCCGGCCCCGCGAAGACGGCCTCGACCGTGCCGTCGGAACAGTTGCGCACCCATCCGTCTAGGCAATGATCACGCGCCCGGTTCTCGGTCCAGGCGCGGTACCAAACGCCCTGAACACGCCCGCTGATACGAACCCGTACGGCGCAGTCCCGCGGCACTACTCGAACTCGACGATCGCCTGATCCACGGCAAGGCTGTCACCGGGGGCCGCGTGGAGGGCCTTCACAACACCGTCGGCGGTCGCGCGCAGGACATTTTCCATCTTCATGGCCTCGACCACCGCGATTTCCTCTCCGGCGCGCACGTCCGCACCTTCCTCGACCGCTAGCGAGACCAGAAGTCCAGGCATTGGCGACAGCACGAACCGGCTGAGGTCGGGCGGGACCTTTTCGGGCATCTTGTCGTTCAGCTCCGCACCGCGGGCGGACAGGACCCGAATGGCGGCTTCGATACCGCGATGGGTGACGTGATAACCCACGCCCTGCCGGTCGACCTGGAAGGTGGCGGTACTGTTGGCGAATTGCACCGTAAGCACCGGATCGCCCAGGACCCAGTCCGCCTTGAACGCCACCGGCCGGCCGTCCACTTCAACTTCGGCGCCGTCCGGGCGATACGTAACACGGACAACGGTGGTTTCACCAGCGTTGACAACACGCCACGACACTGCCTGGTCCGGCAGCGCAGGCTGTCCCGCCCGGCCGCTCTGCCGGGTCCTGTCGGCAAACCGTCCATGGACATAGGCCGCGACGGCGGCGAACCTGTCACGCAGCTCACCCTCGGGGGGCTCGGGCGCATATCCGTCGGGATATTCCTCGGCGATGAAGTTCGTCGTCAGCGCGCCTTCTGCGAAACGCGGATGGGCCAGAATGGAGGCGAGGAAAGCCGTGTTGTGGCCGGTGCCGCGGATGTAATAGGCATCGAGGGCATCCTGCATCCGGACAATAGCCTCGGCCCGGTCAGCCCCATGGGTCGCCAGCTTGGCAATCATGGGGTCGTAGAACATGGAAATCTCTGAGCCCTCGCCCACACCGGTGTCGATCCTCACCGTCTTGCCGTCCTCCGCAGGCGTGCGGTAGCGCACAAGACGCCCGATTGCCGGCAGGAAGTTGCGGCTAGGATCCTCGGCGTAAACCCGAGTCTCGATCGCCCAGCCGTTCAGGGTGACATCCTCCTGGCTCAGGGAGAGTTTTTCCCCGTCGGCGACCCGGATCATCTGCTCGACAAGGTCCAGACCCGTGATCATCTCGGTCACCGGATGCTCCACCTGCAGCCGGGTGTTCATTTCCAGGAAGTAGAAATTGCGGTCCTTGTCGACAATGAACTCGACTGTGCCGGCCGAGCGGTAATCCACCGCAGCCGCAAGAGCGCAGGCCTGTTCGCCCATCGCCTTGCGGGTGGCTTCATCGAGAAACGGCGACGGCGCTTCCTCCACCACCTTCTGGTGACGGCGCTGAATGGAACATTCTCGCTCGCCCAGATAGATGACATTGCTATGGGCATCCGCGAGCACCTGAATCTCGATATGCCGCGGTTCCTGGACAAACTTCTCAATGAAAATCCGGTCGTCGCCGAAGCTCGAACGGGCCTCGTTCTGCGCTGACCGAAAGCCTTCGTCGACCTCGTCGTCGCCATAGGCGATGCGCATCCCCTTGCCGCCACCGCCCGCCGACGCCTTGATCATCACCGGATAGCCGATCTCACGGGCGATCGTCATGGCCTCGTCAACATCCGCGATCGTGTCCATATGGCCTGGCACCGTGCTCACGCCGGCCGCATCGGCGAGCTTCTTGGACTCGATCTTGTCGCCCATTGCCGCGATCGCATCGGGCGGCGGGCCGATGAAGGCCACGCCTTCCTTCTCGAGTGCACGCGCGAAATCGGCGTTTTCCGACAGGAACCCGTAGCCCGGATGCACCGCCTCGGCGCCCGTTTCCCTGATCGCCGCTAGAATCTTGTCGACGACAAGATAGCTTTCCGACGCCGCGGGCGGGCCGATATGGATGGCCTCGTCAGCCATCCGCACGGCCAGGGAGCCGGCGTCTGCATCCGAATAAACGGCCACCGTCGAGATACCCATCTCACGGGCGGTGCGAATGACACGGCAGGCGATTTCGCCCCGGTTGGCAACAAGGATTTTCTTAAACATCACCAAGCAACCTACGAAAGCAGACCCCTGTGTGCAACGCAGCAATTCGTCGGACACAGGCGGCAAACGAAGCCGTGGACGGAGCTTCGGCGGGCCCGTAGCCTGTTGCGATGAGCGAATCGCAGACGGAAAACGAAACCGGCTCCGAACCTCTACGGCGCGCCCGGATGGGGCTTGGCACCGTGCTGATCAGCGACGTTGTTCGAGACCAGGCCGGCGTTTCCGCCGATGAGGGCATCACGCTGACACCCCTGGGTGAACGCGATATCCGCGGGCGCGAAGGCACAATATCGGTTTACCGGCTCGACGCCGCTGAATCCTCCAGCTAGATAACCCTATGGACAAGACAGAGCTCGAATCAGGCGTTGCGGCCTTCCCTTACTGGTATCACCGCATCGAACTGCCCCACGGCGTGACCACGCCGGGCTGGGCGCCGCTGTCGGCCGATGCCTATCGCATTCCCGATGACCTGACGGACAAACGGGTTCTGGATGTCGGGGCCTGGGACGGTTTCTGGAGTTTCGAGGCCCTGAAACGCGGAGCCGCACAGGTCATTGCGATCGACGATTTTTCCGACCTGGTGGGAGAACTCGAAGCCGACGACCGCAAGGCGTGGGAAACATTTGATTTCTGCCGGTCGGCTCTGGGTTTCGACACCGATACCTGCCAGCGTCACGAGATGTCGATCTATGACCTCACACCCGAAACCTTCGGTTCCTTCGACGTGGTGTTCTGTTTCGGCGTGCTCTACCACCTGCGCTGGCCCATGTACGCCATCGACAAGCTGGCCGCCGTGTGCACCGGAGACCTGTTCATCGAATCGGCCATCGCCGACGACTTCAGCGCCTACCGAGGCGCCGGCAAGGGCTTCGGCACCGAGATGGTGATGGAGTTCTACCCCAACGACGAGTACGGCGAGAACGAGACCAACTGGTGGGCACCGACGCTCAGATGCATGGGCAGCATGGTCAAGGCCGCCGGGTTCGACACGGTGCGCGGCTGGAAGCTAGCCGATCCGCCGACCCGGCTTCCCGAATGCCGCGGCTTCGTGTGGGGCAGAAAGACCTGAGCGCACCCGCCCCGCTAGAGGGGGATGTTGTCGTGCTTCTTCCAGGGATTCTCGAGTGACTTGTTCTCGAGCAGCCGCAGTGCCCGGCAGATACGCCGGCGCGAGCTGTGTGGGTAGATCACGTCATCGATGAAACCTTTCTGCGCCGCCACGAAGGGATTGGCGAAGCGCTTGCGGTATTCCTCGGTCCGTGCCTCGATCTTCTCCGGATCGTCGCGATCCTCGCCATAGATGATCTCCACCGCCCCTTTCGGCCCCATGACGGCGATCTCCGCTGTCGGCCAGGCGTAGTTGATGTCACCGCGAATGTGCTTCGAAGACATGACGTCGTAGGCGCCGCCATAGGCCTTGCGCGTGATCAGCGTGACCTTCGGCACGGTCGCTTCG
>PBWR01000020.1 GCA_002727315.1 Alphaproteobacteria bacterium
CAACGACCCGACGGCCCATGCCGAGGTGGTCGCGATCCGCGAAGCCTGTTCGCGACTGGGTACGTTCAACCTCGAGGGCTGCGAGGTCTATACGAGCTGTGAGCCGTGCCCCATGTGCCTGAGCGCCATCTATTGGGCGCGGCTGGATCGCATCTACTTCGGCAACACGAAGGCCGACGCGGCGGCGATCGAGTTTGACGACGATTTTCTCTACACCGAAATTCCGAAGCCCATCCAAGATCGTGCGATCCCGACAAGCCAGTTGCTCCGCGAGGAGACCATCAAGTCGTTCGAAGCATGGACGGTCTCGGAGACCAAGATCCCCTACTAGTGGGTCCTAGCTGTCGAGATTGACCGGCGGGTGCACGCTCTTCCGGCCGGATTCGCGAAGCTCTTCCTCGTTCCAGAACCCGATCTGGATGCCCGGCGGCTCACCGCCGGCCGACATGCGGTTGACCTGCTCCGGTGCACGCGTGATGCGCGTGTGGTGCTGTCGCGCCCAGGCGAACAGCGCCTCGTGCAGCTCGGCGCGAATCGCCTCGTGTTCGGGCTCGGCGCCGAGGTCGACCACCTCGTCAGGGTCGTTCTCGAGATCGAATAGGAGCGGCCGGAATCCCTCGGCGAGGATGTATTTCCAGCGCCCGTCATAGATCATCAGCAGCCGCGCGTCGGCCTGGTCGATTTCGAGCTCGGCACGAGACTGGCGGGTCGCATAGTCATACTCGGAGATTGCGTATTTCCGCCACTCGGTCTGACGCCCCTCAAGGATAGGCACCAGCGAGCGCCCCTCGAGGATGTGCGGCTTGGCCTCGCCGCCCATAAGTTCGAGGAAAGTCGGCGCGAGGTCAATGCCCTCGACCAGCGCATCGGATGTCGTACCCCGCGTCGCATCCGCCTCCTCGCGCGGGTCATAGATGATCAGCGGAATGCGGGCCGAGGCGTCGTGGAAGAGATCCTTCTCGCCCAGCCAGTGATCGCCCAGGTAGTCGCCGTGATCGGACGACATCACGATCATGGTGTCCTCCATGCGACCCGTTTCTTTCAGATAGGCGAACAGCCGTCCCATCTGATCGTCGAGCTGTTTGATCAGGCCCATATAGGCGGGGATCACGCGCTCGCGCACCTCGTCGCGAGAGAAGGCCTTGCACACGCGGTGGTTCTGCCAGGCACGGTAGACCGGGTGATCGGTCATGCGCTCGGCGTTCGAACGAACCGCCGGGATGACGTCGTCCGCGCCGTACATGTCGTGATAGGGCGGCGGAACGATATAGGGCCAATGGGGCTTGATATATGACAGGTGGCAAAGCCATGGCTTGTCGCCGGCCTGCTCGATGAACTCGATCCCACGGGTGGTCATGTAGGGCGTCTCGGAATGCTCCTCGGGCACCCGCGCGGGCTTGTTCGAGTTCTCCATGAGCCAGCCCGACAGGAGTTCACCGTCGTCACCCTGGGCGGAGTTGGCCCACTCCTCCCAGGGGTTCTCTCCACCCAGGCCCTGGTCGCGCAGATACTGGTCGTAGTTCGGGTTGATGTCGTAGTAGCCCTCGGGATGCATGCCGTCATCGCGCTCGAACGGCGTGAACCCGCACTCGGCTGTGTGCACGCCGATCATCGATTCAGGGTCGATGCCGAGCCGCGCCATGCCCTCGGTGTCCGGGATCATGTGGGTCTTGCCGACCAGCACGCACTCGGCACCGATCTCGCGCAGATGATCGCCCAGCGTCGGCTCGCCAACACGCAGGGGGAAACCGTTCCAGGTCGCGCCGTGGCTACGGACGTACCGGCCAGTGTAGAAGCTCATGCGCGAAGGCCCGCAGATCGGTGACTGCACATAGGCCTTGTTGAACCGCACGCCCTTCGCCGCCAGCCCGTCCAGATGCGGGGTCTCCAGATGCGGGTGGCCGTAGCAGGACAGGTAATCCCACCGCAACTGGTCCGCCATGATCCACAGAACGTTTCGTAACTTACCCATTCAACTCTCCAACGGGCGTGACCCGTCACTCCATAAATTTCGGAAGCAGCGTTGCGATATCCGGCAGCCCGAATACTAGAACCAGCGCGATGACGTCGGCGACGATGAAGGCGACGACGCCCTTGAATATGTGTCCGAGCTTGATGTCCGGCATGACCGATCGAACGACGAAGACGTTCATGCCAATCGGCGGCGTGATCAAGCCCAGCTCGGTCACCAGCACGACCAGGATGCCGAACCAGATCATGTCGACGCCGGCCGCGAACAGCGACGGCAGAAAGACCGGCACGAGGAGGAGCAGGATGCCGATGGACTCGAAGATCATCCCCATGAGGACGGCGATGAACATGACGAAGAGCACGATTTGGGTGCCGGTCAGCTCGAAGTCGTCGACGATGTCCACCAGGTCGTAGGGCAGCCCGGACAGGTTGATGAACTGGGCGAACACCAGCGCGCCAAAGATCACGATGAACAGCGTCGCCGTGGTGCGGGTCGCCTCGACCAGCGCGTCGCGCCACTCGCCGATGGAGCGCAAGTGACCGCGCATGAAGGCAATGGCTGCGGCGCCAACCGCGCCGATGCCCGACGCCTCGGTCGGCGTAAAGATCTTGCCGTAGATGCCGCCCAGGACGAGCAGGAACAGCGCGAGAACGGGCCAGACCGAACGCTGGGCGCGGCGGGCGACCTCTGGATCCAGCGGTTCGCCGGCGGGACCGGCCTCGGGATTGAGGCGGACGACCACGGCGACGGCCCCCATGAAGAGCGCGACCAGGAGGATGCCGGGAAGCACACCGGCGATGAAGAGCTTGCCGATGTCCTGCTCGGCAACGATGCCGTAAATGACGAGCGGGACGGACGGCGGAATCATGATTCCCAGGGTCCCGCCCGCGGCGATGGTCCCGGACGACAGGCTGTCGTGGTAGCGATACTTGCGCATCGGCTCCATGGCGACGCGGGTCATGGTGGCAGCGGTCGCTACCGACGAGCCCGAGACGGCCGAGAACCCGGCGCAGGCGACGACGGTCGACAGCGCGAGCCCGCCGCGGAAACGGCCGAGGCCCGAATAGGCGGCTGTGTAGAGATCGCGCGAGAGGTCGGCCCGGTAGATGAAGACGCCCATCAGGATGAAAAGCGGGATGACGCTCAGGTTGTACGACATCGCGTCGTCCATAATCTGCTGACCCGTCATGGACAGGGCCGGCGACAAGCCGCGCTGCAGCGCGAAGCCGACAAGGCCGACGAAGAGCGTCGCAAATCCGACACGAAGGCCGAAGAAACATAGAAGGAGGAGGATACCGAACCCGATCAGCGCCGTGGTCATAGAGGCTCTCCATGATCACTTTTCCAGTCGGGATCGTTGTGCAGGCACAGCCCCAGAATCTGCACGAGCAGGCTGACGATCGACAAACCGGCCACCGTCCCTGCGACGACGACCAGCGGCCATTCGAGGACCACGGTGAAGCTTCCCAGTTCGTGCGCCTCGATGGCAAAGACCGTCAGCTGCCAGGCAATGATTGTCATCACCATGACAGAGAAGGACTGCACGGCGATCGGCTGTAGCCGCGGAAAACGTTTCTTTAGCCAGGGCTCGAACAGCTCGACCGTGATGTGGCTGTCATGGGCATTGATCAGGCTTAGCCCGCCGAAGATCGTCATGGCGAGCAGGAACTGGATCATCTCCGCCGCGCCGAAGACCGGCGCGGTGAAGACGTAGCGTCCGATCACGTCGACGAAGGTCAACGCCATCATGACGAACAGCAAAATCGCGGAAAACGTCTCGAGAACGGTGAGGATACGCGGCAGCACCGCGCGGGCGATGGACTGCATTGCGTATCCCCCCTGATTCAGAGTCTGGTGCCGAAGGGCCGGCTAAAACTTCGACAGTTCAGCAACGCGGTTGACGTAGAAGTCGTACGCCGCCTGACCATCGATGCCCTTGGCGCTGGCCTTCTTTATCCAGCCCTCGGTCAGGAACTTCGACTGCTCGGTGAGCGCCGCCTCGAACGCCGGATCGGCGTCATGGACGGTGATGCCCCATTCAGAGTTGAAGCGCGCGATCGCAGCCTTGTCGCCATCGACCCAAAACTGGGCAGCCATCTTGCCGAACTTTGGACCGCTGACAGCCATGATCGCCTTCTGGTCTTCCGGCGAGATCTCGGCCCACTTCTTCTCGTTCATCACGAAGGAGAAACTGGTCGAGTAGATGCGGGTTTTGAACTGGGTCATCGACTTGGTGTACGGCCCAAGCTGGAACTTGGCGATCGAGACCGGGCTCAGGCCGATATGGCCGTCGACCACGCCACGCGAGATCACCTCATTGGCCTGAACGGCCGGGCCGGCGACGACGCCGACACCGATTTTCTTCATCAGGTTCGCAACGGTGCCGGGCAGCGCCCAGATCTTGCGGGACTTGAGATCATCAATCGAATTGATCGGCTTGTCGTTCTGGCTATAGACCTCGGCCGGGGTGATCACCCACATGGACAGGGCCTTCACGCCCTTGTACTCGTCCGCGAAATACTTCTGGTAAGTCTCCCACAGGGCTTCCGACATGGCCGGCGCATCGGCGCTCGCCACGAACGGGTTCATCGCCACCAGCGGACCGGTGACGCGGTTTGCCACGAAGCCGTTGAACTGGACCGCGGCATCGGCGATTCCCTTCTCGACCGAACCCCACTGCTCGGGCGGCGCGGCCAGCGATTTCGGCGGGATCGTGATCTTAACCCGGCCGTCGGTCGCCTCGTCCACCCACTTGCCCCAGGTGGGCAGGATCTGGGTGCACATATAGTGTTGCGGCGGCCAGAAACAGTTGGTCAGAATACGTGTTTTCGCATGCGCCGTACCGGGCAACGAGATCATCGCAGCCATCACGGCAGAAGCGAATGCAAGGCTAAGCACGAAGCGCATTTTCATCTCCCATTTGTGTCCGTGGGGCCGGTTTTTCCGGCCTCTATCTAACCCAGACTAGCCCAGCCGAATTAGATTGAAAAATCATGATTACTTATATTATCATATCATTTTGATATGTCTATTGACCCCAAACATCTGGTGCAACTGACCGAGATTCTCGACTGTCAGTCCTTCACCCTCGCCGCCGAGAAACTCAACACCAGCCAGCCGGCGTTGAGTCGGATGGCCAGCGCCCTGGAGGCCCAGGTCGGCGCCCCGATTTTTGCATCGCGACGCAAGCCCGTGACACCCACGACGCTCGGGGTCGAGCTTGCCAGCTACGGCCGCTCGATCCGCACCACAACAGAGCAGGTCTCCGGCCTCGCCGAACGGGTCGCGACCGGGCAGCAGGGCGAACTGAGGGTGGGCGCGCCGCCGTTCCATAGTCAGCGCGTCGCCTCGGGGTTCATCGCGTCGTGGCTGCAGCGCTATCCGGACATCCGGATCGAACTCCAGAATGCCTACGCGCCGGCACTCTTGAGCCAGCTAGTCGAGGGCAACCTCGATCTGATCATGGCGCCCGTGGACGTGATCGAGGGCATTCCGAACCTGATCGTCGAACGCCTGACCCGGGGCGAGAACGTGATTGTCTGCCGGGCGGGCCATCCTCTGCTGGATGCATCGCGGATCACCTCGGAGATGCTGTCCCAGGCACGCTGGATCACCCATGCCCGCGACAGCCTGCTCAATCGCGACACCCGGCTGGCGCTGACCTCGGTCGGGGTCGACTATATCGACCTGCCCGCGTTCGAGAGCAATTCGGCCGGCGCCATGCACGCGATCATGGCGAACTCGGACATGCTGACCGTCCTGCCCGACCTGATCGCGGGCAGTCTCGTGGAATCCGGCGGATATGCTGTGCTCCCCTTCCGGCTGCCCGGCCCCGACCGCCCGTTCGGCTACATCACGCACGAGGCCCGTCAGAACCCGGCCCTGCTGGCGTTCCGCGAAGGGCTGAAAACCGATATCGAAAAGGACTACAAACGCGCCCGCGATATCTGCGAGGCCGCCTTCGCGCAGCAGAACTAGATTTCGACGATCACGTTCCCCAGTTGCTGTCCCGTCTCGACACGCTCATGCGCCGCCACCAGATCGGCCAGCGCAAAGGTACTGTCGATCTGCGGCGTCAGCGCACCATCGGCAAGGATTCGGTTGACACCGGCCGTGATGTCTGTGAACCGGGCCGGCGACTGGGCATAAATCTCGACGAGCCGTATCGTGATGTTGTTCATCATCAGCGGATAGAAATCGACCGTCGGCTTGGGCTCCGACATGGATGCGTAGGTTCCGATCACGCCCCCATGGTGGAGCAGTCCCGCGGCAAGATTCACATAGGTGCCGAAGTCCACATCGACCAGCCGGTCGAACAGCCTGCCGTCGTTCGCAGCCAGCAACGCCTCACCCAACACGTTCCCGGTTCCCAGCTCGCGATAATTGACCGTCGCGTTCGCACCATCCGTCATCGCCGCCGCGGCCTTGGCATCCGAACTTATAGTGGTCACGATGTTGGTTGCACCCGCCCATTTGGCGATCTGGATCGCGAGTGAACCCACGGCTCCGGCCCCGCCGGTCACTAGTACCGTCATTCCATCGACCGGCCCATCCGACAACAGCGCAGCATAGGCCGTCATTGCGGGGACGCCGAGGGCGGCAGCCGCCACGAAATCGATTCCATCGGGGAGCGGCACCGCCAGGGATTGGCGCACCGCGACAAGCTCGGCCGCCGTTCCGATCGCGCCCTGGCCCAGACCGTTCTCGGTCCGGTTCACATTGTAGGTCCAGACACGCTCGCCCACGCGCGCCGGGTCGACGCCATCGCCCACGGCTTCGATCACACCCGCGCCGTCGCTGTGAGGAATGGTGCGCGGCGCGGTCATCGGCCAGAGATATCCGGCACGTGCCTTTACGTCCGAAGGATTCACGCCGGACGTCACAACCCGGACAAGCACCTCTCCGGCGCCGGGGACCGGGTCGGGAAGCAGGCCGATTTCCAGCACCTCAGATGCCGGCCCGTGCCGTGTATAGGAGGCCGTCTTCATCGGCGCGCTATTCCCACCAGTGCAGCGCGTCCTGGCCTTCGCCCTGGCTGCCGTTGGGCCCGCCACCGCCGGTGCGCAGATACATCTTCTTGTCGTGACCGGCGCCACACTTGCCGGCCAGCGCATCCACCAGCCAGTCGTGGCACATCATGTGGTGGTCGTGACGCGCCTGATCTGCGCCGAACATGCGCGCCTGATGGTAGGTGTCTTCGTAGACCCAGAGCTCTTTCGGCGCCGTGATCTTGTCGTAGAACTCGTAGACCAGCTCGACCGGGCTGCGGGAATCATACTCGCCGACGGTCATCAGCACCGGACACTTGATGTCGGCCTCCCGGCCCTCGACGGTCATCTGGCTGACCCAGCCATCGAGCTCCTCCTCGCTCGACGCCCCCATCAGGTATCCGAACAGCTGTTTGTAGCGCGGCGAGAAGGTGTCGAGGATGAAGTACTTGTCGAGCGCGGACGTCCACGGCGCAGCCACCGCCTTGATCAGCGGATGGCCCGAGGCGGCCACCTCGAGGCCCCAATGGGCGCCCATCGACAGCGCGTAGACGACGATCTGCTCGGCGTCCACCTCTTCGCGTTCGGCCATGTGTTCGGCAATCGCCAGCACCGCGCGCTCATAATTGTCGGGCGTCAGCTTGATGCCGCGCAGGTTCGACATACCCTGCCCCGGCCCGTCGATGACCAGCATGTGCATGCCGCGCAGATGGGCCTGCATGATGCGTGGATCGGGATAGATCTCCTTGGTCATGTCGCAACCGGGGATGAAGATGACCAGCGGCGCGTTCGGCTTGCCCGGCAGCATGTGGAAATTGCACTGGAGTTCCACCCCCTCGAACGACACTTCCAGGCGTTCGATCGGGTACGGCGCATGCTCGATCACCTTCTCGAAGTTGGCGATGCAGCGGCCATGCAGATAGCGCTTCTCGTCATTGGTCTCGAGCACCGGGTGCTGGGCCAGCGCAAAGGTCGACGAGGCCCGGTAGTAGAGTTCCAGCGCCGTCGCCGAGTGGCCCGCAGCCTCCTCTTCCGCCGCCACCCTTTCGAGGCGCTGGCCGATGCGTCCCAGGTGCTTCGAGATCTGGGCGTGGCTCTTGACGCTCTTGGGCAGCGGGCGGCCCTCCTCGTCCCAGTGGAAGACCTTGCCGGTCTCCTGCACGAGATAGTCGAAAATCCATTGCTGGCGGTCGCGGTCGAGGCGTGGCGTGCGCATGGTGGGCTCCTTACAATTAAAACGTGTGCGTTGGCTTGTTTCGATGTTCGTGACTAATGGACGGAGGTCCGCTCGACCGGCGCTGGATGAAAAGCCCGCGGCCTAGGACTTGGCTCTCACAGCCAGGTTGAGCAACCGCGCGGCATTCCCGCCCCAGACCATCGCCTTGTCGTCCTCCGACAGGCCTTCGACCGAGTCCACGTGCCCCACCGGATCGGTCTCCGCCATGTCGTAGGGATAGTCCGTACCCATGAGGATCTTGTCCGGGCCCCAGGCCTCGATCAGGTGGCGCAACTGCATCTCGGTGAACACGACGGTGTCGAAGTGCAGCTTCTTGAGATAGTAGGACGGCGGGTGCGGCAGGTCGCCATGCACATCCGCGCGGGTCGGGTACGGGTGGTCGAAACGACCCCAGTAGCCCGGCAGATAGCCGCCACCATGGGCAATGCAGACCTTCAGGTTGGGGTGACGCTCCAGATAGCCGTCGAACACCAGGTGACCGATCGCCAGGGCCGATTCCAGTGGGTGGCCGATCAGGTTGGTGAAGTAGTGATCCTTCATCCGGTCGCCCTCGGTGGTGCCGATCGGATGCATGAAGATCAGCATGTCTAGCTCCTCGACCCTGGCGAAGAATTTCTCGAGCCCGATGCGTGTGAGCTCCTTGCCGCCCACATTCGTGCCGATCTCGACGCCGCGCATGCCGTGCTCCCTGTGGCAGCGCTCGAGCTCCGCCACCGCCAACTCGGGCGCCTGCAGGGGTACGGTGCACATGGGGATCAGCCGGTCGGGATAGGTCGCACCGAGTTCGGCCATGTGATCATTGGTATAGACCGCCGTCTCGCGACCCAGATCCGGATCGGCCCAGTAGCAATAGTGCCAGGGGGCCGGCGAGATCGCCTGCATGTCCACCCCGCACGTGTCCATGTCGGCGATCCGCAGCTCGGGCTGGGTCAGCTTCGGCATCAGGATCTCGTTCTGCTCGACATTGAGTCCGCGGGTCAGGTCGCTGGCAAAATGGATCGCGGGAATATCTTCCGGCCCCCACTGTCCCTCAGTCATGGCATCGACCTCGGGAATGTGGACGTGACAGTGAATGTCGACCGTCAGGTGACTGTTAGCGTTGCGAACGGTCTGCACGTGGCCGTGATCGGCCGCCGGCGCGTGATTGGCGCATTTAAAAAACATGTCCACCCCGTGGAGAAGCTGCTCGTTTCGTGTCCAGACAATCTGACTCCAATCGGCGATCGTGTCGACACAAGCCGCGCATGATCAACCGAGCCACCGGACGTCCGTTCCCGTATTATGCGCGAAAAATGGATTTGCGTTGAGAGTTTGATCCCAGACGGGGATCAAACCCGTGTCTCGACCTCGGAGAAGTCGTGTCCCGGACCTCTATCCTGATCCAGCAAACCAGCCCGATTCAGGGAACGGCACGAAGAAGACATGGGTGAAGATCAGGAAAGCCAAGATGCAAATGCAAATGGGCACGATGATTGCGAGCCTGATGTTTCGGGTCGTGCGCTCCTGGGTCAGGTAGAGCGAGGTCAGGATCAACATGATCAGGCTCGCCGGCCAGAATCCGAGGCCGAACATGACGAATAGATAGACGAGTACGGTCATCAGGGAAACGAGCACGTCCTTGGCCGAGACCCAGTTGTCCGAAGTCATCGTGATGAGATCCGGCCGATGTTTCATCACGACCGCGATGATGAACTTCACGAGGAAGGCCAGCGCGATCCCGAGCGTGACGTAATTCGCGAGGAGCGGGAACGCCCAGTCCTTCGGGTCCGAACTGGAGCCAACGGAAAACAGTGCGCTCACGCCGAAGAGCATGAGGGCCGTTACGAGGTCCCGGTCTACGAATCTTTTCATCATGCCCCTACTCCGGTCCGTCCGGTTTCTTCAGATGGACCCCAGGCCCCATACCCCTTCGTTCGAGCATCCGGTCGCGGTGGCGGGACCAGACGACCAGGACGATCGAAAGCACGCTCAGGGTGATCAGGATGATGTTGATCGTGCCGGTAAAGAACACGTTCCAGACCGACGTCGCATCTGAGATGTACATCGCCTGGACGAGTGACGGCTCGATGATCGGGCCAAGAATGAGGCCCAGTCCGATGGGCCCGGGATGGAAGCCCAGACGTCGGATCAGGAATACGAACACCCCCAGCGCCAGCATGATGTAGACATCGAAGATATTGTTCCGGATCGCATAGGCCCCGATGATCGCCAGCAGCATGATGAGTGGCGCCAGCAGGCGCAGCGGGATGCGGATGATCCGGACCAGCAGCGGCGCGAACAGGGTGCCGAGTATGAAGGTCACGATGCCCGCGAACAGCAGTGACCAGCCGAAGGAGAAGACAAGCGACCCGTCGCTCTGGAACAGCTCCGGGCCCGGGTTCAAACCGCGGAGCATGAGCGCGCCGGCGATGACGGCTGCCGGCGACGAGCCTGGTACGCCCAGGGTGACCAGTGGAATCATGGCCGCGGGCGCTGCCGCGTTATTCGCGATCTCCGACGCGGTGACGCCGCGCAGATCACCCTTGCCGAAATTCTCCTTGTTTTTTCCCCACCGTACGGCCTCGTTATAGGAAACCAATGCGGCAATGGGACTGCCCGCGCCGGGCAGGATGCCGATGAAAGCACCGATGACCGCCGAGCGTACGACGTGAACAGGATGCGCGAGGACCTTGCCGATGGTCTTCATGGTCTGCCCGCCCACGGGCTTGTACTCGGCGATGAATTCCTTCCGTCGAAGATCCGCTATCATCGACAAGACTTGGGGGATGGCGAAGATCCCGATCAGACCCGCGACGAGGGACAGGCCCCCACGCAATTCCGGCACGCCGAAGGTGAAGCGCGCGATTTCGTTGCCGTGGCTGATCCCGATGCTGCTGATCAACAGACCGATGGCACCGCCGGCGAGGCCCTTGAGGATCGAATCCCCGGCAAGGCTGCCGATGATGGTGAGGGCGAATATGCCAAGCCAGAAAAATTCTGGCGGGCCGAATTTCAGGGCAATGTTGATAAGTGGCCAGGCGAGCAGCAGGTATGCGGCGGCACCAAATAACGTGCCGATCGCCGAACTAAAACACGCGCCGATAATCGCCTCCTGGCCGCGGCCCTTGTGGACCATCGGATGTCCGTCGAATGCCGTCGCCATCGCGGCGGGGGTCCCCGGCGTGTTGACCAGCACCGCGGGGATCGCATCCGAGAACATCGCGCAGACGTACAGCCCGCCTAGCATGGCGATGCCCGCTTCGGTGGGCAGCGCGAATGTAAACGGCACGAGCAGTGCCGTTCCCATGGTCGCGGTCAGCCCCGGCAGAGTGCCCACCACCATGCCGATCAAGACACCGACCGTCAGCCAGAACATGACCGACAGCGTGAGCGTCTGCATCAGACCTTCGATCAACGCATCATTCCCGAATTACTGGACGCACGTGTTCCCGGATAGGCTCCTGGGCCATCGAGGAACGGATCATGAAAGGCAAGCAGACAGGCCGCCCCGGCCCCACGCCCGTGGAGCCGAGGATACCTGGAGCCTAAGAAATCGCTAGTTTGCGAACTTCTTGATTGCCGCGTCGACGTAGGCCTTTGCTTCGGCCGGCGTCTGACGCATCTGCGTCAGCCCGAGACTGTTGACGATCTTGACGACATTGGGTTTGGCGGTCGCCTTATAGAGCGCTTCGTTGAGCTTCGCGACACGATCCGCAGGGGTACCTGGAGGCGCCATGATTCCCCACGTCGTCGTGTAGGTCCACCGAGGCTCGCTCGGCACACCCGGGAGCGCGGCGGTCGGTTTAGGACCGGCTACGACCAGCGTGTCGACCGTGGCTTTGTGCTTCACGGCATGATTGGACGCGGTCATACCCGCATCCACATGCTTGCCCTGGAGCATCGGCATCATCTTGCCGACGCCGCCGGACACCGGCACGTAGGTGGTCTCGATACCGAGAATCTTGGCGAGCTCGCCGAAGTTACGCTCGCCGGTGCTGCCGACACCCGCGACGGTCAGCTTGCCCGGATTTGCCTTCGCAGCTGCAACGAACTCGGAAAGCGAGCCATATTTGCTGCCCTTGGGCACCATCAGCGCGCCGACGGAACGCACCGTCATGCCAATGTAGGCGAATTCGCCCGGCTTGAAGCCGACGTCCTTACCCTTGGCCGAGATGACCACGTTGGGCACCACGACGTTACTGATGGTGTAACCATCGGCCTTCGAACGCCACAGCTCGTTGAAGCCGACAGCGCCGCCGCCACCAGTCTTGTAGACGATCCGGACTTCGACGCCGAGCGCCTCCTCCAGGCCGGGCTGCAGGCGACGCGCCTGCTGATCGGAACCGCCGCCCGGGGAATAAGGAACAATGAAGGTGATCGGCTTGTCTGGATACTCGGCCATGGCGCTTCCGGCGGCGAACGTGAAGATCGTGCCGGCGAATGCGCCGAGAACCAGACGGCCCAGTGTTGCTGATTTCATCATCGAGATTTCCTCCCTTTGTATAATCTCATCATACTTGCGAGACGGGTGCCAAACCCGCCTCGATATTGAACCCGAATGCGTCACCGGGTGGCGACATGAACTCCGGAATCAAAATCCATTCAGTATTGTTTGGAGCGCGGCCTGTTGTCCAGTCTTATACAAGAATACTGAACTGCCGCACCGACCGAATGGCGGCACTCATGTTCCGTCGGCCGCCTCGTCGAGTTTCTGAATCATTTCGTCGAGGTTCGGGATCGGTGTGTAGTCCTCACTGAGAGCGCCGGACCCCGCCGGGCTCTTGCACGTGAAGAAACGGCACTCATCGCCCAGCAGGCGAATGCCGTGCGGGACGCCGCGCGGGATATAGACCATGTCCCCGGGGCCGATGATATCGAGCTCATCGCCGAGTATCGTCGCGAGCCGCCCCTCGAGCAGGTAAATCCACTGTTCGTCGGTTGGATGAACGTGCGGCGGCGGCGCATCACCTTGCGCGTAGGTCACGATCCCCGCTTTGATCAGCTCGCCACCATACTGCTTCATCATGATGTGTGGGCGCGCGCTGTCTGGCGTCGGCACCATTTCGTCGGCTTTGTAAACGGGCATGGGTCCCCCCTCTGTTTGAAATGCGTTGGTTGTTGCCGACAATCATGCGCTGGACGCAATGATTTCCCAAGCCCATTACGTTGATGATGGCCGGGTCCGGCGCGGGACCTCGCGCAGCCGGCGTAGACTGCCGCTCAGCTCGCGCGCATCGGCGACGGCGATCGCGGATTTCGGCTGTGTGAGCTGGAGGTTGGCGTCCCCAACGGGGTTCGAACCCGTGTCTCCACCTTGAAAGGGTGGTGTCCTAGGCCTCTAGACGATGGGGACGCCGAGGCCGTGAAACGGCGGCCTCGACATAACGACTGGCCGCGTCGAAATCAAGGGCTATGCCACCGCTGCCGACACTGCCGCGTCGTCGATGATCAGCTGAACGTCGTTGCGGCCCTGCCAGTTGTCGGGCCGGAGCTTTCCGGCCAGCTGCAGGGCCAGCCCGTCTGTGTTGAGCAGGGTATTGCCCAGGGGCTCACCCGCCGCACGGAACGCGATGGCCTTGAGCCGGCCGCCGTCGGGGCCGGTCAGGAAACAGCGCACATGGCCCGTCCCCACCACATCGGCCTTGGCCACGCGCACCGCGGGCAGCACGAAGCGCGGCTCGGCATTGCCGACCCCGAAGGGCGCCAGGCGCTGCAGGAATTCCACGAAGTCCGGCTGCACGCCGGACAGCGCCACGGCACCATCGATCCGAAGCGTCGGAACGACAGCGTTGCGTGTAATGTCATGTGCGACCCTCTCGTCCAGGAACTTCTGTAGCTCCGCCAGCTTGCCGCGCTCGACGGTCAAGCCCGCCGCCATCTTGTGGCCGCCGCCATTGATCAGCAGCCCCGCCTGCCGGGCCGCGATCACCGCGCTGCCCAGATCGACACCCTCGACCGAGCGGCCCGATCCCTTGCCGGTGTCCCCCTCGAACCCGATGACGAAGGCCGGCCGGTTGAAACGTTCCTTCAGGCGTCCGGCGACGATCCCGATCACGCCGGGGTGCCAGCCATCGCCCGACGCAATGATCAGCGCGGCGGAACTGTCGATGTCCTCAGCCTGTGCCATCGCCGTTTCCTGGACCTGCGCCTCAATCTCGCGGCGTTCCGTGTTCCACCCGTCCAGTCGCTGGGCGATTTCAACCGCCTCGGCGCTATCGGGGGTCATCAGGAGGCGCGCACCCATCGGGGCCTCGCCCACACGACCCCCGGCATTGACCCGCGGCCCGAGCAGGAAACCGGCGTGATACTCCGTCGGGCGCGTGTCGACCCGCGCCACATCGGCCAGCGCCACGAGACCCGGATTCTGGCGCCGGGCCATCACCTTCAGGCCCTGGCTGACAAAGGCCCGGTTCACACCGACCAGAGGCACCACATCGCACACGGTGCCCAGCGCAACCAGATCGAGCAGACCCAGCAGATCCGGTTCGTCCTTGCCCGACGCCGCGTACCAGCCACGCTCCCGCAGCACCCGGTTAACGGCAATAGCAAACAGGAACGACACGCCGACTGCCGCGAGTGCACCCTGCCCGCTGGTATCGTCGAAACGGTTGGGATTGATCACCGAGACCGCGCGCGGCAGGGCCGGCTCGGCGACGTGGTGATCGACCACGATCACGTCGAGCCCGGCATCCGCGGCCGCCTCCAGGGGTTCGAAGGCCGTGGTCCCGCAATCGACGGTGATGACCAGCCCGACCCCCTCGGCGCGCAAACGCAGCATCGCCGGCGTGGTCGGGCCGTAACCCTCGGTGATACGGTCGGGAATGTAGACCCTGGCGGGCACACCCGCGGCCGACAGAAACCGCGCGAGCAGCGCCGACGAGGTCGCGCCATCGACGTCGTAATCCCCGAAGATCGCGATTGAATCGCCATCCCGGATCGCGTCGGCCAGACGCTCGGCCGCCACGTCCATGCCCTGGAGGCGCGCCGGATCGGGCAATACATCACGCAGGGTCGGTTCCAGGAACTGTTCGGCGGCTTCGATCTCGATACCGCGCGCGGCCATGACCCGGCCGACAATCTCGGGCAGGTCGAGGCGCTGCGCCAGCGCCAGGCCGGTGCGGTCATCGCCTACTCGCTGCACCCAGCGGCGCCCGGTCACCGATTTCGCAACGAGGACATCCGTTTCAGATGTCGCGTTCGAGACCGGATTCTCCGCTGCCGTCATTTTCGATCAGTCGTCCATGCCGAGCTTGCGTTCGAAATTGTGCCGGGTGATGACTTCGCGCGACGTGCCCGTGTGGGAGCGCATGACGAGCGAATGGGTCTTCGCGCCGCCGGGGAACTTGTGGACACCCTTGAGCATGGAACCGTCAGTGACGCCGGTGGCACAAAAGATCACATCGCCGGACGCCAGATCATCGCGATCGTAAACCCGGTCAAGATCCTCGATGCCGAGCTTGCGCGCGCGGCCGATCTCGTCATCGTTGCGGAACAGGAGCTTGCCTTGAATCTGGCCGCCGATACTCTGTAGCGCCGCCGCCGCCAGCACGCCTTCCGGCGCGCCGCCGCTGCCCAAATACATGTCGATGCCGCTGTTCGGGTCGGACGTGGCCATGACGCCAAAGATGTCGCCGTCGGAAATAAGGAAGATGCGCGCGCCCGCCTCGCGCACAGACGCGATCAGCTCCTCATGGCGCGGCCGGTCCAGGATGCAAACGGTCAGATCGGAAAGATCGACACCTTTTTCCTTCGCCAGCCGGCTGAGATTGTCGACGGGCGGCGCGTCGATGTCGATGAGCGCGGTCTTGAAGCCGCCGCCAATCGCGATCTTCTCCATGTAGACGTCCGGCGCGTTCAGAAAGTCCCCGTCCGGGGCCAGCGCCAGCACCGCCATGGCGTTCTGGTTCGCCTTGGCCGTGATGGTTGTGCCTTCCAGGGGGTCGAGCGCGATGTCGATCTTCGGGCCGCCGGTGCCAACCTTCTCTCCGATGTAAAGCATCGGCGCTTCGTCGCGTTCGCCCTCGCCAATCACCACGGTGCCGTCGATGCTCAGCTTGTTGAGCGCGGCCCGCATGGCCTCGACCGCGGCCGCATCGGCCTCACGCTCGTCGCCGCGCCCGATCCATTTTTCCGCCGCAATTGCGGCCGCCTCGGTCACACGCACCGCTTCAATCGCCATGTTGCGGTCCATCACCGCCTCGGATTGGCTGGCCATAAAACCCCCCTGTCTTCGTCGTGTTAACGGCCGGTGTCCCGGCTCTGTTCAGGTCAGTGTTTCGATTCTGATCATTGTCGGCTGTTCGACGACAGAATCCAATGCCTCGATACGATCCAGTGTGCGGCGCATCGCGGCTTCCTCGCACTCATGAGTGGTGAGCACGACCGGAACCGCCTGGGTTTGCGATCGTGCGCGCTGCAGCATTGTCTCGATCGACACCGCCTCGTCGCGGAAGACCGCGGTCACCTCGGCAATCACGCCCGGCTGATCTTTCACCATCAGGCGAATGTAGTACGCTCCCCTGTGGCGCTCGATCGGCGAGACCGGCGCGTCGGCAAGCTGACCGGCCGGCATCCCGAATGTGGGCATCGAGCTGCCGCGCGCCAGATCGATGATGTCGGCGACCACCGCCGACGCGGTCGGTCCAGCCCCGGCGCCGCGGCCCTGATACATCGTGTCGTCGACGAAATCGCCGCGCGCCACCACGGCGTTGTAGGCACCCTCCACATGCGCGATCGAAGCCGACTGGCTAACCATGCAGGGATAGACGCGCTGTTCGAGCCCGTTCTCGGTCATCCGCGCACTGCCCAGCAGCTTGATCCGGAAACCGAACTCCTCGGCATAGTCGATATCCTCGAGCGCGACCTTGCGGATACCCTCGGTATAGACACCTGTGAAGTTGACCTTGGTGCCGTAGGCGAGGCTCGACAACAGGGCCAGCTTGTGGGCTGCATCGATGCCGTCGACATCGACGCTCGGCTCCGCCTCGGCATAGCCGAGCTTCTGGGCGTCGGCCAGAACCGTCTCGTAGGACAGCCGGTTCTCGCGCATCTCGGTCAGGATATAGTTGCAGGTCCCGTTCAGAATTCCATAGACGTGGGTGATCGCATTGCCGGCCAGGCCTTCACGCAGCGCCTTGACGATGGGAATGCCGCCCGCGATCGCCGCCTCGTAGCTCAGGGACACGCCGGCGGATTCCGCCGCGGCCGCCAGCGCATTTCCGCGCATCGCCAACAGCGCCTTGTTCGCGGTCACCACATGACTACCGGATTCAATGGCAGCTTCGCAGACCGCCTTGGCGGGTCCGTCCTCGCCGCCGATCAGCTCGAGGACCACATCGACATCCGCCTCGCGCGCCATGGACACCGGATCGTCATACCAGTCAAACCCGTCGAGGCTGATACCCCGGTCCTTGGATCGGTTTTTCGCCGACACCGCGACGATATCGACGGCTCGGCCACCACGTCTGGCGATGAGATCCCGGTGCCGGGTCAGGGCCTCGATCGTCCCGGCGCCGACCGTTCCCAGCCCCGCAATCGCAACCCGCAATGAATTCGACATTCTCGACCTCAACTCTCTGACGGCTGTTTCGCCGCGACGGACATCTGGGCAGCATCCGCCGCATCGGCCAACGCCTTGTCGGGTTCGGCGAAGAGCTGACGCAGGCTGCGCGTGGCCTGACGAATACGCTGGGTGTTCTCGACCAGGGCGATGCGGACATGCCCGTCGCCATATTCTCCGAACCCGAGGCCCGGCGAGACCGCGACATGGGCGTGCTTGAGCAGCAGCTTCGAAAAGGTCACGCTGCCCAGGGATGCGAAGGGTTCCGGGATCGGCGCCCAGATATACATGCTCGCGGTCGGCACCGGGACATCCCAGCCCGCGCGGGTCAGCCCCTCGACCAGAACATCCCGCCGTTCGCGATAGATCGCACGCGTTTCCTCGACGCAATCCTGCGGCCCGTTCAGAGCGGCCGTTGCGGCAACCTGGATCGGCGTGAAGGCGCCATAGTCGAGATAGCTTTTCACCCGCGCCAGTGCCCCGATCAGTTGCGGATTACCGGCGGCAAACCCGATGCGCCAGCCCGGCATGGAATAGGTCTTGCTGAGAGAAGTGAACTCGACCGCGACATCCTTGGCCCCCGGCACCTGCAGGATCGATGGCGGCGGATTGTCGTCGAAATAGATTTCCGCATAGGCGAGATCGGACAGCACGATGATCTCGTGGGCGCGGCAGAAATCGACCACCTGGGCATAGAAATCCAGATCGGCCGTGACGGCCGTCGGGTTGGCGGGATAGCAAAGCACCAGCGCGACAGGCTTGGGCTGGGAATGCACCACCGCACGCTCAAGCGCGACCATGAACTCGGCATCCGGCGCGACCGGCAGATAGCGCACGGTCCCGTCGGCGATGATGAAGCCGAACTGGTGGATCGGATAGGACGGGTTGGGCACCAGCATCACATCGCCCGGCCCGGTGATGGCCTGCGCCAGGTTGGCGAGCCCTTCCTTGGAGCCGATGGTGACAATGGCCTCGCGTTCGGGAGCGATGTCGACGCCGAAGCGCCGCTCGTAATATCCGGCCAGCGCCTTGCGCAGACCGGGTATGCCGCGCGAATTCGAATAGCGATGGGTCCGCGGGTCCTGGACCGTCTCAACCAGTTTCTCGACAATATGCGGCGGCGTCGGCAAATCCGGATTGCCCATGCCGAAATCGATGATATCCGCACCCGCCGCACGCGCGGCCGCCTTCATCGCATTCACTTCGGAGAATACGTAGGGCGGCAACCGCTTAATGCGGTGAAATTCCGTGTGCATGGGTCCGGACCGGTTGGTTTTCGATAATGGGTGTAAAGACGCTGCCAACAGGCAACGCCGCGCGCTCTTTTACATTCCTCTGGGCGGGCGTGCGAGGCCCTTTTCATTTCGTCTAGTTGAGGAAGTAAATCTCGGCGCGCCGATTGCCCGCCTCTCCGTTCGGCATCGCTTCCGAATAGATCGGCTGGTCGTCGGCCACAGCCTCGACGGTGACATTGTTCAACGGAACGCCGGACTGGATCAGCGCCTGTGCGACGGCATTGGCGCGCGCAAACGAAACATCGAAATTGACCACTTCGTGACGCGCCTTCGAAAGCTGCCGCGTGCGGCTGCTCGCATGTCCGACCACCAGCAACCGCGAGCCGGATTCCCGCACCGCCGATGCGACCGTCGAGATGATCTGGCGGTCTCCCGCACTCAGATTCGCGGAATTATGGTTGAACTGGATGGTCGCGACCTGGGTGTCGCGGCTGACCTGGGCCGAAACCGGGGCATACCCGCCCCCGTCTATCGCCGTGGGATCCACCACGACGGAGGCCTGCTGGGCGGGCGCCGGCGCGGCCGGGCGCGGAGCCGGCGTGCTTACCGCACCGGCAATGATCTGGGACGGCGACGGTGCGGACGGCGGCGGTGGCGGCGGCGCTGTTGCGACCGGGGCCTGTGGCGTCGGCGGTGGTGGCGGCGGCGGTGTCCGGGTCGCCAACTGAGAGGTATCGGGCGTGCGGGTCGAACCCTGGAGACGGATCGCCTCGTCCGTGTAGCGCGCATTCTCGCGATCCGAGATCAGTCCCTTAACGACGCGGTCGCGATTGGTGGCCTCGACCCCGGCGGGACGGCTGGGAACCGTTGTCAGGGACGGGGTGTCGGCGTCTTCGGCGGCATCGCGTTCCTCGTCGGCGCGCGCGCGAAGGTTTTCATCCGCAGGGCGCTCCGCCGTCTGCGGTTCGTCCTCGAACAGCCCGAACACATCGAGATCGGAAAACGAACAACCGCTCAAAACCAGCGCAACCAAGACGGGCAGCGCACGACGCGTAGTTCCGAAAGTCCCGGTTTTCATATCTATCCACCCCTCGCGGCGTTGCACGAATCGCCCCCGATGTTTCTACTCGCTTGATCTTTTGTGCACTGCAACATAGTTTTGCAGCATCAGTCTTTGCACGACGAAACAGCGAGCCGAATCCGGTGCGAATCGGAAAAGTGTTGAAGTTATAGAGGATTGGCGAATGGCTGATCAACAAAATGGAACGAATGCCGGGAATGACACGCCCGCCCCTGATGAGCTTGCGGCCTCCATGGCCAAGATCGCGGAGCGCAGCCAGACACTCCTGAACGCATTCCTTTCCAACCAGTCCGGTTCCCTGGGCATGGGCGACCCGCTGAATGTGGGCTCGGCGTTCATGGAACTGACCCAGCGCATGATCTCGAATCCCGCGCATCTGATGCAGGCCCAGTTCCAGCTCTGGCAGGATTATATGGATCTCTGGCAGACGACGACCCAGCGCATGGTGGGCGCCGAGGTCGACCCGACCCATGCACCCGACAGCGAAGACCGCCGGTTCCGGGATTCCGAATGGGACGAGAGCATCGTCTTCGACTACATCAAGCAGTCCTATCTGCTGTCGTCGCGCTGGCTGACCAACACAGTGCGCGAGGTCGAGGGCCTGGACGACAAGACGGCCAAGAAGGTCGATTTCTACACCCGCCAGTTCGTCGATGCGCTGGCCCCGACAAACTTCCTGATGACCAATCCCGAGGTCATCCGCGCCACGGTCGAATCCGGTGGCGAGAACCTGGTGAAGGGTCTCGGGAACCTGCTTGACGACATGGAGCGCGGCGACGGGCAGTTGAAGATCCGCCAGACCGATGAAACCGCCTTCACGCTGGGCGAAAACATTGCGGTCACACCGGGCAAGGTGGTCTTTGAAAACGACCTGATGCAGCTGATCCAGTTCGAGCCGACCACCGAGAAGGTCGACAAGCGCCCGCTGCTGATCATCCCACCCTGGATCAACAAGTATTACATCCTCGATTTGCAGCCCAAGAACTCGTTTATCAGCTGGTGCACCCATGAGGGTCTGTCGGTGTTCGTGATCTCCTGGGTCAACCCGGACAGCAAGCTGGCAGAAAAATCCTTCGAGGATTACATGTTCGAAGGGCCGCTGGCCGCGCTGGACGCCATGGAAAAGGCGACCGGCGAGAAGGATGCCAACGTCATCGGCTACTGCCTTGGCGGCACGCTCCTCGCCTCGACCCTCGCCTACATGGCCGAGAAGGCCGACGACCGCTTCAAGTCAGCCACCTTCTTCACCGCGCTGACCGACTTCAAAGAGCCGGGCGAACTCGGCGTCTTCATCGACGAAGAACAGCTCGATTCCCTCGAGGAGCGGATGGAAGAGGAAGGCGGCGTGCTCGAAGGCTCGTCCATGGCGACCACCTTCAACATGTTGCGCGCCAACGACCTGATCTGGTCGTTCGTGGTCAACAACTACCTGCTGGGCAAGGAGCCCCTCCCCTTCGACCTGCTCTACTGGAACTCGGATTCCACGCGCATGCCGGCGGAGATGCACAGCTTCTACCTGCGCCGCATGTACCAGGAGAACAAGCTGGTCGAGCCCGGCGGGATCGAGCTCGGCGGCGTGCCGATCGACCTATCGAAGATCGAGACACCGGTCTTCATGTTGTCGACCAAGGAAGACCATATTGCGCCGTGGAAATCGACATACGCCGCGACCCAGATCTATTCCGGCCCGGTAAAGTTTTGCCTGGCCGGCTCCGGTCATATCGCCGGTGTGGTGAACCCGCCCACGGTCGAGAAATACGGCTACTGGACGAACGCGAAGAACCCCGCCGATCCGGACAAATGGTTCGAGAGCGCGAAGGAACACCCGGGTTCGTGGTGGCGGGAATGGCGCAAGTGGCTGACCAAGAATTCCGGCGGCGAGGTCGATGCCCGCGCGCCGGGTGACGGCAAGCTCAAGGTCATCGAGGCCGCGCCGGGCAGTTATGCGTCGCTGCGCATCGACGACGCAGACGCCGCCGAAGAGGCCTAGAGCGCGCCGTTGCCCGATTTGATGTGTTCCTGGGCCATCCGCGCGTAGGTGGCGACGGATTCCGGCCAGTAGTCGAGCTCCTCCTGGCGCAATTCGCGGAGCGGCTTGGCGGGGATACCCGCCCACAACTCACCCGACTTCACGATCTTGTTCGGCGAGACGACCGCGCCGGCCGCGACCATTGCGCCCGTCTCGACCACCGCGCCATCGAGGACGACGGAACGCATGCCGATGAAGCAGCGCGATTGCAGCGTGCAGGCATGGATCAGCGCGGAATGGCCGATCGTGATTTCGTCTCCGATAATGGTCGGCATGTGGTCGGAACCGTCCTCGCGCGGACCGTTGATGTGAATCACGGTCCCGTCCTGGATGTTCACCCGCTCGCCGATCCGGATATGGCTGCCCGCATCGCCCCGAATGACGCTTGAGTACCAAACGCTGGAGCCGGACCCAATATGCACATCGCCGATCACCGAGGCGGTGTCGGCGATGAAAACGTCATCGGCAATGGTCGGCATCACGCCGAGATAGGGTTTGACGGCATTGCTCATGGTGAATTCCCTTCGCTGGCGCTAGAGCCCCTCGCTCTCATCTGCATCCATGATCAAGTTCAGTGTCTGGACGGCCTGTCCGGACGCCCCTTTTCCAAGATTGTCGATCACGCCCGTGACGACCGCCTGACCGGTCTTGTCATTGTGCAGGACGTAGAGCCGCAATTCGTTTGTGTCGTTGAGCGCCTCGGGGTCCAGCGTCGCCGGATCCCCGCCCTCGCCCAGCGGCGCAACCGTCACGAAACGCTCGCCCGCATAATGATCGGCGAGAGCCCCATGCAGGTCGGCGGCGGTCGGTGCGCCCGGCAGATGCCAGAGCGCCAGGGGAATCTGGACGATCATGCCCTTGTAGTAGTCCGCGACCAACGGCACGAAAATCGGCGCATGGGCAAGCCCGCCCCAACGCGTGATCTCGGGAATGTGCTTGTGCTGGAGGCCCAGCGCATACGCATAGATGGTGCTGTCCGTATGGTTCGCGACACCCTCATCTTCGAACGCGGCGATAAGGGACTTGCCGCCGCCGGAATAGCCCGAGACGGCGTTGATCGAGACCGGATAGTTGGCCGGCAGCACGCCGGCATCCACCAGCGGATGCAGCATCGCCACCGAGGTGATGGCATAGCAGCCTGGATTGCTGATCCGCTGCGAGGCCCGCAACACATCCCGATGGCCCTCGGCATATTCCGGAAATCCATAGACCCAGCCGTCGACGGCCCGGTGGGCGGTCGAGGCATCAATCACCACGGTGTCACCATCGATCAGGGACACCGCCTCGCGGGCGGCATCGTCGGGCAGGCATAGAATCGCGACGTCGGCCGCATTCAGGGCCTCGCGGCGCGCGCCGGCATCCTTGCGCGCGTCGTCACCCAGCTGAATCAGCTGGATGTCGGCCCGCGGCGCCAGGCGCTCGTAGATCTGCAGGCCGGTGGTCCCGGCCTCGCCGTCGATGAAGACTTGTGTGCTCATGGCGGTAGGGATGTAACGCCTTGCGGGCGAAACGGGAAGAGGGTGTGGCACTCAAAGCGCGGTTTTCCTCACTTTTCCTGACCTGACCTTGAGAGTCGGCACCTCATCACATAAGGTACTGTTTATCTAAGAAAAATCCCGGCAAGCGCGGAAGTGTCGCCAAGGTGGCCTCCGGGTAGGTCGGAATGACAACAAAGAGATACGCAGGAGAGTGAACGCCATGAGCGGTATTTTTTCTGGAACGCTGAAGATTTCGGTCCTTGCGGCAGCGATTGTGCTCACCGCTGGCACCCCGGACGCCCACGCCGAATGCGGCGAGGTGTCGATCACGGAGATGAACTGGGCGTCGGCCTCGGTCGTCACTAACGTCGCGAAGTTCATCATGGAACAGGGCTATGGCTGCAAGGTCACCGCGGTGCCGTCGGACACGGTTCCGGCCGCGACCTCGCTCGCGGAGAACGGAGAGCCCGATATCGCGACCGAGATGTGGATCAACTCAGCCCCGGTCTACTTGAAGTTGGAGTCCGAGGGGAAAGTGAAGACCATCTCCAACGTGCTGTCCGACGGCGGCGCGGAGCACTGGCTGATCCCGAAATACCTGGCCGAAAAGCACCCCGAGCTGAAAACCATCGAAGGCGTCCTGGCCAATCCCGAGCTCGTCGGCGGGCGTTTCCACAACTGCCCCGAGGGCTGGGGCTGCCGGATCGTCAATGACAGCCTGAAGCAGGCCTTCGATCTCGAGGGACGCGGGATCGAGGTCTTCAACCACGGTTCCGGCGACACGCTGGCCGCCTCGATCGGATCTGCCTATACCGCCGGGAAACCCTGGTTCGGGTACTACTGGGCGCCCACGGCCCTGCTCGGCAAGTTCGAAATGGTTCCGGTCGATCTAGGCCCGTACGTCGATAAAATTCACCAGTGCAATCGCAATCCCGATTGCAAGGACGTTGGGAAATCATCGTATCCCTCCGCGCGTGTCGTGACCGGTGTAACCACGGACTTCGCAGCGCGCGAGCCCGAGGTGGTCGCCATGCTGTCGAAACTGAGTTTCACCAACCAGCAGATGGGCGCCGTCCTCGCCTGGAAGGAAGACAAGAACGCATCCATTGAGGAAACGACGGTGCACTTCCTGACGACCTACAAGGACGTCTGGGGAAACTGGCTGAACGACGAAGCCAGGACAAAACTGGCCGGCCTGCTCAAGTAGCCCCCGGGCACAACGAACAAATCCTGCACGGCCGGGAATCTGGGTTTCCGGCCGTCGGTTTGAGTTGGGCGAACAAGTGGACGGAGGGGATGCAAGTTGGCGACCTATGAGTCGATCTTCCATGCTCTCGGGCTCCAGTCATGGTGCGAGAGCGGATCGGAGCAATCCAGCGGTCCGACCTCCATCGCCGACCTTCTGACGCAGAATGCTGGAACGGACGCGCCCGCCCCGTCTATCTGGAAGCTGCCGTTCCCCTCGATGGATGAACTGCACGAGGCCTGCGGCGCCTTTCCCCAGTCGCGTGCGCTCACAAAGAGCATCGAGAACGGTTTCCTCGACATCAAGGACGGGCTGAGCCTGGTCCTCGATCCGATCACCCAGCCGCTCAGCTGGTTCCTGGAAGGCGCGCTCTGGCTGTTCGAGACGACGCCGTGGTGGATCATGATCCCCGTGCTGCTAGCGATCGTGCTGCTGGTCAGCCGTTCGCGGCGGCTCGTGGTCTTCGTGGCGGTTTGCCTGCTGACACTCGCCTTCATCGACTTCTACAGCTTCGCGGCACAGACCCTTGCGGTCATATTCGTGTGTGCACTCCTGTGCGTGATACTGGGTGTGCCGATCGGGATCGCCATGGCACGCAGCGACCGCCTGCAGCGGATGTTCATCCCCATCCTCGACATGCTGCAGACCCTGCCCGCCTTCGTCTATCTGATCCCGCTGATCTTCCTGTTCTCGGTCACGGAGCCGAAACTCTACGGCATCGCGATCATCCTCTACGCCATTGTGCCGGTGATCCGGCTCACCGATCTCGGCATCCGTCTCGTGGACAAAGATGTGATCGAGGCGGCCGACGCGTTCGGCATGACCGACCAGCAGAAACTGATCAAGGTGCAGATTCCCCTGGCCCTGCCCAACATCATGGCTGGCGTGAACCAGACCATCATGATGAGCCTGTCGATGGTCGTTATCGCCTCGCTCGTGTCCGCGCCCGGCCTGGGCGTACTGGTGCTTCGCGGCATTCGTAATCTCGAACTCGGGGTTGGCCTCGTCTCCGGCCTCGGCATCGTGGTGCTGGCGGTGATCCTCGACCGGACAACCAAGCTTGCGCTCGCGCGCATCAATGCAGGACAGGACCGATGAGCGCGCCCGCCATGGAACCCGAAACACGGATCGAGATCCGAAACCTTTACAAGATCTTCGGACCGGACCCCGCGCACGCGCTGCGTGCGGTGCGCGACGAGGGGCTTGGAAAGCCCGAACTGCTCGAGGAATACGGCCATGTGCTCGGCCTCGAGGACATCAATGTCGACGTGAAGGCGGGCGAAATCACAGTCATCATGGGGCTGTCGGGATCGGGCAAGTCGACACTCATCCGGCACGTCAACCGGCTTATCGACCCCACGGCGGGCGAGATCATCTACGAAGGGCGCGACATTCTGGGCGCTTCGGCCGAGGAACTTCGACGCATCCGCCGCGAAGAGATGTCGATGGTGTTCCAGAAGTTCGCGCTGCTACCCCACAAGACGGTGGCGGAAAACGCCTCCATGGCGCTCGATGTGCGGGGCATTTCCCGCGACGAATATCTTGGCGAAGCAGAGAAGTGGCTCGACCGGGTCGGGCTGCAGGGCTATGGCGGCAGCTATCCGCATCAGTTGTCCGGCGGCATGCAGCAACGGGTCGGGATCGCCCGCGCGCTCACATCCAACGCCGGCATCATGCTGATGGACGAGGCCTATTCCGCACTCGATCCGCTAATCCGCACCGACATGCAGGATCTGCTCCTGGAGCTGCAACAGGAGCTCCAGAAGACGATCCTGTTCATCACCCACGATCTAGACGAGGCACTCAAGCTGGCCGACCATCTGGTGATCCTCAAGGATGGGCGGATCGTGCAGCAGGACGAGCCCCAGACAATCCTGCTCGAGCCGTCCGACCCCTACATCGTGGACTTCGTCAGCGACATCAACCGCGCCCGGGTCTTGCGCGTGCGCACGGTGATGGACCGGACGACAGCCACAGACGGTCTGAATATTGCCGGCGAGATCGACCAGGAAGAGAATCTCGAAACTATCATCGCCATGGCCAAGGGCGACACCCGCAGAACCTATCTCGTGAAAGATGGTGACAAGAAGGTCGGGGTCTTGCGCATGGAAACGCTGATCAAATCGCTTGTGCCGACGGAAGCCTCCGAAGACGGCATGCGGGCACGCTAGGACGCGGGACCAAGCACGATCTAGGGAATTTTTCTGCCGCCAGGGTGTTTGAGTTCAGATAGGCAAGTGAAAGGCTCCGCCATGGCATCGGTCCACAGCTTTCGAACCCGCATCATCCTGTTTGCGTCCCTGATCGCATTTTCCCTGATCGGCCCCGATACGTTGCGGACACAAGACCATGGCGCCCTGCCCGACTATGTCATCGAGGAGTTCGGCACCCCGCCGTCGGTGCCCAGCGGACCACTGTCCGACGCTCTGCGATCGGCGATCGAGCTCGCCTTCGTCGACAGCATGAAGAGCTCCCAGTAGCTGGAAGAACAGAATGTGGCCCTGGGCGAAATCGTCGACGGCAAGGACCCGCGGGTCGCCTGGCTTATCGCCGACCTGGTGCGGTTCGCACCCAGTCGCCGGCTGTCGAACGAGCTCGTCGTCGCCTAGCGCTTCGAGAACTGGAAGCTGCGTCGAGCCTTGGCGCGGCCGTACTTCTTACGCTCGACCACACGGCTGTCGCGGGTCAGCATGCCGACCTTCTTGAGGATCGAGCGAAGCTCCGGCTCGCGCAGCGCGAGTGCCTTGGAAATGCCGTGGCGGACAGCGCCGGCCTGGCCCGAGAGCCCGCCGCCGGTGACCGTGCAATTGATGTCGTACTGGCCGAGCCGGTCGGTAACCTGGAACGGCTGGGACAGGATCATGCGCAGCACGGGGCGGGCGAAATAGGCCTCGCCCGTCCGGCCATTGACCGTAAGCTGGCCGCTGCCCGGCTTGATCCAGACACGCGCGACGGCGTCCTTGCGCTTGCCGGTGGCATAGGTGCGCCCATGCTCGTCGATCTGTGGTTCGGCCTGAACCTGACCGCTTGCCTCGGCGAGAGCCGTCGCGGCAGCCGGGATCGTGGAATCCTGCTCGGCAGGTGTTTCAGTCGTCTGGGTTTCGTCGGTCATACCGCGCCACCCCTCTTGTTCTTGTCGTTCATCGAAGCGAGATCAAGCACCTGAGGCTGTTGGGCCTCGTGCGGGTGATCGGTCCCGGCGTAAACCTTGAGCTTGCGGAACTGGTCGCGCCCAAGCTTGGTCTTCGGCAGCATCCGTTCGACCGCCTTGCGCACCACGACATCGGACTGCTCGCTGTCAAGATACTTGTCGGCCGTGCGGCTCTTGATGCCGCCCGGATAGCCGGTGTGCCTGTAATAGGTCTTGTCGTTGCGCTTGTTGCCCGTGAGCCGGACCTTGTCGGCATTGATGACGACGACATGATCGCCGCAATCGATGTTGGGCGTGTACATCGCCTTGTGCTTACCGCGCAGGCGGTTGGCGATAATCGTCGCCATACGGCCGAGCACGACCCCCTCGGCATCGATCAGCCACCAATTGGCCTCGACCTCGCTGGGTTTCGCCGAATATGTCTTCATGGCTTTGGCCACCTTCTCCTGATATCTGTGTCCCGGTTGCGGTTGATCCACAAACGAAACGCCGCCGCCCCGGCCCCATGGCCCCCGGACAGCAGCGGCTGGGTTTTATGGCACCGAAAACGTGAAGTCAAACCCATTTTGCGTTTTTCTGCATAGGCTTATCAGGGCGGTATTATAATACATCTGTAACGGCTTTCCCTTGTGCGATCCGCCATCTGACGGCACATTGTCTCCAACGGCCAGCGAACACATGTTCCTTCAGGCGACCAGTACGGAATCTCCGCATGAGCGATTCAGAAACCCTTGAAAAACCGGGCACCGACGCGGCCCCGTACGTGCTACGCAGCGATGATGGCGGCGTCGCATCCCTGACCCTGAACCGGCCCGATGAACTCAACGCCCTGTCCGCGGGCATGCTGGCGGCGCTGCAGTCGGAACTGAACGCGATCGCCGGCGACAGCGCCGTGCGGGTGGTCGTCCTGTCTGGTGCCGGGCGCGCCTTCTGCGCCGGGCATAACCTGAAACAGATGCGCGCCAACTACAGCCGCGAATACCAGTCACAGCTCTTCGCCACCTGCTCGAAGATGATGCAGTCGATCCTGCAACTGCCCCAACCCGTGGTCGCCAAAGTATCCGGGCTTGCCACCGCGGCGGGCTGCCAGCTGGTCGCCACCTGCGATCTGGCGGTCGCAGCCGAAAGCGCCCGGTTCGCCACATCGGGCATCAATGTCGGCCTGTTCTGTTCCACCCCCGGTGTCGCCGTCGGCCGCACCATGACCCGCAAGCACGCGATGGACCTGTTGCTGACCGGCGACTTCGTCGACGCGCCGCGCGCTGCCGAGATCGGCCTGATCAACACTTCGGTCCCTGAAGCAGAACTCGATGCGGAAGTTGACGTACTCGCCGCCAAGCTCGCGGCCAAGAGCGCCTTCGCGCTCGCACTAGGCAAGCAGGCCTTCTACCGTCAGCTCGAGATGGGCATCGGCGAGGCCTACGCCTTCGCCGGCGAGGAAATGGCCCGCAACATGATGGACCGGGATGCCGCCGAGGGCATCGACGCCTTCATCGAGAAGCGCGATCCCGAATGGGACCAGGGCCCCAGAGACGATAGCGCACAGGATTAGCCCACAATGGTGATGGATTCCGACAAGCAGTTCACCTATTCCGACAAACTTCTCAAAACAATCTTTGACGAGGTGAAGACCATCGCGCTGGTCGGTGCCAGCCCGCGCGGCGAGACCCGGGCCAGCTGGCGGGTCATGCGCTATCTGCAGAACGAGGGCTACAAGGTCTACCCGGTGAATCCTGACGCGCTCGGCCAGGAGATCCACGGCGAGAAGGTCTACGCCTCGATCCTCGATCTGCCCGAGCGGCCGGACATGGTCGATATCTTTCGCCTGCCCTGGAAGGTGCCGCCGGTTGTCGACGAGGTGATCCAGGTCGGTGCGCCCTATATCTGGATGCAGCTCAAGGTGATCAACGAGGAGGCCGCGGCCAAGGCCGAGGCGGCCGGAGCGACGGTGATCATGGACCGCTGCCCGGCCATCGAACTGCCGCGCCTGCAGGCCGCGGCCTGAACGCACAATCAACGGCGAGACAAGATGAGCGAGCTTTACTATCCCGACTGGCAGATCCGCCGCATCCTGCGCGACGTGGACACGATCGCCATGGTCGGCGCCAGCACCAACTGGAACCGGCCCAGCTACTTCGCCATGAAGTATCTGCAAGAAAAGGGCTACCGGGTGATCCCGGTGAACCCCCGCGCTGCCGGTGAGACCCTACTCGGCGAGGAGGTCTATGCCAGCCTGAAGGACATTCCGGTCCCCATCGACATGGTCGACATCTTCCAGCGCTCGGACCGGGTGCCGCCGGTCGTCGACGAGGCGATCGAAGTCGGCGCCAAGGTGATCTGGATGCAGCTGACGGTGCGCCATGACGAAGCGGCGAAGAAAGCCGAGGATGCGGGCATGACCGTGGTCATGGACCGCTGCCCGAAGATCGAGTTCGGCCGCCTGACTGGTGAG
>PBWR01000021.1 GCA_002727315.1 Alphaproteobacteria bacterium
CAGCCATATGCGGCGCGGCAGTCCCGATATCCATTTCCCGTTCACAGCCCAACTGCCCATCAACACCCAGGCCAGGACAACACACACGAGGATTGCTGCCGGCCCGAGCAGTGCAGAGGTCCGGAACGCAATGGCCCACAATAGAATCAGGGACTGAACGACGATCAGCAGGCCATCGACAATGGTTATTCGTCGCCGGTCGAAGATGCTCAAGCACAGGTAGAGAGTGGGAACGACAGACAACGTGCCGAGAAAACGCATCTCGTGTATGGCATCCAGAAGGATCGGTTCTGCGAACAGGTTGGTCGCACTGACGGTCAACACGAGTGCGATCGGGACAAAACTGAACAGCGCCATCAAGCCTGCGTCGTGACGAAAGCGATATATACCTACGAGCACCGCTATAAATGTCAGCAGAAAGTAGAGATAGAACAGCGCTTCGATCTGGTATCCGAAGATTATGGTCGAAAGAAGCAGATAGTCCTGGAACACCAGGTTCCCGAACCATTGGCGGATTGGCCGAGGTTCGCCGAGCTTCCGCGGTTCAGTGATCTCAAGTGCGCGCTCGAGGCCCTCGTTGAACGTTCCGCCATCCTTGACGACTTGCTCGACCACATCGAACAGCCCCGGATAGGCAAGATACTCGCGAAGACCATGTTCACGACGAGACATGGCAACGGCGAACCCATCGAACATCTGGTGTTCGTTGTTTCGCGAACCCAGGCTTTGGGAAATTCCCGAATCATCAAGGTGGCTTATGGCAAACGCAAAAAATAGCGCAGCGAGGACCCAATGGAGGAAAAGGTTTGGAATCCGTTTCCTGGCTGCCCCAACCGCCTGCGTACGCGTTCCGTCAGCCGGATTGCGCATCATCACCTTGCCTAGGTGATAAGAATCGATCAGCCGGCACGGCGGGGTCCAAGTTACTCGTGCTCGGCCATCGATTCCCGGGGATCCTTGTGGGTTCCGCCGAGCAGGCTCTCTTCCCAGTTATCGAGACGGTCGATGCGGTTGTAGTAGGTGTATTCCGGCGACTTGCGGATGAGCAGCCCGTCGCGCACCTCTTCCTCGAACTCGTAAGACGCCCAGCGGTCGCAGCTCTTGCAGAACGGGACTTTGTCCCACTGCTTGGTCTCATGATAGTGCCGGACCTTCTGCATCTCCTCGCCGTTCCACACGTCGCGGACAGGCTGCTCGAACACGTTGCCCACCGAGGTCTCGCCGAACCCGTCGAGACAGCAGTAGGAAACATTGCCGTCGACGTGCACCGCCATGGTCGAATAAAGCGCCGGGCATGGCGTGCGCTCTTCCTCGAGGTTGATGTCGGCAAAGCCGCCGTCGGCGAACACCCAGCTGGTGCGCACGAAATCGACCTTCTTCGACCAGTAGTCGACAAACTCCTGCTCTTCGCCGGCATTCGCTTCCTGCAGGGTAATCGTCGCACCGATGCGCGGCAGCTTGGCGTCGCCGCGAACCTCGAGCATCAGCTCGACGGCCTGGTGAATCTTATCAAGCTTGTCGATGCCGCGGACCTTCTTGAGGGTTTCGGGCTTGGTTGCATCGACGCTGACGGCCACGGCGTCGAGCTCGACCTCGACGAAGAACTCGGCCATATCGCGGCGCATCACCAGCCCGTTGGTGTTCATCGCCAGGGAGCAGCCACGCTTCTTCACTTCGGTAACATATTCGCGAAACTGCTTCGATAGGGTCGGCTCGCTCCACAGGCTCGGCATGAACAGCGGCTTTGCTTCCATGACCTCGTCAAGAACCTTGCGGACCTTGTCCATGTCCGTCTCACGGCGCAGCCAGCCCTTGAGTTTCTCGTTCTCGGGGTCTCCGTGGACGATGCACATCGGGCACTTCAGGTTACAGTCCGTGCGCAGATCCATGATGATGCGCGGCGGCAGGTCGGGTGCCGTCAGGTTTTTCGTGTCGAAGACCGTCGCGATCTTCTTGTCTACCTTACTCATCTTGTTCATCGTCTTCCCCGCCGCTTTCGGATGCCAATTAAACTAACACGTAAACTGGACGCAACATCCTGTAATTCAAGCGACTTATGCCAATTCCGCCGACATGATGGCGAACATGCGTTCAACCGAAAGTCCGTTCTCGTCCAGCAACTCGTCGTAGGTCCCGTAAAAGTGCCGGAACCGATCACCCAACGTAAAACTATGCAAGCCACATAGGGCCTTGGAATCCCAGGCAATTTCCTTCACCCGGGAACTCAAACCGCCATGCGGGACATGCTCCTCGAGCACGACCACCTGCTTGTGTCGATGCAATGCCTCGCGAACGCCCGTATCGTCAAGCGGTTTGATCGTGTGCGCCGAGACCACGGACACGCTCTGGCCATGCTCGGTCTCGAGGCGTTCGGCGAGTTCGAATGCGCGCTTGGTGATCGGCCCATAGGTCAGAACGCAGACATCCTCGCCGCGCTTCAGATAGCGCAGCTTGCCAAACTCCCAGGGCTCCTCGGCATTATCGCTAAAAACCGGTTCCCCGGCCTTGCCGATGCGTAGATAGACCGGACCGTCACGCTGGGTCGCGCAATAGGCGACGGCGTCGCGCAGTTCCTCGGGATCACAGGGTGCGATGACGCGCATGTTGGGGACAGCACTCGCGACCGCCACATCTTCCAGCGTCTGGTGGGTGCCGCCGAGCCCGGAATACACGACCCCGGCTCCCATCCCGACGATGGTCACCGGCATGTTCTGGTAGCAAAGGTCGTCGCGCACCATCTCGAACGGGCGATACAACGTGAAGGTCGCGATCGTGTAGGTGAAGGGTTGCTTGCCCTTGAGAGCCAAGCCGGCGGCCATGCCAGTCATGACCTGTTCCGCAACGCCGACATTGATGAAGCGTTCCGGATACTCTTCCTGGAACTTCATCATGCTGCCGGCCGGCGAGATGTCGGCGACGATCACATAGATATCGGGGTTCGCCGTCGCGCTCTCGTACAGGGCTTCGGAGAAGGCGTTCCTCACTTCTCGACCTCCGCAAGTTCGCGCAGCGCTTGTGCGTATTCTTCCTCGTTCGGCGCCCGGTAATGCCAGATCGCCTGGTCCTCCATATAGCTCACGCCCTTGCCCTTGATGGTCTTGGCCACCACGGCAAAGGGCTTGTCGCCCTTTCGGTTCTGCACCGCGGCGAACATACCCGCCGAATCATGGCCATCGATCTCGACCGTTTCCCAGCCGAAGGCGCTCAGCTTCTCGCCCACCGGATAGAAAGCCGGATGGGTGATGCTGGTGCGGCCGAGGCTCTGAAAATCGTTGTTGTCGACGAAGAGCACGAGATTAGACACATCGAGCGAGGCGGCCATCAATATGGCCTCCCAGGTGGATCCTTCCTGGAGTTCGCCGTCGCTGACGACGCAGTAAACATTGCCGTCGACGCCGCTCGACCGGTTGGCATAGGCCATGCCCAGGGACATGGACAGGCCGTGCCCCAGCGCACCGGTCGAGGCCTCGACCCCCGGCACACCGTAGTCCGGATGGATACCCAGGATGCCCTCGCTGGTGCAGAACCGCTCGAGTTCCTCACGCGGCAGCGTCCCGCGGGCCTCTAGCACGGCATACATGATCATGCAGCCATGCCCCTTCGACATCAGGAACGTGTCGGGGGATTCGCCGGTATCGTCGTGCCGCATCAGCCCGTGGAAGCACAGATCGACGATCTCGGTACTGGAGAACGCGCCGCCGATATGCAGTGCGGGAACCGTCTGGGAAATCTCGAGGATCCGGCGCCGGAACTGGGCGCAGCGGCGGCGCGCCGCATCAAGATCGAAACCGGTCGCGTCCACCACGACATCGGCCGTCGTCATGTCAGCAATGTCCAGTAGTAGTCGCCGGTGTAGCCGGCTTCGTCGAACAGATCACGCCAACCGTCGGGATAGTCATGGAACTCAGCCGTCAGAACCCAACTCAGGAAGATCTCCCTGTCCTCCTCGGTGCGATAGGAATCGACCTGGATGAAGGAATTGCCGCTACAAAGGCGCTGGATTTCCTGCAGCGCCACGATCACCTGGTCGCGCGGTAGGTTGTGGACGGTGTTGAGCGAGATGATGCAGTCGAAGCTGCCGTCAGGAAACGGCAGTTGGTTGGCGTTGCCGTGGTGGAGTCGGCCGACGACTTCGGGCTCGGAGTTCATCAGCGCATATTGGGAGATGTCGATGCCGAAGGCCTCGATGCCGGGGCATTCGAGCATGAAATCCTTGACCAGAAAGCCCTTCGCGCAGCCGACATCCAGCACCCGGTCGCCCGGCTTGAGCCCGAAATGCTCGATCATATCCCGCGCGACCGGCCGCCAGCGTCCGTCATAGCTGTAGCCGCCATACCCGTACTCGCGCGGCCCGTCAAAATACAACTCGCCGTACTCCTTCGAGGCGGCAATCACGTCGAGGTTCTTGCCGCCCTCGCGGGCCTTGATATCGCGCTTGGTGCGGGGCAAAGACTTGAGAAGATCGACCTCAGGCATCGGGCAAACGACCATGGCTGGTGGGCGCGGGACACCCCATCACGTCCCATTCGAAGTTCACTGGTATGATGTGTTCGCAAGTCTGTCAAGCACGGCCCCGAAGCCTGGGCGGACGCCGGAATTCCCAGGCCTGCGAAGGTTCTCAGAGGTTCGGCTCGTCACCGCCCGTGGCGATCCTGATGATGCCGCATACGGCATAAAACCGGCCCGCCGAATCGGGGTCGAATTTCTCGGGAGCCGTGCGGTGAACCGTCAGGCTGCGCGGCACGAGCACCAGCAATCGGACGAAAGTCGCGAGCGCGCGGGCGATCGGCGAAAGCGACCGGCCCCGTTCCAAACCATCGCTGTAATCCCGCACGAGCCGGGCGGCTGCCGGGTCGCACCAGGCGACCCATACCATGTCGTCACCGGGCGCCAACGCAGCGCGGAGATCAGTCATGTTCACCGGGACCCCGCGGCGATCGCCCCGCCAGTCGACGTGACTGACGATCAGCGTAGCGCCCGGCCGCAGGGCCTGGCGCACGGCACCTAGAATGCGCGGCAGGCGCTGCATCTCCCGGCGGCTCAGTTCAATCACGCAGGCATCAAAGACACGGTCCGCGCCGGACTCGCGACGCTCCTCCCATTCATGGGCCGGGATGGTTTGGATAACGCAGCCCCGCGCCGCGAGCACCCGGCCCAACATTCTTTCGCTTCCCCCGATCGCGAGCACCTTTGCGCCCGGTCCGACCGCCAGTTCAGCAAGGAGATCGAGCAGCGGCCGATATAAGCTTCGCAGCGGATGCCAAGGCCGTACCCCCGGCACACGCCCGAACAGAAAATTGTACAGCGCCCTGGCCCCCGACGCCTCGTCATGACCATCGAACGCACCGTCCCGGGCCCGCGCAAATCGAGAGACCCGCGACGTCCAGAGCGGGTGTCCCTCGACCGGCATAGGCGTGTCCGGCATGGCGGCGACGACGCGCGCGACGACATCCTTAAGCGCCGCATCCGCCGCGGCATGTGCCGGACCCAGATCGTCAGCGTGGAGCACCAGTGGCCGACGGCCCAGCCTCCGGTGCCCCGCGGTCGCGATTCCTCCAAGTACGGCCCCCGCCGCATCCGGATCGACCGGACCGGACAGCAGATCCCCGGTTGCATAGTTGGCCTCACGCAACTCCAGCATGGCGATCTCGTCGGAATCAGCGATCACCAGCCCGTCCTCGCCCGGGCACGCCATCGACAGCGCGGCATAGTCCCAGAAGCTGACCGGCTCGAGGTAGGCGACCGCCGGCCGCATCGCTAGCATAGCCATCGGAAACTGGCGGCCGACGAGAGCGTTCGCGCCGGCCTCGAAATAGAACTGGTCGGTAACGGGCAAATGGAATCGCGCATCACTCACGGTCCTGGCCGCGACGGTATCGTGGCGGTGCGCAAGGGCCAGCCGCGCCATGTCACGCGGTGCGACGGAAAGTCGGCCATCCTCGACGCGTGCCAGCAGCTCGCCAGCGACGGTCTCGGTGGTGACGCAATAGCTCGGCGCCAGCACCGCGCGGTGGCCCGCCCGTAGCCCCTCGAGCATCCGCTCCCCGGCCCCGGCCGACAACACGAAATCGGCGTTCAGGAAGAACAGCACGCTGTCACACATCGCCGCCCCGAGATCGGCGAACCCGCGATGGAACGCATGGGTCAGTGACATACCGTACATGTTCCGGTCGACCACGAGATCGTCGATTTCGCGCAGCTCGAACGCGCAGTGCGCGGATAGGGCGGCAATGGCGGGATGAGCTTCGACCTCATCGCGATAACGGGATTCGGTCAACAGTACTAACGTCGTGGGATAGGTCTCAGCGATGGCTGGCAGGTTGCCGGAGGCCAGGATCGCGGGCAGCGTGATGGCAAGAAAATTATCCAGGAACGGCCGCCCCCAGACGGGGACGATGAACCGCGCTGATGCAGGATTGCCGTCGTTCATCGCGGTCCACTCACCTCATCCTCGGGCGCCGGATTTATACCGACTCCCCCGGGGTAGTCCCACCGGTACGTTGATTCGTGCCACGCGGGTGCCATTCGTTCACGCGCCCGTGAGCGAAAAATCGCATGGATTCATAGGTTTATAGGTTTATAGGTTTATCACCCAACCTTCAACGAATCGGCAAAGGACGGTTTCCAGTATCCGTGGCCCTGCTATTTTTTTCCAACAAAAACAGTGGTTTAATCCAACACTTAGGTTGCGAAGCACGTATGAGGGTTGGGCATTAGCAACTCGCCGTCCTGCTCCCACATTTAAGGGAAGACGCGAGGACGAACATGGCTGTTGAGACAACGGCCAATTTTCCCGGGAATATCCTCCGAGACGGGATTCTGTGGGGGCACGGGCGAAAGCTAGTTCGCGCAGGTGACACCCGTCGACTGTGAGTCGTTCGAATAGTTCTACAAACTCCGATCGCGGCAATTGCGTCGATGGCACCAGCGAAGTCTTGGCCTCGACGCCAAATAAGCCGGACTTCGTTATAAACCGCCTCGCACCAGCAGGGACGAGGGGCTCACTTCCGTCCACATCGAGTTTCGGGGGTCGTCTTCTGTGATCGCGTTTTGAAAGGCCGTAGAGTGCCTCTTCTAAGGCGTCGATATAATGCACTCCTAGCCGATCACCGAGCACGCGCCAACGGGGCGCTTCCCCGCCCTCGCATAGCACATCGACCAGCACAAAGAGCTCGTGTAGGAGCCCTCCACAGATCACCCAGGCGGTGAATTGCGGATTCCGGTTCTCGTAGAGTTACATCGCGCTACAGCATCTCCCGGCCACACTGAACCTCCGACACCTAATCTATAGAATTGGGAAGGCAGGCCGTCGCGTACATGATATTCTGCCACCAACCGTTCGGCGAGGATCTGTTGCGACGCTTGATCACGAAATTCCTGAACACGGCTCTCGTCACACTCGGTCTTGCCGCGATTCTCTTCGTAGGCGCAAACATTGCGGCACATTTTGCACTCGAAGAGACATCGGACAATCGTCCCAAGGACCTTTTTGGATCGGTGATCTGGCCCGGGTCACCCGAGGGCGACCGGTTCTTGGCTGCTGCCTTCCCCGACAAGACAAGGGCAGAAATCACAGCCCGGCGGGATCTGGGTCCCGGTTTCGTGATGCATCCGGTATTGCACTATGCCACCGCAGCGGTGGAGAATTCCGCCTATCACATCGGTTTGGAAGGGATCCGCTACGAACCCGATTGGACGGACGAAATGGTCCAATCCTGGCTGGCACGGGGCAAAAACTTAGTTTTCGTATTCGGCGGCTCAACGGTCTTGGGCCAAGGTGTCGCCAACGACGAGACCCTTACATTCTACCTCAACAACCTTTCCGACGAACGCCACCGGTTCCTGAACTTCGGCTCCCAAGCCTATGACCAGCACCGGGAAATCGAAAAACTAGTATACCTGTTGCGTGCTGGCCACCGACCCGCACATGTGATCTTTCTGGATGGCTGGAACGACATCATCGACATGGCGCGCAGCAACATGCGCCTCGCCGACAAAGTCATCTTCCACGGCTTCTCGGTACATCGCGGTGAGATAGCGTTCACGCCCGGCAGCTTAGTTGCCCGACCTGACTATAACAACTTGCTGGCGTCCCTGTTCCCACTCACCCGGCTCAGCGCCCATGTGCAACGCATGCCCGTTACGCTGGACAAAATCAATCCCCGGCGCGACGGCCTGGTCGACGGGTTCGATTTCCGGGAAGCCGAGTATGTGTTCTGGAATTGGGAAGCATTCGCCGATCGCCACCGCGGCTTACTCAAGGCCGACATACTTGCCTACTTCTCAAAAAACACGGCCCTGATCGCGGCCCTCGCCGAAGGGTTCAGATTTGGTGCTTCGGTATTCTATCAACCATTGGGTACGCTCGACCCGAAAAATCCGTTCGTCCCCGACGATGCGCGCAAGGGACGTGGCTACGCCCATATCGTCGAAATGGACGCAGCGATCCGCGGTGCGATATCGCGGGACGCTCTGCCGATGATCGACCTTAGCGCAGCGTTCAGAAACCTGGACGCCGCGCGCTACGTCGACATGGCGCACTACTCACCGGCCGGAAATCGAGAGATCGCGGAAGCCATTCTGGCCGAGCTCTCACAGACCTACGCTGCCTTCGCTCAAGACTAAATGCGGTCACGCGGCATCTACCAGAATCGGAATCAGGCTGTCAGCCAGTCATATAGAACCGATTGATCTGTTCGCAAACATAGGAAACCTGACTTTCGCTCAGGTTCTGGTTGTGCGGCAGGGAAATAATCCGGTCCGCCTGGCGCTCGACTTCGGGATAGTCGCCGGCCTTGTGCCCCAAATACCGGGCCGCCGGTTGCAGATGGATCGGCACCGGATAGTGTATTCCCGTGGAGATGCCACGTTCAGCCAGATAGGCCTGCAGTTCGTCACGCCGGTCGAGCTGGGCGACGAAAAGCACGAAGGTGTTGAACTCGTGATCGAGGCAGGGCGGGATATAGACGTGATCGGTATCAATCTCGGCACGATATTGCTCGACGTTCCGGCGCCGGCGCGCGACCACGTCCGGCAAATGCCGCAACCGCAGCCGAAGAATGGCCGCCTGCAGGTTGTCCATGCGTGACACAAAGCCGAATTCGAGCGCCGTATTTCGGTCGATCATACCATGGTTGCGAAGCCGAATCGCGCGATCGCGTATGTCCGAATCGTTGGTGGTGATCAAGCCTCCATCGCCGCACGCGTTCATGTTCTTCAGCGGATGACACGAAAAGCATCCGACATCGCCGAATGTCCCCGACTTTCGGCCCTTGTACTCGGATCCCATCGACTGGGCCGCATCCTCGATGATCTTAAGCCCGTGCTTCTCGGCGATCGCGACAATCGGGTCCATGTCGCAGATTCGTCCGGTCAGGTGGACCGGCATAATCGCCTTGGTCTTCGGCGTGATCAGGCTTTCGAGCTTCTCAGGATCCATGTTCTGGTCGTCGCACACATCGATGAAGACGGGCGTTGCCCCCACATGAACGATGGCGCCGGTGGACGCGATGAACGAATTCGGCGGCGTGATCACCTCGTCGCCCGGCTTGATATCGAGACAGGCGAGCCCGATGGTCAGCGCATCGGTACCTGAATTGACCGTGATCGCATGGTCGGTTCCCACGAACGTCGCAACCTCTTCCTCGAGGGCCGCCACCTCGTCGCCGGCAAGCACATAGGCGCCGCTGGCCAGCACCCGCTCGACGATCTCCATGAGTTCCTCGCGCTCCTCCTCGAACTGGGCAGGAAGGTCAAAGATCGGAACTTCGGTCTGCATCTGTGTCATTTTTTCTACCCGGGGTTTGAGCCGTAGAACCTGGCCACCGTCTCGATTACGTAAGCCTGCTCCTCGTCGCTCAGATGCTGGTCGACGGGAAACGAAATCATCTCTTCGGCATGGCGGTCGGTCACCGGAAAATCGCCGGCCTTATAGCCGAAATGCGCCAGGCCCTGCTGCTGATAGAGCGGTATGGGATAGTGGATCTTCGCCTCGATACCCTGATCGAGACAGTATTCCAGCAACGCGTCGCGCCGCTCCGCAAACAGGATATAGAGGAGATAGGTGTGCTTGACGTTGTTGCGGCGGGTCGGGATCCGGACCTCGGGAATGGCCTCGAAACCGGCATCGTAGAACCGCGCCTTCTCCGCCCGCGATTCGGCAATATCGCGCGCCTGGCGAACAATCCACTTGGCGACGACCGCCTGCACTGTATCCAGGCGCGTGTTGTAGCCCAGGATCTCGATTTCATCACGATTTCGCAGCCCGTGATTGCGCAGCAAACGCAACCTGTCCGCCATGTCGTCATCGTTGGTGATCACCACACCCGCATCGCCCCAGACATTCAGGAGCTTCAGCGGGTGCATCGAGTATCCCGAAGCGATACCCCATGAACCGGACTGACGCCCGTCGAGTTCCGACAGCATGCTCTGGCAGGCATCCTCAATCACCGGCAGGCCGTGCCGTTCCGCGATGTCCATGATCGCCGGCATGTCCACCATTTCACCGGTGAGATGGACCGGCATGATCGCCTTGGTCTTCGGCGTGATCGCCGCCTCGACCTGGTCGACGTCGAGACAGAATGTGTCGGTGCAATCCACGAACACCGGCGCAGCGCCCACTTCCGCGATCGCGCCAACCGTTGCGATAAACGTATTCGCACAGGTGATGATTTCGTCGCCATGGCCGATATCAAGGGCGCGCAGCGGCAACTTCAAAGAATCCGTCCCCGTACCCACACCGATCGCGTGCCGCGCGCCAACCAGGTCCGCGAACATGTCCTCGAACTCACCGACGGCAGGCCCGAGGGTATAGGCGCCTTGGGCCACGACATCGCGGATTTCCGCGATGATCTCATCCGGCGCTTCATACTGTTGTGGCAGAGGCGAGTATCGAACTTTCACAGGGCTGCCTTCTTTGATGGTCCGCCGACCTGGCCCGGAGAGAGGCCCCGGACGCGCGGGAAACGATGGGTTTCGGCTGTTATCACCCGGTTCGGGCCTTAGCAATTACATCTGCCACTGTGCGCCGGTGGGTCGGTGGGCCGAAACAGTGTCCCGGACGTACATCCAGTATAGGCCGAACCGGTTGCAACGGTATACATTCGGTTCGCGTTGCGCATGTAGTATACAGTCGAATATCCATTGGTTCACCAAGGAGCGGCACGATGGCCGCCAACAAGACAATGGTGCTCCTGCCGGTCTTCAATGACTGGGCATCGGCGCAGAAAATGCTGGTCAATATCGATCAGGCATTTCACGACGCCGGGATCACCGTCGCGGTGACATTCGTGAACGACGGCTCGACGGATCCGGTGCCCGACGATTTCGTCGCGGCCGGCAGCCTGCGAAGCATCGAGAGCGTCCGTTTGATCGACCTCGCCTGCAATCTCGGGCACCAGCAGGCGCTCGCCGTCGGCCTGGCCGAACTGACGAAGGATGGCGAGTACGCGAACGTCGTGGTGATGGATGCGGACGGCGAGGACAATCCGGGCGACATTCCCGCCCTGCTGCAGGCGGCGGGAAACAGCGAGAAACACATCGTCCTCGCACAGCGGGCCAGCCGCCGGGAATCGCTGCTGTTCAAGCTGTCCTATCGCGTTTTCCAGAACGTGTTTCGGCTGCTGACCGGCCACACCTATTCGTTCGGCAATTTCTGCGTCATCCCGCGCGCCCATCTGGACCGCCTGACCTTCATGTCCAACCTCTGGAACAGCCTGCCCGCAACGATCCTGTCTTCCAAGCTTCCGCTGGAGCTCGTGCCCATACACAGGCAATCGCGCTACCACGGCCGCTCGCAGATGAATTTCACCAGCCTGGCCATTCACGGCCTGCGCGCCATCGCCGTGTTCGCGGACTCCGTCGCCGTGCGGATGTCGTTCCTGCTCATGGGCTCGGCGTGTGTCGCCATCGCGGTCATCATCGGGTTGCGCATATTCGGTACGGGGCTGGCCCCAGGTTGGGCGTCATCGATGGTCGGTTTCCTGATCCTGATCGCGTTGCAGATCATCATCCTGTTCATCAGCACCAGCCTGTCGGCGCTGCAGACCCGCGGGCTGATGCAAATGGTTCCCGCCGTTCATGCACATATCTATGTGCGGCAGAACCTTACCTTGTACGGCGATGACTGAGGCGTCCGACGCCACCTATATCGGTACGGAGCTCGAGCTCTTCGCCAGTGCCAAAAACTGGAAATCCTATCTGGGCACCCGTATTCGACCGCATGTCGGTCGTCGCGTCCTGGAAGTCGGCGCCGGGTTGGGCGGCACCACCGGACACCTCATCTCAGATAGCGTGGAACACTGGACCTGCCTCGAACCCGACCCCGTCCTGGCTGGCCAGATATCCGTGGAAAGCGCCGGTCCTCAAGAGGTTCGGGTCGTCACAGGAACAATCAGCGATATCGGCGAGGCAGATCTCTACGACACCATCATCTATATCGATGTCATCGAGCATATCGAGGAAGACCGCGAGGAGCTGACCCGCGCATGGGAATGCCTTGAAATTAGCGGAAACCTGATCGTCTTGGCACCAGCACATCAATGGCTCATGTCCGAATTCGACCAAGCCGTGGGCCATTTCAGGCGCTACAACAAGGCCTCTCTCGCCGCCATTGCGCCACAGCCATCGTCGCAGGTCGCGCTCCAATATCTTGACACATTTGGACTATTGGCCTCTCTTGCGAACAAGACTATATTGCAGTCTGGGAGCCCAAATCCGGGACAAGTTTCTTTTTGGGATAGGGTGTTAGTCCCCATTTCAAGAAGGTTTGACAAAGTCCTTGGATACAATCTTGGGCGTAGCGTCCTTGGTATCTGGAGAAAATCTGATGCGCGTTTTGCTCATCAATCCACCAGCTGAAAACACCGTAATCGAGAACCCCGACGAGCACGGGGACGAATTCCTCGAAGCGGACGCCTTTGGCGATTTCCCGCCCCTTGGTGCGCTTTACGTCCTGTCCCATCTCGAGGAAAAGACGGACCACGAGTGCTTTTTCATCGACTGTATCGCGGAGCGGATGTCCTATCCGAGGCTGCGCCAACGCATCGAGGAGATTCAACCCGACGTCGTCGGGATCACCAGCTTCACCGTTTGCCTGATGGACGTCGTGCTGACCGCGCGCCTAGCGCGTGAGATCATACCGAACGTACACCTGACGCTCGGCGGCCATCATCCGATTGCCTATCCCAAGGAAGCGGCAGAACTTCCTGAGTTCGACACAATCGTCGTTGGCGAAGGCGAGGAGGTGTTTACCGAACTGGTGGAATGCCTCGCGAAGGGCGAAGATTTCCAGCATATCCGCGGCGTCTATACCAACCAGTCGATCCAGAAGTATCTGGCGAACCCAACGCGCGACAAACGGTTCCTCGCGCGGGTAACTGTTCCGGCAGCCTATGTCGAAGACATCGAGCAATTGCCGATGGTCAACCGCAAGTACATCCGGCATCTGCGCTACCAGAACATCCTGGGGGTAACGGACGATCTCGCGACGATCCTGAGTTCACGTGGCTGCCCTTACCTGTGCACCTTCTGCGACGTACCCATTAAAAGCTATCGCGAACGCTCGCCCAAGGCCGTGGTCGACGAGATCGAAGCCTGTCTCGAGATGGGCTATACCGAGTTCCGATTCTACGACGACCTGTTCAACATCACCGCCGACAAGGTGATCCAGCTTTGCGACGAGATGGACAGCCGTGGTGTAAAGGTCGATTGGGATTTCCGCGGGCGGGTGAACACCGTGTCACGGGAGATGCTCGTACGCGCCAAGGCATCGGGTCTTCGGATGATTTCGTTCGGCGTCGAAACCGGCACGGACGAAGGCCTGCGAGCCTTGCGCAAGGGCACCAACACCACGAAGGTCCGCAACGCCTTCGAATGGTGTCGCGAGCTGGGAATCCTGACCGTCGCCGACTACATCATCGGGCACCCGTTCGAGAAAACGCCGTTCGACATCGAGCGCAGCGTCAACTTCCTGATGGATCTGGATCCCGATTACGCTCAGATCTCGGTCCTGAAGCTCTACCCAAACACCGAGATGTACGACAACGCCGTCGAACAGGGTGTCATCCCCCCTGGGCGCTGGCAGGAATTTGCCACCAATCCAAGCAAGGACTTCATCGTCGATCACTGGGACGAACATATGGATCTGGCGACCCTCGTCCGGCTCCAGAAGCGTGCCTATCGGCGGTTCTACTTCCGGCCGAACTACATCATGCGTAGCGCGCGTCAGACACGGTCGTGGATCGAGTTCAAGTCGAAGGTGAATGGCGCCCTGAAGTTGATCTACACCAACCGGCGTAGCGCCTGACGCGTGCCTTTCCCGCTACCGGCGGTGCTAGGCCGACCGGCGCGCGACGATATACTCGAACGGTGCAAAGTAGCGCGGGATCACCCGCCCGAAGACCTTTTGGTCCAACCAGAAGACCAACCGCGCCATCCAAGTGCCGTCCCTGAGCAAGCGCAGAACGAAGCTCCCGAAGAAGTTCCGGTCCTTCTCATCCACCTCGATTTCGAAACCGACCTCCTGCAGAAGCACCCGCAATTCGCTGAAGACGATCGCCTTTTCGTCCTTCTCCATCAGGGAATTACGGACGAAGTAACACTTCAGGAAGTTGAACGGATCGAACAGGTCCGTCTCGATGATCCAGCGCAGCGGGTAGAAATAGTTCGGCTCGACGATCAGGACCTGTCCGCCGGGCTTGAGGGCACGGAAGGCCCGTTCTAACGCGGCGCGCTTATCATAGATGTGATGCAGCACATTGTTGATGTCCACATAGTCGAACTCGCCCGGCAGTTCCACCTGCTCGGCATTGGCAACCGCCACCGTCAGCCTGTCGCGCGCAACCCCCGTCTGCTCGAGCAGCTTCGACTGGTAATCGATGCTGGCCTTGCATATGTCGAACGACAGGACGTCATTCCCGCTGCGCAAGAGATACGAGGTTATGTAGTTCACCCCACACCCGATCTCCAGGACCCGGCGGCCTCTAATCCGGCCCGTATACTTTTCCCACCAGTACTTCTCGGTGATACCGACCCACTTGTTCCCGATATCCATCTCCCAGAGTTCCTTGCGGGCGAGGATGTCCTCGAACTCCTCCGGCCCCACATGCGCGTAGTATCGGTCCAGCCGCTCCATGGCCTGGGTGTCGAAGAAGCTGTGTTCATCGAAACACCCGTCGAACACGACCAGGCCATTTTCCTCGACCGAACCGAACTCGCCATGATCCGCGCAGGCGACCCGGTTCGACGGCAACTTGTTCAAGGGTTCACGGCATGTGGGACAAAGAAATCGCATCTACAAACAGTTTCCGAAGAGCATCTCGATTCAGCACAGCAAACCGGACTGGTCGGCTATGCGATTCGGGTGATTGTCGTGACATTCGAGCCCGGCTCCGCCGCCGGGCTCTGCCGAATGAAGCCGATCAACGCCCGCGAAATCTCGTCACGGCGGGAGATGATCGTAATACTGCCCGCGTCCCGCCTCAGATCGGTAACCGCATTGCAAAACCGGCGGACATTCTGCACATCACCGGAATCGAGGAGCCCGTCGAGGACGATCGGTCGGCCCCGATGGCTCAATGCCGCGACAATACACAGCCGGTCCCGTGCCATCTCAGCATAGATCTGAATGGGCGACTCCAGCAACGTCTCGGGCTCCGCGCTTGTCGAGAAGGCATCGAACAGGCCGACGCCATCGCGCAGCCGCCGGCGATACGGATTTAGCAATAGCAGGATGTTCCGGCCGTTCACCCAGGGCAGCTCGCCACGCCATGGCCGGAAAAACACCGCATCGTCGGGCACGCCGGCGCCGTCGCTTCGGTACCAGGTGCGGCCGTCCCAGGTCAGGTGACGGGTATCTGGATCATTCTGCGGGGCTTCATCCGCCGGAGCCCCCCTCAGGACCCCGGACAGCACAACCAGAATGCTGACGGCAACGACCGCCGACATGGGAAGGATTTCCAGGCTGACGGGTACGATGTACCAGAGCGAGTTCTGGTAGGCAGCGATGAGATGGGAGGCGGGATTGAGGCTCGTGAGCAAGCTACTCGCGGCCGGCGGTATATCGCTGAACTGATACGCGACCGGTGAAAGGATCAACAACAGGACGAACGCAAACAGGATCGGCACCTCCGACACCAGCTGCCTTTGGGTCCGGGCATAGATGATCAGAAACACCAGGAGCGCGTTCCAGGTCAGCTGGACGAGAATCGAGAACCCGCCCCATTTCGCCATGTGCAGGACCTCCGGCGGAGAACCGTGCACCACAACGACGAAACCCGACACGAGCAGGATGGATATCACGAAGACGACCGTCGAAGGCCCCATCGCCAGCAGCATCGTGGCCAGGAACGAACGCCGGTAGAACGGGCCGGAAACGTTTCGGAATTGCGCCACCCGCGAGGCCTGGATCGCACAGCCAACGGACCATCGAAGCGCGACAAGTCCTATCAGCATCGGCAGAAACCGTTCGGTTCCCGAGAACTTGAAGATCGCCACCATCACCATCGTGATAGCCAGCGCATATAAGGCGACATCCAGGATCGACACCAATAGCAAGACAGGCCCGCGCCAGGTGGTCGGATTGTAGCGATACCACCCGGCATGCCAGGCAAGCCGGGTCAGCTTGCCCCACTCGGACGTGTTCGGTCGCGGGCTGTCAATCGCGTTGGGGATCTACGCCTCCTGCGCCATCTTCATCGGCGTCCACAAACAGACTGTACCATCCATTGCGATTTCGTGATTTTCCCCAGGTCGCCATGCGCAGGACCAGGGTCAGCCAGCGCGCATAGACGACGAACGACACCAGCACGATAAACGCCGATGGATAATACTGCGCGAAGTTCGCCCGTACAAAGCGTATCAGCGAGGTGTGCTTGTGCATTTCCACGCGATAGGCCCGGTCGCGCCCGCTGACCCCGCCGACATGGTGCGCAATCGCGTTGGGAACGAACAGGACACACTGCCCAGCTGCACCGACGCGCATGCACCAGTCGAGATCCTCGAAATGCATGAAATAGCGTTCGTCGAGGAGCCCGACGAGGTTCACGACACGGCGGGGAATCAGCATGCAAGAACCGGATATGCTCTGGACACGTACTGTCTTGTCCGGAAGCTCCTCCCCTGTGGAATTGAAACTCCGGAACCTGGGATGCCTGGGCATCATGCGGTGCAGGCCGACCCCGACACAGAAAATCTGCCATGGCGTGGGAATTTCCCGGCGGCACCCGCGCTGCTCCGTACCGTCCATGTTCAGGATCAGCGGTCCTGCTGCTCCGGCCGCATCGTTCGCGGATAATTCCGCGAGCAATAACTCGAGCGTGTCAGGTTCCAGAAAACAATCCGGGTTCAAAAGCAGAATCTGGGTCCCGGTGCTTTCGGTAATTCCCCGATTGCAGCCGCTGGCGAAACCGAGGTTGGTTTCCATTTGCAAGACCACGACTCGGTCGTCGTCAATCTCGCCACGAAGATGATCGATGCTGCCATCCGTCGAGGCATTGTCCACGATTATGCATTCGAGAGGCGGCAAGGTCTGCGTCAGGACTGTTCTCACGACATCGGTCAGAAGCGGACCGGTGTTGAAATTGACGATGACAACCGAGACCGACAGGGACCGAAAATCGCGGAGATATTCCCGATCCCCACCGTGGCCCTTCGTCTTCGATTGGATTCGGGCAGGTCCGGTCATGCTACTTCAGCCAGGTGGCATACAGGGTCGGCCAGCGCCGTTGCCAGCAGCAACGATGGTCGATATCCGGTATCATGACCACCTTGGCATTTCCGCCCTTTTCCCGCACACGCGCCGCGAATCGTTCCACCGCCTCGGGAGGCACGACATCATCATCCCCGGCAATGAAATGTATCTGGCGAATGGACGTTGTGCGGTCACTGACATCGATCGGATTGTCCGAACGTTCGAGCGGTGTAATCCTTTTCAAGCGAGTCCAGGTAACATGGTCGAGGGGTGAGGCAAGCGTCACGAACATCGAGACATCACTACGTCGTGACGCCACCAGAGCCGCCAGTACGCCCCCCCCGGAATAGCCTATCAGACGAACGCTCTGCGCTCCCGACGCCTTGACGATGGCATCCACGGCGGTGTTGGTCTCTTTCACGACCTCTGGCGCGAAGCGCGCCCGTGTCCAGTACGCGAAGCTGCACTTGGCCAACCGGTCGGGGCTCTGGTACTGGCAGGGACGGGCGAGGTAGGCAACGTTGGACGACGGATCCTGAACGGCAAGCCTGAGCGAGACCGGATCGCGCGGCGTAGGGTCCCTGGACACGACATCGCGGCTGAGGAATGCGAGACCGTCGCCCTCAATATAGACCGAGACTTCTGGCGCGCTCGTGCTTCCGAACCGCTTGTAACCGATCAGTTCAAACTGTCCAGTATCGACGAAAAATTTGTCGAGACGGCCGCCCGCCGCCACCCGGTTAGCGATATCGACACGCTCGCTGAGGACATCCGTAACCGCTTCGCAGCCCGTCAATGCAATGGCGAAGATAGCTGTAACGAAAAAGGCCCGCCCTGAGGGGCGGGCCTTTCGGCGCATATATCTCGCCATTCTAGAAGCTAAACCGGAGTGTACCAGACAGTGTGTAGGCCGAATAATCGTCACGACCGAGCGCGGTCGTGGCACCGATGCTGCCCGAAGTCCTATCGGAGAACTGCAACGAAGCACCAACGCCCAAAGTCGCGCCCGTATCTTCCTGAGAAGGCCGGTTTGCACCCGTAAAGGAAGAGTAATCCTCGGATTCAAAGTCGTACTCACCTTGCAGCGATATGTATGGGACAAATTTCTCACTAAGCACGTAGTCGACGCGACCACCCACGCTCAGACGACCCAACTGGCTGTCGGTTTCCGCGACAACTAATCCACCGCTTTCCGTGTAGCCATCTGTCGTGGTGTCCGACCAAAGTAAGCCAATCTTCGGCTGGACGATGAACCGGCCGCGCGTCAGTAGGTATGTGACGTTGGCGTTCGCCAGCCAACCACCCGAGTCATAACTCGATGTGATGGTGTTGGTGGCACGATCCGCGTCGTTGTCGTTCATTGTGTAGCCGACCATACCATCAAGCAACACGTTTTGGTTCCTGCCGAGGATCGCGACAAAGTAAGGCGCGACGGTATACCCGGTAGTGTCCACGTTGCCGTCGTTGAAGGTCGTTGTGACATCGGAATTGGAGTAAGCCAATGAAACGCCCGCCGTAAGCCGGTCAGAGAATTTCCAGTCTCCACCAACCGCCAACGAGAAGGTGTCGCCATCTGAATCGATCGCGGCCTGATCTTCATCGAATGTCGAGTAGCCACCATTCACCCACATCGCCAGCTTGCCATCAGCGCCGCCAGCCGATGCGCCCGAATCTGTTGTCTGGAAGCCTTCCCGATCGAACTGGAACACTGGTCGCTCATCAAGCGAACTCGTAGAGGTGTTCAAAATGGAGGAAATAATCCCTGAAATCGTTGACTGCGAGACGGAACCGGTGATGGCCGTCAGCGAATCCACAATTGCAACAACCTGATTGACTTGCGCAGCCGAAAGAGTCGTACCCGTCGCCGCCTTTTCGACTGCAGGATTTGCGTACGCCGGAGAAAGCGCAAAAACGCTTATAAATCCAACTAACGCCCCCGCAAACAAATGTTCACGAACATTCATGCTACCGACTCCCAACGTGCTTCTTAGCTGCCGTAATTTAGCAGATATTCTGATGACACCAATTAAAATAGTAAATACCAGAAAGTTACCCGACATTGTGTTGTATTTTTATCACACGTGTTAACAATGTGTTGACAATAACACTCGCTGCGCCAGTTTCCGCACTATTCCGCCTGCTTTTTCAGAAGCTGCTTCCGGAAATCCGACGACACAGGCAAGATTTTCTCGATTCCAAGCTCGAGAGACCTTCGCAACAGCTGGTCCGATTCGGCCTGCGAGCCCCGATCCCCCTTCACAGCCAGCGACAATCCAAGAAACCAATGACCGATAGGGTCACGCGGATCCGACGCAACAAGAGCCCTGGCGAGAGATTCGACCGTGCGCCAGTTCCCAGATCCCATGTGATGGAGGAAGAAACCGGTCGTCATATCCTTGCGCTTGGGTGCGACATTCAACAGCTGGGTCAACCCGACATGCCATCCTTCCAGCGAAGCCTGATATCTCTGACGCAACCAAACCGGAATGGAATCACTCGATACCTGGGACCGGAAAGATTCCAGCGCCAGATAGAGCGACGGAGATTCGCTGCTTGCCTGGCGCCGGCCCATCGAACACAGGTAGGCATCAACGAGCCTTAGATCGTCGAGCGGTATTTCAATCTCACTTTGGGAATCACGGAACACCGCCCGATAGGTCTGAACGAAGCCTTGGGTCAGGTCCAGATCACCGTATACCGGGCTGTTGGAATGCAGGGCACAGGAGTGCGGGCTACCTGGACCAACCGTACGCACGTCCACGATCTGCCGGCGATAGGAGGTCCCCTCGTCCACCAGCCAGGAGCCCGTCGACAAGAGAATGGCAACAATCACCGGCAACCCCAACACGACGGGGCGTCCGGTTCGCATCTGCAGGCGCGGCAATGCAGGCTGTCCACTGCAAACACCGATCGACAACGCCACCATGCCAACGGTCATCGCGACCTGCGGCCACATCATGGTGAAACCGGCAAACAGAAACGTGGCAAAGATCGCCGGCATCAGCCGGGACGCCTCGACGTTCACGATTGGGGCGGCAAGCATTGCCATGGTGCCAAGACCTGCCAGCAAGCCGGCCCCGAACAGGGCCTCCAGGAACCAGTTGTGTGTGTGCGGAATATCGCGTTCGTAGCCATCCCAGCTGCCGTCCCACAGAATCGCATCACTGAATGTGCGAAAACGGTCCGTGACCATGGAGATTTCTCCCCAGCCGGTGCCCCACAGAATGATTGTCGGGTCATCCTGCAGGGCCGCCAACAGAACCTGGAAATTGTATTTCCGCGAGGTAACCGACGGCAGAAAGTCTGTGATTTCCGGAATAAGCCAGACGGCACCAAACCCCACAAACGGAGACGCAAAAAGTGCCGCGACGACCATCGCGCGTACGTGATTGAGAGAAACCCCGAAGCGTTGAAGGAGCAGTCGCACCAGCAACATGACCGGCAGCGCAACGACGACAATCATCACGATCGCCGTGAGGTTCGCTGAGAAAATCAAGACCGGAAGTATGGCGTTGAGCGATGCGATCGGCCTCCACCGACGGTGCCGTTCGGGGACGAGATACCAGGCAGCGATCCAAGCCGAAACGACGGTGATGCCAAGCACATCCAGGCTGACAAATCCGGAACGTGCCCAGGTGTGGAACGCCAGCGACGCCCCGATCGAGGCCACCAGCAATGTGGCAAGCAACCAGAACAGCAGGCGACGGTCCTGGCGTAGGACCATCGCCGCAGCAAACAAAACGGCCATCGCCGCGAACCGCATTGCGCCTTCGCCGATCAGTGGATATCCGAGAATCGAAAGCCACGGATAGTCCGATGTCGGCGCGAGAGCGATGCTGAGAAGAAATACGAACAGGGCCGCCAGAACGAACGGATGAGACACGGCCTGTTCAACGCATGATTTATCCTCGCGCCAAACCAGAAGCAGCCCGATTCCGCAGATCGCGGCGGAAAAATACAGAGCCATCGCACCGGGCTCGAACCTGGGCCAGACGCCGAGATCGACCGGCAGCAATGCGGTAAAGACCGACAGCGCCGCCAGCATTGCGCCTGCCAGCAGCACCAACCCTCCAAACATCGGCACGTTGCGGACCGCCGTATCCTCGTCTAGCGATCCCATAAACGACCTTCTGACCGACCGTGACGGTCGAAATGAACCAGCGGCCCATAGATGCCTTGCACGCCGTTTTCGCCAAAGAATGGATGCGCGGCCACATCGGGATAGCGTTTCCAATACGCCTTTGCGCGCCGTTCGGCGCGATCCAGTGGTGTGTGCCGTGCAATGTATGCTTTGCGCTCGGCAATCTCCTCGGACAACAGCGAGGATTGGAACGCCCCAACCGTATAGAGACCAAGCGCAACAAGGATGGCCGCAACACCGACAATCGCCGGTAGACGGACAGAATCGAGGGACGTCATTTCGCGAACTCCAGCTCGAGCCACTCGCTCCATTGTCCCCCCCCGCGCGGTCGCACCCGGAAGCGGACCTGCCGATAGGGGACGATCCACGTGGACCAGTAGGATTTCCCGATCTCTCCGAAATCGTATCGGGTCCCGTCGACTTCTATCGTGCCATCGAGGGTCAGGAAACCCGATCCAGCCTCGTACTCCAGTATATGGCTGGCATCCGCATCGCCGCTCCACTGAAGATAAGCCTCACCAGCGATATCGGCGTATCGAACCTGACCAACGATCCGCGGGTGCTCCCAACGCGGTGCCAACGCATCGGTTCCGACATTCGTCTCGTCTCGGTCACTCTCCCGTTTTGGCAGACTGGCAATCTTGTCTTCGAGCAGCGCGAGCAATTGCTGAAATGTCTCATCGGGGGCAGGCACGGGCGACACCTCACCCGGATCGTCACGCAGGTTCCATCCCGCAACGCCGACGATCTGACCATCATCTACCTCCACCTGCACCTTGGCCGACCCCTTGCTGGCAGCCGCCACGAATCGGTTCACGCGCTCTGGATCCGGTTCGGCGAAACCGGCGGCTGAGGTCAATGCGAACCAGACATCATCGGATGGTGGGAGCCAATCCGGTTTTCCGCCGGAAGACCGAGGCGAACCGGCATCCTCCAGACCGACCAGCCGTTTAAGCATGCCAGCAATCATCGCGTGATCGGTCTGGTGTTCAAACACGGAGCCCGGCGGAACATCGAGGAGATCCTTCGGCATCCAGATGAAGAGCGGCACCCTGACGATTTCCTCGTGAAGGTGACCGACGTGCGTGGTCGAGGCATGCCCCACATTGCCGCGTTCGAGAAGCTCCTCGCCGTGATCTGCGGTGACCACAAGGATCGTGTTCCCGTCCAACCCGATACGCCGATAGAACCGCCAGAACTCGGCAAACCATTCGTCGAAATCTCGAACACCGCCCAGATACTCGGATTCAACCCAACGCCGGTCGGATGCCTCAAACTCCACGGATCCGGCAGGAATGACAGGCTTGGTGGCGACAGCCTCGATCCGCGATGCCAGAGCCGGATCACTTTCCACCTCGTCGGCCGGCGGAACATAAAGACCTTCGTGGGACCCGAATTGCCGCTGATAAGGCAGGTGCGTCGGCAGGTAGTGGTACCAGAGATAGAAAGGTTGACGATCGCGCGCCCGGCTCGCGAGCCAGTGTTTGATATCGGCACCGGAATCAATCTCCAGACCGAGATTCTTGAACAGGTCGATCAGCATGAACGACTGCAGACCCGTTACTTGCCATCCGCCACGCGCAAACTGCTCGGACACTGTGTCCAACTCCGCCGGAATCGAATAGCCCCGCGTATGGGCGTTCTGTTCGAACGGAGAGAAGCCGCTCAGAAGCGCGATCGTATTGGGTGCGGTCCAGGCGGACACGGTTCGATGATTGGTAAATTGCAGGCCGTGCGGACCGGATTCGAGCAGCAGATGCGGCATATGCTCCTCGAGCACCGAATCCGCGCGCCAGCTCTCGACCGTGAGCAAGATGACGTTGAGTGGCCGCTCGCGCACCAGGTCATAGGCCGCGGCCATCGCCAGCGCGACGAGAAGCGCAATGCTAGGCAAAGTCAAGGAGCGCAACATTGATCACCAAAGGGTAGATAGCAAACAACATGCAAATTGCGCTGATCGCACGAATGGCCGCACGATCGCCCGGTTCGTCCTGTCGCTCCGCCCAGAGCGCAACGGTAACTGCCGCGGCTAATACGGGCAGGACCGACCAGTAGGGAATAAGGTCGAAGCGGAAGGCGACACCCGCAAACGCCAGGAGGACCACACCGACAATAACTGTCGAAACAATGCCGACCAGGCCGTAATCCACTTTCCCGATGCCGGCCTCCGGCTTTTTTCGCGTGGGAACTTTCGCGATTGCGCGAACAAAGAACACGCCGGCCAGGACGCCACAAACGTCGGTGAGCATATCGCGGATACCGAACGAGCGCTGCGGGTGAATTCCCTGCAGAAACTCGTCATGAACGCCGTACAGCGCGCCTGCAAGTATCACTAGGAACAGCGTGCGCGGCGTCTGGTCGGCCGATTTGATGGAAAACCAAACGACGAGACCCAGAAGAGCATACTGCGGTACGTGGATGCGCTTAGCCGCATATATCGGGTCGGTTGATCCGAGGCCGACCAGCACCATTGCGACCGCTGCGACCAACCAGGGCCAGGCGATCGTCATTCCGCCGCGTCGCAATTGCAGCGCCAGGAACACCGCGATCAGCACAAACGCAACGCCGACGACGATGAACGGCAGGGCATCGACAACCCCCCTGCCAAACTGCTGACCGATAAAACGCCAGGCAACAAACATGTTGGTATAGGTGATCACCAGCAGTACCGCGATGACGTGAACAAAGACCGTCCGCATGACCCCGACACCCAGAATTAGTTGCGCCCGTTCCAACTAAAGAAGAAGCGCTCAAGTATCCACCGGGAAAACCACTACTCGCCGACCCGATAGAGTTCGTTGAAAATCCATCCAGCCCGGCCCTCTATCGACACCAGTGACCACTCATCGTGTCGTTCAAGGATCTGTCCTTCCCGGATTCCGCTATCCACTTGTGCCACAACGGGACAAGCTGTGCTCCCGCAACGCCGCATATTCGCGCGACTGGCGCGCAGCTCGATCGACCTTAACGGCGGCGGCGGGTAGTTATAGGGGTCCAGGTTTATCTGTGCCGACACGCGGCGCCGGGTGCTGTCACCGTCTGGTTCGACCTCCACGGAGTGCGAACCAATCAGCGGCGCCAAACGAGCGGGCACACCGGGAATAACAGCCCAGGCGGAAATGCGATTGTCCGCGCAAGACGGCAAGTCACCGGCGTAGATCTGCGCCGCCCAACCGGACCTTAACAAATTGGGGTGAACCCCCTCGGCAACATCCGAACGGTCGACGGTCACCTGCGCTCGCGCGACTATTCTGTTGCACCTTGCCAACAACACGTCGGAAATACGCAAGCCCAGTCCGGGGTCACCAGCCCATCCGTGCGCCGCCATCAAGGTATTCGCGGGCACAGGGCCACCACCGGCCGGTAGGTTGGCGATCCTTAGGACATCGAAATGGCCAACCGATGTTTGGACCATCGACCACGTGGTAAGTGGCATTTGTTCGGACGGAGAAAAGGAATCGACGAGGACAACCGGCTCGGCGTCACCGTCCAGCTCGAGTTCGGGCCTTACCAAGCCCGTATCCGGAACCGGCTCGCTCGGCGCTGCTTCGTCGGGCGGTCCGTCCGCCTCCGGCGGAGCAGGAATTTCAGTGTCTTGCCGGGCGGTTTCAGGCGCCGGGCCGGTATGCCTCTGCTCATCGGGATCGGAGCGAAACAGCAGGAAACCAGCGACCAGAACCACGAGGCCGGTCAGCAGTAGTGTCCAACGATTGATACGCATCTGCCTCTCGTGACAATCGCCTGAAAACACCGGCACGGCCTCCAAGGCGCGACCCCGACGTTACCGATTGTCTAGCGTTCGTTGGATACGTCAGCGAGGGGTAATTCGGCAAGCGTTCGGGCACTTCGAACAATATCTTCGGAATGGATATCCGTCAGCTTTTCGACCAACGCTCGCGCCGGCGCCAACCCGGTGCGTGAAGACCGGATAAGCCATGACAACCCCTCCGCAGAATCGTCATCGGATTGCGCTTTGTTAATCAGCATGACACCCAAATTGAATTGCGCCGGGGCATGGTCGCGCAACGCCGCCGCGCGGTACCAGGTCTCCGCACCCGTGATATCATGCGCGTGACCGCGGCCTGTCTGCAGCATCGTTGCGTACTTGAACTGGGCATCCGCTAATCCCTGCCGCGCCGCGCGCTCATACAGCTCGGCAGCGCGCGCCAGATCCCGCTCCACATCCGTGCCGGTTTCGTACTTGATGCCCAGCAAGAATTGAGCACGTGCATCACCCGCAGCGGCTTGCCGGTGATACCATCTGAGAGTGTCGGAATATCCCGCGGGCGCAACGGATTGCGCGAGCGTCGGTGCCGCATAGACGGCCACCGCCAGCATGATTGCAGCACGTCCCAGAAAACTTCTGACCACCATCCGACGCTCCACATAATGCTCCGCTTCGCAACGGCTCATAGTGCCGAGCGTCCAAAGCGCCACAATTTCACTTATGTTTCAAGTCGGGTGGAGAATTTAGCGGTCATCCGCGATACGCGGGGGCGGTCCCTCGAAAGCCTGCAGGCGATTGCCCTGCCCCTCCTGGGGCGTTTTATAAGAGTCGGGCGCACCGATCGTGCCGTAATAGTAAATCAGCGTGACCGGTAGCGGCGCGGGATCTTCGAGCCAGCCGGCTGACAGGAACTCGTCGAAATCCAGCGCATATTCCGACTAGGGATTCGCGCACGCGGACACCAACAGGGCAACCCCCAGCGGCATCCATCGGCAGTGGTCTTTACAGATCGAGCGCATATCTCGGTCCTCGCGTGAAGAATCAAGCTAGCGCTGGAGGGTTAAGAGAGGCTTTAACCCGGCTCAACGGTCAGGCGTTGACATCGATCACGGCGCGCCCACGCACATCGCCGTTCAATATCGCCTTCGCAAGCGCTTCTGCCTCTCCAAGCGAAGACACGTTGGTCATCGCGTTGAGCTTGTCGAGCGGCAGGTCCTCGGCGATGCGTTGCCAGATCCGGAGCCGGTGCTCCTTGGGCTGCATGACGGAATCGATACCCAGTATGTTCACGCCGCGCAGCAGGAACGGGAGCACCGTGGTCTCCAACGTATTGCCGCCGGCCAGGCCGCAGGCCGCAACAGAGCCGCCATATTTCATTTGCGCAAGCACCGTTGCCAGAGTTTTCCCGGCAACTGCGTCAACACATCCTGCCCACCGTTCACGCTCCAGCGGCCGCACCTCGGCCTCGGACAGTTCGACGCGGTCGATCATTTCCGCCGCGCCCAGATCCTTCAGATAGGATTCTTGCTCGCGGCGCCCCGAAGAGCCGACCACCGTGTACCCGCGTTTGGCGAGAATCGCGACCGCAACACTGCCGACACCGCCGGCCGCACCGGTGACAAGAACTTCACCCTGGTCCGGTGACAATCCATGTACCTCGAGCGCATCGACACAAAGCATCGATGTGAAACCTGCCGTGCCGACCGCCATTGCCTGTTGCGCCGAAAGACCGTCAGGGAGCGGGACGAGCCAGTCGGCCTTGACCCGCGCCTTCTGCGCAAGACCGCCCCAGTGAATTTCACCGACGCGCCATCCGGTGAGCACAACCTGATCACCCGGCTTGAAATTCTCGTTGTCCGACTGCTCGACGGTGCCGGCAAAATCGATGCCCGGGATATGGGGAAATTCGCGCACCAGGCGACCCACATTCCCGTTTATGACCAGACCGTCCTTGTAATTGATCGTCGAATAGTCGACCGCAACGGTGACATCCCCCTCGGGAAGGTCGGCAACGGGAACATCGCGCAAACCAGCCGAAAAGGCGTCGTCATCCTGATCCAGCTGAATCGCCTTAAAAGTTTCACTCATCGGATACTCTCTGGAAAACGGGCAAAAGTTCGGGCCCCGCGCGCGGCATCACTGCGCCCGTGGGACATCGTCTCGGCGGTTACCGCAACGGTTCCAGGATCGAGACATAGCTCGACACCGCCGAGCCACCCATGTTGAACACCGCGCCGAACTTCGGATTGTCGAGCTGCAGGTCCCCGGCCGTTCCCGTGAGCTGCATGGCGGCAATGGCGTGCATCGAAAGCCCCGTGGCGCCCAGGGGGTGACCCTTGGACTTCAGGCCACCGGACCGGTTGATCGGCAACTTCCCGTCGGCGTGGGTCCAGCCTTCCTTGATCGCCACCTCGCCCTGGCCTTTTTCGGTCAGGCCGAGCGCCTCATAGGTCAGCAGTTCGGCGCTGGTGAAACAGTCATGCACTTCGGCAAAGCCGAGATCGTCCAGTGTCAGGCCCGCTTCCGAAAAGGCCTTGGCGAATGCGGTGGCCGGGCCTTCGAAGGCGATCACGGTCCGGCGCGACATGGGCAGGTAGTCCTGCACATGTTGGGCAGCCCGGAAATAGACCGCCTTGTCCATGCGCAGCGCGGTGTCGACATCGGTCAGGACGATCGCCGCGGCACCATCCGACACCAGCGAACAGTCCGTCCGCTTGAGCGGACCGGCGACAATCGGGTTCTTGTCCGACACGTTGCGGCAGAAATCGTAGCCGAGATCCTTCTGCAGCTGGGCGTAGGGGTTGTCGCAACCGTTCTTGTGATTCTTCGCTGCGATCATCGCCAGCGCGTCGGACTTGTCGCCGTATTCCTGGAAGTAGCGATCGGTGATGTGCCCGAAAATCTCCGCGAAGCTGGAAGCCGATTCCTCTCGCAGATAAGACGCCTTGGACAGAATTCCGCCAAGCACCTCACCGCTGACATCGGTCATCTTCTCGACGCCGACCACCAGGACGATCCGGCCGCGTCGCGCCGCGATATGATTGATGCCCTGGTAGATCGCAGCGGACCCGGTCGCGCATGCATTCTCGACATGGGTTGCGGGTTTGAACCGGAGGTCTTCATGGGCCTGCAACACCAGCGAAGCCGGAAACTCCTGCTGCACGAAGCCCCCACCGAAAGTTCCCAGGTAGATGGCGTCGACATCCTTCGGCTCGACGCCGGCATCGGCCATGGCTCCGGCCGCGACGCTGACAATCATGTCTTCGACATCGTCATCGCGTTTTCCGAACTTCAGATGGTCCCAACCAACGATGCAGGCGTTCATGACCGACTCTCCTATTCTGATCCAACGGGCCTCGCGGGTCCGCCGTCTTGATTGCTGAATACCCGTTCGGCGTGTTTGAAAAACGGGACTGTGCAGTGCACAAAATATAATCCCGGCGGCGACAGAAGTCAGCCGCTCTCCATCCCCAGCCTTCTGTGGTTTATCAACAGATTGAATTGTCAGCGATTTCGAGCTCGCATCGCGAACGATCCTCTAAGATCACCAACACACCGAGTCCAACCTCGTCGGGACCTCATGATATTCGCCAAGCGCCGAATTCACGTTTTGTCGCTCATGTTGCTGCTTTCGGCCTGCGGCCAGGCGACCGCCGTCCACGACCTTGAGGGGCGCAGGATCGGTCTGCCCGACTGGCGGCCCATTCTCCCGTAAGAGGCACGGATGGAAATCGCCGACACGGATGTACCCGTCCTGGCGCGCAAGAAGATCGACCTGCCGAGCCGATATCTGGAACGGTGGACAATCGAAGTGGGGCATTTGGTCTACGAAGCGCTGGCCCAGGGGGGATTCGGGCCGGAGAGCGAGAGCCGGTCCTATCTCCGGCGCTTGTACGGCCGGGACCCGGTCCTTTCTTGAGCGCGGAATCAAGATCGTCGATTCCAAGATCCAGTTTCGGCACGGCCTCACCTTTGCCGTCGCACACTTCGAAGCGTTGACCTGCTTCGTGTTCGTTTCAATCTTCGGGGAATCACGCTTTGCGGACAGCCCCGGCGACCGACTGTTGCGGGGTGGCATCTGCCGCTCCGCCCAGGTCGCGGATGCATCCGGCGAGCTTCCGAATTTCATTCAACTACTGGAATCACTTCGCGCAGAAAATGCGCCGATTCTGACCAAATAGCGTATCGCTCAGGCGGCTTTTCGCCCCCGTTCCAGGGAATCGCGGACACCGTCCGTTTCACCGACACCCAGAACGTGGTGGTTGTGCCACAGTGCGTAGAACAGGAGCATCCAGGCCGCAAACCCCTGCCGCTTGCCGGTCTTCGCAAACAGCGCCTCCACGGCGCGCGGCTCGCACACTTCCAGGACGCCGGGCTGGTAGGCCACGAGAGGCGCGATTTCCTGTGCCCGCGCCTCGATCCATTCCGCGACGGGTACACTGAAGCCGCGCTTGCGTTCAAATGAACGTGCTTCGGGCAATACACCGTCCAGCCACTTTCGCAGGATCCATTTTCCAAGCCCGTCACGAATCTTCAAACCGTCCGGCAACCGGAACGCCACCGCCGCGACATCGGGATCGAGGAAGGGTGTCCGCCCCTCGACGCCGTGCGCCATCAGGCAGCGATCAACCTTGATCAGCAGATCGTTCGGCAGCCAGTCGGCACAATCAGAGGCCTGTGCCGCCTGCAGACGGCTGAGGGATTCCGTCTCCGAGGTCTGCTCGGTTGCAGCGATCCCGTCTCGCCATCCCGCCGGCTGGTCTCGCAACACACCGAGGCCATCGAACACACCGCGCGCGCGCATTCTCCGCCCGCCCTGCCACCAAGGCCGCATCGCACTGCGATATCGGCCGTAGCCGGCGAACAGTTCGTCACCGCCTTCGCCGGTGAGGACGACCTTGAGGCCTTCGCGCTTGACCGCCTCAGCCAAAAGAAATGTGGGGACCATCGCATAGTCGGCGGTCGGATCGTCCATGGCAGCGGCGATGCGCGGCAGCTCCCGCCAGAACGTATCGGCATCGATTGCAAGATCATGCATCTCGGCGCCGGTGACCGCCGCCAGTTCGCGTGCCCGCGCACGCTCGTCAGGCACCGATGTGCCGACAAACCCCGCTGTAAAGGCCTGGACCGGATTCTCGTTCAGCTCGGCCATCAGCGCCAGGAGTGCCGAGCTGTCGACCCCGCCCGACAGGAACATCCCATAAGGAACATCGGAACGCTGATGCACTTCGACGCTGTTGCGAAGTGCGCTGTCCAGCAGTTCAAGCGCCGTTTCCTCCGACCAGTCGGCCACACCATCGTCGGGCAGGACCTGGCGACGGCGGCGCGCGACGATCCGTCCGTCCCGCACAACCACGGACTCACCGGGCAGCACCCGGTTGATCGACTGAAAGACCGTCTCCGCGCCGGTCGTGAACTGCAGCTGCAGCAACTCGTTCAGTGCCGTCGGATTGACCGTCGGCCCGACCATGCCCGAGGTGATCAGGGCTTGCGGCTCCGAGGCGAACACGAAGCCGGCATCTGTCTGGGCATAGTAGAGCGGCTTGATGCCGAACGGATCGCGCGCCAGGACCAGCTGTCCCTCAATCGGGTCGTACAGCGCGATCGCATACATGCCGCGCAGGTGATCGACGAAGTCGAGACCGTATTTCCGGTACAGGTGCAACGGGGGCTCGCAGTCCGATCGCGTCGTGAACGCGTCGGGATCCAGCTGATCGTGCAACTCGAGATAATTGTAGATTTCGCCGTTGGCGACGAGGACGGCGCCGCCCGGCTCGTAGAGCGGTTGCTGACCGGTCTCCAGATCAATAATCGCCAGGCGAGTCTGCCCGAGTGCCACATTACGGGCCGTATAGGCACCCTCTCCGTCCGGGCCGCGATGGCGCAGTGAATCGACAAGCCGTTGCAGCACTGCCTCCTCGACAGTGGCACCCCCAGCGCTCATCACACCTGCAATTCCGCACATCGTCAGGTCACCTGCTCGAAGAATTTGAGGTAGGCGTCAACGACCGCTTGTTCGGTGTAGTTCTTTTCAAACCGACGATGTCCTTCATCGGCAAGTCGCTCGGCCAGCGCCGCATCCTTTGACAACGTCCGAATGCCTTCGGCCAACGCCGCGGAATCATCCACCGGCACGATCACGCCCGCCTCGTTTTCGCCGATCAGTCCCGCCGGCCCGGACGCGGCAGCCGCCACCACCGGTTTCCGGGCAGCCCAGGCCTCAAGCACGATGTTGCCGAGCGGTTCCTGCCGCGACGGGCAAACGAAGATGTCACAAGCCTGCATGAGTGCGTCGGAATCGTCCCGCCAGCCGAGGAACCGAACACGTGAATCAACACCCAGTTCTGCTGCCAGCTGGGACAGTTCACCGGCTTCCGGCCCTTCGCCGGCAATCCAGAGCCAGGCGTCGGGCAAATCCGTCATCGTGCGCAAAAGGACGTCGAATGCCTTGTTTTCATGCAGACGCCCCATCGCGAGGAGCAACGGTGCATCCAGGGGCGTATCGAAGCCGAGACGCGATATGGCCGGGCGAGACGGTGGATGCACGAAATTGGGCAGGTAGATGATCTTGTCTCGGTCAAATCCCTGCCCGGCAATATGTTCGACTATCTCCTCGGTGTTGCCGATGAGATAGTCGCAATGCCGGTAGTACTTCAGATCATAGTATCCGCCGAGACGTCCGATCAGCTTGTACGCGCCTGGCTTTTGCGCCTTTGGCGTCGCCCAGGTGGCGCGGCTCATCCAGCTCAGAACCACGTCGGGTTTGAAGCGGTCGATTTCGCGTTGCAGGGCGGGCCGTGTTCGGAAGTCCATCCGCCCGCCAAAGGGTAGCTCCACGGGATCCACCCCGCCGTTGCGAAGTGCGCGCGCACGCACGGCGTCTCGCCGGATGATAACCCGCTGATCGAGGGCCGTCGCGCCGAATGCGATCGCAAGTCGCACGAAGAACGCCTCGGCACCGCCGACCTCGGCTCCCGCCATGGCCTGGAGCAATCGCACGGTCAGTCGTCCTCCAGATTGGCCTTGAGATAACTGATGATGGGATACAGGCCCGCCATCAAGGCAATCAGAAATCCATACTGGCCTTCACGATAGCCGCGTCGGGAGACGTAGCACTTCCAGAAACGTGAAAAGATGCGGCGGACATTTGCCTTGAAGGATCCGATCTCGCCGGATGCACGCAGGTCTCGGGCCCGCGCGTCCGTATACCGATCGAGACGGCGAAGCATGTCCGAAATGTCACGATCCACATAGTGAATCATGTGCTCAGTCAGGCTCCCGGAGTCGCCGGATAATTCGAGCGCAGGGTGGACCCGCTGCTCGCCCCAAAGTTTGGCGGAACCACGGCTCGGGTCTTTCGCAAACAACCGCACCGTTGCGGAGACGCCCCAGCCCGGCCCCCAGCCATAGCGGATCAGTCGGTCACCGACATAATTGTGATAGGGAATCAGGTAGTGGCCGAAGGGCGCATATTCGATCGTCCGGCGAATTTCTTCCGCCAAGTCGGCCGAGACGCGTTCATCCGCATCGACCTCGAGCACCCAGTCACCGCTGCAGGTATCGATCCCCAGATTACGCCGCGCGCCTTCGATCTCCCAGGCCCCCTCCTCGACGATCACTCCATGGGCCAGGGCGATGTCTTTCGATCCATCGGTGCAGCGATCGAGAACGACAACGATTTCGTCTGCGAACGCGAGTGTCGCCAGACAATCGCCGAGATGCTGCTCCTCGTTGTGAGCAACCACCAGCGCTGACAAGCGCGGCGCTGCTTCTTGCGCGCTCATGATGCCTCTCCGCCTGTGCGCCGCCACAAGGCGACCGACGCATTCACCACCGTATCGACCGCGAGGCTGTCCATCAGTGTCCCGGTCGTCTGGTAGTCATAGTCCGGTGCTCCAATGAGTTCGGACAGAGGCGTTTCCGTCGACACCCAGGCGGTGCAGGAGCCCCACGGGCCGTATCGCTCCGGCCGGCTCGGCCCGAACAGGCCAAGGGTCGGAATGCCCGCCGCCGCGGCCATATGCATGAGGCCGGAATCGTTGCCGATGAACAGGGCAGAGCGCGCCAGGCAAGCGCCCGCCGTCGGCAAATCGATTTTCCCGACCAGATCGATAAGCCGGTCATCGGGTATCGCATCAAGGACCGGCGCGGCCGCATCACGTTCATCCTCTCCACCGAAAATCGCCACCTTGGCGTCCGGCAATACCGCATTGTCGGTGTTTCCGGATAACCCGGTCAGCCGTCGGATCGTTTCGACAAACCGCTCCGCGTGCCAGGTCTTGCCGATCCAGTTGGCGGTCGGACCAATCGCGAGAACGCGCGTACCTTTCGGTATCAGATCAAGGGCGGTTGAACGATGAGTATCGCCGGCCCAAAGATGCGGGATCGGGGGATTCTCCGAGAGGCCCAGTGTTCGCGAAAAACTGACGATCGCATGGTCATCATCACCCGACAACGATGGCGCGATGGCACGACGCGCACTGAGCACCGTCCAGGGGATCAACGATCGGCGCAGATCGACCACCAAAGACCAGCGGTAACCCGAGACCTGCCGCCAGAGATCCCACCAGTGGCGGCCCCTCGGCTGCTTGCCGAATGCGATCAACCGTTCAAGACCCGGCAGCTCCTCGAACAGCGGCGCCGGAGCGACGCCGCAGGCGACCGTGAATCGCGCCTCGGGATAATTCCTGCCCAGAAAATTCAACAACCCGGACGCCAGGACGGCGTCGCCGATGCGGTTGGGGCCGACAAAAAGTATTCGCATGACGTTGAGGCTTATACGCGCGTCCCCGGCAGCACGCCAATCGTTGCGAGGCAAAAAGAGCACCCGTCTCGGCTTGCCAAATCCGCCACCTCAATCCATTTAATGTTCGCTGGCCGCGCACACGCGCTAATCTGTCCCTGTGTAACCGGTGTTGGGAAAAGGAAAGCTAGATGTCAGCCAGTTTCGCGATTCTCCCCCGCTATGTCGTGGCCATTCGCGGCGCAGACAGCCGAGGCTTCCTACAGGGGCTGATTTCACAGGACATCGAGCGGGTATCCGACACATCCGCCGCTTACAGCGCGCTGCTGACCCCGCAGGGTAAGTACCTGCATGACTTCCTTGTATGCGCGTCCGGAGCAGAACTGTTGCTGGATTGCGAAGCCGGGCGATCCGATGACCTGATTTCAAGACTTTTACGATTCAAGCTCCGCGCCGACGTCACGCTTGAAGCGCGCAGTGACCTTTCCGTCCTCGCGGTCTTCGGCGCACATGCGTCCGCGACACTCGGGCTATCCGAGACCCCCGGCGCCGCGTCGAATGCGGGGGACCTGATCATCTTCACCGACCCGAGATTGGCCTCCCTGGGCTGCCGTATCATTGGCCCCGAGCAACAAGCGCGCGCATATGCGGAAAATCACGAAATCCGGGAGACCGGATTCGAAGACTACGACGCGCACCGGATCGCGCTGGAAGTCCCCGACGGTTCAAGAGACATGGAAATCGAGAAATCCACCCTGCTCGAATCGAATTTCGAACCCCTGAACGGTATCGATTGGGACAAGGGTTGTTATATGGGCCAGGAACTGACGGCGCGAACCAAATACCGGGGCCTCGTAAAACGACGGCTTTCCGCGTTTCGCGCCACGAGCCCATCGCAAACCCCCGGCCGCCCGGTCATGCTCGGCGACAAGAAGGTTGGCGAAATTCGCTCCCGCAGCGGCGACCATTTGCTCGTTTCCATCCGCCTGGATGCTCTGACCGAATCCCCGGACGGCATAACTGCGGAAAAGAGCGGCCTGGAAAGGCTTTCGGACTAGATTTCTGCGGATTCAATATGTTCCATTCTGGAACGTATTATGCTTTATATTACTGATTTTGTTATCAATATAAACTACGATATGCAATAATCGCATGTCTATTTGTTTTTTGAACCACAATTGCTACCCTATTTCGGTTGCACCACGAAATTCAACAAGCGCAAAGGAGTAGCACGATGGGTCTCGAATACGGCCACCATTCAGATCTGGAAATCCTGCGTTTGGCGGAACAAGAACGCGGCAAGGCCGCAGCAGGCTTCGTCCACTAGTTGTTCTCCAAATCAGAGGCCAAGACACCGGAACAGACCGGAGATTTCGTCGCCGCTGAACAGAGCTGGCAGCAAGGATACAAACGGAATAAGCCGCGCCCTAAGGGCGCGGCTTTTGCTTTGTCACGAACGTGGGTACCTGGCGAACGACCAGGCTAGTCCGCTTCCTCGACGGCCGTCTGTGCCGCGGCGAGGCGGGCAATCGGCACCCGGTAGGGTGAGCAGGAGACATAATCCAGCCCCACGCGATCGCAGAACTTGACCGACGCGGGATCGCCGCCGTGCTCCCCACAGATACCCAGCTTCAGGCCGGAACGCGTCGTACGACCTCGCTCGGACGCGATAGACACCAGCTCGCCAACGCCATCGACATCGATGGAGACGAACGGATCGCCGTCAATAATGCCCTGATGCTCATAGTCGGTGAGGAAATTGGCCGCGTCGTCCCGGCTGATACCGAACGTGGTCTGCGTCAGATCATTGGTGCCGAAACTGAAGAACTCTGCCGTTTCCGCAAGCTCGCCCGCGCGCAGGGCCGCCCGGGGCAGTTCGATCATCGTGCCGACCTGATACTCTATCTGCCTACCCTTCTCGTCGAACACCTCTGCCGCGACGGCGTCGATCCGTTCCTTCAGGATATCGAGCTCGCGCTTCGTGGCGGCCAACGGGATCATGATTTCCGGCAGGACCACCGCGTCGGCATCCTTGGCAACAATCAACGCCGCCTCGAAAATTGCGCGCGCCTGCATTTCATAGATCTCGGGATAGCTGATCCCCAGCCGGCAGCCCCTGTGCCCCAGCATCGGGTTGGATTCATGCAACTGCATGGCGCGATCGTGCATCGCCTGCGGGTCACGGCCCGCCGAACGTGCAACCTCGGCAATCTCCTCATCCGACTTGGGCAGGAACTCATGCAGCGGCGGATCCAGCAGGCGAATCGTTACCGGCAATCCGCCCATGATCTGAAACAGTTCGACGAAATCCTGCCGCTGGAACGGCAGCAATTCCTCGAGGGCTGCACGGCGTCCGGCAACGTCGTCAGCCAGGATCATGCGCCGCACGGCAACGATCCGTGCCGGGTCGAAGAACATGTGCTCGGTTCGGCAAAGGCCAATGCCTTCGGCCCCGAAATCACGCGCCGCGCGCGCATCGACAGGTGTTTCGGCGTTGGTCCGAACCTTCAGGCGCCGGATCGAATCGGCCCATTCCATCAGCTCTGCGAAATCTCCGGAAAGTTCAGGATCGATCGTCGGGACAATGCCATCGATGATCTCCCCTGCCGCGCCATCGATCGTGATCTGGTCACCGGCCTTGAGGACCCGATCGCCAATGCGAATATGCTCTTTTTCATAGTCGATCGACACTTCTCCGGCGCCGGAAACACAAGGCCGGCCCATGCCGCGCGCCACGACAGCGGCATGGCTGGTCATGCCCCCACGGCTCGTCAGAATGCCCCGCGCGGCGTGCATGCCGTGAATGTCTTCCGGGCTCGTCTCGATCCGGACCAAAATGACATCCTCGCCTTTCTGCGCCATGTCTTCGGCCAGGTCGGCGCTCAGCACAATTCGGCCCGAGGCAGCACCGGGTGATGCCGGCAGGCCTTTGCTCAAAAGGGTGCGACTGGCATCGGGGTCGAGGCGCGGGTGCAGGAGTTGATCGAGCTGGCCGGCCTCCACGCGCAATATGGCTTCCGACTGGCTGATCAACTCTTCTTTCACCATCTCCACCGCGATCCGGACGGCTGCGCCTGCGGTTCGTTTTCCGGAACGGGTCTGCAGCATGTACAGCGTATTGTTCTGAACGGTGAACTCGATGTCCTGCATGTCCTTGTAGTGCGCCTCCAGTGTCTGACGCACTTCGGCCAGCTGACCGAAAACCTCGGGCATAACCTCTTCCATGGCCGGAAGGTCCGAATCGTTCCGTTCCTTGCCGGCGATGGTCAGGTGCTGCGGCGTGCGAATTCCTGCCACAACATCCTCGCCTTGGGCATTCACCAGATACTCACCGTAGAAGATGTTCTCCCCGGTCGACGGATCTCGCGTGAACGCAACGCCCGTGGCGCAGTCATCACCCATATTGCCGAAGACCATGGCCTGCACGTTGACGGCCGTGCCCCACGCGGCCGGAATTCCATGCAAACGCCGATAGGTGATCGCGCGCTGGTTCATCCACGATCCGAAGACGGCACCGATAGCGCCCCACAACTGCTCGCGTGGATCCTGGGGGAACGGCGCTTTAAGCTCGCGCTCGACAATTTCCTTGTACTGCACGACGAGGCCCTGCCAGTCCTCTGCCGACAGATCGGTATCCATGAGCAGGCCGTTGTCGAGCTTGTGCTGCTCAAGTGCTTCTTCGAACAGGTAGTGATCCACGCCCAGAACGACATCGCTATACATCTGGATGAAACGCCGGTGACTGTCGAAGGCGAAACGCGCATCGCCCGAACGTTCGGCCAGCCCGGCCACGGTCGCGTCGTTGAGGCCCAGGTTGAGGACGGTATCCATCATCCCCGGCATCGACGCCCGCGCGCCCGAGCGCACGGACACAAGCAGCGGGTTCTCGACGTCGCCGAACTTCGCCCCGACATTCTCCTCGACGGCGGCGAGCGCCTGCTCGACCTGGTCCGACAACTCGTCCGGATAGGTCTCGTCGTGATCGTAATAGTAGGTGCAAAGCTCGGTCGTGATGGTGAATCCAGGTGGCACCGGAAGCCCGAGATTGCTCATCTCGGCAAGATTGGCACCCTTGCCGCCGAGCAGGTTGCGCATGTCCGCGCGCCCGTCCGACAAGCCCGCCGAGAAACCGTATACCCACTTGTTGTCAGCGTTGGTCATGGTCGTTTTCTCAGCCTTCGACTTTTGAGAAGTCAGCGACATAATTCATTACCTCTTGGATGCGCGCGAGCAGGCGCAATCGATTCCCTCTGACGGAAGAGTCGTCAACATTTACGGTGACCCGGTCGAAAAAACTGTCGACCGGCTGGCGCAGGCCAGAAAGTGTTGTCATCGCGGTTTCAAACGATTCTGTCTTCAAATCGTTCTCAAGCGCGGTCTCGGCCAATTGCAGAGCGTCCCAAAGAGCCTTCTCGTCGGGTTCTGTCTCCGCCAACACCGCATCGTAATCGGCGCCGTCATACTCGGCTGAATCCTTCTTCTCTTCGGCGCGCACGATGTTCGCCGCACGCCGGTAGGCGACCAGCAGATTGTTGCCATCCTCGGACGACAGAAACGCACCGAGCGCTCGCACCCGATCGACGATCCCGAACAGGTCTCCGTCAGTCTGCTGCTCAAACACCGCCTCGATATGATCATGCGGCACCCCGTCGTCGCGCAGGTGGACCTTTAGGCGATCGGCGAAGAAGCGCAGCAAATCGTCATCGAGGTCTCGGTCCTCGGATCCCAGATGGGCCCGCGCCTCGGCGAAGGCCTCTCTGAGGCTCAACCGAATCCGGTTCTCCAGCACAATCCGGATCACCCCCAGTGCGGCGCGGCGCAGCGCGAAGGGGTCCTTGGACCCGGTCGGTTTCTCATCGATCGACCAAAAACCGGCAAGCGTATCGAGCTTGTCCGCCAACGCGACGGAGACACTCACCGGCGCCGTCGGGCAGGCATCCCCCGGCCCTTGCGGCGAGTAATGCTGGGCAACCGCATCGGCAATATCTTCGGGTTCCCCCTGCGCAAGCGCGTAGTACCGCCCCATCGTGCCCTGAAGCTCGGGGAACTCGCCGACCATGCCGCTTACGAGATCCGCCTTCGACAGGCGGACAGCACGCGCAATCGTCCGCGGGTTGGCATCGTCAATTGATGCCGCCAACCACATCGCCAGCGCCTCGACCCGGTCAATCTTGTCGCCGACACTGCCGAGCTTGGCATGAAAAACGATTCCGCCAAGCGACTGACCCATCGTCTCCAGCGGGGTCCCCAGATCCAGGTCCCAGAAATACTTGGCGTCGGAAAGGCGCGCACGCAGGACACGTTCGTTGCCCGCCACCACCGCTTCGGGCCGTTTCGCCTCAATATTCGAAACGAAGGCGAACTTTCCCACCATCGCGCCACCGGAATCGTTCAGGGCGAAATACTTCTGATGCTCGCGCATGGAGGAGACCAAGACCTCCGGCGGCAACTCCATGAAGGTTGGATCGATATCGCCCAAGAGCACCATCGGCCATTCGACAAGGCCGGTCACCTCGGCAAACAGGCCATCGTCTTCAGGTTCTGCGAGACCTTCTGCCCCGCAGGCCTTCTGCATCTGCGCGCGAATCAATTCCTCGCGTTCACGCGGATCGACGATCACCTTCGCGTCGCGCAGCTTGGCGCGATAATCCTCGAAGCCCGCCACCGCGATGTCGGCGGGCGCCATGAACCGGTGGCCCGCGGTCGTGTTCGAAAACGCAAGGACACCATCACCCTTGTCCAGTTCACCGGCCAGCGGCTCGCCATCAAGAATCGCGAGGATGCTGTGAAGCGGGCGCACCCAACGGAAGCTCGATTCAGCCCAGCGCATGGATTTCGGCCATGGCATGTCAGACGCGATTGCGGCGATGATACCGGGCAGCACGTCGCGCGTCGGTCGGCCGGTCTCTTCCCATACCGCCATATAGAAAGAACCCTTCTTGTCCTCGCGGACCTCACACGCATCCAGGGCAATCGCGATCGAGCCGACGAAACCCTCGATGGCCTTCTCCGGCGCATCGGTGCGCGGTCCCTTGCGCTCGATCGTGCGCGACGGCTGTTCGATCGGCAGCCCGTCGACCCGGACCGTCAGCCGCCGTGGCGTGGTGAACGTCTCCACCGCGTCGTGATCGAGATTTTCTGCCGCGAGCGCATCGGTCAGAAGCCGCTCGAGATCGTCTGCCGCCCGCCGCTGCATGCGCGCCGGGATTTCTTCGGACAGAAATTCTATGAGCAGTTCGGCCATCGTCTTTATCCGGCCGTCCGGGATCGGAGCCACATGTCACAGCAGCTTTTCGCAAGCTCGCGCACGCGCAGGATATAGGCCTGGCGCTCGGTCACAGAGATCACGCCACGCGCATCCAGAAGATTGAATGTGTGGCTCGCCTTGATGCACTGGTCATAGGCCGGCAAGGCCAGTTCCTGCGCGATCAGCGCCTGGCATTCCGCCTCTGCATCCGAGAAGTGCCGGAACAGCGCTTCCGTGTTCGCATGCTCGAAGTTGAAGGCGCTGAATTCCTTTTCGGCTTGCAAGAACACATCGCCGTAGCGGGTGCCGGCGCCGTTGAAATCTAGATCGTAGACATTCTCGACGCCCTGCACATACATCGCCAGACGTTCGAGGCCGTAGGTCAGCTCGACAGAAACCGGATCGCAGTCGAAGCCGCCGACCTGCTGGAAATAGGTGAACTGGCTCACCTCCATGCCGTCGCACCAGACTTCCCAGCCCAGACCCCACGCGCCAAGCGTCGGGCTTTCCCAGTCATCCTCGACAAACCGGATATCGTGAGAGCCCGAATCGATGCCCAGGGCCGCGAGGCTTTGCAGGTAGAGCTCCTGGCTGTCCTGCGGAGACGGCTTCAGGATGACCTGGAACTGGTAGTAGTGCTGCAACCGGTTCGGGTTCTCGCCATGGCGCCCGTCGGTCGGGCGTCGGGACGGCTGCACGAAGGCGGCGCGCCAGGGCTCGGGGCCAAGCGCGCGCAGCGTGGTCGCGGGATGAAACGTGCCCGCCCCCACTTCCATATCGTAGGGCTGGAGGATGACACAGCCCTGGTCCGCCCAGAACCTCTGCAGTGTGAGGATCAGGTCCTGAAAGCTGTGCGGCGACGCCGCTGAGCGAGCCGCATCGGGTTCCAAATTCGCCATTGTCCGGAGTAAAGCCCCAAAGCCTGTCGGCGCGTGGGAAAATAGAAGCGAGCCCCCCCATGGTCAAGGCGCAGATATGCACCCGTGCGCGAATTATCGGGAGTTCCGTCTGACGAAATTCTGTCGTCACCGGAACGGCGGACTATCCGTCCTTAGACTTGTCCTCGCGAACGACATAGCTGTCTGATTCCACGTCATACTCGGTGTCATAAGTCTCGGAACGCCGACCGTCGCCCGATGCACCGTTGGCGGATCGATTGAACAGGCGGAATCCGATAACGACCGCACCGACAATTACGGCGAGGACCAGCAGCTTGGTCAGCGAAAACCCGAACATTCCCGGCGTCCGTTAATCGTTACAACTCTGGACCGGCGTGAATCACGGCCCGGCGACACCCGATAGCACGTTCTCGATTGTCATGGGAGCGCGAGCGGAGCCCCGTCTTCCAATATCGCCCTGGCCGCGGGGGAAAAGCTGCCATCGTTTTCGTGCAAGACCAGGCCCGGGTCCAGCACCGTCGGCGTCGCCACCTCCTTCCGGGCCGTCACGATGACCCGGCTGGCGGGCTGCCCGGCGCGTGGCCAAACAGGTATGACCCGGATCGCACCGGCATGCTTGGAGAGTTCGCCCAGCACCTCCTCCAGCCGGTCCGCGCGATGGATCAGCGTCAGCCCACCGCACGGCCCGACGCTGTCGGCCATGAATGTGAGCCACGCCGAAAGCGGCACCGTTTCGATGTTTGCCGCGTTCGCGGCCTTTGCACGGGGCCTTGTATCGGCGCGCGCAGCCGGCAGATAGGGCGGATTCGAAAACACATGGTCAAACGCCTGGCGAAGGTGGCTGGGAGTTCCATTTGCCACATCGGCATCCTCAATGGCGATCTGGTCTTCGAAGCCGTTCGCCGCCGCGTTGCGCCGAAGGCGCTCCAAACATTGCGGGTCCTGATCGACGCCACGGAGGATCGCACCGGGCACGCGCGAGGCGAGACATAGCGTCGCACCGCCGACACCGCAGCCAACGTCGAGCGCCCGCTGGCCGGCCTCGATTCTGACGGCAGCAGCCAGCAAGACCGCATCGACCGACACCCGGTAACCCTGATCGGCCTGGGCCAACCGGACCCGGCCTGCGAGAAGGGTATCGGCTGTCTCTCCCATGCCGATCACCCGCGCCGATCCGCGGAATCATCCCCGGATTCAAGGATTTCCGCCCCGGTCAACAACGCGCGCGCACCCTCGTAATCCTCGTCCAGAACGATCACGCGCTTCTGGATCGCGGTAATACTGCCCTCAATGATCGCGGCATGGCTGTCAAACACCACATGTTCGATCCCGGCATCCTTCAGCAATGCCGCCGTCAGTGAGAGCGTTACCTGATCGTTGGTTCTCAGCAACTCGCGCAAGGGTTCACTCCGCCGATGAACGACAAAACGCCTGGGCGTTACTTGACGCTCAAAGGAAACATCATATGCTCGCCCCCTGCCGTTTGCGCACACATTCCGGTGCGCATCAACCCATTCCGGCATCGTGATTCTTGGAGTTTGCAACTTGGCTGTTGTTGCCCGTCTGGAAGGAACCAAATCGTCGGACGCACCCAATGCGCTCGAGACGCTGCGCGACCTTTGCGCCGCCGACATGGCGCGGGTCAATCAGTTGATCGTCGATCACATGCAGTCTGACGTTCCGCTGATACCGGAACTTGCCGGGCACCTGGTGGCCGCCGGCGGCAAGCGGCTGCGGCCCCTGCTCACACTCGCAAGCGCGCGTATGTGCGGTTACGAAGGCGACAAGCATATCGGCCTCGCCGCGTCCGTGGAGTTAATACACACCGCCACGTTGCTGCATGACGATGTGGTCGATGAATCCGACTTGCGGCGCGGCCGCGACACGGCCAATGCCGTTTGGGGCAATCAGGCAAGCGTGCTGGTCGGCGACTTTCTCTTCAGTCGCTCGTTTCGACTGATGGTGGAAAGTGGCTCACTCGAGGTCCTCGACATCCTGGCAAATGCGAGTGCCGTGATCGCGGAGGGTGAGGTTGCACAGCTCACCACGGCCAACGATACGGCCACGACCGAGGAAGACTATCTCTACGTCATCCGGTCGAAGACCGCGGCGCTGTTCGCCGCCGCCTGTCAGGTCGGCGCGCATATCGCACAGAGCAGCGAAGCCGACGAAACCGCCCTGGAACAGTACGGCGCCAACCTCGGCATCGCGTTCCAGCTGGTCGACGACTATCTCGACTATTCCTCGACCGATCGGGCCTTCGGCAAGGGTGTCGGCGACGACTTCCGGGAAGGCAAAATCACGTTACCGGTGGTGCTGGCGCTTCGCCGCGGATCCGACGAGGAGCGGGATTTCTGGCGCCGGAGCCTGGAGGAGCTGGACCAGAAGGACGGTGATCTGGAACACGCCATCGAAATTCTGAACGGCCATGACGCGCTTTCGGATACGCTTATCCGCGCACGCGGTTACGCGGAGACGGCGCGCTCGGCACTGGCCGGACTTCCGGACAGCCAGTATCGCGCCGCGCTCGAAAACGTCGTCGATTTCTGCGTCGAACGCGCCCACTGATCACCCCTAAGCGTCTGTGACGGCGGCCTGTCGCTCCGGCAGGGTCAGGAACGCTTGCAGCACGTGAAAAAACCGCGCGCGATTGACGCCCAACACCCCGACATGCGCCTGGTCAGGCAACACGACCATCTGTTTGTCGTCCGAGGTCAGGTTCTGAAAGAATCCCGCAAGGTCGGCTTCCGTCGCAATCCCGTCATGCTCGCCGCGCAGCATCAAGACAGGGCACGCAATTCGCGTCGGATCGACGAGCGGCAGATTCTCGCACATGTCCAGGTAGGTGCCCGTTGGCATCGTCGTGCCGTATTGAAGCTCCGCGTCCGCGAAGGCATCCGCGACACCCGGTTCGACCAGACCCGGCCGGTCTCGGTTGAAGATTGAGTGAAAGAACGCCCGGTCCACGTCGCGGGTCGGATGGGTGCGGAAATGTTCCAAATTCTCCCGGCGCTTGGCGAGCGTCGGTGAACCCTCACCTGTCCAAACGAACGCGTCCAGTGTCAGGGAACGAACGGTCTCCGGATGTTCCATCGCGTACAGACCGGCCCGTAATGCGCCCGACGAACTGCCGAAAAAGTGGAAAACATCCTGCCCGCTTTCGCGCGCAACAAACGGGACGGCCGCGGCGATATCTTTTGCACCGCTGCGGATGTCGGAGTTCGAACCGGTGCGGTCCGAGCGGCCGTAATTCTCGTGGTCCATGGTCCAGACATCGAAACCGCGCGCGGCAAACCAGTCCATCATCGAATAACCGCTTCTGCCGGGCACCTCGAGATCGAACCCGGTCCTGGCGCACAGTGAAGATCCGTGAACGAGAAACAGAACCGGGCGCTCGCCATCCAGCTCTGCGGGCCGCTTGCGAAAGACAAACAGACGCACGCCGTCCTTCTCCGCCCAATACTCCTGGCTGACGATCTCGATTCCGCTCATCACGACCCCCCCCTGTAATCCCGATACCTATAGATAGGGCGCGAACAAGCGTGCAATGCCGTCGCGCAACCGCACCAGAATCGGACGGCTTCGGATTTCGTCCATGGTCAGCCGGTGTGACGCATCGCGTTCCGCATCGAACACAGCGGACAAACCGTCGACCAAGGCCTCGGAACGACATTCCACGTTGAGTTCGAAGTTTAACCGCAGGCTTCTCGGGTCCCAGTTGGAAGACCCGATCAGGGCCCAGTCGCCATCCACCAGCGTGAGCTTGGCATGGTTGAAGGGAACAGGGCCAAGCCAGATTCGGCATCCATCGTCGAGCAATTCATCCAGTCGCGCGCGGACTGCCCAGTCCACGAAGAACAAGTTGCTGCGCGCCGGAATGACAATATCGATCTCGACACCCTTGATGGCTGCGAGACGGAGGGCGGACACCAGAATATCGTCGGGCAGGAAATACGGGGTCAGGATCCGGATATGTTCACGCGCCTCGAGAATCGCCGCTTGCAATACCCATCGGGTTCGGTCGATCGGCTCGTGCGGCCCGGCCAGTATCGCGCGCGCATCCACATCGCCTCGGCCATCCAGCCTTGGGAACCAGGCATCGCCGGTAAGCGTTTCCCGCGTCGTGAATTCCCAATCGTCTGCGAACGCGTCGGCCAGCTGCGTCACGACCCGTCCTTCAATCCGGAAATGAAGGTCACGAACAGGCCGGCGCGGATCGGCCTGCAGTCGGTTGTTGTCGGAGATGTTGATTCCGCCCGTGAACGCGACGGTGCCGTCAACAACCATGATCTTCCGGTGGTTGCGCAGGTTGAGATAGGGCATCTGCCACGGCCACACGGAGTGCAGGTACCGAGCCACCGGAATCTCCCCTTTCCGCAGCACAGAGACGATGGTCGGAAGCGAATACATTCGCCCCACGCCGTCGACCAGAACCCGCACCTCGACACCGCGCGAGCGAGCGCGCTGCAGGGCCTCGGCAAACGCGAGTCCCGCCGTGTCCGACTTGAAGATATATGCTGAAAGCGCCACGGAACGCTGTGCACCGTCCACCGCCGATATCATCTCGGGGTAGGCCTCGTCGCCATTTCGAAGCAGCCCGACGGTGTTCCCCACGACACAGGGATTGCTGCTCAACTGATCGATCAACCGGTCGAGCGCTGACTGGGATTGTCTGCCCGGCGGGATACCCTGACCGGCAAGTCCTCCTGCCCGTGCAAGGGTCGCGGAGGCCGGGCGGGTTCGAACCGCCCGCCGGCGTATGCGGTTGATCCCGAACAGCAAATACGCGATGGAGCCCATGACGGGCGACAACAGGATGAGGCCGACCCAGGCGATCGCCGCTCCCTCGTTGCGCTTGTAAAGAATGACTGTCCCCGCCAGGAAGACGGAAACCACGACAACCACGATGGTCGTCGCATGAGGCCAATAGAACGCAACAAGTTCGAGCATGTCTCGCCGGGCCCAGGAGCCTTGATTTCCGCCTGTCAGGCGGGCGGCACAGGGTGACGGCGAAATCGGTGCAATTCAAGCCCGAGGCCGGAAGGCGGGATGCTCCGCATCGATCGCTGGCTCACGCCTCAACGGCGCAGGGCCCTGACTAAGCCGGCGATCGATCCACCCGCGGCCTCGATTGTGGCACCGGTCACGTTCAGTGGCTTCCCGTATTGCATCTCACACTACCGGGCTTTGTCCCGCTCCCTGACTGGAACGTGCCCGACCGCAGGCCCGTCCCGACCCGCAGGCTCGACCCGTTCGCTAACACCGTCTCACGCGCGCGCGCTGGCCGCCGGGACGGCGCAACAGCACGGCGAGGGGCACGATTTCGATATTGCTGATCTTCATTTTCTTTTCCCGGCTTCGGGTCGCTGCTCGGTTTGGCGCACATCTCCGCTAGAATAGCCGAAGACAGGAGAGGTTGAGCGACATGAAAATTCTCATTCTGGGCGCCGGCGCCATCGGCGGCTATCTCGGCGGGCGGCTTACGGATGCCGGCCGCGACGTCACGTTCCTGGTCCGCGACGCCCGCCGCGCGCAACTCGATGCCGACGGGCTCAGCGTCTCGAGCGTCTACGGCGATCTGCACTGCCCGGTGAAGACCGTATCGGCGGACGGTCTCACCCCGGACTATGATTTCATCCTGCTCACCTGCAAGGCCTACGACCTCGACAGCGCGATCGCCGCCGTCGTCCCGGCCATCGGGCCCGACACGATGGTTCTGCCGATCCTCAACGGCCTCGGCCACATCCAGGTCCTCAACGACCGCCTGGGTGCAAAGCATGTCCTCGGCGGCACGGTGAAAATTTCCGTCTCCCGCCTGCCCGATGGGGCGATCAAGCATATGAACGACTGGCGCTGGTTGAATTTCGGCGAACAATCCGGCGGCCTCAGCGATCGCATCACCGCCCTGCACGGTGCCCTCGACGGCGCGACCGGGCTGGAGCCCGTGGCCTATGAGGACATCATGCAGGAGATGTGGGAGAAGTTCGTCCACCTCGCCACCGCCGCCGGCATGACCGCGTTGATGCGTGCCAATGTCGGGCAGATCGTGCGCACGGCCGAGGGGGCCGCGCTGTTCCAGCAGTTCCTGGAATCCACGGCCGAGGTCGCGGTCCGGTCCGGCCACCCGCCCAGCGACGATTTCATGGACAACTACCGGGCCCTGTTCTCCGATCCGGAATCGAAATACGTCACGTCCATGCTGCGCGATATCGAGAACGGAAACCGGATCGAGGGCGAGCATATTCTGGGTCTGCTGCTCTCGACGGCGCGCGAAGTTGGCGTCGACGAACCGCTGTTCGCCACGGCCTATGCCAGCGTCAAGGCCTACGAGGCACGTCAGGCCGACGGGGGCCTCTAGAAATCTAGGGAAGTCGTGTCGCACGGGCCGCCTTAGGCGTCGCCGTGATGGTCCGTTCTCTGCGGCCATAGGCTTCGGCCAGCGCGTCGAGACCTCGCATCATGGCCGCCTTTTCGATCGCATCGGCCTTGCCGAGCGGCCGGCTTTTCTCCCGCCAGAACCAGGCCGGGAGCCGGTGTTCGATCGCGACCTGGCGGGTCTCCGACCACGCCAACCGGCCGGCGTTGCGCAGCAGATTGTCACCGCGCGCGAAGATGTCCCGGGCGCGTTCGTCGGCTTCGGGATAAAGGCTTACGCCATCGGCACGCATCCCGGTCAAGCCGCTGGCATGGCGTTCATAACTATGGGTGTAGGGCGTCGGCTTGCCGAAGGCGCGCCAGCGCATCACGGCGTAGATCCACCCAGCATCCATCTGGGCCTGGGAAATATGACCGCATAGGCGCAAAGCACCCAGCGGATCGCCGGCCCGGAGATCGCGCGCGCCGGCGGCGCCGACGATCATCCGGCGCTTCGCAAACAGCTCGGGTGTGCCTGTGTCCAGCGGCCGCCGTTCCGCGCGGGTTCGCTTCCGGCGAACAGCGTTGGGGCTGCGTTTACGTCCTGCGCGCGCCATGGCGTTACTCGGCGGCGATAAGGAGGTTTGTGGTCGTCCGGCGAATGGCACGCCGTTCGGGATGTGCCCGACGGCGGCGATCGGTCTCGGGACGAGCCCAGTCCTCATACTGGCGTCCGCCATAAAGGCGGATGATGGCGGCACGGGTCATCCGGTTCCCCGGGCGCTTCTCGCGCACCCGCGCGCGTTTCTTGCGCGGCAGGGCGCCAATTCCGTACTTCATCCGCTGGCCATAGACACTGGCTCGGCTCATCCCGAGCAGGCGGGCGATTTCAAGATCGGTTCCAACACAACGCTGCCAGGCGATCATTTCCTCGCCCGACCGCGGTGGCCAGTTCAGATCCGGTCGGTTGCGGCGGTATCTCGACACGACTGTCTCCCCAATATTTAAAAGTAGAACATACCATGAACATTTTACCCATCCGCGTTCTCGATGCATGCGATTTTTCGTCCACAACGGCGAACATCCCGACGCCCTGTCCAGGCCAACCGAAAGCGCGCCCGCCATGTTCCGGCAGCAGCCGGCGTCCGAACCCGGGGCCTTCGGAATCGCCGCCACGCGCGACCTTCCCGTCATGGAATGAGAGGATCTGGCCACTTACGGTCGGCCCTGATCCCGTCACGGCAGCCGGTTGCGTCCCCCGCGCCGTTGCACCACGATGTGGCGATGCGTCCATCGTCGGCGCCCGGTCCCTCCGGCGGCAACTGGGGATTTTGTAATGAAGAACGCACCCGATGGCGGCGACGCCGTCCTGCAGGCATTCCGCAGTCTCGACATCGACTATGTGATGTCGTCTCCCGGTTCCGAGTGGGGGCCTGTGTGGGAAGCCATGGCGCACCAGAAGCTCTCGAACGAGCCGGGCCCGACCTACCTGACATGCGCACACGAGACCCTCGCCGTCGACCTGGCCATCGGCTACACCCTCGTGTCCCGCCGTATGCAGGCGGTGATGCTGCACACCGGTGTCGGCCTGCTCCAGGGCGCACTCGGAATCGAGGGCGCGCTGCGCGGCGCCATCCCCATGGTCATCCTGTCCGGTGAATCCGTCAGCTTCGGCGACGATCCCGACATCAACCCGGGCTTCCAGTGGCAGGCCCTGCTGAACCAGGTCGGCAGCCCGACCCGGCTGGTCGAGCCGCTGGTCAAATGGGCGAACCAGACGGGCAGCATCTCCACCATCTACCAGCAGATCGTCAGTGCGGGTGAACTCGCCCAGCGCACCCCGCGCGCGCCGGTCTACCTGTCGGTTCCGATCGAGGTGATGATGCAACTCTGGTCGCCGCCCGCCGAGCTGCGCGACCCGCCGACGGCCCCAACGGTGAACGCCACGCGCGACGACATCACGGCGGTCGCGGACATGCTGCTGGCCGCCGAGCGCCCGGCAATCATCGCCGAGGAAGCCGGGCGTGATCCCGCCGGCCATGCCGCCCTGCTCGAATTGGCCGAACTGCTGGCCATTCCGGTCGTCGAGGGCCTGTTCGCGCACTACGCCAATTTCCCAACCGACAACCCCCTCTATCAGGGCCCGGGGCGTCCGGATTTGATCGACGAGGCAGATTTGATCCTCACCATCGGCTGCCGTCAGCCATGGTACCCGCTCGCCAACAAACCGAAGCGCGCGCGCATCGTCGCCATCGACGACACGCCGTTCCGCGATCACATGGTCTATCAGCCAAGCGAGGCGGAGCGATTCCTCGAAGGCGACATTGTCGCCAACCTCGGACACCTGATCCGGCTGGTGCGCAACGCCGAGCGCGACGAAGATGCCATCGCCCGCCGACGCGGCGAACTGGCCAAGGCGAGCGAAGCGCGGCGAACCGCCGCCCGGACCATCGAAGCCGAGGCCGATGCGGCGAATGTTATTTCACCGGCTTTGCTCGCCGCCTCGCTGCGTGATGCCGCACCCGACGGCATGATCCATGTCGACGAGCTCATCACCCATCGACCCGCGGTCCTGCACCATATGCGCACGGGCGCACCGGGCGGATACTTTCGGGTCCACGGAGGCCTGGGCCAGGCCATGGGCGTGGCGCTCGGCGCCAAGCTCGCCGCCCCTGAACGTACGGTGGTCGCGACCATGGGTGACGGAACGTTCCTCTACAATCCGGCTATCCAGGCCATGGCCTTCGCGCGTGAGCAGGGCCTCGCGACCCTGACCGTGGTTTTCAACAACCATGGCTACAACGCCATGCGGAAGGACCATGAGAGCTACTACCCCGACGGTGTCGCCGCCCGGAACGATGTCTGGATGGGTCATCCGATCACCGAGTTCGACTATGCCGAACTGGCGAAGCCGTTCGATGCTTTCGGCGCGCGGGTCGAGTCCCCCGCCGAACTGCCGGGCGTGATCGAGGAGGCGTTTGGGGCCGTGGCCGACGGACGTCCGGCGCTCCTGAACGTCCTGCTCGACGCCTAGCGCCCGGCCAGTCGCGCCGCGAGACAAGTCCGCACCTGCTCGGTGATGGCCGAGGTGCCGTCTTCGCCGCCAAGTTCCGTCGGGAACAGGGCCTCGTCGGCAAACGCGTCGGTCACCGCCACGCGAAACAGCGCCGCCCCGTCACGGCAGGCCGGCACGTCATGGGGCTCGCCAAGCCATTCCAGCATCATCGCACCCGACAGGAACATCGCCGTCGGGTTCGCCTTATCCTGTCCGGCGATATCCGGTGCCGTGCCGTGGCAGGGCTGAAACACCGCGTTCGCCGCCCCGATATCGGCGGACGGGGCCATACCCAGTCCCCCCATCAGGCCGGCACCGAGGTCCGACAGTATATCGCCCAGCAGGTTCTCCATGACCATGACGTCGAAGACCCAGGGCTGTTTAACCAGCGCCAGGGCGGCGGCATCCACATAGATATGGCGTGTCTCGATATCCGGGTAGCGCTCGGCGCGCTCGTCGAACAGGCGGCGGAAGTAGCCGAACGACCGCAGCACGTTCGCCTTGTCGACGCAGGTCACAATCCCGGGCCCGCCTGCAGCCTTGCGTTGCCGTGCCAGCTCGAAGGAAAAATCGAACAGGCGCTCGCACGCGCCTCGTGTGATGGTTAGCCTGTCGGTCGCCCGCTCCGCCGTCTCCTCCCCCTCTCCACGATGAGCGAACAGGCCCTCGGTGGATTCCCGGATGATCACCAGGTCCAGCGCCTGGGCCCGGGGGTCTGCCAGCGGCACCCGCATGCCGGGCGCGGTGAAGACCGGCCGAACCCCAGCATAGAGTTCGAAGTAATCCCGCAGATCGATCTGGGGCACGATCTCGGTCCCGTCGGGATAACGGACATCCGGGTTGCCCATCGCACCCAGAAGGATAGCATCGGCATCCGCGGCAATGTTGAGAGAAGATTGCGGCAGTGCCTCGCCGGTGCGCTGATAGAGCCCGGCACCAGCCTCCACGTCGGTAAATTCCAGCACCGGGCCACCCAGTTCACCCATCAGTTCGCGAAGCAACGCGACACAGGGTGCGGTCACCTCGGGCCCGATCCCGTCGCCGGCGAAGACCGCGACGGTGAGTTTCGAATTGCCTCCGGACATGATCTTGGTGCGACGCCTCAGCGCGGAGAAAAGGGCGGGACGTCGTCTTCGTCCCCGCCCGACGACGCATCGGCGATGTCGGGCGTCGCATAGTCGAGGAAGCTCTGCGGCAGCGCCCCGCCCCAATAGACACCCTTCCCGCGGGATTTCTCGTCCCAGACGATCGGATCGAAATCGGGCGCCAGGACGAAGAACCCGCTTGTGTAGACCTCCACCCGATTGCCGCCGGGCTCATAGGAATAGAGATAGAAGGCTTGCGAATTGTTGTGCATCGCCGGCCCGGCCTCGATGAAGATCCCGTTCTCCGACAGAATATCGGCGGCGCGCAGCACCTCCGAACGCTCGTTCACCCAGAACGAGAGATGGTGCAAACGGCCATGGCCACCCTTCACGTCGACCACATAGGCCAACTCGTGGTGCACGTTGCACGCGCTCATCCATGATCCGATCTCGCGCGTGCCCTCTTCATAGACAACCTGCTCGCGCAGCCTCAGGCCCAGTGTATTCTCCGCGAACTCGCGATTGCGGCCGACATCCTCGCACAGCACCGCCACGTGATCGGTCTTGCGCACACCGACCCCGTGGGTCGGGTACTTCATGGGCATGTTCTTCAGGGTCGAGCGCAGCTCATCGGGGGGATCGTACTTTTCCTCCTGGAAATAGATCTCCAGGTCATGGCCGTCATGATCCCGGAACCGGTAACTGCGGCCGTGCCCGAAATCACCGTTCGTCCACCCAACACCCAGGCCGGCCTCCTCGATCGCCGCAACCCGGCGCTCCAGGGCCTGATTGCTCGTCGCGCGCCAGGAAATATGCCCCACGCCCGGCGCGTTGGATTCCGTCAGCTTCAGGGATGTGGCCGCATAGTCGCCATAGCCGCGCAAGTAGACCGACTGGCCTTCCGCGTGAACCTTCTGCATGCCGAGCAGGTCGGTAAAGTACCACAGGCTCTCCTCCGGCTTCGGCGTCAGCAGCTCCACATGGCCCAGATGGGCAATATCCTGGATCAGTTCATCCATCACGGTCGCTCTCGCTTATTCGACGCCAACGCTACCACGAAGACAGCGCCTATCGTAGGCTGGAGACCGTTCACGCGCATGCACAAAGGAGTGCACACATGCTGAAGAATGTCCCCCTTGGCCGATCGGGCCTGACCATCTCCCAGCTCGGTCTCGGCGCCAACCGCCTGCTCGATCCCAACGAGAAGGAGTTCGTGAAGACGGTGAACGCGGCGCTCGACCGGGGACTTAACTTCGTCGACAGCGCGGCGATCTACGGCATGGGGCGCAGTGAATCCTTCTTCGGCGCTGTGCTGGGCGAGCGGCGCAGCGAAGTGGTCCTTGCCAGCAAGTGCGGCATCTACGTCAACGACGAGGGCAACGTCGCCATCGACGCCACCCCCGACACCATCCGCCGCGAATGTGACGAGAGCCTGCAGCGTCTCAACACGGACGTGATCGATCTCTACTACCTGCACCAGGTCCCCAGGGACATCCCGCTCGAGGACAGTATCGGCACCATGGCCGAGCTTGTGACGGCCGGAAAGGTACGGAGCCTCGGCATCTGTAACTGCACGGCGGATGAATTGCGCCGAGCCCATGCCGTCCATCCGATGGCGGCGCTGCAGACCGAGTACTCCCTGTTCACCCGCGAACCGGAGGTCGACCTGATCCCCGTGTGCCGTGAGCTCGACATCGCATTCATTGCCTACGGTCCTCTGGCCTATGCCTTCTTCGGGGGCACGGTGCGCAGCCGCGCCGATGTGCCCGAAGGCGATGCCTGGCGGCTCAGCAACGAGCGGTTCCAGGAGGACGCCTTCGACCACAATCTTGCACTGCTCGATGAACTCGAGATGATGGCGGCCGATCTCGGGGCAACGACCGGCCAACTGTCTTTGGCGTGGCTGCTGGCCAAGGGCGACGACGTGATACCGATCCCCGGCTCCCGCCAGCTTGTGCACCTTCAGGAAAACCTCGCCGCAGCGGATATCGCGCTCTCGCCCGAACAGGTCGCGCAAATCGATGCTGCCTTCCCGCCCGGTGTCGCCAAGGGCGGTGCCCGCGGCGGGCACTCGCCGAGTGTTGCGAACTTCTAGCCGCTGCGGCACCGGGGGCATCGCACCATGGCCGACACATTCGACTACATCATCATCGGCGCCGGCTCGGCGGGATCGGTGCTCGCCAACCGTCTCTCGGCGGGCGACGCCACCGTTTGCCTGCTCGAGGCCGGCCCACCCGACCGGCACCCGTGGATCCACATCCCGGCCGGCTTCATGAAGACCCTGACCCACCCAAGACTGAGTTGGGGCTATGAATCCGAACCGAGCGCCGGCACGGCCGGGCGCAGCGTCTACGCCCCCCGCGGCAGGACCCTCGGCGGATCAAGCTCCATCAACGGCCACATCTACAATCGCGGCCAGCGGATGGATTTCGACACCTGGGCCCAACAGGGTAACCGGGGTTGGGGCTACACCGACATTCTGCCCTACTTCAAACGCTCCGAGCGCCGCATCGGAGGCCCGGGGGAGGGCTTTCACGGCCGTGACGGCGAATGGACCATCACCGACATCGATACGCCCGATCCCATTTGTGACGCCTATATCGCGGGCGCGGTCGGCATGGGGATTCCGCGAAACGCCGACTACAACGGCGCCACCCAGGCCGGGGTCGGTTACTTCCAGCGAGCGATCCACAAGGGGCGGCGCGTCAGCGCGGCCCGCGCCTTCCTGCACCCGGTCAAGCAGCGCGGGAACCTCGACATCCGCACCGAAGCCCACACCCAACGCATCCGTTTCGAAGGCAAGCGCGCCGTCGGCGTCGTCTATCGCCGCGGCGGCCGTGATATCGAAATTCGGGCCAACCGCGAAATCATCCTGTCGAGTGGTGCCGTCGGCTCACCGCAACTGTTGCAGATCTCGGGCATCGGCCCCGCCGCACTGCTGCAAGACATCGGAGTGCCCGTGCGGCTCAACCTACCCGGTGTCGGTGAAAACCTGGCCGACCATTACGGCGTCCGCGCCTCCGCACGCGTGCGGAACGGTGCCACACTGAACGAGCGTTCCCACGGCCTGGCCTTGATGCGCGAAGTAGCCCGGTACGCGATCAAACGCACCGGCCTGCTGGCCATGTCGCCGAGCCAAGTCTTCGTCTTCTGGAAATCGAACCCGACGCTGGACCTGCCCGACCTGCAACTCATCTTCACACCGGCGAGCTACAAGGACGGCAAGATCGCCGAACTCGACGATTATCCCGGCATGACGTCCGGTGCCTTCGCCTTGCGCCCCCAGAGCAAGGGCTATGTGCGCGCCCGTTCACCGGACGCGGCCGACAAGCCCGTGATCCAGCCCAATTACCTGGCGCACGAATATGACCAGCAAGTCACGGTTGCGGGCATACGCCTCGAGCGCCAGCTCCTGCAAACACCGGAACTCGCGCAGTATTTCGATCATGAGATGTTCCCCGGCAACGGCATTCAGAGCGACGATGAGATACTCGATTTTGCGCGCAGCTACGGCACCACGGTCTTCCACCTGGTCAGCACCTGCCGCATGGGTCCGGCCGACGGCACGGACAATGTGGTCGACGACGAACTGCGGGTGCATGGCCTGGACGCCCTGCGCGTCGTCGATGCCTCGGTCATGCCCACCATGCCGTCGGCCAACACAAATGCCGCCACGATCATGATTGCGGAAAAGGGCGCAGACATGATCCTGGGCAACACACCGCCGCCCCCAGCGGCTGTCTGAGGCTGGCCGAAAACCGGACTAAATGGAGAAAATGGTCGGGAAGAGAGGATTCGAACCTCCGGCCCCTACGGGGGCCTTTTATCAGTGGCCGCACTTTGCAGGATACGGGGGGTCCCATTTACATCAAAAAAGCTCTACAACGGATATGGAACCAACTAAATTAGAAGGTAGCAATGTCAAATTTGACCAAGGGCGAAATTCGCAAACTAAACGCTTTGAAGAAATCAATAGGCGATGAATTAGGGCAAAAAGCATTCGATGAATGGCGGAAGTCCAATTCCAAGGTGGATAAAGTTGCAGAGAAAATTGTAACGATACTGTCTTCCGCTAAAGGCATTGAATCACTCAATTTAGGCTCAAAAGGCTATACGATTTATAAGTCTCGTGGTCGGGGGAAAAAGGGGATTAAGGCCGTCAAGAACACTTGATTATGGCGGCTTTCTCCTTTAGCCGCGTGATACGAGAGTTAATTCAGGCTCCCGCGAGGCATCCCCTCCGGGGGCCTTTTGTTTTGGCCAGTTCCAATCACATCAAGGTAGTGGGCGATTTGCCGGTCTATCTCATTTGGGTCGAGGTTGCGAACCCCCACCCGTCTGGCAGGTTCGAGATTTTGCAGTCGGCCCAGAGTTGCCAGTGCATTGTGAGCAACCGAAAGGCTGCCTGACGCGATTGGACGGCGATATAGGTCTTCCACCTCCTCGACCACATCAAAGTCTTCAGTGCTCCTCAGAACGGCGTCACGGTGGCTCTGGACGATGTCCTGTACGTCGGGGCGCTTTAGGCTCTCTTAGCGGCGCTGGAGTGGCTATATCCAGCCTGAACGGCTGCTGCGCGGCCGTTGCCGCCACAGGCGATATACGCGTGGGCAAAGCGTGTTTGTTTCTCGTTGAGTGGCATGACAATCTTCCTGATGGGTACAGGGCGATTGTCGACCATGGTTGGCAGTTTTCCCAGCGGTTGTTAAGCGCTTGAATGGTTAGGGCATTTAATTTCTCAGCACCGGGATCGCACCAGCCCATAGCTTCTAGTTCCTCAATGCTCGGCGCATCATGAAA
>PBWR01000022.1 GCA_002727315.1 Alphaproteobacteria bacterium
AGCAGCGCTACATCGCGCCGCGCTCCTTCACGACCGTGACGGGCAAGGGGTTCCGCCCGAACGTCCTGGACCTTGGTCCGTGGAAGTGGGTCGCCTTCGCCTATAACCTCGCTTTCATCGCGGTTGCGGTGGTCCTGCCGATCATATGCCTGCTGATTGTCAGCCTGCACCCGGTATGGACCGGCAAGGTTGTCGTCGCCGACCTGACTACGATCAACTATGCGAAGACCCTGTTGTGGTGGCGGCCCGACGCGATCTCGGCTGCGACCAACGGTATCATCAATTCGCTGATCCTGTCCTTCGGCGGTGCGTCCATTGCCATGGTCATGGCGTTGGTCATCTCCTACATGATCCACCGCACCAAGGGCTTTGGTGTGCGGATGCTCGACTTCCTGTCGGTCGTGCCCATCGGCTTCCCGGGCATCGTGCTCGCGATGGGTGTTCTGGTGACCTATATCCAGACGCCAATCTACGCGACGCTCTGGATCCTGATGCTTGCCTACATAACGCGCTTCTTCCCCTACGGGCAGCGCAACATTTCGTCGATCATGCTGGCGATCTCCGAGGAGCTTGATCAGTCCTCGCGGATGGCGGGCGCCTCCTGGTTCACGACGCTGCGCCGGATCACGATCCCGCTGCTCAAGCCGGGACTGTTCGCGGGCTGGATTCTCCTTTTCATCATCTTCCTGCGCGAGCTGTCGATCTCCATCATCTTATTCACGACGGGAACGGAGACATTGTCGGTCGGCGTCTACTACCTGACCAACTTCGAGAACGAGCCGCTGACGGCGGCATTGTCGATGGCACAGACAGTGCTGCTGCTGATCGCCATTTACGCGTTCCGTCGTTTCGCCGGACGCGAAGCGCTGACGGCATAGGAGCGAGACATGGCTAGCGCAAATTCAGACGCCTATCTTGAGGTTGACAACCTCGTCAAATATTTTGGTGACGACAAGGCGGTCGACGGCATCTCGTTCGGTATCCCGGAGGGTTCGTTTCTGACCCTGCTAGGGCCCTCGGGCTGTGGCAAGACGACAACGCTGATGAGCATCGCCGGATTGCACACAATCGACGGCGGGCGGATCAAGGTGGGTGAGACGGTGTTCACCTCGCCGAAAGAGGGGCTGTTCCTACCGCCGGAGAAACGTGATATCGGCATGGTGTTCCAGAGCTACGCGATCTGGCCGCACATGACGGTGGCCGAAAACGTTGCCTATCCGCTCGAAATCCGAAAATGGAACCAGTCGGACATCGACGATCGGGTGGCCGAGGTTCTCAAGCTTGTCGGATTGACCGACTGGGCCAATAGCCTTGCGACAAACCTGTCGGGCGGTCAGCAACAACGGGCGTCCCTGGCGCGCGCCATCGTGTCGAGCCCGAGCCTGCTTCTGTTCGACGAGCCGCTTTCGAACCTCGACCTCAAGCTGCGCGAGACGATGCGTGTCGAGCTCAAACGGATTCAGGCCGAGGTGGGAATCACTTCGATCTACGTCACCCATGATCAGTCAGAAGCGTTGGTGATGAGCGATGAGATCATCGTCATGTCGAAAGGCAAGATTGAGCAGCGTGGCGGACCGGTGGAGATCTATTCGAAGCCCGTCAACGAGTATGTCTCTAACTTCATCGGTGTCGCCAATCTCATGAAAGGCAAAGTCATTGAGGCCAGCGAGCCCGGAAAGGGAACGGTTGAGGTGGTCCAAGAAGGTCAGAAGGTCCTGTTGCCGTGTCGGCTGGGTCCCGGGATAGGGGCTGGCGAGGATGCGGTGCTGTCCGTCCGTCCCGAGAATGTCCACGCCGTCCTCGACGGTGGAGAGGGCCCCGTCACCGGTGAATGCACCCACGCGATTTTCCTGGGCAGCTATGTCGATTGCCGGGTGAAGTGGGGCGACTTCGAATGGAAGGTGATTTCCCATCCCCGCAACCACCCGCGTGCGGGCGACAAGGTGAACCTGCGCTTCGATTCCGAACACACTCTGGCGGTGCAGCCATGACCACAAATCCCGAAATCAAAGTCTCAATCGAACATCTCTACAAGAGCTTCGGTGCCGAGACGGCAGTCAAGGACTTCAACCTGGACATCGCCCAGGGCGAATTCGTCACGCTGCTCGGCCCGTCGGGTTGCGGCAAGACCACGACCTTACGTTGCGTAGCGGGTCTGGAGCGGCCCGAAGAGGGTGAGATCCGGATCGGCAACGAGACTGTCGTTGCGCCCGCCAAGGACATCTACCTGTACCCCGAACATCGCAATATTGGGATGGTATTCCAGAGCTATGCGGTCTGGCCGCACATGACCGTGTTCGACAATGTTGCCTACGGGTTGCGGGTGCGCCGCGCGTCGGGGTCGGAGATCAAGTCGAAGACAATGCAGGCGCTGGAGTTGGTCGGTCTCGACCATCTTGCCGACCGTTTCGCGACCAAATTGTCAGGCGGCCAGCGGCAGCGCGTTGCTCTGGCCCGCGCGATCGTCTACGAACCGGAAGTCATCCTGTTCGACGAGCCTCTCTCGAACCTCGACGCAAAGCTGCGCGAGCAGATGCGCGATGAGATCGTCCGTCTTCAGAAGGAAGTCGGCATCACCTCGATCTTCGTCACCCATGATCAGTCCGAAGCCCTGGTGATGAGCGACCGGGTTGTGGTGATGGACAAGGCCGTCATCCAGCAGATCGGTGACCCCGAGGACATCTACGCCAATCCGGTGAATTCCTTCGTGGCAAACTTCATCGGCGTCACCAGCCTGCTCGAGGGCAAGCTTTCGGGGCGCGATGGAAACACCTGTGAGGTCGAGGTGCCGGCGGCCAATGGCGGGGAACCCCTGCGCTTGCGCGGTGCCGGCGCGACCGGGGCCCAGACGGGTGATGCGATCTTCCTTAACCTGCGGCCCGAGGATGTGCAGCTCCACCTCGAGGCGCCCGATACGTCGGATGGGAAGAACGTCATCGAGGGGCAGGTGATCGACACGATCTATCTGGGAAGTTTCCTCGAAGGTCGGGTGCAAGCAGGTGGCCACGAGATCGGAATCCAGATCGATCACTACGAAAATCTAAGTCCCGAACAGACGGTCTGGCTGACCTTCCAGCCCGAACACGGTCTCTGCCTGACCGAGTAGGACCACATGGCACCACGCATCCTCGTTCTCGGCGCGGGTGGCGTCGGCGGCTATTTCGGTGCCCGTCTGACGGAAGGCGGCGCGGACACGACGTTCCTGCTGCGTAGCAAGCGACGCGAACAGGTCGATGCGAACGGCCTTACGATCCACAGCGATTTTTTCGACGACGCCCATGCCGATGTCAAAACCATCGTGACGGACGAGATCGACGCACCGTTCGATCTGATCATCCTTACCTGCAAGGCTTACCAGCTCGATGGCGCTATGGACGCGATTGCGCCTGCCGTGGGCGCGGAGACGGGCATCATCCCTCTGCTCAACGGTATGAAGCAGATCGATATGCTGCAGGCGCGGTTTGGACGGGAGAAGGTGCTGGGCGGCACCACCTATATCGGTGCGCGCGTGGATGCGGAGACCGGCAATATCGTGCATTTCGGCGATTTTCACCGGATCGCCTATGGCGAAATGGATGGGTCGATGTCGCCGCGCGTCGATGCCTTTGCCGCGCTCAATGACGCCGTGAAGTTCGATATCGATCCGCGTGACGATATCGAGCAGACCATGTGGGACAAGTTCGCCATGCTGTGCGCCATGTCGTCCGTGAACACGCTGTCGCGCGCCACCGTGGGCGAAATTCTGGATACGCCGAGCGGGCATGAGTTTCTGACGGCGGCTCTGGCGGAATGCCGGGACACCGCCGATGCGCTAGGGCATCCGGTCAGCCAGAAGACCATCGAAACTTACGAGCGCATGTTCTCGACCCAGGGTTCGAAGTTCGCTTCCTCCATGTTGCGCGATGTCCAGGCCGACCGCCCGACCGAGGGTGCGCATATCATCGGCGACATGGTTGAACGTGCTGAGGCCGCGGGCTTGCGCACCCCGATCCTGTTGGCGGCGCGCGCGGGTCTCGCGGTGCATGACAGCCGGGTTGCGCAAAAAACGTAGAAACGGAGACGACCACATGGATATCAACAATCTTTCCGAAGTCGAGATGGAGGCCTTCGTCGCCCGTTTCGAGAACCTGCAGGGTTCGCATGAGGCGTTCGTCGACAGCCGTCTGCCGGGGCACAAGCGATTCAAGATCAATCTGGTGGGAATGGGGGTCGTCGAGGCGACGGACAAGCCGGAACTACAGCCGAATATTCCGCTGCCGGCCAAGGGCTTCAACCTGGGCATGATCCAGGCCGAGAATGGCAACGGCGCCGCGCTGCATGCCCATGAGACCGAGGAGGTCTTCATGCCTTTGATCGGCCCCTGGGCGGTCTACTGGATGACCGATGAGGGCACGAAGGAAATCGTGCTGGAACCGTTCGATTCGATCAGCATTCCCATGGGTGTCCATCGCGGTTTCCGGTACGAAGGCGAGGGAACCGGGACGCTCCTGACCATCATTGGCGGACCTGACGCCGGCCGCGTCGACTGGCATTCCTCGGTCACCGAGGCCGCGGCCGAGAGCGGACTTTCCCGCGACGAGGTCGGCGATCTGAAGGTGACGGCCTGAGATGCCGAACGGCGCCGGCAAGGCCCTGGTCACGGGGGCGTCCACGGGCCTGGGCCGCGAGATCGCCCTGACGTTGGCGCGCGCGGGCTACGATGTGGCGCTCGCAGACCAGGACGTGGCCCTGCTCGACCCCGTGCTGGGTCATGACGATCTCGCCGATGTAACGGCCGTGCCGGTCGCATTGCAACTCCTGTCGGAGGCAGGCATCCGCGACGGCTTCGCTTCAGCGGTCGAAGGTCTCGGCGGGCTCGACCTGGTGGTCAACAATGCCGGCGTGCCCTTGCTGCAACAGGCGGTCGATGTCACGTGGGACGAATGGGACGCGTTGATGAACGTGAACCTGAAGGGGGCGTATTTCCTCGCCGCGCGGCTTGCCGAGCACTGCATGTCCAAAGGCAAACCCGGTTCGGTCGTGAACATCGCCTCGACCCACGGCATGACGGGTTTTGCCGGCCGGACGGTCTATGGAATCTCGAAGGGTGGCCTGATTCAGATGACGCGGATGCTGGCGATCGAATGGGTCAAGGAGCACATTCGGGTCAATGCTGTGGCGCCGGGCACCGTGCTCACCGAGAGCCGTGCGGAGATGCTCAAGGATCCCGATCGGCGCGCGCGCATGCAGGCCCGAATTCCCACCGGTGCGTTCCCCGGCGCGCAGGAGATTGCCGATGCGGTGCTTTACCTCGCGGGTGCCGCACCCTCGGTGACTGGCCAGGTGCTCGCCGTGGATGGCGGCCTGACCGCCGAATAGCGCCTATTCGTCGAGGACGGCCACCGCGCGGATCGGGCTTCCCGTCCCGCCGCGGATTTTCAGCGGAAAGCCGATAAACCGGAACCGGCCCTTGCCGACGACCTTGTGGAGGTTCGTCAGCCCCTCCATATGGGTGAACCCCATATCGCGGCAGACCAGGTGAACCTCGAAATTGTCCTTGCCCGGACGGCCCGGGCTGACGGCCTCGACCCCGAACATGACGATGCCCTTGGCACCCAGCCATTCGGCCGATTGCCTGGTCAGGCCCGGGAAGTCGGTCAGGAACTCCGGCGTGTCGAAGGTCCGGTCATGGTGCGCCATATAGAGGAAGACCGTGTCGCGTGGTTGAATCTCGATCTCCGCTTCCTTTTCCGCGGCCTCGAGATCCGCGACGGAAATCCGGCTCTTGAGTTCCTTGTGGGACAGATCGAGGCAGACGGCCTCGGTGTAGAAATCCTCCAGCGGCATCTGGTCGACCGACAGGGCATTGGGGTCTGCATCGAAATGCACCGGCGCGTCCACATGGCTTCCGGTGTGTTCACCGAAGGACATAAATTTCGACGCGATCGAGAACTTTACCCCCTCGGCTTCGCGGAATGTGTCGTGCGTGTTCCAGTCGGTGATCACCGCGGGTGGATGGTTAGGCAGGGTCGGGCATTTGTGGAATATCTCGCCGCTCAGGTCGACCAGTTGCATTGCTTTTTCCTTTTAGTTTGTCGGGCCGGGAAACGGCGTTCAGTTTTCGTTTGAGTAATCCGCGACACCGCCGAGGTCGGACAGGTCTTCCTCACGGCCACGCAGCTCGATTACGTTGCGATCGGGGTCGCGCAGGAAGACGGAGACATGCCCGTTGCGACCGAATTTGACCGGTCCCTGGGTAATTTCGATGCCGTTTTCGTTCAGCATGCGTATGCTTGCGGCAATCGATTCCACTCGGAACGCCACATGGGTGTAGCCGGGATACTTTATATCGATATCCATCAGGATATTGTCGCCGCCATTGTCGTCGATGGCGTTAAAAACCAGGTTGAGCTCTATATTCGCGTCGTTCTTGATGACCGCCACGGGATCGTCTCCGGCCTCGTGTGTTTGCTTGAAGCCAAACAACTCGTAGAAGGCCATGGCGCGGTCTAGGTCCGCGACACGGATGCCAACATGGTCGACAGTCTCGATCTTCATCATTGATTGTGTCTCCCAGGCCGCGGGTTCAATCTGGGAGTTTAATCGTACGCCGCCGGAAGGCCAATCACAGGCTTGAAAACAAAACCGGGCCGGGAACGCAGTTTGGGTAGCGGTCCCGACCCGGTAATGTCCGGCAGAGCTCTGTGGTTTGGGGTTTGATGCCGGAACTAGTTCGGTAGTATCACCGTGTCAATGACATGGATCACGCCGTTGTCCGTAACAATGTCAGCAGAGACCACATTCGCGTTGTCGACCATGACGCCGTTAGTCGCGTCGATTTCGACCGCACTACCCTGGACGGTGGTTGCAGTGATCTGCTTGCCGGCGAGTTCGCTCGACATCACCTTGCCCGGTATCACGTGGTAGGTCAGGACCGCGACCAGCTGGTCACGATTCTCCGCCTTCAGGAGGTGGTCCACGGTGCCGGCCGGCAGTTTTGCGAAGGCTTCGTTGGTCGGAGCGAACACGGTGAAGGGACCATCGCCCTTCAGCGTGTCGACGAGGCCTGCTGCCTTGACCGCGGCCACCAAGGTCGAGAATCGGTCGTTGGCGACGGCGGTGTCGACGATGTCCTTAGCGAAGGCAGTGCTGGAGGATACCGACACGGTCCCGGCGACGGCGATCGTCGAAAGGATTCGAGTGAGAGGGGTCATGAGAGTGTTCCCTGATTTGTTGCTTTATCGAAAGGTTCTTACGCAACCGGTGGCTAACCGGATCATCGTCGCTCAGATTCTACGGTGAACCGGCACGGCGGTGGCGCCGTATTAAATTCGAAACACTTACGGAGCATTCGAATGGTGAAAAGTATTGCGACGGCTTCGGTCGCCGCGTTTTTCATTTTTGTCGTCATCGATTTTATCTGGCTCAGCAATGCTGGCCGACTGCTTTACCGTCCGCAGCTCGGCTCCCTTCTCCTAGACCGACCCGGGATTCCGCCGGCGATCATGTTCTACATCCTGTATGGGATCGGTTTGACGCTTCTCGTTGTTCGGCCGGCGGTCGAATCGGGTTCGCTCGCCGGTGCCTTGTGGATGGGTGCGCTCTTCGGATTGGTTGCCTATGGCACATACGACCTGACAAACGCGGCCACCTTGCGTGGATGGTCATGGACCGTGACCGTGGTCGATATGGCTTGGGGGGCGTTCCTCACGGGTGTTTCCACGTTCGCAGGCGTCTGGCTGGCCCGTTTGCTCGGATGAGCAAGGAGCGATCGCGCCCGCGACGTGTGGCTTGGGTGACTGGTGCCGGAAAAGGGATCGGTCGCGCGGTGGCGCGTCAGATGGCCGAAGACGGCTGGACCGTTGCCGCCAGCGCGCGCTCCGAAACGGACTTGCAAGAGTTCGCGGCGGAGGCAGCGCCGCTGTCGGGTCGAATTGTCCCCTACGTCCTCGATATCTCGGACGGTGATCGGGTCCGGCAGGTCTTCTTGGACATCGAATCCGGGCTGGGGTTGCCCGATTGGGTCGTGCTCAACGCCGGGACCCACAGGCCCGTCGATGGAGCCAAGTTCGATGCGGATCTTGCGCTCGGGCTGATACAGACAAACCTCGCTGGTTCCATCCACTGCCTGGCCCCGGTGATCGAGGGGTTCGTGGCGCGCGGATCGGGCCGTATTGGCGTCGTGGCCTCGCTCGCGGGCTATCGCGGGCTGCCGGGTGCGAGTGCCTATGGCGCGTCCAAGGCCGGACTCATCAACCTTTGTGAGGCGCTGCGACCGGAACTGCTGCCCCATGGCGTGACGCTGTCGGTGATCAACCCCGGCTTCGTGCGAACACCGTTGACCGACCGCAATACCTTCAAGATGCCGTTCCTGATGGATGTGGACGTCGCGGCACGCCGAATCGTCGAGGGGATGGACTCGCGGCGGTTTGAGATTGCGTTCCCGCGCCGTTTTGCCTGGCTGATGAAACTGGTTCGCCTGATGCCCTACGCCATCTTCTTCATGCTGACGAAGATAATCGTGGCACGCACACAAGATTGAGGCCTACCGGCGGACCATCGCGTGCTGGCTGACAGATATGTGGCCGCCGCGAAACCCGGCTTCGCAGTAACTCAGATAGTAAGTCCAGAGCCTGCGGAACCGCTCGTCGAAGCCCCACCCCTGGATGTCCGGCCAGGCCCGGGTGAATGCCTGTCGCCAGCGCTGCAGTGTCCGTGCGTAGTCACCGCCGAAGTCGATACTTCGGGTGGTCTCCAGGCCAGCCGCGGCGGCGTGATGGCGGAACAGGCTGGGTCCGGGAAGCATCCCGCCGGGAAACACGCGCATCTGGATGAAGTCCGGGTTACGGCGGTAGTTCTCGAACCGATCATCGTCGATCGTTATGATCTGCATGGCCGCCTTGCCGCCGGGACGCAAGCGATCGTGCACGGTGCCGAAGAAGACCGGCCAGTATTTCTCGCCCACCGCTTCGAACATCTCGATCGATGCAATCTTGTCGAACTCGCCCTCGGTTTTCCGGTAGTCCTGCAGTCGGATCTCGACCTGTCCCTCGAGTCCCGCGGCCGCAACGCGTTCGCGCGCCCGTTCGGCTTGGGCCGGTGAAATCGTCAGTGCGGTGACGCTTGCACCATAGTTGCGTGCGGCGTGGATCGCGAAGCCGCCCCATCCACATCCGATTTCCAGCAAACGGTCGCGGGGCTGCAAGTCGAGATAGCGGGCCAGATGGTCGAACTTTCGCAGTTGGGCGCGTGTGAGCGGCTCGTCGGGGCTCTTGAATATTGCCGCCGAATAAACCATCTCCGGGTCGAGCCATGTGGCATAGAATTCTTTGCCGAGGTCGTAGTGTGCCATGATATTGCGCCGGCTGCCGGTGAGCGAGTTGGCCTGGGCCTTTTGGCGCATCCGGGCGAGCCAGCGTATCGACGCCCGGGCCCGCGTCATGCCCGACAAGGCATCGATGTTGCGGATGCCGAGCTCCAGCGTGCCCGTGAGATCGTCGCTGTCCCAGTCCCCGTCGATATAGGAATCCGCGAGTCCGAGGCTGCCGCCCTTCGATACCCGGCGCAATGCGCGCGCACGGTTGATGCGAATATGGCCGGCCGGACCGGGATTGGCCGCGGACACCTGGATCGGTGCGGTCCAGGGCGATTCGATGGTCAGCCTGCCGCTGGTGAGCCAGCTGTCGGCGTGCCGGGAAAATTGGCGTAGCAGGAACGAGCGCAGGCCGAACCGTGGCCGCGTCGTCATGGTCCCTGGCGATACGGGGTTGGCCTCAGACATCGCGTGTCGATCGCGTGTTCTCGATGCAAGTCGTGCCCGGGCCGACGGCAGCGGTATGGCGAAAGACCGGGGTGCCCTTTACCCACAGGCGTACCGCCTCCCAGTGGATGCCGGCCATCACCTTCAGGGTGAGCAACGGATATCGCAGGAGGGTCCCGGCCAGGAACCGGTCGCTGAGCGGGTTGTGCTGGCCACAAAACGCCGCCGTCAGGAGGACGCCGTCGGGATCGGATTCGCGGATCGAGATGCCGATATCCTGTCCGGGCTCGATCAGCTGGATATCGTATCGGCACTGCATCGGCACGAACGGCGATACGTAGAAGCGTTTGTCGAAACTGTGACGAAGCGTGCCGCCCGTATCGTCTGTGACGGGTGCGACGTAGGTGTGGGATTCACCGAACGTGTTCGACACCTCGTAGAGGATGGCGATCGTGCGGCCCGCCAGATCCCGACAGAAGTACACAGTCAGTGGATTGAACACGTAGCCGAGAATCCGGGGCATGCAAAGGATGGAGATCTGCAGGTCGCCATGATCAATGGATGCCGCGGCGAGTTGGGCTTCGACCCAGTGCCGCACACTGCGCTCGTCGCGTTGGCCGTGGTCGCGATCGTGGAAGGAGAAAACGGCGGGTCGGTTGTATCCGAAAAGCCGCAACCGGCGGTCCAGCGCCGGCAGTTCGTCCAGATCGAGCAGCAGATAGAACACCCGGTAGCGCAGCCGATGCACCCGTGGCCGACGACGTGCGTGGACGACCGCCCCGGTGAATGCTGCGGACTGCGTGGTCATTCCGCCGCCATCAGCTGGTCCGGCACGTAGACGGATTCGGGTGGTTCGGCAGTCCGATGAATTCGCCCCGATGGTTCCCTGACGGTCCACGGACGGTTCAAGCCGCCGAGCTCCTCGGCGACGGCCAGTCCCGATTGCAGGGCATCCTCGTGAAAGCCGAAGCCGAAGTAACTGCCGCAGAACCAGGTGTTTCGATGTCCCTGGAGCGACCAGAGGCGGCGTTGCGCCTCGAGGGCGCGGGCATCAAAGAACGGATGGTCATACTCGAAGGTCCTGAGAATGTGCTCGGAGGCGACCGGTCGGCTGGGATTGAGGGTCACAAAGACATCTTCCGGCGTGTCCAGATTCTGCAAGCGGTTCATCCAGTAGCTCAGATGTGGCGGGCCGCCACCTTCGTCCCTGTGTCCGAGATAATTCCAGCTGGCCCACGCAGAGCGCCGGCTGGGCATTTGCGCCGGATCAGTATGCATGATGGCACGGTTGCGCGTATAGGAAATCGCGCCGAGCAGCGCGGCCTCGGCCGGAGTTGCGTCGCCCAGCATGCCCAGTGCCTGGTCGGCGTGTGAAGCGATGACGACGTGATCGTAGCGACGCAACACGCCGTGTTGGTCCAGTGCCTCGATGCCGTTTCCGGTGCGGGTCAGGGTCCGGATCTGGTTGTGGCGGCGAACCCGGCCGTTGAAGGCCGTCCGCAGGCGATCGACATACTGTCGGCTGCCGCCGGTCACAGTCCGCCAGGCCGGCCGTCCCCGTAATTCGAGAAGGCCATGGCTTTCAAAGAATCTCACGAACGCGTCTGCCGGGAAGGCCCGCATCTTCGAACGATTGGATGACCAGATGGCCGCTCCCATGGGAAGGAGGTGGTCGCGCTCGAATGCCGTGCCGTAGCCTTGCCGGTCGAGATAGGCCCCGATGGACATGCCCGCCAATCGTCCGTCGCGTAGATCGTCGCGCGCGGACCGGTAAAACCGGCGCACGTCGAGCAGCATTGCAAGGAACCGCGGCGATATCATGTTTGTCTTCTGTGCAAACAGGCCACGGGGCACATCGCTCGCATATTCGAGCCGGCCGTCATCGAGGGATACCGAGAACGACATGTCGCTCAGTTCGGTCTCGACTCCGAGATGGCGGAACAACGCCATCAGGTTCGGGTAGTTGGGCTCGTTGTACACGATGAAAGCGGCATCCACGCCCGCGCGCGCGCCGCCGACATTGATATCGACCGTATGCGCGTGCCCACCCAAACGGTCGGAGCGCTCAAAGATCTCTACATTGTGCCGTTGTGACAGCAACCAGGAGGCTGATAGGCCGGCAATGCCGGCGCCGATAACGGCTATGTGGAGGGGTTTTCTGGACATGAAACTGTTTTAATTGCACTGTCTCATACGATCCATTCCGGCGACCGGATCACCGCCAAATAAAAGATTGGAAATATGCGGTGATCCAAGACACGCCAGCCAGCGTAGGAAATTCTGTGAAAACTCCTACGGGTGGATTATGCAGGTACTTGCTCAATACGCTGAAGAAATCCGGCCACAAGTCGTTCAAAAGGTGCGACCCCGCAGCAAGGCCGAGGTTGCAGCGGAAGGTTTAGACATGAGCACAATCGGCTCTTCGAACACCGGCGCCGACTGGAATGCCGTTCTTTGCTCCGTGGCCGATCAGGACCGCGAAGCATTCGCGGCCCTCTTCAATCACTTCGCGCCGCGCGTGAAGTCGTACATGTTGCGCCTCGGTTCGGACAATGCGATGGCCGAGGAACTTGTGCAGGAGTCATTCTCCAAGGTCTGGCGCAAGGCAGGGCAATTCGATCCGGGCCGGGCTTCGGCCTCGACCTGGATCTTCAGCATCGCCAGGAACATGAGAATCGACGTGTTCCGTAGGGAGAACCGGCCGGAACTCGACCCGAACGATCCGGCTCTCGTGCCCGACGCGCCGCAGGCAGCCGACGCAATGGTCGAGCAGAAGCAAACGGCGGAGCGAATCGGGTCTGCGATCGCCGAGTTGCCAGAAGAACAGCGTCAGGTCGTTCACCTGTCGTTTTTCGAAGACAAGACACATGCGGAAATATCGGACTATCTGGAGATACCGCTCGGGACCGTGAAGTCCCGCATTCGCCTTGCCTTCGCCCGCATCAAGGCCTCGCTCGGTGAGGATTACGGAGAGATACAGAAATGAGAATCGATCACCATCCGTCGGAAGATATTCTCCTCGCATACGCGGCCGGCGATTTGCCTGAATCCTGGTCGCTGCTCGTGGCGACCCATATCGCCCTTTGTCCGGTGTGCCGGGCCGATGTCTCGACCGCCGAGGCGATCGGGGGCAGTCTGCTTGCCGATGAGACTCCGGCCGTGCTGTCGTCGGACGCCTTGGCGGCGACACTAATGCGCGTGCAGGCGGACGATACGGCCGTCGAGGCCGAGTCGGCGGCGCATGACCACGCCACGCCGCCGATCCTGCCGCAGCCCCTGCGCGGGTATTGCGGTGGCGACCTTGACGATCTCAAGTGGAAGGCCCTGGGACGGAACGCACAGCATATCCCGCTGGTTCGAGGCGCGGACGGTGCCACGGCCCGCCTTCTTAAGATTCCGGCTGGCCAGCCCGTGCCGACGCACGGCCACAACGGTCTGGAGCTGACGCTTGTCCTGCAGGGAAGCTTCGTCGATGGGGAGTCCCGGTTCGGGCGCGGGGATGTGGAAACGGCGGACGATGCGGTCGAGCATCAGCCGGTTGCCGAACCCGGGCTCGATTGCATCTGTCTGGCTGTGACCGACGCACCCCTCAGGTTCCGCAGCCCGTTTGCGCGCTTGGTGCAGCCCCTGATCGGTATCTAGAGCTCCAGTCCGAACAGCGCCAGCATCAGCGGAATCGTGACGATCGCGACCAGCGTGTGTGTGGTCAGGATCGCCGCCATAAGTTCGTGATCGCCCCCCATTTGGCGTGCCAGCACGTAGGACGATGTCGAGGTAGGCTGGCTGTGGAACATTACCAGCATGGCGAGCACAGCGGCGTCTAGCCCGAGAAGCGAACCCAGTCCGAACGCGATGGCCGGTGTTGCGACCAGCCGGGCGAAGCTAGCGATGAAGAGGCCGGGCAGGTGCGTGCCGAGGGATGCGAGACGCAGCCCCGATCCGGCCGTCAGGAGGGCTAGCGGAACACCCGCGCCGGCCATCAGCACCAGCGTCGTATCGATCACGACCGGAACCGGCAGACGTGACAGGTTGAGCGCGATGCCGAGCGCGGTCGCAGCGATGAACGGGTTGGTCAGGAGACGTTTGACCAAGGACACGAGGTTGGCCTCGCCACTGCCACCCCAGCGCGCGAGCACCAGCACGCTCAGGAGGTTGACGGTAACGGTGAAGAACGCCACCGCGACGATCACCAGGGCGGCGCCGTAGGCGGGAAGCAGGGTCGGTGCCGCGGCCAGGATGATGAAGAAGTTGGCGCGGACGGAGCCCTGGAAGACCGATGTAAAGCCGGCGTTGCCTTCGACCAGAATCCGCGACAGTGCCGGGCGCAGGATGACGAGCACTCCGGCGACGATCAGGATGGCCCCGAGCAACGCGACCACCATGCGCCAGAAGGGCAGGGAGCCGAGATCGGCCACCGAAAGGTCGTGGATGACCAGGGCCGGAATCAGCAGGTAGTAAGCGAGCCTTTCGATTGGCCGCCACATGGCGTCGTCGCGAATTAGGATCGCACGCATGGCCCAGCCGGCAGCGATTAGCAGGAAGATGGGGACGAGCGCGAGGAAGGTCTGGAGCATGTCGCTCTGTTGGCGCGGCCGAGGCCAGCCGTCGCGGAATTAGTGGCTGAGAATCTGGCTTAGGAACAGCTTGGTGCGGTCCGACTGGGGGTTGTTGAAAAACTCGTCGGGCGTGTTCTGCTCCACGATCTGCCCCTCGTCCATAAAAATCACCCGATCGGCAACCTGGGACGCGAACCCCATCTCGTGGGTGACCACGAGCATCGTCATTCCGGTCTCCGCAAGGTCGACCATCACGTCGAGCACTTCCTTGATCATCTCGGGATCGAGCGCTGAGGTCGGCTCGTCGAAAAGCATGATGTTCGGCCGCATGCACAAGGAGCGTGCGATCGCGACGCGCTGCTGCTGTCCGCCCGACAACTGCCCCGGATACTTTTCCGCCTGCTCCGGAATCTTCACCCGGGTCAGGTACTCCATGGCGATTTCCTCGGCCTCGGCCTTGGACGTCTTGCGCACCCAGATGGGCGCCAGGGTGCAGTTCTCCAGCACGGTCAGATGGGGAAAGAGGTTAAAGGACTGGAACACCATGCCGACTTCGCGGCGAATCGCGTCGATGTTCTTAAGGTCGCGGGTCAGTTCCGTCCCGTCGACGATGATCTGGCCTTCTTGGTGCTCCTCCAGCCGGTTGGTGCAGCGGATCAGTGTGGACTTGCCGCTGCCCGAGGGGCCGCAGATCACGATGCGTTCGCGCGGTGCCACCGACAGGTTGATGTCACGGAGCACGTGGAACGGGCCGAACCACTTGTTGAGCCCGACGATCTGGATGACCGGCTCGCCCGGATTTTTGTGGTCTGTTTCGGCTGCAGTCATGGCGCTCGCTCCCTAGCGTCGCGTTGTGTCAAGGCGCTTTTCGAGCTTGAGCGAATAGCGCGACATGGAAAAACAGATAACGAAGAAGAACAGGGCGGCCAGCAGGAAGGTTTCGTGATCCACCTTGCCGATCCAGTCCTGGTTGGTTTGCAGCAGGCGTGCCTGACCGAGGATGTCGAACAGGCCGATGATGATTAGCAGCGTCGTGTCCTTGAACAGGCCGATGAAGGTGTTGACGATGCCCGGGATCGAGATCTTCAGCGCCTGCGGCAGGATGATGAGGCGCATTGACTGCCAGTAGCGCAGCCCCATCGCTTCTGCCGCCTCGTACTGACCCTTGGGGATCGCCTGGAGGCCGCCACGGATGACCTCGGCCATGTAGCCTGATGCGAACAGCGTGATCATGATCATGACCCGCAAGAGCTGGTCGAGAGAGACCTCGGAGGGCAGGAAAAGCTGCAGGATGATGACCGCCACGAACAGCAAGGTGATCAACGGGACGCCGCGGATGAACTCGATGAAGCCGACCGACAGCCAGCGGATGAGCGGTAGCTTCGAGCGGCGCCCCAGCGCCAGCAGAATTCCGATCGGTAGAGACAGCGCGATTCCCGCGACGCCGGCCACCAGATTGAGCATGAAACCGCCGAACTTGTCGGTGGTCACGCCCTCGAGGCCGAAACCGCCGACCAGCAGGATCGCGGCGATAAACGGATATGCCAAAGAGTACCAGCGCCCGTATTTGGCCCCCGGCAGGCGGTCGAACAGGACGAAGGCGAGTGCGGGAACCAGGAGGATCACCGACAGGTTGACCCGCCAGTAGGACTCCGGTGGATAGAAACCGTAGAGGAACTGATCGATGCGCTGGTCGAGCCAGGCCCAGCAGGCGCCGTGTCCCACACAGTCGGCGCCGACGCTGCCCGAGTAGCTCGCATCGAAAAAAACCCAGTTGAACAGGGGTGGGACGATCCACCAGAGGAGGACCAGCGACAGTATCGTCACCAGCGTGTTGGTGGCGCTGCTGAAAAGGTTTCGCCGCATCCAACCGATCACCCCGACGCTGTTCGCAGGCGGCGGCCGCTCGCCGAGCATCTCCGACTGGGATCTATGAAATGCCTGGTCGGTCATCGTTCCACCAGCGCTATGCGTTTGTTGTACCAGTTCATAAAGAGCGACGTGACGATGCTGAGGGTCAGATAGAAGCCCATGAAGATCGAGATCACCTCGAGCGCCTGGCCCGACTGATTAAGGACCGTGTCGCCGATGGAAACGATATCCTGGTAGCCGATCGCGACCGCCAGCGAGGAGTTCTTGGTCAGGTTGAGATACTGGCTGGTCAGGGGCGGGATGATCACCCGCAGGGCCTGGGGCAGGACGATCTTGCGCATCGTTAGGCCGCGCGGCAGACCGAGCGCGGACGCGGCCTCGGTCTGCCCCTTCGAGACCGATTGGATTCCCGCGCGCACGATTTCTGCGATAAACGCACCCGTATAGACGGACAGCGCCAGCCACAGCGCGATCAGTTCGGGTGTGATGCTGACGCCGCCGCGCAGGCGACCGAACCGATTCGCGACAGGCACGTTCCAGTCGAGCGGTTGCCCGGCTGCGAAGAAGGTAACCAGTGGTAGGCCGACGATCAGCGTCAGGCTGGTCCATCCGACAGAGAAGGTCTGACCGGTTGCCGCTTGGCGTGAACGCGACCATCGGGCGATGACAAAGGTGCCCAGGAGGCCGACGGCAAGCGCAATCAGGACGAAGGAAAATCCTTCAAGAAAGACCGGTGCCGGGGTCGAGATTCCGCTGTTGTTGAGGAAGATCGTGTCACCAATTTTCAGGCTTTCGCGCACCTTGGGGAGCGCCAGCAGGATGACCCACCAGAAAATGATCTGCAGCAGCACCGGCACATTTCGGGTGACTTCGATGTAGATGCCGACTATGCGGTTGATCAGAAAGTTCGGGGACAGGCGAAGGACGCCGGCGACGAAGCCGAGCAGTGTCGCCATCGCGATGCCAAGCGCGGCAACGAGGATGGTGTTGAGGCCACCGACCACGAGTGCCCGCCGGTAAGTCGAGGTCGACGAGTACTCGATCAACCGCTGATTGATATCGAACGAGGCGGTGTCTTTGAGGAATTTGTAGCCCGATGCGAGGTTGGCGCTCTGAAGGTTGGCGATTGTGTTCGAGACGATGAACGCGATGAACAGCGCCAGCCCCAGCACGAGCATGAGCTGGAAAATAACGCCACGCGAACGCTCATCGCGCCACAGGCGACTGATGTCGCCCATGCTTCCGGCGGTCATCGTGGCCTGGGTCACAGCCGAGCCGTGGGATCAAATTATGCGGAGACGACCCCGCCCGTCGTCGGAACGACAGGCGGGATCAGTGTCCGTGCGGCCTAGCGGATCGGCGGTGCGTAGAGGATACCACCGTCCTTGTAGAGGGCGTTCAGACCACGGGCGAGGCCCAGCGGCGTGTCCGGCCCGACATACTTGTCGAAAATCTCGGCATAGTTACCTTCCGCCGAAATTGCGTTCACGGCCCAATCCTTGCTGAGACCGAGCATTTCGCCCATCGAGCCTTCAGATCCGAGGATCCGGTTGATCGCCGGATTGTCCGTGCCCTTGGCGAGTTCGGCGGCATTGGCCCTGGTGATGCCGAGCTCTTCGGCATTGATCAGTACATTGAGAGTCCAGCGGGCGATGTCGGCCCACTGATCGTCACCCTGTCGGACGAGCGGCCCAAGCGGTTCCTTCGAAACAATCTCCGGGAACACCATGTGATTCTCCGGGTCGTCGAACGTCGCCTTCGTCGCAGCCAGGCCGGATGCGTCCGTGGTGTAGACGTCGCAACGCTCCGCCTCGTATGCGGCACGCGCCTCGGCATTGGTCTCGATCGGAACCGGCTCGTACTCGATCTTGTTGTCCCGGGCGAAGTCGGCGAGGTTCAGCTCGGTTGTCGTGCCGGTCTGGATGCAGATCGAGGCGCCGTCGAGCTCCTTGGCGCTCTTCACACCCAGCTTCGTGCGGCCGATGAATCCCTGACCGTCGTAATAGTTGACGCCCACGAACGTAAAGCCGAGGTCGACATCGCGAGAGAAGGTCCACGTGGTGTTCCGTGACAGCACGTCGATCTCGCCGGAGGTCAATGCCGGGAAACGGTTCTTGCCGGTCAGGCTGACATACTTGATCTTGCTGGTATCTCCGAGGACTGCCGCCGCAAGAGCCTTGCAAAAGGCGACATCGAAGCCCTGCCAATTGCCGCTGTCATCGGTAAACGCGAAGCCCGGCAGGCCGGTGTTGATTCCGCATTTGAGTTCGCCTGCCGCGCGGACATCGTCCAGCGTGCCGGCATGCGCGGTGTTGGCCGTGGCACTTATCGCCATGAGACCTGCGGCCGCGACGGCGCCTGTGATAAGTTTCATTTTCATCCCTGTTTACTCCTTGGTTTGCATCCGCAGTTGGTTTCCCCAAATTACGCGGTTCTTATTGTTTGTTGGCCATGATCTTGCCTTTTCCGGGTCGGGGCAGACAACAGGCTAATCAAAAAAAATGATCGGACGCATCCGGGCCGTGCAAAGTCCCATTTGGACAAATTCCGAAGTCTGGAGGACGGTGACGGCATGGTGTGGAGGTTTTCGGCGTTGGAACGAGCGTGACACGCAGCGCTGGCATTGGCTGCGGAGCTTGCGGCCTGTGCGTCGGCCGATCCCCAGCGAACCGTCTTGGACACCGCGCCCACCACCATTGTCGCCTTCGGCGACATGCCCTATCGGGTGCGCGATATTCCGGCCTTTGAAGCGTTGCTAGGGAGAATCAGCGCCAGAAAGCCCGATGTCACCATTCATGTGGGTGATATCAAGCCCAGCAACTGGCCCTGCAGCGAGGAGTTGTTCCGCATCCAGCGCGACTACATGAACAGCGTTGATGGCCCGCTGGTCTTCACGCCCGGCGACAATGAGTGGACCGATTGCCATGTCACCAAGGCCGGGGGTCACGATCCGCGCGAACATCTGTCGGTTCTCCGCACCAGGTTCTTCCCCGATGCCCGAAGCCTCGGACGCGCGCCGCTGCTGCTTGAGCGGCAATCCGACCTCTCCAAAGCCCATTCCCAGATGGTCGAGAACGCACGTTGGCGCATGAACGGAATACGCTTCGTCACCGCGCATGTGGTGGGATCGAACAATGGACTCAACCGGGATGTGCCCGGCGCCGTGGAGGAATTCGAAGGGCGCGATGCCGCCAATGTTGCCTGGATCGAGGAGGGGTTCGCCTTTGCCCGCAGTGAAGGTGCGGCTGCCGTGGTCCTGGCGTTCCAGGCGGATCCGTATCAGCTATTGGGGGTCGGCGGCGGGTTTCGCGGCACCCTCGCGGCGATCGCCAAGGGTGCCAAGACGTTCGGCGGGCCGATCCTTGTGGTGCACGGCGACAGCCACGTCTTCACCTTCGACATGCCGTTTCAAGACGGTTTCGGGAACATTCTTGAAAACGTACAGCCGGTTCAGGTTCCCGGTGCCCTCGACATACGTGCACTGCAGATACGGATCGATCCCGAGGCGCGACGGATGTTCGATGTCAGTCTGTTCTAGCCGTCGCTAGTTCATTTGCGGTTTCTTGAGAAACTCCGCGCGGGTCGCGCTCTCAACCGTCACCGAAACCGCCTGATTGTCACGGTGCAGGGTCAGGGGGACGGCCACGCCGGCATCGCCGAGCGACCAGATTTTCTGGAACAGTGTGGCGAGACCCGAGACGCGTTCGTCATTGACCCCGATCACCATATCGCCGGGCTCGACCCCGGCGCGCATGGCGGGGCCACCCTCTGCGACGCCTGCGACCACGAGATGGTTCTCCGCCTCGGCCGTCGTCATGCCAAGCCAGGGGCGCGGCGGGGTGCGCCGGCCGCCATGTTCGACCATGTCCTGCAGCACCGGCTTCAGGAGATCGATCGGAATGATCATGTTGCCGTCGATTTCGTCATCATCGCCGGCCGCCTGCTGGATGTAGAGGGAGCCGATGCCTGCCAGGCGGCCCGACCAGTCGATGACGGCGGCACCGCTCCAGCGCGGATGGGCGGGCACCGTGAAGATGGCCCGGTCCAGCACATACTCCCAGGAACCCGCGAACTCGCGCACCGAAATCACCTGGGCGTTGATGGCGGAATCGCGCCCGCCCTGACCGGCGACGATCAGGGAATCGCCGGCCGATACCGGGTCCGACTGGCCCAGATCCATGGCGGGCAGGTCGAGCGGCCCCAGGGCCTGTACGAGCCCGAAACCTGTTTCCTGGTCATGCCCCACCACATGGGCCGGGTGTGCGCCGCCATTGTTGTCGATCAGCCAGACATCCTCGGCCTCGGTGATCAGGTAACCGACGGTCAGGACCAGCCCGTTCTCATTGATGACGACGCCCTGGCCCTCGCGCTCGGTGCCGAGGATGGGCGCCGTGAACGCGTTGTCGGCAACGCGCGACTGCAGGGCGACGACCGACGAGAGCGTTTGTTCCAGATCGAAGGTCACTTCATCGGGGCTCGGATGGCGTCCGAGATTGAGGTTCCAAGGGTGCGGGTCTGTCACGCCTCGTGCTCCAATCAATAGGGTCTCAGCGGCCCGGGGCCGCTCGGTCACATTCGCTTCTTCTACGCCGCAATGCGCGCCGTCATCCTGTTGCAGGTCACGGGATTGCGCAAGGACCGCCAAATATTGAACCAGCAATCCCGATTCGGATTGTGGCGGAATGTTCGGGCCGACGTACCGACAGGGTCACTTCCGCAAGTCCGCACCTGGTGCATAGTCTTCCTGGCGGCCGCTCGCATCCTTGGAATAGTTGCGGTCTACATACCATGAAAGATAGTCGAAGATCGTCACCGGCTCGAACTGTGCCGGATTGTCTTCGCTGACGCAGGTCTCGAGCGGTTCGGCGACGGTGTCCCAGGTCGGATTGAAGAACAGGGCGATCGAGTAGCGGTCGTGGCGCGGCGGGACAACACGGTGCGGCGTGGCGATGAACCGTCCGTTGGTCCAGCGGTTCATGAACTCACCCGTGTTCACGATGATCGCATCCTCGACCTGTTCGGCGGGCAGCCAGCGGCCGTCCTCGGTACGTATCTCGAGGCCCCGCTCGTCGGACAGCGGCAGGAACGTGATGAAGCTGTGGTCGCGATGCGGCGACAGGCCGAACTGGTTTTTTACGACATCGGGATTGCCCGGGTAGAAGGCGTTTCGCGTCGTCCACATCGGGTCTTTGAAGAAGGGCGCGAAATAGTCGGCCGGCAGGTCCAGCGCGCGTGCATAAAGCGGCAGCATCTTGTGGCCCAACGCCTCGACCGCCGCGTAGTAGGCTAGCATGTTTTCACGGAATCCCGGCACCGCGTCTTCGGGCGGCCATTGGTTGGGGCCGTGGAAGCGGCGAGCCGATTCGATCGCCGGGTGGTCGGGTGCGCGCTCGCGCACGATCAGGTAGCATTCGTTCAGATCCGGCTGGGTGTTCTCGTTGACGGTCGAGGTGACATAGACCGTCGACTTCGCCGCGATATAGCCGACCGAATTCGCGTTGATTCGCAACGCATCTTTGGTTTCCTGCTGCAGGGCATAGAAGCGGCGGAGTTCCTGGTGAGCCCGGTCGATGAGCGCCCGTGATACCCCGTGGTTGACGATGAAATAGAACCCGACATTCTCCTGGGCGTGGCGCAGTTGTGCCGCCAGGTCTTCGAGCGCCCCGGGCTCGTCGGCCAAATAGGGTGCCATATCGAGGACCGGAATCTCGGTCACGAGATCCTCGTCGCCGGATACGTCGTTCAATGCGTTCATGACAACCTGCCTTCGGCTGTGGTCGGCGGTTTGAAACGGCACCCTTGTCGGGATCACCGCCGGATACGCCCATTCTCGCACAAATGGACTGCCGGGCGCTGCCGGATTTCACACTGAAATCGGCATAATTATTGCGCTTTTAATAGGTGCGGAAAAGCGCACGAGTGACAGTTTGAGAAATCAGAAACATTCTTGAACTGTGACTAAATCAACAGCTTGGTGTTTTCCGGGCAATTGGAGGAACGGCAAGACCATTTTCGACAATGCCAACTTCACCAAGGGTAATTTCTTCGATGGCGGGGCCGGTGCGAACCATCGTGTCGAGGGCTCCGAGGGCACCGACTTCATCTTCGACGGCAACGGTGAGGACGGGTCGGGCTATTCGAACGGGCTGGTGATCTTCGAAGGGTTCGACTCCAACGGCGACCAGAGGACCGAGGGTGTCGAGGCCGACGATGTGAAGTTCACCAACAAAGGCGACGGCACCTGGCGCATCGACTTCGTCAACCCGGCGACCCAGAACCCCAACGGCGACGGTTCGATCACCTTCGCAGCCGGCGAGACCAGCGACATCAACCTGCGCGATGGATCGAACACCGTGCAGTACACCTACAACGACGCCACCGACAGTTACGGCATCGTTTAGTCCTCCATTCTCCTCCCATGATCCACTGCGCGGCCGGGAATACCGGTCGCGCTTTTTCTTTGTGCGGACCTATAATCCGGGCTCTTCTAATCGACCGGACCGGACTCCGCCATGAGCGCCCAACCCGACCATATTCATGCCCTCGATATCCCGATCCCCGAGACCGGGGAACTGGACGAGGACCTGCAGAAATATTTCGCCATCTGTCAGGAGAAACTCGGCATGGTGCCGAACGTCCTGCGCAGCTACGCGGTCGTCCCCGAGCGTCTGCGCGCATTCATCGCCATGTACAACGACCTGATGCTGTCCGAGACCGGGCTCAGCAAGCTCGAGCGCGAGATGATCGCGACGGTCGTATCCAGCGAGAACAAGTGCTTCTACTGCGTCGTGGCCCATGGTGCGGGTGTGCGTGAACTGTCGGGCGATCCGGCGCTGGGTGAGTTGATGGCCATCAACTATCGCGCGGCGGATCTAAGCGCCCGCCAGCGTGCGATGCTGGATTTCGCGGTGAAAATGACCCAGGCCCCCGACACGGTCGAGGAAGCCGACCGGCAGGCACTGCGTGATGCCGGTTTCGAGGAACGCGATATCATGGATATCGCCAGTGTTTCCGCCTTCTTCAACATGACCAACAGGGTCTCGACGGCGCTCGACCGGATGCCCAACCCGGAATACCATGCCAAGGCGCGGTGAAGGCCGCGGGAGACCGTTGACACCGGGGGCCCGCACGGGTAGTTTCCCGTGCGTTTCCGCCCCTCGGGGGCGGCTTTTTGATACCGGAAGCGTTCCCATGAAGGTCGCAAGCTCGTTGAAGACACTGAAAAAGCGCGGTCGCGGCTGCCAGGTCGTGCGTCGGCGCGGGCGTGTCTACGTCATCAACAAGCGTAACCCCCGCTTCAAGGCGCGCCAGGGCTGATCTCCGGCGTTCCGACGATGTGTTGACGAAACCGCGCGATTTGCGCGGTTTTTTGTTGCCCGCTGCCCGCTATACTCGGGCGCGAAACTGGAGTGCTCTGCATGCAAATGCCCGAACCCGATGCCGGAGTTCTCGCGCGGCGCGAAGAGATCATCGCGGCGATGCGCGCGATCGTGCCCGGTGAAGGTGTGATCGCCGACGATACAGGCATGCGGGTCTACGAATCCGATGGGCTCACCGCCTACAAGAACATGCCGCTCATCGTCGTCCTGCCCGAGACGGTCGCGCAGGTGAGTGCGGTGATGCGTTACTGCAACGAGAATGCGGTGAAGATCGTGCCGCGCGGGGCGGGCACCTCGCTGTCGGGCGGTGCGCTGCCGGCGGCCGATGCGATCACCCTGGGTCTCGGCAAGTTCAACCGGGTGCTCGAGATCGACTACGACAACCGCTGTGCGCGGGTTCAGCCGGGCGTGACCAATTTGGGCATCACCCAGGCGGTCGAGGCCGACGGCTACTATTACGCGCCCGATCCGTCGAGCCAGATCGCCTGCACCATCGGCGGCAACGTGGCCGAGAATTCCGGTGGCGTGCATTGCTTGAAATACGGCCTGACCACCAACAATATCCTCGGGATCGAGATGGTCCTGCCCGACGGCGAAGTGCTGCGCCTCGGTGGTAAGCACATGGATGCCGAAGGTTACGACCTGCTCGGCCTGATGACAGGCTCCGAGGGGCTGCTGGGCGTGATCACCGAGGTGACCGTGCGCATCCTGCCGAAACCAACCGCGGCGCGGGCGCTGATGATCGGCTTTGAATCGAGCGCGGCCGGCGGCCAGTGCGTCGCCGACATCATTGGCGCTGGCATAATTCCCGGCGGGATGGAGATGATGGACCGGCCCGCGATCAAGGCCGCCGAAGCCTTTGTTCAGGTGGGATATCCGCTCGACGTCGAAGCACTGCTGCTGGTCGAGCTCGACGGTCCGCCGGTCGAGGTCGACTATCTGATCACCCGGGTGCGCGATATCGCTGAGGGTTTGGGTGCGGTGTCGATCCGGATCAGCGAGAGCGAGGACGAGCGCAACCAGTTCTGGGCGGGCCGCAAGGCGGCGTTCCCGGCCATTGGTCGCCTCACGCCTGATTACTACTGCATGGATGGCACGATCCCGCGGAACCGGTTGCCGGAGGTCCTCGATCGTATGTCGACCCTGTCCGAGAAGTACGGGCTGGGTGTCGCCAACGTGTTCCACGCCGGGGATGGCAATCTGCATCCGTTGATCATGTATGACGCGAACAATCCCGGAGAGCTTGAGCGGGCCGAGAATTTCGGCTCCGACATTTTGCGGCTGTGCGTCGAGGTGGGCGGTGTGCTGACCGGCGAGCATGGCGTTGGGGTGGAGAAGCGCGACCTGATGGACGAGGTGTTCACCGAGAACGATCTCAAGCAGCAGCAGCGGGTCAAATGCGCTTTCGATCCGAGCCAGCTGCTCAACCCGGGTAAGGTTTTCCCGACCCTGCATCGCTGCGCCGAGCTTGGCCGTATGCACATTCATCGCGGCCAGATGCCGTTTCCGGATATTCCCCGGTTCTGAGCGCCCGCGAATGGTTGAAACACTGAAACCCGCGACCACCGAACAGGTTATCGAGGCGGTGACCTGGGCGACGGGGGAGGAAACCCCGGTCGAGATTCTGGGCACCGGGACCAAGCGTGGCTTCGGGCATCCGATGGGCGACGGCAACCGCACGATCTCTCATGCGGTCGACCTGTCCGGGTTGCGCGGGATCACGCTTTACGAGCCCGAAGAGCTGGTGCTTTCGGCCTGGGCCGGAACGCCGCTGGCCGAAATCGAGGCAGCGGTGGCGGAGAAGGGGCAGATGCTGGCGTTCGAGCCGCCGCACCTGGCGCGCCTCTACGGCAATGATGGCGGAACGGTCGGTGGCATGATCGCCTGTAACCTGGCGGGTCCGCGCCGGGCCAAGGCGGGGGCGGCGCGCGATCATATACTGGGCATCGAGGCCGTTACGGGCCGCGGTGAGGTGGTGAAGAGCGGAGGCCGGGTCGTCAAGAACGTGACCGGTTATGACCTGTCGAAGCTGCTGACGGGTTCGTTCGGAACGCTGGCCGCGCTGACGCAGATCACCATCAAGGTTCTGCCGGCTGCGGAGACCGAGGAAACGATCCTGGTGTCAGGCTTGAGCGATGCCGATGCCGTCATACTGATGACGGCGGCGCTCAACTCCAGCAACGAGGTCGCCGGTGCGGCGCACCTGCCCGCTGGCGCCGCCGACGCGTCGGGCCCGGTGACGGCGCTGCGGATCGAGGGCTTCGCCCCGTCCGTCGAAGCGCGGGCCCGGTCGGTCCGCGACATGGCGGATGGCACCGGCACCGTTTCCAGCCTCGACAGAGATACCTCGAAGGCATTCTGGTTGACTGTGCGCGACGCCGAACCGTTCGTCGGATCTACAGCCCCGCTCTGGCGTCTGTCGGTGACACCGACAAGCGCACCGGTGATTGTTGCCGCCATAACCGGCGAGGTCCCGGGTACCGTGATCTACGATTGGGCCGGTGGATTGATCTGGTATCAGTCAGATGCGGACGATGCCGGAGGTGCGGCCGTCCGCGCAGCGGTCGCGGCCCATGGTGGGGGCCACGCAACCCTGGTGCGGGCGCCGGATGCCCTGCGTCGTACGGTCGATGTTTTCCAGCCGCAACCCGCGCCCCTTGCGGCCTTGTCCCAGCGGGTGAAGGAAAGCTTCGATCCGCGCCATATTCTAAACCCCGGCCGCATGTACGGCGGGAGCTAGCGATGCAGACGAATTTCACGCTGGCCCAGCTCGCCGACCCGGATATCGCCGTCGCTAACGACATCCTGCGCGCGTGTGTGCATTGCGGCTTCTGCACCGCGACCTGTCCCACCTACGTGTTGCTCGGGGACGAACTCGACAGCCCGCGCGGGCGCATCTACTTGATGAAACAGATGCTCGAGGCAGATGCGCCGGCCGACGAGGAGGTCGTCCGCCATGTGGACCGGTGCCTGTCCTGCCTGTCGTGTATGACCACCTGTCCTTCGGGCGTGCATTACCAGCATCTGGTCGACCATGGCCGTAAGCATATCGAGGAGACCTACACGAGGCCGGCTTTCGAGCGGATGATCCGCTGGGCATTGGCCTGGTCGATCCCCTATCCCCGGCGCTTCCGCATGGTGCTCGCCGCAGCCCTTCTGGCGCGGCCGCTGCGGGGACTGTTGCGCGGCCGGCTGCGCGCAATGCTGGATCTGGCGCCGACCGATCTCGGGCCGCCATCGCCGGTCGACGTGCCCCAGGTGTTTCCCGCCGAGGGTACGCGCAAGGGGCGCATAGCCCTGCTTAATGGCTGCGCCCAGACCGTGATCGCGCCGCAGATCAACGAGGCGACGATCCGGCTGCTGACCCGGCTCGGCGTCGAGGTTGTGGTGGCGCAGGGGGCCGGATGCTGCGGCTCGCTGGTGCATCACATGGGCATGGCCGACGAATCCCACGCCCAGGCGGCGGCGAACATCGATGCCTGGATTGCGGAAGCTGATGGCGGCGGGCTGGACGCGATCATCATCAATACCAGCGGCTGTGGTACACAGGTGAAGGATTACGGCTTCATGTTCCGCGAGGACGTTGCCTATGCCGACAAGGCCGCGCGGGTATCGGCACTGGCAAAAGACATCAGCGAGTATCTGACGGCGCTCGATCCCGATCTGACGCCCGCCGGGGACCTGCCCGAGATGCGGGTGACATACCATTCGGCCTGTTCCATGCAGCACGGCCAGCAGATCCGCACGCCGCCGAAGGCCCTGCTGACGGCGGCGGGATACACGGTGAGCGAGCCGGGCGAGGGGCATCTGTGCTGCGGCTCGGCAGGGACCTACAACATCCTGCAGCCCGAGCTAGCCACACAGCTGCGCGACCGCAAGGCCGCTAACATCGCGCGCACCGCGCCCGACGTGGTGGCCACGGGGAATGTCGGTTGCATCACACAGCTCGCTGCCGGGGTCGATGTGCCGGTCGTGCACATGGTGGAGCTGCTCGATTGGGCGACGGGCGGCCCGCGGCCGCGGAAACTCGGTTAGGCGTCAGCTCCCGTCCGAGGGTGCGCATTCCCAAACGATGGTCGCCATCGAGACACCGTCGCCGGCCAGACCCTTCAGCACCATGCGGTCCCCCTGATGGTCGATGGTTCTTTTCCTGTCGGTGCCGACCCAGTTCTCGTCCAGCGCGTGTTCGGTGTGGTGGGTGACCGTATCGCCGTCCAGGGACCAGCGGCCGGCATAGCTCAGGTATGTATCGAACATCCGGGCCCTGTCGGCGTCGTTTGCCTCTGGCGTGGACGGAAAGTCACGCACGGCAGACCGGGTGATCGCGGCCATCGAACCGTCGGCGGTGTAGATGAGGATGCCCTTGGGCGACGGCCCCTGGTTCGGGGTGCGGCTGCCGTCGGCGTTCTCGGTGTAGGTGTCGACGAGGTGCCAGGTGCCGATAATGTCGTCGGGCGTGATGGCCATGGAGCGTGTATCCTGATGAGAAATGGTGCGGCACCATTCTAGGACATTTCGGCGACCCACGAAGCTGCGACTGGCTCGTGGAGGGGAGGTCGGGAACACTCCGTCCATGCTTCGTTTTGTCTAGATCCTGATCGTCGCGTTCATAGCGTCTTAAGCTCTTGCCGGGGACTGGCCGGCATTTCGGCTCGGCCCTGCCCATGGGGCCTGGGACGGTGACGGCGAGATATCCGAGGAGCCCCGGCTGATCTGGCAGTTCGCGACCGGCGATATCGTCGAATCCTCGCCGTCGGTGGTCGCCGGGGTCGTCTATGCCGGCAGCTTCTCGCGGGCTTGGCCAGATCCAGATGATCCGCGGGAACGGCGATGCGGCCATCGCCGCTTTCGAGGGCGAATTGCAGGTTCATCGCAAGTTGAGCGGTATCCCCGAGCTCATCCGGGCGCTGAAATAGCAGGTACGCGGGCAGGAACTCTAGTCCGAAGGGTTTGCGATGGGGCACCAGGGCCTCGACTTTCCGTGTGTCGCGACCGATGTTTCCTGATACACAGCACAATGTGATGCGCCGATCTTCCGAAATCGGCGCATAATAGTTGATCCAAACACCCCGAAGGTAGTCATGACCCAGGCACTCAGCCGCAAGCAGATCATCGTGATGGGCGCCGGCGCCGGCCTGCTCGCCATCGCGCTCGGCGTTCGGCAGGCAATGGGGTTCTTCCTCGTTCCCATGACCATAGACCTGGAATGGAGCCGGGAACTGTTCGGTCTCGCCATGGCGATCCAGAACCTGATCTGGGGCGCGTTCCAGCCCATCGCCGGCGGGCTTGCCGACCGGTACGGCTCGGGCAAGGTGATCATGGGCGGTGCGGCGCTGTATGCGCTGGGCGTTGTCGGCATGGCCGGTGCGGTCACGCCGACAGAATTGCTGATATCCGGTGGCGTGTTGATCGGGCTGGGCATGAGCGGCGCGGGCATATCGGTGGTCTATGGCGCGGTGGCGCGGCTGGTCGTACCCGAACGCCGCACCTATGCGCTTGCGATCGTATCCACGATCGGCGCGCTCGGCCCGTTCGTGCTGCCGAAGGTGACCCAGGTCGTTATCGGCGGCCTTGGCTGGCACTGGTCGCTGCTGGCGACCGCAGTGATCGTGGCGCTGATGATCCCGTTGGGCGGCATGATGCGCGGCCGCGCCGAGGAAACCGGCGAAGCCGCACAGAGTTGGACCGAGGCGCTGGGAGAGGCCCGCAAGAACCGAGGTTACCTGCTGCTCGTCGCGGGGTTCTTCGTCTGTGGTTTCCACGTGACCTTCATCGGTACCCATCTGCCGGGCTTCGTGGCCTGGTGCGGGCTTGCCGCCGGCGTCGGCGGCACGGCCCTGACGGTGATCGGCGGCGGTAATATCCTAGGCACCTATATCGCGGGTGTGCTCAGCAACCGGTTCCGGCAAAAAAACCTGCTCAGCCTGATCTATCTCGCCCGCGCGCTTCTGATTGCGTGGCTGATGCTGATGCCGAAGACCGAATGGACCATCTACATCTTCTCCGGCGTCTTCGGTCTGCTCTGGCTTTCGACCGTGCCGCTCACCAGCGGGGTTGTCGCCAAGATCTTCGGCGCGCGCCATCTCGGCATGTTGTTCGGCCTGGTGTTCTTCAGTCACCAGATCGGTGCGTTCCTGGGCGCTTGGCTCGGCGGGCTGAACTTCGATGTGACCGGCAACTACAACGCCGTCTGGTACGTCTCGATCCTTCTCGGGCTGCTGGCCGCGGCACTGCACTGGCCGATCCGCGACGAGCCCGTGGAGCGCCTTCTGGCACCCCAGAATGCGTGAATTGCGCCTGATTTCAGGGGTGTAACACCGAACCCGGCGAAATTATTCCGTCGCAATAAATTTATCCGGCCGTGATTTGTCTTCGCGCGCGCGCGCGCCCATCGTATGGCCACGCAGGCACGAATGGAGGTTTCGCATGCTGATAAAGGTCAAACGCGGCTGGGAACTCCCCGAGAGCGCGGCCACGCCCGAGGATATCTATCTCAACCGCCGCCAGATCGTGAAGGCGCTTGGAATCGCCCCGGCGATCGCGGCATCCGCCAGCGTCCTGCCGGCCGGTATGGCCATGGCCGTGACGACGGACAAGGACCCGTCGGTCAGGCTCTACCCGGTTCCGCGCAACGAGAAGTTCACGCTCGACCGTCCGATCACGGCCGAGAGCGACGCAACTTCCTACAACAATTTCTCCGAGTTCGGGTCTCACAAGCAGATTTCCCACGCGGCCCAGCAGCTTCAGATCCGCCCCTGGAACATCATCATCGATGGCATGGTCGAGAAGGAGTTCGAGATCGGGGTCGACGACCTTCTGAAACAGGTCAAGCTGGAAGAGCGGCTGTACCGCCACCGCTGCGTCGAGGCCTGGGCGATGGCCGTCCCGTGGTCCGGGTTCCAGATGTCGGAGCTGGTGAAACTGGCCAAGCCTTTGTCGGGTGCCAAGTACATCGCGATGCAGACCATTTTGGCAAGCAAGCGCGAGATGCCGGGTCTGCGCCAGTTCTGGTACCCGTGGCCGTATCAGGAAGGCCTGACCATGGAGGAAGCGAACAACGAACTCGCCTTCCTGGTGACCGGCATGTACGGCAAACCGGTGCGCCCGCAAAACGGTGCGCCGATCCGCCTGGCAGTGCCGTGGAAGTACGGCTTCAAGTCGATCAAGTCGGTTATTCGCTTCACCTTCACCGACGAGAAGCCAAAGACGTTCTGGGAAGCGTTGCAGCCGGCCGAATACGGTTTCTGGGCGAACGTGAACCCGGAGGTCGATCATCCGCGCTGGAGCCAGGCGAGCGAGTGGCTGCTCGGCGGGCCGCAAAGCGAACGCGTTCCGACCCAGCTGTACAACGGCTACACGGAATTCGTCGCGCACATATACCCGCCCGACGCGAGCGACATTTACTTCCGCTAGGTCTGTCTCGCCGGCAAAAGGCCGGGATCATTCCATGAAACTTGTTTGACAGCCTGACCTTTCCGCCATTCCGAGCGCAGGCCGGGTCGGATTTTTTGCCTTCGGAAAAATAAAAGCCGGGCCCCGAAGGGCCCGGCAGGTGAACAGGGAGGCTTCACGTCTTGTCAGACGTCGAGACCGTGTTCCGCGGTCTCGATTGCAACCGGTTCAATGGGAGGGATAAACCGGCAGCTGCGGTGCGTGTCACACCGTGTATGACAGATAGATAGTGCGCCGGAGGCCATTCTTGCAGGCCGATAAACCGTTAACCAGATATGCGCAAAACGCATATCAAAAATCAAGCGATATCAGTGACTTCCCATACGTGCGAAAACTAGAAGCGGGTTTCGGCAACCTTGCGGAGTAGAAAGTCGCGGAAAACGGCGATTCTCTGGGAATTGCGCATTTCCTCCGGGTATACGAAATACGCATCGTTACCTGGGCCCTCGAGCTCCGGCAGGATTCGCACAAGATTGCGTGCCTCGCGGGCCAGGAAGTCGGGCAGACCCGCGACGCCGACGCCGGCTTCGACGGCACGGAAGGTGCCGTAGAGGTTGTTCAGGGTGAGAACCTTGCGGGGTTCCTGGTTGGTGACCTCGCGCACCGCGTTGAGCAGCCAATTCAGGTTCGGCGCGGGCATGGCCACATCTTCACCGTAGGCGATCAGGTCATGATTGGCGAGATCGCGCACCTTTTCCGGCATGCCGCGGTTCTGGAGGTACTCCGGCGACGCAAAGACATGCACGTGGACCCGGGTCAGGCGCCGCTGGATCAGGTCCGCCTGGGTGGGCGGGGTTAGCCGGATGGCGCAATCGGCCTCGAGCATTGAGATGTCGAGTTCTTCGTCTGTCGTGATCAGGGTCACCTCGATGTCGGGGTACATCTCAATGAATTCCTTGATTCGCGGCGTCAGCCAGAGCGAGCCCAGCCCGACAGTCGTCGATATTTTCAGCGGGCCTTCCGGCTGTTCCTGCGAATCCGACAGCCGCGCTTCGACCATCGTCAGCTTGGCGAACACATCGTGCACGGTGCGGTACAGCAGCTCGCCCTGTTCGGTGAGGATCAGGCCGCGCGCATGCCGGTGAAAGAGGCGGATGCTGAGGCTGTCCTCGAGCGAGCTGATCTGGCGGCTGACCGCCGACTGGCTCAGATGCAACGCTTCACCGGCATGGGTGAAGCTGCCGGCATCCGCGACGGCGTGAAAAATGCGCAGTTTGTCCCAGTCCATGGCCATCCGGCCTTCTCCCCCTATGGACGCGTGGCGCTGCGGTGCGCTTGGCTACTCCGCTGCGTCGCGTGCGGCCTCGTCTTCCTGCGTCGCGATGTACTTCTCGGCTTCCAGGGCCGCCATGCAGCCCATGCCCGCCGCCGTCACCGCCTGCCGGAAGACCTTGTCCTTCACATCCCCGGCCGCGAAGACGCCCGGAATGTTCGTCGCCGTGCTGTCCGGTGCCGTGATCAGGTAGCCCTCATCATCCATGTCGAGCTTGCCCTGGAACACCTTCGTGTTCGGGTCGTGACCGATGGCGATGAACACACCGTCGACTTCCAGATCGCTCAAATCACCGCTCTTCACGTTCTTGAGCTTTGCCCCGGTGACGCCCGGCGGGTCCTGGGTGCCGACCACTTCCTCGAGCACATTGTCCCATTTCACGTCGATCTTCTCGTGGCGCAGCAGGCGATCCTGCATGATCTTTTCCGCGCGCAATTCGTCACGCCGGTGAATGAGCGTCACCTGGGACGCGAAGTTGGTCAGGTAGAGCGCTTCCTCGACCGCGGTGTTGCCGCCGCCGACAACAGCCACCGGCTTGTCGCGGTAGAAGAACCCATCGCAGGTCGCGCATGCCGAGACGCCGAAGCCCGAGAATTTCTGTTCGCTTTCCAGGCCAAGCCACCTGGCCGAAGCGCCGGTCGCCACGATCACCGTGTCGCCGGTGTAGACGTCGCCGGAATCACCGGTACAAGTGAATGGCTGGCTGGTGAAATCGACGTCGACGATCAGGTCGTCCATGATCCGGGTGCCGACTTTCTCGGCCTGCTCGACCATCTGCTCCATCAGCCAGGGCCCCTGGATGACGTCGGCGAAGCCCGGATAGTTTTCCACCTCGGTCGTGATGGTCAGCTGGCCGCCCGGCTGCAGGCCGTGGACCATGATCGGCTGCAGGTTGGCGCGTGCGGCATAGATCGCAGCGGTGCAACCGGCGGCGCCGGATCCGAGGATCAGAACCTGGGAATGGCGGGTTTCGGACATTTCAGGGGATTCCTCGACCTTTTGATGACGGCAGCGGGCCGCATCAGCGGCCTCGGCTGGACCAATTAGATAGTTGTGACCGCCCGACGAGGCAAGCCGCCCACGGGCAACTCACCCGTGAACGCAGGTTCAGAATGTGATCACACTGCGGATCGATTCGCCCTTGTGCATCAGATCGAAGGCATCGTTGATCTGATCGAGCGGCATGACATGGGTGATCAGGTCGTCGATGTTGATCCTGCCGTCCATGTACCAGTCGACAATGCGCGGCACATCGGTGCGACCCTTGGCGCCGCCGAAGGCGGTGCCCTGCCAGACGCGCCCGGTGACCAGTTGGAAGGGCCGCGTGGCGATCTCGGCACCGGCGGGTGCGACACCGATGATCGTCGACTTGCCCCAGCCCTTGTGACAGCACTCGAGCGCCTGGCGCATCACCTCGACATTGCCGATGCACTCGAAGGAATGATCCGCGCCGCCGTCGGTCAGATCGACCAGATAGGGCACGAGATCGCCCTCGACTTCCGTCGGGTTCACGAAATGGGTCATGCCGAAGGCTTCGGCGATCGCCCGGCGGTCCGGGTTGAGGTCCACGCCGACGATCTTGTTTGCGCCTACCAGACGCGCGCCCTGGATCACGTTCAGGCCGATGCCGCCGAGCCCGAACACCACGACATTGTCGCCGGGTTCCACCTTGGCGGTGTTGATGACCGCGCCGATACCGGTGGTCACGCCGCAGCCGATGTAGCAAATCTTCTCGAACGGCGCGTCCTCGCGCACCTTCGCGACCGCGATTTCGGGCAGCACGGTGTAGTTGGAGAAGGTCGAGGTGCCCATATAGTGAAACAGCTTGTCGCCGCCGATGGAGAACCGCGAGGAACCGTCGGGCATGACGCCCTGGCCCTGGGTTTCGCGAATGGCCTGGCACAGATTGGTGCGCCCGGACGTGCAGTAGTCGCACTCCCGGCATTCCGGCGTGTAGAGCGGGATCACGTGGTCGCCCTTGGCGACAGATGTCACGCCCCTGCCCACATCGACCACCACTCCCGCGCCCTCATGGCCCAAGATCGCCGGGAACAGGCCTTCCGGGTCGGCTCCGGACAGGGTGAATTCATCGGTGTGGCAGACGCCGGTCGCCTTGATCTCGACCAGCACCTCGCCCTCGCGGGGGCCGTCCAGATTGACGGTTTCGATACTGAGGGGCTTGCCCGCCTGAAGGGCGACGGCTGCGCGGGTTTCCATGACCCTTCCTTCCCGGAGACACAAGATTGTTCGGGCAAGTGTCCCAAGCCGCGGCGGCGGGTGCAAGCCTTGCGGTGCCTCTGTCGCGTGGCCGGTCTAGCCCAGAACGCGGGCGTAGAGCTCGAACATCTTGCCCCAGACGATCTCGGCCGACGGTTCGTGATAGACCGGCCGCTGCGGGAACGCGAAGCCGTGCTCGGTGCCCGGGAAGGTCTCGATCTCGTTGGGCACGCCGTTGGCATCGAGCGTCGCCTTGAGGTCGGGGATCACGTTGTCGGGCACCCAGTCGTCATGTTCAGCGAAGGCGTAATACATCTCGCCCGCGATCTGCGGCGCCAGCAGGTGCGGGGAATCGTCGTTCTCGGTGACGATCCAGACACCGTAGAGCGAGACGTTGGCTGCGAAACGGTCCGGGAAGGTGCCCGCCACCGTTGTGATGAAAGCCCCGCTCATGCAATAGCCGACATTGCCCATGGGGCCGTCTGACGCATTCGGGTCCTCGCCCAGCGCCTCAAGCAGCGCGCCGGTATCCCGCGCGACTCCGGCATTGGTCAGGCTGTGCCAGGCGGCGAAGATCATTTCGCCCATCTTCTCGGTCCGCTTGGCCAGATTGAAGCGCAGCAGGCCGAGCCGGTAGTAGAGATCGGGCAGGACGGCGCAGTAGCCCTGGCCGGCGATCCGGCGGGCGAAGTCGCGCAGTTCCTCGCGGATGCCCGGCGCGTCCATGTACATAACGATCACCGGATAGGGGCCGGGACCGTGTTCATCGGGCTCCGGCCAGGCCGCGAAGGTGGGCATCACCCCGTTGGGGGTGGTGACATCGAACTCCCGCTCGGCCATGTCTACTTGGGTGTAAGGGTGCGCAGATAGGCGACGATTGCCTGCAGATCCTTTTCCTTGATCTTGGCGTAGTAGGGATAGGCCATGGGTGGCAGCATCTTGGAGCCGTCAGGCCGGGTGCCCGTCGTGATCATCTGCCGAATCTCCTGGTAGCTGCGATCGGCCAACCCTGTGGGTGTGATGTTTGAAGACACGCTTGTGCCCCACGGCCCGTGGAATTCGAACCCGCCGGCGCCCAGCTGGTTGACGATGTCGGGCCCCTTCGGACCCATCGGCGAATGGCACTCTATGCAGTGGCCAGCGGGGCCGGCCAGGTAGGCGCCGTAGGCGACGCGATCATCCTGCGGCACGCTGGGAACCGAGCCGACGGGCGGTCCATAGGCGGGTGGCAGGGGAATCCGGTAAACCGATTTCGTGATGGCGTTCTTGATCGACTTGACCTGCCGCAGGTAGGCGACGATCGCCTGTACATCCCAGTCGGATAGACCGCGGTACAGGCCGATCGGCATCGGCGGGCCGATGATCGAACCGTCCGGCCGTTTACCTTCGCGGATCGAGGCGATGATCTGCGCGTCGGTCCAGTTGCCGATGCCGGTTTCCTTGTCGGGGGTGATGTTCGGGGCGTTGGCATCGAATGCCGGGTTCTTCTCGAACGGTGCCATGCCGGCCAGTTCCATCCCCGGGATGTCACCATTCGGACCCTTAGGCGTGTGGCAGTTACCACAGGCAACGATCGATTCCATCAGATAGGTGCCGCGCTCGAGCAGCGTTTCGGCCGAAGCGGCGGAAGCGCCGAGCCAAACGGGCGCAATGAACGACAGAGCGATGGCGCGCGCGAAAAGGTTCTTTGTCATGTCGCCCCCCCCCGAACATTGCTTGAGAGGATTGTAGCACCGGCGTCGATTTCGCTCCACTCAATGCGCGCGATCGGGATCGGGTCCTAGAAGCCGAACATGTGATCCAGCGAAAAGGCGCTACCGTCGCGCGCGATCAGCCCGTGATAGCCGAACAGGCGGCACGACGTGTCGCGGATCAGGACATAGCCGCCGCCTGAAGGGCCCGTTTGGGCCGCGGCGGTGCGCGCCTTGGCGTCGAATGTCTCGCTGAGGCGAAAATGGACCGATCCGCCGCACGGAATTCGCAGGGTTTCCTCGGCCACCGTCCGTCCCACTCCGTCATGCAGGATCAGTTGCGTGTCCGAGGTCTCGTGCCCGGGCGTGGATGCGGGGTAGATCAGCTGGCAGAAGGTATCCAGATCCTGGATGTCCACGGCCATTGCCGGATCCGTGCGCAGGTAGAGGCGGGTCGAAAGGCCCGGCGGGTCGCCGGAATAGGACTGGGGCTCGTTCTGCCAGGTCAGGACGGTGTTGAAGATATGGGCGCCGAAACTGGTCTCTGCGGCGTGACCGGAATCTCGTGCCTCGTAGCGGAACAGGCCGTGCAACCAGCCGTCGACGCCGCGCGTCGCGACACCGAAATCGTAGATCAGTTCCATGTGCCCGGCGACATCGCGCAACCGGTCTCCGTCGAGGATGTCGTCAGCGTCCAGCATGACACTATCGCTGCGCGCCAGTTCGCCGAAATCGTGGCGGCCGATCTCTACGCCGCCGGCGTCGTAGAACAATGCACTCAGGGGCAGGGTCATCTGGGTTGTGGACATGGGGGTCGGCAGGGCGATTGAGCGGAACGAGTCGCGCGGCAAAATCGGGGCCGGCAGAATGAAACCCTTGCCCATGAGGTTGCCGATTTCGGCGATCCGGGGATCGGGCTCCAGGTCTGTCCGCTCCACATTCACGTGGGCCGTCCGGCGCCGGTCGACCTGACCGTTGCCGTTGACCTCGATTTCGTAGCGCGGCCGCACGAAATGCTTGCCCGCCACCACCTCGATCTGCTGCGGCCAGCGCGCGTCGGGCAGCAGGTCTGCCGCATCGAGGGCATATGTGGCAAAGGGCGCGATTTCCCGATCGAGCATGGCGACCGCCGGATCGCCCATCAGGTTCAGGCCGACCGCGCCCGCCGGGATCGGGCAGGGATGGCTGTTCTGTATCCACAGGAGCACCCGTTCGTCCGGTTTGGGGGCCGGAAGTCCGGCAAAGAAATCGGCCGGCCAGGCGTTTGCATCGTGGGTGCAGGACAGATCGCGGTAATCGTCGCCATAGGTATCTAGCGCATATTTGACGATGTCATGACCCTTCGCACCGATCGCGTGGATGAACAGCTGTCCGGTAATTTGTTCGATCCCGAAGCGGTCGCAGACCTCCGCACTGTCGATCGTCACGCCCCCCGGGCTGTCGGGCAGCTCCAGGTCCCATTCGGCAACCACCTCGCCCTGTTCGTCGATCAGGCTCAGCCACAGCGTTACATTGGCGCCGCCATATCTGTGCCAGTAATTGGCGGTGGCGACGCGCGTATGCAGGCGTCCGCCGCGGCCGTCGGGCGCATCCCGGAAGAAGGCGAAGTTGGTCGCGAAGTTGAGCGGGTCGAGATAGCGGCGGTGGTTCGTCAGACGATTTTCGGGCAGCCGCAAGGCGTCCAGGGTGATCACCTCCGCACCTTCTGGGATCAGGTGGGCGATGTCGCGGACGACCTTGTCGGAATCGAAGGCGACGACCAGCAGATGCGATGCCGGTGCAGCGCCGAGGTAGGTGACCGGCTGTGTGTTGTGACCCAGCACCTGGTTTCCGAGGGCAGACAGGTCCTGCACGAACATGCCGGTGATCGGCAGCGCGTCGAAGGGATAGAGCTCGGACAGTGCGGCGGCGAACCCGAACGGGTCGTACACGGCGAGTGAGTCTGCGTTCGACAGCCGGTCGAGCAATGCCCGGACGTTCGGAGCGACCGCGGGATGGCCCGCCGCCTTGAAGAACGGAAAGCCACCCTTGACGTTCGAGAAGGTGTTGATGTCGAGCGCCATGAGCCGCCCGCTAGCCGGAGAAGTTCTTGAAGAACGCCGAAATCTTGTGCCGTACCTGCTCGCGCAACTTGTAGCGCTGGCTGGTGACCCAGTTCAGCTGGATGGTCCGTCGCTCACCATCGAAGGGATGGTGGCCGTGCCAGGCGTTGGGGATGCAGGGAAAGGCGAGCAGGGTGCCCTCGTCGGGCGGGACCTCGACGGCGTAATCGTCCAGATTGTCCGGGCTACGCAGCAGGCGGAGCTGGCCACCGGGTTCTTCCCATGACGGGTTCATGTAGAGCAGGACCGTTACGAGTTTACCCGAGGAATCGATGTGAATCTGTCCGTCGGTCGGCCGCGCCCGGCCGCGCACCGTCACCATGGTGGGTTTGCTGGTCAGTTGCATGCCCAGCTTTTCGCCCATCGCCGCAGCGAATTCGGGGCCTTCGAGGGCGGCCAGAAGCGCTGTGAACCCGGGCCCACAGCGAAGGTGTGACGTCGGAAAGCTGCCGGCTCGCTTGATTGTCGGGAAATCCTCGTTCGCCGCCTGCAAAGCGTCGGAGTTGATCAGACCGGGGACCAGGACATGGTCGAAAGGATCGTGCGCGAGCGGCGCTTCTTCGAGTGCCTTGAAGTCGATGACTGACATACTCGTCTCTTAAATCGCGTACAGCCCAAATGCAATCGAAGCTAACCGGCGCGTGCTGCGGTCATGCGTCGCAGGATTTCAGCGCCGATGCCCGACATATCGTCGGGTGGATCATACTCCCAGCTGTGAAGTGTCCCGGCGAACGGCCGCGTCACGCCCTGCCGTGTCATGGCATCATGGAAGCGCTCGAATTTTTCCGAGCCGCCCTCAAGGTTGACCACATGGATCGGTTTACCCGTCGCGGCAGCCTCGCTGACCATGTTGACGGAATCACCGGTCACGATGATTGCGTCCGCATGCGCCAGGAAACCCAGATAGGGGTTGGGGTCCTGTTCGTCCCAGATATCGACATTGAGCCCCTGAAGTTTGGGCCGGATCGCATCGAGCACACTGGACGGCGTGCGTCGTGACGGGGTGATGGCCAGGCTCCAGCCCTTGTCTTGCGCCAGACCGCGAAGCTGATCGGCCAGCACATCGCCGATCCGCTCGGTCATACGGTAGACCGTGTTGTCCCCGCCCAGAAGGACCGCCGCGATCGGGTGCGGCAAGGAAGACATGCGCTGGGCAAAGGCTTGTCGGGCCGCATCGAGCGCTGCCGCATCGACGCCGTGCAGCGAGCCGAGGGTGGAGATAACATTGTCGCCGCGCAGGCGATCGTGTGCTGGAGCGACCACCAGATCGAAGGCGGTCGAGGAGATTCCCGGGTCCTGAATCTGAATGCAGAAGGTGCGCCCCTCCGAAGCCTTGCGGACCGCGCGGGCGGGTGCAATTGAGCGGCGCCCGCTGGCGATCAGTAGGTCTGGCCAGGGTGGCACCAGCGCCGATGATTGAGGCGTTATCGTGGACAAACGGGCTGGATTCAGCGCCGGCGGGAGCCATCGCCACGGCGCGCGAAGATCGACCGTCTTGAGATCGGGCGCCACACCCAGCGCGCGTGCCAGGCCGAGGCATTGATTAACCATTCCGATCTTGCCGTCGGTCAGAATCCAGCAGGACGGTGTGTTTGTCTCAACGGTCATACACAGGGGCTTGCGGCCAAGAAGTGCGTCAATCCGGGGAAACCTTGCGTTTGAAATATAATTTCAATCTGCTAGCATTCCGGCACAAAGACGGTGATCACTATAGGCGGGCCCATGGGTGATTCCCATGCCGGGTTCAGCAAAAAGTAATGCCGCAGCCGCCTGGAGAGTGGACAGAATGCCGGACAGTGATCTGGGGCGAGAATCAGCCCAGAAACGCAAGGTGAAACTCGACGCCATTGATCGGCGGATCCTCCGCAATCTTCGCGACGAGGGCAGAATCACCAATGTCGAGCTGGCGCGCCGGGCCGGAATTTCCGCACCACCTTGCCTGCGCCGCGTCCGCGCCCTGGAATCGGCCGGCTATATCAAGGGTTATCACGCCGAACTCGAGGCCGAGCAGCTGGGCTACGAGGTGGCGTTTCACGCACTGGTCGGTCTGGATAGCCAGTCAGAGCTGGTGTTGTCGGAATTCGAGCAGACCGTGGCGGATTGGCCGGAAGTGCGCCGCTGCGACATGATCCGCGGTGGCGGCGACTTCATGCTGCGGTTCGTCGCCCGCAACACGGCGCACGAGAACGAACTCACCACGCGCCTGACGGGCGTGCCGCATGTGTCTACGGTGCAGACGTTTCAGGTGATTCGGAGTTCGAAATACGTCTCGGGCGTGCCGGTGGACGATCCCGGCGAATAGCCCGCGGCCTAGCGGAACCGAACGGTGACAACCTCGAAGTAGCGCACGCCGTTCGGCGTCGTGACTTCGACGCTGTCGCCGACTTCCCGACCGATCAGCGCCTTGCCCAGCGGTGACATGATCGAGATCTTGCGCTTCTCGATATCCGCCTCGAACTCACCGACGAGCTGGTAGGTGATCTCCTCGTCGGTCTCTTCATCGGCCAGCTTTACCTTGGCGCCAAACCGCACGGTTTTGCCCTTGAGCTTGGACGTGTCGATGATTTCGGCGCGCTTGGTGTAATCCTCGAGTTCGCCGATCCGGCCCTCGATGAAGCTTTGGCGTTCACGCGCGGCGTGGTATTCGGCGTTCTCCGACAGATCGCCATGCTCGCGCGCGGCCGCAATCGCTTTCACGATCGCCGGGCGCTCGACGGTCTTCAGGTTTCGCAGTTCTTCCTGAAGGGCTTCATGGCCCTCCTGGGTCATCGGGATCTTGTCCATTTTCCGACCGCTTTTCGATCGTGGGTGTGAACGACAGACTAAAACACCCGCCTGTGGCCGCTCCAAGCCCTTTGGCCTGATGCGGACCCCCGGCGGGCCTAAGCCGTTCAAAAGTGGGAACTAAAATACGACTGAAGCGGCGCAACTTCAAGTCCGCCGCTGCGCAATGCATCAATTGACGCCACGGCCGCCCGGGCGCCCGCGACGGTGGTGTAGTAGGGAATTTTCTGGGTCAGCGCGGTGCGGCGCAGGCTGTAGCTGTCCGCGATCGAGCTCGCGCCTTCCGTCGTGTTGAAGACCAGCTGGATTTCGCCGTCCTGCATCGCGTCGACGATATGAGGCCGGCCTTCCAGTACCTTGTTGACGGTCTCGACCGTGACACCCTCGGCGGCCAGGTGCCGGGCCGTCCCGCTGGTGGCGACGATCTCGAAGCCCATGGCCGAAAGCCGCTGGGCAAGGTCGACCATGGCGGCCTTGTCGCGCTCGCGAACCGAGATGAAGACCCGGCCCCCGACGGGAACGGTCGTGCCGCTGCCGATCTGAGATTTCGCGAAGGCCTGTCCGAAATCACGGTCGAGGCCCATCACCTCACCGGTGGATTTCATTTCCGGCCCCAGGATCGTGTCGACACCGGGGAACCGGGCGAACGGGAACACCGCTTCCTTGACGGCAATGTGCCCATTGTTCGTGGCGGCTTCGCTCAGTCCGAAATCCGCCAGCATTTCGTCCGCCATCAACCGCGCCGCGACCTTGGCGATCGGTACACCCGTGGCCTTCGCCACGAAGGGCACCGTGCGGCTGGCGCGCGGGTTGACCTCGATCAGGTAGACCTCATCATCCTTCACTGCGTACTGCACGTTCATTAGGCCGAGGACATTGAGCGCTTGCGCCAGCACGGATGTCTGCCGGCGGATTTCGGCGAGAACCTTCTCGCTCAGCGAATAGGGCGGAAGCGAACAGGCGCTGTCACCGGAGTGAATACCGGCTTCCTCGATATGCTCCATGATTCCGGCGACATAGACATTGCCGCCGGAATCGCAGAGCGCATCCACATCCACCTCGACGGCGTCCTGCAGGTAGCGGTCGAGCAACACCGGGCTTGTCCCGGAGACGCGCACGGCTTCGTTGATGTAGCGGGTCAGCGCGTCCATGTCGTGGACCAGTTCCATCGCCCGCCCGCCGAGCACGTAGGACGGACGAATCAGGATCGGAAATCCGAGCTGCTCGGCCGCGTCCAGGGCCTCCTCGGCGCTGGTCGCGATCGCATTGTCGGGCTGGCGAAGCTTCAGCTCGTTGAGTAAAGCCTGGAAGCGCTTGCGGTCTTCGGCCAGGTCGATGGCATCCGGAGAAGTGCCGAGGATCGGGATTCCGGCTGCCTCAAGTGCGTGGGCGAGTTTCAGGGGCGTCTGGCCGCCGAACTGGACGATAACGCCCTTGAGCGTGCCATTGGACTGTTCGAGGCGGCAAATCTCGATGACGTCTTCGGCGGTCAGCGGTTCGAAGTACAGCCGGTCCGACGTGTCGTAGTCGGTCGAGACGGTCTCGGGGTTGCAGTTGACCATGATGGTCTCGTAGCCCGCCTCTTCGAGCGAAAAGACGGCGTGGACGCAGCAATAGTCGAACTCGATCCCCTGGCCGATACGGTTCGGACCGCCGCCCAGGATGATGACCTTCTCGCGCTCGCTCGGCTCCGCCTCGCACTCGCCCGGCTGGGTCGAATCTCCCTCATAGGCCGAGTACATATACGGCGTCTGGCTGGGGAATTCGGCAGCGCAGGTGTCGATCCGCTTGTATACCGGCTGCAGCTTCAACCTGGCCCGCAAGGCGGACACCTCGGCCTCGTCCATTTCCGCCAGTTCGGCCAGTCGGGCATCGGAGAATCCCATGCGCTTGAGCCGCATCATGCTGTCGAAATTGTCCGGCAAGCCGTGCTCGCGCACCCGCGCTTCGGCCTGGACGATTGCCGAAATCTGCTCCAGGAACCAGGGGTCGAACTGGGTCACCCGCTGGATATCGGCTTCCGAGATGCCAAGGCGGAAGGCCTGGGCGATGTTCAGCAGGCGCTCGGGTGTCGGTCGGCCGAGCGTGGCGAAGATCGCATCTTCGTCCACGCTCTGCCCGTTCATGGCTCCAGGGATCGTCACCTCGTTGAGGCCGGTCAGGCCGATCTCCATCGAACGGAAGGCCTTCTGCAGGCTCTCGGCAAAGGTGCGCCCGATGGACATCGCCTCGCCGACCGACTTCATCGAGGTGGTGAGCGTCGGTTCGGTGCCCGGGAATTTCTCGAAGGTGAAGCGTGGCATCTTCGTGACGACATAGTCGATCGTCGGCTCGAAGCTTGCCGGCGTGACGCCCGTGATCTCGTTGTCCAGCTCGTCCAGCGTGTAGCCGACCGCAAGCTTGGCCGCGACCTTGGCGATCGGGAAGCCCGTCGCCTTCGAGGCCAGCGCCGAAGACCGGCTGACCCGCGGGTTCATCTCGATGACCACCATGCGCCCGTTCTTGGGGTTGATGGCGAACTGCACGTTCGAGCCGCCGGTCTCGACCCCGATCTCGCGCAGGCACGCGATCGAGGCGTCGCGCATGATCTGGTATTCCTTGTCGGTCAGCGTCAGCGACGGGGCGACTGTGATGGAATCCCCGGTGTGCACGCCCATCGGGTCGATATTCTCGATCGCGCAGATGATGATGCAGTTGTCCGCCTTGTCGCGGACGACCTCCATCTCATACTCCTTCCAGCCGAGCACGGATTCCTCGACCAACACCTCGTTGACCGGCGAGGCATCGATACCGCCCATGACGATGTCGAAGAACTCGTCGCGATTGTACGCGATGCCGCCGCCCTGGCCGCCGAGCGTAAAGGACGGCCGGATGATCGCGGGCAGGCGCACCATGTCGAGGGCTGTCTCGGCGTCCTCGCGGTTGTTCACCTGCATCGAGCGCGGCGATTCCAGGCCGATCTTGTCCATCGCCTCGCGGAACTGAAGTCGGTCCTCGGCCTTGTCGATGACATCGGCGCGCGCGCCGATCATCTCAATACCCAGGCGCGCCAGCGTGCCGTCGCGCTCCAGCGTCAGGCAGGTGTTCAGCGCCGTCTGGCCGCCCATGGTCGGCAGGATCGCATCGGGCCGCTCGGCCTCGAGGATCTTGGTCACCATCTCCGGCGTGATCGGCTCCACATAGGTGGCATCGGCGAAGGCCGGATCGGTCATGATGGTCGCCGGGTTCGAGTTCACCAGCACGACCCGGTAGCCCTCGTCTTTGAGCGCCTTGACCGCCTGGGTGCCGGAATAGTCGAACTCGCAGGCCTGGCCGATAACGATCGGCCCGGCGCCGACGATCATGATGGTTTCGAGGTCTGTACGTTTCGGCATGGTCAGTCTTGTCCGTCGATCATCGCGACGAACCGCTCGAACAGGTAGTGGCTGTCATGCGGACCGGGCGAGGCCTCGGGGTGATACTGCACCGAGAAGACTGGCGCGTCCTTCACGCGGATACCCTCGAGCGAGCCGTCGAACAGCGACTGGTGGCTCATCTCCACGTTGGCGGGCAGCGAATCCTCGATCACCACGAAGCCGTGATTCTGGCTGGTGATCTCCACCTTGCCGGTCTCGAGGTCCTTGACCGGGTGGTTCGCACCGCGATGGCCGTGGTGCATCTTCTCGGTCTTCGCGCCGAGCGCGAGCGATAGCATCTGGTGGCCAAGGCAGATGCCGAAGGTGGGTACCCCGGCCTCCAGGACCACCTTGATCATCGGGACGGCATATTCGCCGGTCGCGGCCGGGTCGCCCGGGCCGTTCGACAGGAAAACGCCGTCGGGCTTGTGGCGCAGCACGTCGTCGGCCGTCGAACTGGCCGGCACCACCGTCACCTTGCAGCCGAGACCAGCGAGCGAGCGCAGGATGTTGCGCTTGGCGCCGAAATCGACCGCGACCACATGGCGCGCGGGTTTCTTCAGCATCCCGTAACCATGGCCTAGTGCCCACGGCGTCTCGTCCCACTCATAGGTCTGGGTGCACGACACGTCCTTGGCGAGGTCGGCGCCCTCAAGGCCCGGCCAGTCGCTGGCCGCCGCGCCGAGGGCTGCGGGGTTGATCGGTGCGTCGGGCTGATGCGCGATGGCGCCGTTGGGCGCGCCGGCATCACGGATGTGCCGGGTCAGGCGTCGCGTGTCCACGCCGGCTAGGCCGACCATGCCGACAGATTTAAGCCAGGCATCGAGATGCTGGACGGCGCGCCAGTTCGACGGGTCGGTTATGTTGGCGCGCAACACGCAGCCACGCGCGGCCGGTGTCGTCGTCTCCACATCCTCGTCGTTGGTGCCGACATTGCCGATATGGGGGAAGGTGAAGGTGATGATCTGGCCGGCATAGGAGGGGTCGGTCAGGATCTCCTGGTAGCCGGTCAGCGAAGTGTTGAAGCAAACCTCGGCGACGGCCACGCCGGTGGCGCCGATGCCGCGACCCCAGAATACCGAACCGTCGGGCAGGACCAATGCGCCCGTCGCCCATTCTGGTTGGCTCGGGTCGTATGGCGCGGCAGCGGCCATGTCCGTCGGGTCCTCGGGGCGGCGGGCGCAGGTGTTGGGAACCAGGCCGCCGGGGCAATCGTTACTGGGGCCGACCGTAGCTGGCCGGTTGCGCCCGGTCCGGGACGCAAATTGCCGCGTTGTTTACGGCACCTGACGGGAGTCGTCAAGCAGTGCCGGAAAAGAAATAAACTTTATAAAACAAATGGTTATATAGGCCTCGCCATCGTTGCTATCGGGCTGTGAATCCTTTACGGTCTTCGCCTTCTGAAAAAGGCCTGACAACCATGTTTCGTGAACAGCTTCCCGAGGCGCTGAAGGCGGCGTTGAAAGAGAAGGATGAGATCGCGGTCTCGACCCTGCGCCTCATCATGGCGGCCCTCAAGGACCGCGACATCGCGGCCAGGAGCAAGGGCAACGATGGCGGCATCGGGGAGGACGAGATTCTTCAGATGCTGCAGACCATGGTGAAACAGCGGCGCGAATCCATCTCCATGTACGAGAAGGGCGGACGCCAGGAGCTGGCCGACCAGGAAGGCGAAGAGATCAAGATCATCGAGCAGTTCCTGCCCGACCAGCTCAGCGATGCTGAAATCGAGGCCGCCGTGGACAAGGTCATCGCCGAGACCGGTGCGGCGGGCCTCAAGGACATGGGCGGCGTGATGGGTGCTCTGCGCGAGGGCTATGCCGGCCAGATGGATTTCGGCAAGGCCAGCGCCATCGTGAAGGCCCGCCTCGCGGGCTAGTTCTTGAAACAATCCCCGTCTCTCATTTTTATCCTCAGCGCTCGAATCCTATTCCGGGACTAGTCTATAGACAGTCACGATCCTGGAACTGACGAGCAATGGCCTTTCCGCCGCAATTTCTCGAAGAGTTGCGCGCGCGCCTTCCGGTGTCGGAAGTCGTGGGGCGAAAGGTGCGCCTGACCCGCCACGGGCGCGAGTTCAAGGGGCTGTGCCCGTTCCACAACGAGAAGACGCCGTCCTTCACCGTCAACGACGACAAGGCGTTCTATCACTGCTTCGGCTGCGGCCAGCATGGCGACGTCATCTCGTTCGCGATGGAGACCGAGGGGCTGAGCTTTCCCGAAGCGATCGAGAAGCTGGCCGCCCAGGCCGGGCTTCAGGTGCCGCAGTCGTCACCCGAGGAACGCGAGCGCGCCAAGGTGCGCTCGACGCTCTATGACGTCGTCGAGCAGGTTTGCGCCTGGTATGGCGAACAGCTGCGCCAACCCGGCGGGCGGGCCGCCTATGACTATCTGCGCGGACGCGGGTTTACCGACGAGACGATTGCCCAGTTCCGCATCGGCTACGCGCCGGACGGGCGCGGACGCCTGCTGCAGGCAATGGAAGGGCAGGGCGTGCGCCGGGACCAGCTGGTCGAGGCGGGGCTGTTGAAAATGCCCGAGGGCGGCGGCGATGCACGCGACTATTTCTTCAACCGGGTGATCTTCCCAATCAACGACGGGCGCGGTCGGCCCATCGCGTTCGGGGGCCGTATCCTGGGTGACGGCCAGCCCAAATACCTCAACTCGCCCGAGACCCCGCTCTTTCAAAAGGGTCGAAGTCTCTACAATTTCGCGATGGCGCGCGAGGCCTCGCGCGCGGCGGGCACCGTCATCGTTGCCGAGGGGTACACGGATGTCATTGCGCTTGCCCAGGCCGGATTGTCCAACGCGGTCGCACCGCTGGGAACGGCGCTGACCGAAGACCAGATCCGCCTGCTCTGGCGGGTCGCCGACGAACCGGTCCTGTCTTTCGACGGCGACACGGCTGGCGAGCGGGCCGCCCTGCGCGCGGCCGAACGCGCATTGCCCCTGTTGCAGCCGGGCAAAACCCTGCGGTTCATGGCCCTGCCGGCGGGCGAGGATCCCGATACGCTGATTAAGTCGCGCGGGGCTGACGGCTTCCGGACCGTCCTGTCGGGAGCCCGGCAACTGGTCGATGTGCTGTGGCAGGCTGAAGTCTCGGCCGCGCGGCACGACACCCCGGAGCGCCGGGCCGACTTGGAACGCCGGGTCAACGGGCGTTTGGCCCAGATCGAGGATCCAGGGGTCAAATATCACTATCAACAGACCATGCGCGATCGCCTGCGCGAGCTGTTTTCGGTCGCCCGGCGCGCCCGGCAGGGCGGCTTTGGCAACCAGACAGGTCGCGGAAACCGGCCGGATTTCGCGCCTGGGCTGCGCTCGCGCGGCGATATCGGGGCCATGAAACAACTGCAGGAGCGGATTTTGCTGGCCACTTTGGTCAATCATTCTGACCTTTTGCACGACTCTCACGAGGCGCTGAACGAAATTTCCCTGCAAAACAGGGAACTTGACAGTCTGCTTCAGGTGATCTTAAACCTCGCGGCCACGACGCCAGCGCTTGACACAAGGGAATTGCAACGCCATTTGAACCAGAGCGGTTATGAAAGATCGCTGGGGACGGTTTTGCATTCTCAAGTCTATCGTCAGGCGTCGTTTGCGGCGCCCGATGGGACCATCGCGGATGCACGTACCGCGTTGGACGAAATTCTAGCGCGGTATCAACGTGAGAATATGGTCGCCGATCGTGTGGCTGCGAAAGAGGAACTTGCGGGCGACAATAACGAATCGAACAGTGAGAAATTGCTCGAGTTGGTCCGCGAAGAATCCGGTGCGGGCGGCCTGTAAGTCACAGTTTATGAGTGTGCGGTAGCGCGGCCCCCGGGATCCGACGCGGCGAGGAAAAATATGGCACGGAACGAAGCCCAGGAAGAGACCACCGAAGACCGCGAGGAAACCCCCGACGGTCCGCTGATGGACGGCTCCATTCAGGGCGTCAAGAAGATGATCGCGCGCGGCAAGGAGCGCGGGTTCATCACCTATGACGAACTGAACGAGACCCTGCCCCAGGACCAGGTGTCCTCGGAGCAGATCGAGGACGTCCTCGCGCAGCTCTCCGAGATGGGCATCAACGTCGTCGAGGAAGAGGAAAAGGACGACGCCAACGCCAAGCCCGCGGCCAACGGCGAGGACACCGCCGCCGAGGCCAAGGAAGAGGCCAAGGAAGAGGCCACCGCGACGCCGGCGACGACCAAGACCCGGGCCGCGTCGGAGGATCTGGGGCGCACGGATGACCCGGTCCGCATGTATCTGCGCGAGATGGGCTCGGTCGAGCTGTTGTCGCGCGAGGGCGAGATTGCGATCGCCAAGCGTATCGAGGCCGGCCGGGAGAAGATGATCGGCGCGATCTGTGAATCGCCCCTGACCATCCGGGCCATCATCGCCTGGCGCGACGCGCTCGAGAAGGAACAGATCCTGCTGCGCGACGTCATTGATCTGGACGCGACCCACAGCGGCGGTCCCGGTGTGGACAATTCGGCCAATGGCGGCGCCGGACCGAACGGTGCCAATGGCGCCAACGGGGCCAATGGTGCCGCGGCCAACGGCGCGGATGCCAAGGCCAAGGAGGGGAAGGCCGACAACGATAACGACAGTGACGACGACGATGAGGGTGCAAACCTCTCGCTGGCGGCGATGGAGGCCAAGCTCAAGCCCGAGGTTCTCGGTCTCTTCGACACGATCGACAAGACTTACAAGAAGCTGCGCAAGCTGCAGGAGCAGCGGCTCGCCGGCATGAAGAACAAGTCGAACCAGCTCTCCACGGCGCAGGAAAAGCGCTACGGCAAGCTGCAGCATGAGTTGGTCGAGTATATGGAGCAGGTGCGGCTGAACAACGGCCGGATCGAAGCCCTGGTCGATGAGCTCTATGGCCTCAACCGGCGCCTGACCTCCTTCGAGGGCAAGCTGCTGCGCATAGCGCTCGATTCCGGTGTCACCCGCGAGGACTTCCTCGAAGAGTATATGGGCAATGAGCTGGATCCGCGCTGGACCAGCCGTGTCGCCCGGCTCAAGCGCAAGGGCTGGAAGAAGTACGTCGACAAGAACACCGACGAGATCAAGGCCATCCGCAAGGAGGTCATCGAGATTTCCGCGCGTGTCGGCCTGCCGATTTTCGAATTGCGGCGCATCGTCCAGACCGTCCAGCAGGGCGAGAAGGAAGCCGGCCGGGCGAAGAAGGAGATGGTCGAGGCGAACCTGCGTCTCGTGATCTCGATCGCCAAGAAATACACCAACCGCGGCCTGCAGTTCCTCGACCTGATCCAGGAAGGCAACATCGGGCTGATGAAGGCGGTCGACAAGTTCGAGTATCGCCGCGGCTACAAGTTCTCGACCTATGCGACCTGGTGGATTCGCCAGGCGATCACCCGTTCGATCGCCGACCAGGCGCGCACCATCCGTATCCCGGTGCACATGATCGAGACCATCAACAAGCTGGTCCGCACCTCACGCCAGATGCTTCACGAGATCGGCCGCGAGCCGACCCCCGAGGAGCTGGCCGCGCGGCTGCATATGCCGCTGGAGAAGGTACGCAAGGTCCTCAAGATCGCCAAAGAGCCGATCTCGCTCGAGACGCCCATCGGCGACGAGGAAGACAGCCACCTCGGCGACTTCATCGAGGACAAGAATGCCGTCCTGCCGGTGGATGCGGCGATCCAGTCGAACCTGCGCGAGACCACGACCCGGGTGCTGGCGTCACTGACGCCGCGCGAGGAGCGCGTGCTGCGGATGCGCTTCGGCATCGGCATGAACACCGACCACACCCTGGAAGAGGTCGGCCAGCAGTTCTCGGTCACCCGCGAGCGTATCCGGCAGATCGAGGCGAAGGCGCTCAGGAAGCTCAAGCACCCGTCGCGCTCGCGCAAGCTGCGCAGCTTCCTCGACCACTAAGACGAACGAGTTCAGCAAAAAGGCCGGCGCGAAGCCGGCCTTTTTCATGGGAGCAGCGCCTCTGTTCGGCGCCCGCGCTATGTTATAGAAGATCTGTGCCCTATGCGCACGGGCCCGTAGTTCAGCTGGTTAGAACGGACCGCTCATAACGGTCATGTCGCAGGTTCGAGTCCTGCCGGGCCCACCATTTACGCCTGTCCCTTTCGTTGCGTTGGAGCTTGTCTCCCTTGGAATTTATCCCCGTCGGCATCGAAACGACGACTGCCGTCGCGCTCCTCGCCGCCACGTTCATCGGCAACGTGATATCCGGAATGATGGGGGTCGGCGGTGGCATCATCCTTCTGGCAGTCATGGCTAACCTGATGCCCGCCGCGGCGATCATTCCCATCCACGGTATCGCCCAGTTCGGCGCGAACATCTTCCGCGGCACCATCCAGCGCGCCCATATCGACTGGCTGACCTTCGTCTGGTTCGCCGTCGGTAGCCTGGTTGGGGTCGCTATTGGCGGTAGCATCGTCGTCACCCTGCCGCCGGACATTCTGCGCGGGGCGCTGGCGCTTTTCATCCTCTACACCGTCTGGGCCCCAAAGCTGAAGTTCGTGAGCGAGGGAAAAGTCATCACCATCGTGGTCGGCGTCGCCTCCAGCATTCTCACCATGTTCTTTGGCGCGACCGGACCGTTCGCCATGGCGCTGCTCAGCCAGCGCGGCTACTCCCCGCAGGAGCTCATCGGCACCCACTCGGCCTGCATGGGCGCCCAGCACGCGCTCAAGGTCGTTGCCTTCGGTGTTCTCGGTTTCGCGTTTGTAGAATGGCTCGGGCTTATCGCGATGCTGCTGCTGGCATCGCTGGCCGGCAGCCTGATCGGTAGCTATGTCCTCGGCCGCATGTCCGCAGGCATGTTTGCAGCCGCCCTGAAGGCGCTCTTGACCCTTCTTGCAGTGAACCTGCTGGCCGTTGCCCTTGGCCTCTACTCGATCACCGGTTAGCTCGCGTTGGCCGGGAGATTCCGGCGTTCAGACCCCCTCTGTCACAAGTCATTATCAAGGTGGGCAGCGCGTTGCCGCCGTTCAGTCTCGAAAACGCGAACGGCAAGATGATGAATTCCGTCGATCTTCTATCGAAGGGGCCGTCGTCCTGACGGTGTTCCGCGGCCACTTTTGGCCCTATTGCAATGTGGAGCTATATGCACTGCGCGATATCGTACCGACCTTCAACGAATCCGGCGCCAACGGCGACGACAGCTGGACGCTGCTGATGCCGGACCCGATCTTCGTCGATTCGAGTGGCACATTCCGCGCGGCGAACATCGAGTTGAATTATGCCTCCTGGCCCAAGCTGGAGAAGACGCTGGCGGACGTGCAGGCGCTATAGCCTCACGCCACGGCTTTTCGAACGTGTAACGAGATTCCATCTGCAACCCGCCGCGGATGGGATTTTGCTTTAGCCGTGATAGGGTCGTGGGGCAAGAAAAAGAGAGCCTCCATGCCGCTTACTCAGTCTTATGTCCATGGTACATCGGACGTGCCCTTGATCGGCGATACGATTGGTGCCTATTTCGACGCCGCGGTGACCCGCTGGGCCGACCGGGACGCGCTGGTGGTGCGCCACCAGGACATCTCCTGGACCTGGGCCGATCTCAAGGTGCGGGTCGACGAATTCGCGGCCGGGCTGATTGCCCTGGGGCTGGAGCCTGGCAACCGAATCGGCATCTGGTCGCCTAACAACGCTGAATGGGTGATTACCCAGTTCGCGACGGCCAAGGCGGGGCTGGTGCTGGTCAACATCAACCCCGCCTACCGCCTGACGGAGCTGGAATATGCGCTGAAAAAGGTCGAGTGTACGGCACTGATCACCGCCGCCCGGTTCAAGACCAGCGACTATCTGGCGATGCTCCGCGATCTGGCGCCCGAAATCGAGTTCGCCGCGCCCGGCAAACTGGCGTCGAAGCAACTGCCCCATCTCAAGACGGTCATCCAGATCGGCGAAGACGCGGTTCCGGGCATGTACGGGTTCGATGATGTGCTGGCGATGGGGGCGGAGGCCGGACATGCCGCTGTCGAGGCGCTGGGGCCGAGCCTGCAGTTCGATGACGCGATCAACATCCAGTTCACCTCGGGCACTACCGGTTCACCCAAGGGCGCGACGCTGACCCACCACAACATCCTGAACAACGGCTATTTTATCGGCCGGACCATGGCGCTTAGCGAGGCTGACCGGATCTGCATTCCGGTGCCGCTGTACCATTGCTTCGGCATGGTGCTCGGCAACCTTGCGTGCATGACCCACGGCGCGGCGATGGTCTATCCGTCAGATGCCTTCGACCCGCTGGCGACGCTGAAGACGGCGGCCGCCGAGCGCTGCACGGGTCTGTACGGTGTGCCGACCATGTTCATTGCCCAGCTTGAGCATGCGCAGTTCGCGGAATTCGATCTGTCGAGCCTGCGCACCGGCATTATGGCCGGCTCGCCCTGCCCGGTGAAGGTTATGAAGCAGGTCATCGACCAGATGCACATGGACCAGGTGACCATCGCCTATGGCATGACCGAGACCAGCCCGGTCTCGACCCAGACCTCGGTCGACGACCCGCTGGACCGCCGGGTCGGGACCGTGGGGCGCATCCACCCCCATGTGGAGGTGAAGATCGTCGACGAGGCTGGCCGCATCGTCGCGCCCGGCGAGACGGGCGAGCTGTGCACCCGGGGCTATTGCGTGATGCGCGGCTACTGGAACGACGAGGAGCGCACCGCCGAGGCGATCGACGCGGCGGGCTGGATGCACACCGGCGACCTTGCGACCATGGATGCCGATGGCTATTTCAACATCGTCGGGCGCATCAAGGACATGGTGATCCGCGGTGGCGAGAACCTGTATCCGCGCGAGATCGAGGAGTTCCTGTATAGCCACCCGAAGGTCTCGGATGTGCAGATCGTCGGCGTGCCCGACGAGAAATACGGCGAGGAACTGTGTGCGTGGATTAAGCTGGCCGAGGGCGAGACGGTGACGGATGAAGACATCCGTGAATTCTGCAAGGGCCAGATCACCCACCACAAGATCCCGCGCTACATCCGGTTCGTGGACGAGTTCCCCATGACGGTCACCGGCAAGATCCAAAAGTTCGTGATGCGCGAGCAGATGATCGAGGAACTCGGCCTCGATGAGGCCAAGACGGCTTAGGCGGGGCTATTCCGCTGGATCGTTTGGGTGCGCTACATCGGGCTGGATGTAGGGCGCCTTTATCTCGTAGATGTCGTTGACGCGGCAGTAGCGCGGGCCGCCGAGACGCCCCACGGGGTTTAGGGTTTGGGGGTTGATGTACTTGTCGTCCAGAATCAGATCCTCGCGCACATGCCAGCGCAACACCCGGCCGATGACCAGATGGGTCTTCCATTCGTCGCCGAACTCGATCATCTGCTCGAACGTGCATTCCATGGCCACCGGGCAGTCCTTGATGCGCGGTGCGTCAACCAGGTCGGCCGGCATGGTGTCGATACCGATTTCGTCGAATTCGTTCTGGCCGGCTTCGTAGTTGGCGGCGCTGGCGTTCATCTGCTGTTCCCAGCCATCGGTGACCGTGTGGATAACATAGCCCTTGGTGGTCGAGATGTTCGACGAGGTGTCCTTGAGGTGTTTCTCCCGTTCACCCACCGCCAGCGTGACCAGGGGCGGGTAGTGGGATGCGATAGAGAAGAAGCTGAAGGGGGCCAAGTTGGGCACGCCGTCCGCGTCGAGCGAACTCACCCAGGCGATGGGGCGCGGCACGATTGAGCCAATCAGCAGGCGGTAGCATTGCTGGTGGTCGATCTCGTCTGTGTTGAAAATTTGGTACGCCATGTCATTCTCCAAGGGAACGGGCCTGTTTGTACAAGCTTTGCACGAGCGTTGTGTTGGTGTAAGCCCCGCAGCCATGACCGAGTCCCTGTCCCTAGAAAACCGCACCGCGCTGCCCGACGGGCTGGCGTTTCTGCTCCCGGAGTATCCACGCGATGTCTGGGATGCGCACCCAAACCGCGGGCCTTGGAGCGAGTTCTGGCTACAACGCCACGATATGTTCCGGGGATTTTCTGTAGCCCTGTCCGACGCCTGCGCGCGGCTTGCCGACCGCAATATCGAGGCCAAGGCCTTTCACCAGTGGTTCGTGCCGAGGGTGAATTTCTTTTTCGGCGAGATCGATACCCACCACAAGGTCGAGGAATATCACTACTTCCCGGCCCTGGCGAAAGCCGATGCCAAGATGGCGCGCGGCATCGAATTGCTGGAGGGTGACCACCGCACGATCCATGACCTGCTGATGGCCGCCCACGGGTCGGTCGTGGCGCTGGACACGGCGATCCGCGCGAAGCCCGAGGATATCGCGTCGGCCGCGCCGCTTGCGGGTGATGGGTTGGCGGCGCTGGGTGGCGGTCTTGGCTGTCACCTGAATGACGAGGAAGATCTGATCATACCGCTGATCCTCGACCGGTCGGAACCGGCGCTGGGGATCAGGTAGCGACCTCCAGTATCGTCATACCCGGGCTTGACCCGGGTATCTTGCCGAAGGCTGCCGGAGATGCGCGGATCAGGTCCGCGCATGACGTTGATGTTTATTCTAGTCCGTTGATGCCGTCGAAGGTGGCAATCGGGAAGATGATCGCCAGTATCTTGCCGGTCATGCGGCGCGCACTCATGGACAGCCAGACCGCCAGGCACACCAGCGCGTTGTAAAGAACCGTGCGGACGAACGCTTAATCCCGGGGAAGCGCCACCTTGACGCCGGTAATCGACGTGGCCGTGGCCTTGACGGCGCCATCGCCGAGATCAAGTGTGCCCGACCAGATAACCATCTTGGCCGTTGTCGCCGCGCCGACGATGTTGGTTATATAGACGATCGCCTAGTTGTGGATGAGTTTGGATGTCGAGACGTTTCAGTCTGTCCAGGCCATGACGATCAGGATTTGCCGGTGAACAGCGCCGCACCGGCGATGATCACCAAAATCAGCCTGGGAGAGAAAACAATCCCGCCAAGCAGCCGTGCAGTCGGTGACGGTCATGGTGAAGAACATGGCGCCGAAGTTAACAAAGGCGCCGGCAAGGACGCCAAGCACGACCAGGTGTAGCATTGGTAGGGTTGCCTTGCGGACACCAACATTCCCGACAAGATGGCAATCTCGTTCGGCCCATAGGGACCTTGCGAATGTGTGCCCATCGCGCGCTACTCCAGGACGTTGGCGGCGCGCAGGCCGGCGATCATCGAAGACCCCATCATGAACTTGAAACTCTTGTCCGCGTTGGCCGCCACGGCACGCATCTCGTCTTGGGATTTGCGGCGTTCGGCTGGGTCTTTCTCAGCGATGAACTTGGTGTTGCGAATGGTCTGCTGACGCACGTCTTCCAGCGCCATATGGCGTCGCTGCCGGGTGTAGCGATCAAGCAGGTCCTCTTCCCCCTCGCCGCGCCAGATCTGTCCCATCTTGTCGGCGAAATTGACCGCGTCATGGACCCCCGAATTCATGCCCATGCCGCCCATGGGACTGTTGATGTGGGCCGCATCGCCGCCGATGATGATCCGGCCCTTGCGGAAGTCCTCGGCCACGCGCTGATGGATGGTCCAAATATTCCGGTGCAGTTCGACGGTCGCACCGCCCTTGCCGAAGAACGCCTTCATGCGGGCTTCCGCCACATCGTCGCTCACCGCCACGTCGTCGGGCTCACCCTCGCGCGAGGAGAAGGTAACGCGCCAGTATTCGGGCAGGTGCAGGATCACGCACCACTCGTCCGGGTCCGAAATGTAGGCGACACCGGCAATGTCGGGCATCGCCTCGCTGACATCGAAGGTGGTGCCGTACTGGACGACCTTCTCGTCGTAGGTGAAGCCTCCCAGCCTGACCCCGAGAGAACGGCGAATGCTGGAACGCGCGCCATCGGCGCCGAAGACATAACGTCCGGCGAAAGTCTGCTCGCCGTCGGGGGTGTCGGCGCGCACCGTCACACCGTCGGCATCCTGCTCGGCGCCCAGCACCTCATGGGAAAAGCGGACGTCGACATTGGGGAAATCCGCCAGCGTGGCGTGGAGCGCGCGGTTCAGTTCCATCTGCTCACACTGCACGCGGTATGGAAACTTGGTCTCGTCCTTCAGGGCCGACAGATCGAACTCGGCAACGACGCCTTCGTGTCGGTCGCGGAACTGCCAGACGGGGGTGATGCGTCCGTCGTTCAACACGGCATCGACCATGCCCAACTCGTCGAGATACTCCAGGGTCGGCGGGTGGAACGTGGTGGCGCGCCGGTGGTCCTTGGGCGAATCCTGGGATTCCAGGAGCAGGACGGGGATGTCCTGCCTGGCCAGGGACAGGGCGGCGATTAGGCCCGTGGGGCCGCCGCCGGCAATGACTACGCGATCGGATTCTTTGGACGCCATTCGAATATCCCGGCGGAACTTGGATGGATCACTGTCGTTCCCTCATTTTAGCGCAGGAATCCCGGGCGCCGCACGGTCGGCATGCTTGACTCATAACCTTTCACTCCCCAAAAATGCTTTTCATGAGTATGAATGATGGTGTGAAAACCGCGGTCCGCACGGTGAACCTTTTCGAGGCGTTTTCGCAACGCAAGGGGTCCATGACCCTGACCCAGATTGCCGAGAGCCTTTCGGCCCCGATCAGCAGCTGTCACGGGCTTGTCAGGACCCTCAGCGCCAAGGGATATCTCTACACATCCGAGCGGACCCGGGCGATCTATCCGACCAAGCGGTTGCTCGAAATCGCCAATACGATCGCGGCCCATGACCCGGTGCTCGAGAGTATCGTGCCGGTTCTCGAAGTTCTTCGCGACGACACCAACGAGACGGTCCTCCTGGGGCGGCGCCAGGGCGAGACGATCATGTATCTCGATGTGATCGAGGGCGGCCAGACGCTCCGCTATTCGGCGGGTGCGGGCGATATCAAGCCCATGCATTCGAGCGCGATCGGCAAGGCGTTCCTCGGACGTCTCGATGATGGCGAGCGGGCCGCGCTTGTGGCGCGGCTGCCGCTGGACCAGCGCACCCCGGCGACGATTACGGAGCGCGAAACCCTGCGGGCCGATCTCGCCGATGGCATCGCACTCGGCTATTTCGTGACCCGGGGCGAGAATGTCGTCGATGTCATGGGCATGGCCGCAACGGCCGATGTCTATGGAGAAACCATGGGCATCGCGATTGCCGGCCCGCTGTCGCGAATGGAAGCCGGCGAGAAAGAGCTCGGCGCGAAGCTTCTGGCGACATGCAAGAAACTCGATTCGTTCGGGGGCGTGTTATGAGCGATACGGTCCTGCGGACAGATGCTGCGGAATTCGGCTGGCCGGATGCGCTCTATGACGTGTTGGTCCGGCAGCATGTGCGCCAGGTCGCCTATGTGCCCGATGCCGGCCACAGCCGCCTGATCGAGCGCTGTGCGGACAATCCGGATATGGTCAGCACGGTCTTGACCACCGAGGAAGAAGGCGTGGCCCTGTTGGCCGGGGCGTGGCTCGGGGGCGATCGCGGTGTCCTACTCATGCAGTCGAGCGGGGTCGGCAATTGCATCAACATGTTTACGCTGATCGAGAATTGCCGCCTGCCATTGGTGACGCTTGTGACGATGCGGGGCGAGTGGGGCGAGTTCAATCCCTGGCAGGCGCAAATGGGCCAGGCGACACCGGATATTCTGACCCGCATGGGGATCCAGGTGCATTGTGTCGATGAACCTGGGGACGCCGCACCGACGCTCGATGCCGCCATCCGCCAGTCCTATGACGGCATGCTGCCGTCCGCCGTGCTGCTGTCCCAGCGCCTGATCGGCCGCAAGGCCTTTAACGAGGAAGGCTGACATGGCCGGACCCTTGCTGGATCGCCGGGATGCCGTTGAGGGCCTGCTGCGTGACCGGGGCGATTTGCTGGTCGTCTCGGGCCTGGGCTCTGCGACATATGACTGCGCGGCCGTGGATGATGATCCGCGCAATTTCTATCTATGGGGTGCGATGGGTGGCACCGCGGCCGTGGCCCTCGGTCTTGCGCTCGCACAGCCGTCACGGCCCGTGCTGGCCCTCACCGGTGACGGCGACATGCTGATGGGGATGGGAACACTGGCGACCATCGGCGCATCTTCGCCGCAGAACCTGTCAGTCGTCGTCCTCGACAATGAGGTGTATGGCGAGACCGGGGCGCAGCCCACCGCGACGGCCCATGGCGTGGATCTCGTGTCGGTCGCACGCGGTTGCGGCATGGAGGCGGTAGAGGATATCCGCGACATGAACGCGGTGGGCACGCTGGCCGGGCGTATGCAGCGCTGTGAAGGGCCGCTGTTCGCAAATATCAAGATCGACACGCGAGAGTATCCGCGGGTCTTGCCGGCCCGCGACGGGGCCTACCTGCGTTCGCGGTTTCGCGAGGCCGTGCTCGGAACGTCGCCCTGATGGCGCGATCGCGGCAAGAATTGGAAAATAGAGGAAGAAATGGCTGAGAAGATCGGAATTCTGGGACTGGGTTTGATCGGGAGCCTGACGGCCGAAATCCTGATGCCCGAAGGTTATGAATGCGCTGCGGTTCGCCGCCCGAGCACCGAGCACTTCCCTGACACCGGCGGCAAGCTGTTCGATACGGCGCGCGAGCTCGCCGAATGGTCCGATGTCCTGATCTCGGCATTGCCGACCGTGGATTCCGCGCGCGAAGCCTTTTCCGGGCCGGACGGGGTCGTGGCCGGGGCGCACGAGGGGCTGACGGTGATCGAGATGAATACCTTCCCTGTCGCGGTGAAGGAGGAGATGAAGGCCCTGATCGACCCGACGGCCGCCGAGATCATCGATTGCCCGATCAGTGGTACCCAGCCGGTCATCCGTGCCGGCAAGGGGGTAATCATGATGAGCGGTGACGAGGCGCTGTGCGAAGCGGTCAAGCCGATGCTGGAGCTGGTCTGCCCCACGACCTTCTATGTCGGTGACTACGGCACCGGCATCAAACTCAAGCTGATGATCAATTTCATGGTTGGTGCGAACACCGTGGCGCTGGCCGAGGGCATGTTGTTCGGTGCCCAGATGGGCCTGGACCCGCAGCAGATGATCGACGTGGTCGGTCCCAGCGCCGCCGGCTCGACCGTCTTCGGGATGCGCGCCGGCATCATCAAGGATCGCGCCTGGCAGCCCTGCGCGGGGCCCAGCAAGCTGCTCTGGAAGGACCTCGATATCGTCGAGGAACAGGCCGATGCGCTCGGCTTGTCCGCGCCGCTGCTGCGTATCTGCAACCAGTACTACAAGAAGATTGCGGCGGCCGACCGGCTCGAGGACGAGTGCTCGGTGGTCTATGAAATTCTCGAAGACGAGATCAAGTCCGCCGCCGAGTAGCACTCCTAAATGTGCGAGTAGAGCATCCGGCCCGGGACCGGCATGTCGGCGGTCAGGACCTGGCCGCTCGACGATTCCGTAATGAAGAGTGTCCGGTTGTCGGGCCCGCCATAGGCGCAGTTGGTCATCAGCGGGCCGGCGCAGGAATTGATCCTGTAGATCGGCTCGCCGGTCGGCCCGAACACCCAGATCGCGCCAAAACCCACATGGCAGACCAGGATGTTACCATCGGCGTCGGCGGCCATGCCGTCGGGCCCGGTGCCGCCCGACAGGCGCATGGTGCATCCCACCTGGTCCGCGCGCCCATGGGCGTTTAGGCGCATCCGCCACACGGCGTTGTCCCGGGTCAGCCCGACATAGAGCATCTTCTCATCCGCGCTCAGCACCAGCCCGTTCGGGCTTGGCAGGTCAGCGCAAACCAGCTCCAGCCTTCCGTCTGCGCGCAGGCAAAACACGCACCCCGTACGATCGATCAAGTCCGATGTGCCCTGGTCGGTGAAATAGAGATCACCGTTCGACGCGAATGTCAGGTCGTTGGTGCCGCGGAACCGCTCGTTACCCTGTCGCACCAGATGGGGCTCGACCGATCCGGTGGCAGGATCGAGGCGCATCAGGCCGTGATAATGATCAGCGATGATGCCGTGGCCGTCCTTGTGGAAGGCGAGGCCGTTGGGCTCGCCCTTATACGCACAGACCATCTCGATCTCGGCGTCGGAAGAGATCCGGAACAGCCGCCCCCGGGCGACATCAACGAGCCAGAGGTTGCCGTCGCGATCGAAGGAGGGGCCTTCCAGGAAGCTGGGCGTATCCGGGCGGCCGAACAGCAGGCCTGCCCACTCGGAATCGCGGTCCGTGATTCCGTACCTGGCATTGATGTCGGCGAACGGTCTGGTCTCGATGACGGGCGGCGGTGCGAACATCGCATTCAGTCTCCGGAATCGGGCCCGAGCCGGGCAACAAGCGCGTCGAACAGGTCACGTTGGCCCTTGTCCAGGAAGTCGGCACCTTCTTCGTCCAGCACTTCTTTGACCCGGCGGGCGATGAGGCCCTGGGCCTGATAGCGCGCCCTGGCGCGCCGCGTGGCGTCGGGATCGGTATGTCCGGCGCGCCACGTCGCGTGCGCCGTGATGCCGGCGTCGAGGGCGCGAAATCCGTCCTCATCGTTGCGCGCGGTGCGGATGACGGGCGGTGTCCAGCCGTCGCCGCGTTCGCGAGAGGCCACGTTTTCGATCTCCGCCGCCATCAAGTCGGCGCCGGGCAGGTCGGACTTGTTGACCACATAGATGTCCGCCATTTCCAGGATGCCCGCCTTCATGGCCTGGATCGCATCGCCGGATTCCGGCACCAGCACCAGGACCACCGTGTCGACGAGGGTGCGGATCGTATACTCCGCCTGGCCGACGCCCACGGTCTCCAGAATGATTTCATCGAATCCATGGCCTTCCATGGCGTTCAGAAGGTCGGCGGTGTTGTCCGCCAGCCCGTCATGGGCCCGGCGGCTCGGGATCGACCGGATAAAGATGTCTGGATCGTCGGCAATCGCGTCCATGCGGATGCGGTCGCCGAGGATCGAACCCTGGGAAAGGGGGCTGGTGGGATCGATCGCCAGTACGGCAATCCGGCCACTTGCGGCCTTGCGCCGCTGGGCCAGCCGGGCGATGAGCGAGCTCTTGCCGGCACCCGGTGCGCCGGTCACGCCAATGCGTGGCAGGGATGGGGGTGCCAGATCATCTTGCTGTGCCAGGGTTTCGGTGACATCCGCATCGGCGATGCGCGTCAGGGCACGGCTGAGGTTTCGGCGCGGGTTGCGGGTTGGTCCGCTCATTTCGCGGCAACCGCCTTCGGCAATCGGCCCAGCACCTCTTCCGTGTGTTCGCCCAGCAGGGGCGGCAACCCATAGCGCTGTTGATGATCGGACATCTTGATCGGGTTGCCAACCACCCGCAGCGCACCGTCGGGCGTGGGGATGACCGCGATCATCTCGCGCGATTGGGCGATGTCGCCGTCCAGCGCCTGGTCGAGCGTTTCGACGCCCGAGACCACCAGGCCCTCCTGTCCAAGCAGGTCGACCCAGTGGGCCGTGGTCTCGCCCCTCAACAACTCCGCGACGGCCGCAATCACGGCCTTCCGGTTCTCGGAGCGGGCCGTCATGGTCGCGAACTGCGGATCGTCTGCCCGCTCGGGCCAGCCCGCCACGTCGCAGAACTTCTTCCAGAACTTGTCGGTCGAGACAAACAGCATCAGGAAGCCGTCGCGGCTCTCGAACACCTGGGCCGGGACCATATAGGGGTGTGCGCTGTTTGCCGTTCGCTGGGGGACGGATCCATGGTTGAGGTAGCCCGATGCGAGATAGTTCAGTTGGGACAGCATGGTGTCGAACAGGGAGACATCGACCTGCCCACCCTTGCCCTCGATGATCTTGGCCAGCATCCCCACCGCGCCCATCATGCCGGTCGAATTGTCGACGGCCGAATAGCCCGCCTTCGTGGGTGCGGCACCCGGGTCGCCCGTCAGGGTCATGACCCCGGTCAACGCCTGCACGATGTAGTCGTAGGCTGGTTTGTCGGCGTAGGGGCCGTCGAGGCCGAAACCGGTCAGTGCGACGCAGACGAGGGCTTCATTGTGCCGGCGCAATTGTTCGTAGGTTAGGCCGAAGCGGCGGATGGTTTCGGGCCTGAGGTTGGTGATCAAACCGTGTGCGTCGGCTGCCAGTTCGCCCAGTCGGGCCTGACCCTCCAAAGTGTTGAGATCGAGCACCACCGAACGTTTGTTGCGGTTCAGGCTTGCGAAATAGTCATTGTAGGGCCCGGTAAACTTGCTGGTGATGTTGCGCGCCATGTCGCCGCCGGGCGGCTCGACCTTGATCACGTCGGCGCCAAGGTCTCCCAGGATCATGCTGCTGAAGGGTCCCGCCAGGACATGGCAGACCTCGATGATCCGGATACCGGCGAGGGGGCCGTCGCTCACGCGCCGAGATCCGCATCGATTGCGGACACCACATCATCGACCGTCATTTCCGCGGTGAAGATGCCGCGCGCGCCCGCTCCGCGCAGTTCGTCATGGTCTTCGCTCGGGATGGTGCCGCCGACGAAGATGTGGATGTCGCCGGCGTCTAGATCGGTGAGACAGCGCACCGTTTCCTCGACCAGTTCCTTGTGGCTGCCCGACAGAATCGACAGGCCCACCGCGTCAACATCCTCGTCGACCGCCACCTTGGCGATGTAGTCTGGACTGCGCCGAAGGCCGGTGTAGATGACATCGGCACCCGCATCGCGCAGGGCGAGTGCAATGATCTTCGCGCCCACGTCGTGCCCGTCGAGGCCCGGCTTGGCAATCAGGATGCGTTTTCCCTTGAGGCTCATGGTTCGATCCTACAGTCGCACGGGTTCCTGGAACTCGCCCCACTGCTTCTTCAGTGTCGCCACCATCTCGCCGACGGTCGCGTATGCGTGGCAGCAGTTGATCAGGTAAGGCATCATGTTCTCACTGTCGGTTGCCGCGGCCTTCTCCAGAGCCGCCAGCGAGGCCTCGACGGCGCCGTTGTCGCGGCCGTCACGTATGCGCTCGAATTTCTCGATCACCCGCGCCGAAGCCTGGGGATCGAGTTTGAACAGCTCGGCCACGCCCTCGTTCTGGTCTTCGCGGCGGAAATAGTTCTGGCCCACGACCACGGTCTCGCCGTCGTCCACCTTGCGTTTCCGTTCGGCGGCCCGCTGCGCGATCTTGAGTTGCAGCCAGCCATCCTCGACCGCCTTGGTGACCCCGCCATACTCCTCGATTTCCTCGATCACCTTGGTGATCTCTTCTTCCATACGGTCGGTCAGCCATTCGACATAGTGGCTGCCACCCAGAGGGTCGACCGTCCGGGCGATGCCGGATTCGTGGGCCACGATCTGCTGGGTGCGCACTGCGATCTCGGCCGAATGCTCCGTCGGGATCTGGTAGGCCTCGTCGAAGGCTGCGGTGAAGATGGATTGGGCACCGCCCATAACCGCCGCCATGTTCTCGATGCCGACGCGGACGACATTGTTGTAGGGCTGAGCGCCGATCAGGGAGGAGCCGCCGCACACCACGCCGAAACGGAACATCAGGGCCTTGGGGTCCTGGACGCCGTAGCGCTCGGTCAGCAGCTTCGCCCAAAGCCGCCGGCCCGCGCGGAACTTGCAGACCTCCTCGAAGAAGTCCATGTGCACATAGAAGAAGAAGGAAAGGCGGCGTGCGAACTTCTCGACGTCACCACCGCGCGCGATCAATTCGTCGATATAGGCCAGTCCGTTGGCAAGCGTGTAGCCCATTTCCTCGACCGCGGTGCAGCCGGCATCGCGCACATGGGCGCCGGCGATGCTGATCGCATTGAACCGGGGTGTTTGCTCATAGGAGAACAGGATCGTATCGGCGATCAGGCGCAGCGAGGGGCGCACGGGGAATATCCAGGTCCCCCGGGCGACATATTCCTTCAGGATGTCGTTCTGAATCGTGCCGGTCAGCTTCTCGCGCGGCACGCCGCGCTTGTCGGCGACCGCGCAATACATGGCGTAGACGATGGAAGCCGTACCGTTGATGGTGAACGATGTCGATATGCCGCCCAGATCGATCCCGTCGAACAGGATTTCGGCCTCCGCCAGGTTCGATAGGGACACGCCGACCTTACCCACTTCGGACTTGGCAATCGGGTCGACCGGGTCGTAGCCGCACTGGGTCGGCAGGTCGAGGGCGACCGACAGGCCGGTCTGGCCCTGATCGAGCAGGAAACGATAGCGCTCGTTCGATTCCTCCGCCGTGCCAAAGCCCGAATACTGGCGAATGGTCCACAACCGGCCACGGAACCCGTCGGGGAAAATCCCCCGCGTGAACGGATACTCGCCGGGCACGCCCTGATCCGCATCCCCGACCATGTCGGGTGTCACGACGGGCGGCACCTCGATTCCCGACGGCGTGGCCGTGGTGGGTTTCGTCGGCGGCGCGCGGCGCGCGATTTCTTCTTCCTGATTGTCGTCCGGTGCAGCAGCGGAATCGCTCATGGTGTCATCCTTTCGACGGGAGGACCTTCTCGGCGGCCTCCCAATGGTCGTCGTGGGTCCATGTCTTCACGAACATCGCGGTTTCAATCTCGTGCATGCGATCCCTGTCGTCGCCGCGGCGGTGCGCATCGCTGACGGCTTTGAAGGCCCGCATCGACTGAGGTTTCTGATTCCGGATCGGGGCGAGAAATTCCTCGATCGTGTCATCGAACACGGTGCCGTCCTCGCCCACGGCATCGTACAGGCCGATCGCCAGCGCCTCGGTGGCGGACAGCATCTCGCCGGTGCTCATCAGGCGCAGACCCTGGGCCCGGCCCACCAGGTCGAGCAGGTCGGGGCCACCGCCCCATGCCGTCGCCAACGCGAGCCGGCCCTGGACAAAGCCGATCCGTGAATGGCTCGCCGCGACCCGGAAATCGCACGACACGGCGAGTTCGGCGCCACCCCCGAAGGCGCTGCCGTTCAAGGCCGCGACGACCGGCACGGGAAAATCGCGGATGGCGTTGAAAGCGGCCTTGGCACCGAGCGCCATTGTTTCGGCCTCGGCTTCGGTGCGAAGCCCGGCAAGTTCGCGCAAGTCACCTCCCGCGGCGAATGTCTTCTCGCCCGCGCCGCGCAGGACGGCCGCAACCAGCATGTCGTCCGACGACGCGCCGGCGAAGGTCTTTCCGAGCGTGTCGATAATCGACAGGCTCAGCGCGTTGTGCTTCTCGGGCCGGTCGATGTTGACATAGAAGACGCCGTCACGGGTCTCGGTCAGGATCTGGTCTGCGCTCATAAATACTCTTCCGTCGCGTGACGCACTGGCCCGTTGTCGGCGGGACGGGAACGAGGATCAGTCCTCGTCCATCTCCGCGGTGCGATAGATGTAGTTGCCGTCCATGTAGGTGACGAAGAAGTCGTGAAACGACATGGGCGTGTATTTCGGCTTTTCACCGGCCTCGATGCATGTCGGCAATGGATCGGCAACGGTCTCGTCGTTGCAGTTGTAGAAGAATGTCAGCGCGTAGCGATGATCGTTCGGCGGCACCACGCGATGCGGGGTGGCGATGAAGCGGCCGTTCGTCCAGCGGTTGAAGAATTAGCCGGTGTTGACGACGATGGCCCCACGCAGAGGCTCGACGACCATCCACTTGCCCGAAGGGGCCATGACTTCCAGCCCGGCCACATCCATGAGCGGCAAATAGGTCATCGAGCTGTGGTCGGAGTGGGGGGACAGGGAGAATTGTCCCTCCTCGGCGTCGACCGGCGGATACCAGGCCGTCCGGATGTAATATTCCGGGTGCGAGAACTTGTCGTCGAAATAGTTAGCCGGCAGTTCGAGTGCGCGCGCATAGGCCGGTAGCATGCGGGTGGCCAGCTTGGCCATGTTCGCCTGGTAATCGAGCAGCACCTCGCGGAATTCAGGCAATTCTTCGGGCCATTGGTTCAGGTTCCGGTGGCGGACATTCTCGACGACCTTCGGGTCGTCGGGCGGGCGCTCACGCATGATCGCCCAGGCTTCGTTGAGGTCCTTCTTCTCGTTCTTCGCGATCTTCGACCAGCGCAGGATCAGCGACTTGTTGGGGATGAAACCCTGGTGATGGAAGTCGACCCGGTACTTCATCTTCGTCTCATCGGGCAGTTCAAACAGATGTGCGATCTGTTCGAAGCTGCGGTCGATCAGATCCTGATCGACGCCGTGATTGACGATGCAATAGAAGCCCAGGCTTTCCTGGATCGCGCGCAGTTCCGTGGCGAACTGTTCAAGCGCGTCGGCGTCACCCGCCAGAAAGGGACCGACATCGACGACAGGGATTTTCTCTTCCGCGATGCATTCGGCGATGTAGGGGGAGATTTGGAGTTCCGATTCTGCTGCAACGGACATGCAAGCCTCCATGCTTGGTTGCGTCCGGACCCCGCGCCGGTCGACGGCGCGGGGTGTGCCGGATTTCGTCATTCGGCCGTCTACTAAGCGGCGGCGGCCGGTTCGTCTTCGGGAACCAGATGCGCGAGGGCGGGCATAACCTCCTTCGCGAGCAGTTCCATGTTGTCGAACCAGATTTGCTGCGGCTCATAGGTGTACTGGATCTGCAACACGGTGCCGAAGCCGCCCACATCGTCGTAAAGCTTGCTCAGCTTCTCGGCCACGGTGTCCGGGCTGCCGACGACCCAGATATTGTCGCAGACATATTCCGCCGTCAGCGCTTCGTCGGGCATGTCTGGATCGCCCTTGTAGAGATCAGTCGCGCCCAGCGATTTCAGCACGTTGAACATGTAGTTGGTGTAGGCGTTGCCAATCGGACCGTTCAGCACCTGGTCGCGTGCTTCCTGGTCCGTTTTGCCGACAAAAATCTCCCGCGCGATGCGCCATTCGCTGCGCTTTGGCGTCGGGCGACCCGTCGATTTCGCGCCTTCGCAGACCGCGTCCCAATGGGTGTTCAGATTCACCGCAGGAAGATAGTTGATGCTCATCGGGATCCAGCCATTGGCGCCCGCCGTTAAGAGGGATTCCGACGACTTGTGCAGACCGGACACCGCGATCGGCGGGGGGGGGGCCTGATAGGGCCGAATATGATGATACAGGGGCACCTGGGGCATCGGTTCCGGCACCTTGAACTGCCAGAACTCGCCATTGTGTTCGAACGGCTCGTCTTCAGTCCAAAGACGCTTGATCACCTCGATCGATTCGCGCATGCGCGCCCTGTGCTCGCCCTCCTTGTAGTCGATGTCCCAGAAATGGAAATCGGTCGGGGCGCCGCCGGCGCCGATGCCGAAGTTCAGGCGGCACTTCGACAGATGGTCGAGATAGGCGATACGCAGCGCCACTTGCCGCGGGTCTTGCATGGGAAGCAGGACGATGCCCGTGCCGATACGAATATTCTCCGTTCGGGCAAATACCGATGCCGCGAACAGGTCGGTGGCGGGAATTGGCTCCCACGGGATGGTGTAATGCTCACCCATCCAGCCTTCGGTGTAGCCGAGCTTGTCGCCCATCACGAAGGTTTCGATGTCCTGATGGTACTCCTTGGTGACGTCCCCGCCGGGCGGACGGAGCGGCATCGCAAACATGCCGTATTTCATAGCGTGATCTCCCTTGCCCACTTGTACGCGGCATGGATTCCGCGATCTCACGGGGCTTGAAACCATTTTAGGCGATTGGGGCGGATTGGAGTCAATGATGTTCGGGAATCAGAATTTTCCTTCATATATATGAAATATTGTCCGAACCGGTGTTTGTCCCTATCGTCGCCCCCGACCCGGGGGAGATGACGATGCTGATTGGCAAAAAAGGTGAAGCGAAAACCGCCATCGAAACGGCGGATTCCGCGTCGATCACGGTGCGCGGCAAGGATCTGTGCAACGAGATCATGGGGCATGCATCCATTGCGGAGTTCTTCTATTTCCACCTGACAGGCAAGGAGCCGAACGCGGAGCAGGAGTATTTCCTGAACCTGCTGATCATCGCGCTTGCGGAGCACGGGCTGACACCCAGTGTCCAGGCCGCACGGATGACGCTGGCGGCCGCACCGGAAGCGTTGCAGGGGGCGGTGGCGGCGGGTCTTCTGGGCGTCGGGACGGTCATCCTGGGCAGCGCAGATGTCTGCGGCGGGATGCTCGACGATGCCGCTGGGCGGGTAGAGGCCGGAAAGTCACCGGAGAAAGCCGCCCTCGAGATCGCCGAGGAGTACAAGGCAGCTGGCAAGTTCATTCCCGGTTTCGGGCATCCAATCCACCATCCGGTCGATCCGCGTGCGGAACGGATTATGGCGCTGGCCGATGAGCGGGGTGTTTCGGGCCGGCATGTCGACGCACTGCGGCCGTTTCCCGCAGCCGTGGAAAAGGTCTGGGGCAAGAAACTGCCCATGAATATTCAAGGCCCGATGGCAGCCGTGCTGCTCGATCTCGATTTCCCCAAGGCGGCAATCCGCGGCATTCCGATCCTTGCGCGCACCATTGGCCTGATCGGGCACCTCAACGAGGAAATGGAGCGGCCGATCGGATTCCTGCTCGCGCACTACGGCGAAGAGGCCATAGAGTACGACGGGGATTGAACGCATGACCACGCCCGATCTTTTCGATCCCGTGGCCGAAACCCGCGAATTGGCCGACCAGAAGGCGATGGACGAACCGGGCTACCGCAAGCAGATCGAGTATCTGTTTGCGCATTCGGCCTTCTATCAGGAAAAGCTCGGCGAGGCGGGCTTCAAGACGGCGGCCTCGGTTGGTGGCCTGGACGATCTTCGCCATCTCCCCTTCACGGCGAAGGACGAGTTGCGCGCGAGCCAGGCCGAACATTTGCCATTGGGCAAGCAACTGGCCGCACCGTTCGAGGATGTCGTCCGAATCTACTCGACCAGCGGCACGTCGGGAACACCGCTGTATATACCGGTGACGGCGGGTGATTTGAAGCGCTGGGTCCACACGTCGAACCGCAGCTACTACGCCGCCGGTATCCGGCCCCACCACCGGGTCGTGACGACCTACAATTCCGGTCCCTTCGTGGCCGGTGCCGTGCATGAATCCATGATCGCGCTCGGCGTGCGCATGGTACCGGTGGGCAGCGGAAACACCGATCGCCTGATCACTGCGCTCTCCCGGTTTCAGGTGCAGGCGATGCCGGGCACGCCGTCCTATTTTCTCTATATCGCAGAGGCCGCGCGTGAGCGGGGCATCGACCCTGCAGCATGTGGGTTGCAAACGCTGGTAGCCGGTGGCGAGCCCGGCGGCGGTGAGGCGACGGTTCGGGCACAGATTGAAAAGGCCTTCAACACCAAGGTCCACGAAGTACTAGGGCTGGGCGAGATGTCGATATCCATGTTCGGTGAGGGCCCTGAACAGGACGGGATGAGCTTTCTGGCCCGCGACTACATCCATATGGAGCTGATCGATCCGGAAAGCGAGGAGCCGATTCCCTTCGAGAACGGTGTCGAGGGCGAGCTGGTCTATACCCACTTGCAGCAGGAGGCTGCGCCGTTGCTGCGTTTCCGTTCGCGTGACCGCGTCCGGGTCAGCACTGGTCCGGTGGCCAGCGGCCGCACGGGGCCGCGGATCCGATGCATCGGCCGCACCGACGACATGCTGATCGTGCGCGGCGTGAATCTGTTCCCCAGCGCTATCCGCGAGGTCGTGAACGAGTTCCAGCCGGATGTCAGTGGCGTCATTCTGATCCGGCCGACGAAGCAGGGTGTGCAGCAGTTGCCTCCGTTGCCCATCCAGATCGAGATTGCGGAGGGTGCTTCCCCCGAGGACGGGCTTGCGGAGGCCATCGAGACCGCAATCCGCTCACGCCTCGTGGTCACGGCCCGGGTCGAGCTGGTGGCGTTCGGTACGCTGCCGCGTTCTGACTACAAGACACGCTTAGTCGACTATTCCGACGCCGCGGACTGAGCGCTGCTAAAACAGGAAGTCGTAGGCCGTCAGGTCGGCGGTAGCGACGCCGACCAGGGTAATCTCGTCGTTGTTGCCATAGTCGATCACGGTGCGGCTGCCCATACTGATTGTGCTCGCGAGCCGGTCCGCGAAGTCTGTGAAACCGAGCGCCGAGACGTCGAGCTTGTCTTCGCCCGCGCCGCCGTCGCCGCCCTCGAGCGTGTCGTTGCCGGTATCGCCCGCTTGGTCGCCGTAAAGTTAGTCATCTCCCGGACCGCCGCCGGCGCGGATTTCATCGTCCCCGTCATAGCCGAAGATGACTTCCGGCTCGTAGGTACCGTTGATTTCGTCGTGGTCGGCGGTGCCGTAGATAAATGTGACATCGCGCATCGAGCGCAGGTCGTTTTCATATTTGACGTGATCGGACATCGTGATCTCCCGTCGGTTTCCGCCGTTGCCACCATAGGTATTGGCTTGTGCGTGAAACCGAAATGACGGGGGTCACAACGAGAACAGAAAAACGGCGGACCCAAAGGCCCGCCGCTGAAATCCAGTACTTTTTGTGGTTAACCGAGGGCGGGATTGAGCGTGTATTCGCCGACCACCTGGCCGCTGGCCAGGATGTGTCTTTCCATCGCCGCGAGGGCGTCGGCACCGCTGAAGACCCCATCAAGCCCGAGGGATTCGACGTCGAGCGCATAGACCGTGAACACATACTCGTGCATCAGCTCGTCATTCCAGGGCGGTGCAGGGCCGTCGTATCCACCGTAATCGCCGGCCATATCGGGGTTCGCGGCCATGAACATGCCGAAATCGTTGGCGCCGCGCACGCCGTTCGACGTTGCGCCGGTGGGTTTCCCCTTTGGCACCACCGAATCAGATTCCACACCCTTGGCCAGCCCCGTGGTCGTGGCGGGGATGTCCACCAGAACCCAGTGCATGAAGTCCATGCGCACCAAGTCGGCGGGAATCGTCTTCCCCTCCTGGTTTGCGTCGTCGAAGACGGTCGGGACGCTGCGGTCGTGCATGATGATTGCGTAGGATTTCGTGCCGTCAGGCGCACCGCTCCATGAGATGGCCGGGCTTATATTCGCGCCGAACGTGAAGGGTTCGTCATCGGTGCGTATGCCGAAGACAAACTCCTCGGCGATCCGCTGGCCATCGGCGATGCCTTCGATGCTGACATTCAAATCCGCCATGTTTCTTCCCCCCCCCCTGAACAAGAGTGTCGTCCGGATGAAAGCTTAGCATGGAGATAGCGGCAGGGAAGGCCCCTGTGGATCAGATATTGGCAGAAAGCGAGACCGCGCCGAACCGGTCGGACTGGCTCTGGCCTCCGAATTCCCGGGTCCGGAACACTTGGGTGAAAGCCAGCCGAACACCGTGATAGATGGCCGCGAATCCCAGCTGGGCGTCACCAACGAAGTGTTTCTTGTCGACACTGTGACTGCTGGCGAAGGTGTTGCCGTCCAGGAAGATATCGCGGGCGACGCCACGGGCACAGGAAACCCAGGCCAGCCGCCAGCCATTGGTGTAGTGCCGGTCGGTATTGGCAATACGGTCGTTTTCCCACTGAACGCTGTAGGTGTCAGACGGTGGTTCGGCCATCGCCGGGGCGATTGCATATGTCGTTGCCAGAAGACCCAGTATGCAGGCCGCGCGGCGCATCAGTCCTGCAGGCGCGTGACCGCGAACGGGTTGAACCGCGTGTTCCGGTCGTAATGGTCAATTCCTTCGGACCGCTTCAGCCAGCCGACCACAGCATAGGTGAGTGGTGTGGCCAGGATTTCGTAACCGATCTTGGCGACGGCCTGCACCATGATCGTGCCGAGAAGTATCTCGGTGGGCAGAATTCCCCAGAACGCGACGAAGACGAAGACGATGGAATCAAGGCTCTGGCCGACGATGGTGGAGCCGATGGTGCGCAGCCACAACATGCGGCCTTCGGTGATGACTTTCAGGCGTGCCAGGACATAGGAGTTGGCGAACTCGCCGACCAAAAAGGCCAGGAAGGATGCAGCAAGGATGCGCGGAGTGGCGCCGAGGATGGCGTCATAGGCTTCCTGTCCGTCCCAGAATCCGGCCGCTGGCAGCACCCCGACCAGGGCAAAGGTCAGGACCGCGAACAGATTGGCGGCAAATCCGAGCCAGAGAACCAGGCGGGCCTTGGCGAAACCGTAAACTTCCGTCAGAACGTCACCAATGATGTAGCTGATCGGGAAGATCACGATGGCGCCGGTGAGCGCATATCCCTGGACCTCGATCAGCTTGACGGCCGTGATGTTTGAAACCAGAAGACAGGTGACGAACAGAACGGCGATAACGAGGAAACGCGTGGTCAATCCGGGCATGTATCGATTTCTGTGTGTGGGTATTCCAAGTTTGTGCAGGCTAATGACAGGCTGGTGCGCCCGGTGTCAATCAACAGATGCGCGATGGGAAAACGACGGATGAAGACTGCTGACTTCGATTTCGATTTGCCCCCCGATCGCATTGCACAGCGTCCAGCGGAACCTCGGGAATCGGCCCGACTGCTGGATCTTCGTGAAGGCATTGCTGACCGAACCGTTCGCGACCTGACGGCTTTGCTCTCGCCCGACAGCCTGTTGGTTGTCAACGACACCAGGGTCATTCCGGCGCAGTTGGAGGGGCGACGCGGTGAGGGGCGGACCTCGATCACGCTGCACAAGGCGATATCCGATACGGAGTGGCTGGCGTTTGCCCGCCCGGCTAAACGTTTGAAGCCCGGCGATACGATCGTCTTCGGCGCGGCGTTCCAGGCCGAGATGATCGCGCGTGGCGAGGGCGGGGAGGTGCGCTTGCGATTTGATATGGGTGCGGATACCTTCCACACGCAGTTGGCGCAGCACGGCAAGACGCCGATACCGCCCTACATCAAGCGTGGCTCCGGCGCGGACGCCCGGGATCGCGATGATTATCAAACCATGTTCGCGGCGCGTGACGGGGCCGTGGCGGCCCCTACGGCGGGTCTGCACTTCACACCGGAATTGATGGCCGCACTCGATTCAAACGGGATCGAGGTGGCGACCGTCACCCTGCATGTGGGGGCGGGAACGTTTCTACCCGTGACCGTTGAGGATGTCGCGGATCACCGGATGCACGCGGAATATGGCGAGCTCGATTCCGCGATCGCCGACCGGATCAATCAGGCGCGTGAGGATGGACGACCCATCGTCTCGATCGGAACCACGGCCCTGCGCTTGCTGGAATCGGCGGTTGGCGCGGACGGTAGATTGGTGGCATTCCGCGGCGACACGCGGCTTTTCTGCACACCGGGCTTTGAATTCCGGGCCGTCGATCAGCTGCTGACGAATTTCCATTTGCCGCGCTCGACCCTGTTCATGCTGGTCTGCGCGTTTGCCGGGACCGAGCATATGCGCGCCGCCTACGCTCACGCGGTCGCGCAAGGCTATCGGTTCTTTTCCTATGGCGACGCGACCTTGTTGAAGCGTGCCTGACCGGTAGGGGCTGCCGCGAACTATGAGAATATCGTGCACCTGTGTGGCGTGAGGACCAACCCGGATGGGTGACGATACTTTTCAGCAACCGCCCCGGACCGAAATCCGCCAACGGATTCGCGAGAAGGCGCAGGAACTGGGATTCGATGCCGTCGGGTTCGCGCCGGTGCATCTGGCGCCCGAAATCCGTGATCATCTGAACCAGTTCATCGACGAGGGCCGGCATGGCGACATGGACTGGATGCCCGCCAAGGCCGAACGGCGGCGCGAACCGGCAGCCCTCTGGCCGGACGCGAACTCGGTGATCGCACTGGGAATGGTCTATACGCCCGAGCCGGGTGCATTCGACACCATCGGTCAGGCCGCTGTCGGGCACCTGTCGGTCTACGCCCGGGGGCGGGACTATCATGACGTGGTCAAGAAGCGCATGAAGGCGCTCGGCCGATGGATCTGTGACGAGTTTCCCGGCAATGTGAAGGTGTTTGTGGACACCGCTCCGGTCATGGAAAAGCCTGTGGCACAGGCCGCCGGGCTCGGCTGGCAGGGCAAGCACACCAATCTCGTGTCGCGCGAACACGGTTCCTGGCTGTTTCTCGGCGAAGTCTTCACCACCCTCGATTTGCCGCCGGATGCAGAGCAGGACGACCATTGCGGATCATGCCGGCGTTGCCTGGATGCCTGTCCGACAGGCGCCCTGCCGGCGCCCTACCGGATCGATGCCAGGCGCTGTATTTCGTACCTGACGATCGAGCACAAGGGGCCGATCGACCGCGAACTGCGACCGCTGATCGGCAATCGCATCTATGGCTGCGACGACTGCCTGGCGGTGTGCCCCTGGAACAAGTTCGCAAAGGCCGCACCCGTGGCGGAGTTGCGCGGCCGAGAAGACCTGTCGGCACCGGACCTGGTCATGCTCGCCGGACTTCAGGATGCAGAGTTCCGGGCCTTTTTCTCGCGCACGGCGATCAAAAGACTCGGACGTGACCGTTTTGTCCGCAACGTGCTCATCGCGCTCGGCAATGTCGGCGGCGCGGGCGCTTTGAACGTCGTTCAAGAGCGCCTGACAGATGAATCGCCCCTGGTCAGGGGGGCGGCTGTCTGGGCTCTATCGCGGCTGGTCCCAGCCGAGACGTTCGCGGAGATCCGGTCCGGCTTGCTGCCGGGCGAGAGCGATGCGGACGTCATTGCCGAATGGTCTTGAACCCGGCTTTTTGCAGGTGGTGTCAGGGGCGCGCTAGTCTGGCGGGGCAAACATTTCACGGGAGGACAATCAGGTGACCAATGACAGCAAATCGGTTTCGGATGCGGTCCATGAGTTCGTGGCCCTGCATGATGAGGAGGTCGAATGGCAGGATGGCGAAGACACCAACGAACTTCTGTCGTTGCCGCCCGGCGTCAAGGTGAAGGTCCTCAACTATGACGCCGCCATGAAGCGGGTCGATATGAAGGTGCGGTTCCCGCCGGGTTACGTGGAGCCCGAGCACAGTCACGAGAGCTGGCATTCGATTGTCGTTCTGGGTGGTCGGATGTGCGTGGCCGGCAAGGATCTGCGGCCGGGCGACTATGTCTTCGGTGGCAACACCCCGCACGGGCCCTACGAGTATCCCGATGGTTGCGAGGTCTTCTGTGTCTTCATGGGTGAGGGCACCCGGCACGAATGGGACGAGGACAAGCACCTGGCCCATGAGAATGAATGGGATGCGGAGACCGACACCGGCCGACAGGGTGTCGCGGCGCAGGTGGCTGCGCGCGCGGACGGCAAGGTCAGCGCGGATTGGAAATAGATCGGGAATGCCGACCTATTTCTTCTACTGTCGCGACAAGGACGGCACGGCCGGGCTGCGTCGTGAGATCGTCGAGGCCCATTGGTCCTTCATGGATGGCTATGCCGATCAGATGGTGGCCCGCGGCCCGACCCTGGCCGATGACGGGAAAACCCCGACCGGTAGCATGCATATGGTGGAACTGCCCGATGGAGAGGCGGCACGGGTCTTCGCCTACGAAGAACCCTATGCAAAGGCCGGTTTGTTCGACGAGATCATTGTTCGTCGCTGGCGCAATGCGCTGGGGGTCACCATGTGGGATTTCGAGGGTGATCCCGATACCAATCAGCGGTTTCTTATCCTCGGTCATGGACGGGCGGACACGACCGAGACCCGCGACGGACTGCTGGAAGCGCATCGCAAGTATTTCATCGATGGCGGGTATCTGCCGCGCTTCATCGAGCGCGGGCCGCTTTACAATGAGGACGAAAACCAATGGGTCGGCAGCGCGATGCTGATCGAGCTGCCGGATCGCGGCGCCGTGGAGGAAATGCTCGCCGACGAGCCCTATTGCAAGGCCGGTTTGTACGAGGATATCGAAATCCACCGCTGGCGTTTCGGCGGGTGCCAGTAGTTGCTGCACTGAAGTCCGTTCTGCCTGGCTCTGAACCGTTGCGCGCAACGCGCGGCGGGATTACATAGACGCCCGGTTCCTACTTCAACGATCCGAAGGTGTGCTCCCCGTGAATACTCCCCAGTATGTCTATGTCATGAAGGGCCTGACCAAGGCCTATCCGGGCGGCCGCAAGGTCGTCGAAGACGTTTGGCTCAGTTTTTTGCCGGGCGCGAAGATTGGTGTGCTGGGGCTCAATGGTGCGGGCAAGTCGACATTGCTCAAGATCATGGCTGGGCTCGATACGGAGTATCAGGGTGAGGCTTGGGCCGCCGAAGGATTGAAAGTCGGCTTTCTGCCACAGGAACCCGAACTCGATGCCTCGAAAGACGTCATGGGCAACGTCATGGAGGGGGTGGCGGAAACCAAGGCGCTGCTCGACCGCTTCAATGAAGTGAGCATGCGGTTCGGTGAGGATCTCTCTGCCGATGAGATGGACGCACTGATCGCGGAACAGGCCGAGCTCCAGAACGAGATCGACGCGAGCGACGCCTGGGAGCTCGATCGCCAGATCGAGATCGCGATGGATGCGCTGCGCTGCCCGCCGGCCGACGCCGACGTCACCAAGTTGTCGGGCGGTGAGCGCCGCCGCGTTGCGCTGTGCCGCCTGCTCCTGTCGCGCCCCGACATGCTGCTGCTCGATGAGCCCACCAACCATCTCGACGCCGAATCGGTGGCGTGGCTCGAGCGTTTCCTCGAGGACTATCCGGGCACGGTGGTGGCCGTGACCCATGACCGCTACTTCCTGGACAATGTGGCGGGCTGGATCCTGGAGCTCGACCGGGGCAAAGGATTGCCGTTCGAAGGCAATTACAGCGCCTGGCTGGAGGCCAAGGAAAAGCGCCTGGCCCAGGAGGAGCGCGAGGAAACCGCACGCCAGCGGACCATCAAGCAGGAGCTCGAATGGGTGCGCCAGAGCCCGCGTGCACGTCAGGCCAAGAGCAAGGCGCGCGTGGACGCGTATGAGAAGCTTGTGGCCGAGAGCCAGGACAAGGCGCCCGAGCGCCAGCAGATCACTATCCCGCCCGGACCACGGCTGGGCGATCTCGTCATCGAGGGCGAGCACATCCGAAAGGGGTTTGAGAACCATCTGCTGATCGATGATCTCAGCTTCAAGATGCCGCCGGGTGCCATCATCGGCGTCATCGGGCCCAATGGCGCCGGCAAGACCACCTTCTGCCGGATGATCACGTCCCAGGACGAACCGGACTCCGGTTCCATCCGCATCGGTAAGACCGTCGTGCTGGGATATGTCGACCAGAGCCGGGATGCACTGGCCGACGACAAGACGGTCTGGGAGGAAATCTCGGATGGCCTGGATATGATCGAGCTGGGCAAGCAGTCGGTTCAAAGCCGCGCCTATGTGGCCGGATTCAACTTCCGCGGATCGGATCAACAGAAGCCGGTCGGCCAGTTGTCGGGCGGCGAGCGGAACCGGGTACATCTGGCCAAGGTGCTGAAGTCAGGTTCCAACATGCTGATGCTCGACGAACCGACCAACGATCTGGACGTCGATACCCTGCGTGCCCTGGAAGAGGCGCTATTGGAATTTGCCGGCTGCGCGGTCGTGGTGAGCCATGATCGTTGGTTTCTGGACCGGATTGCGACCCATATCCTGGCGTTCGAAGGCGATAGCGAAGTCGTCTGGTTCGAGGGAAATTACGAGGCGTATGCCGAGGATTTGAAACGGCGCAAAGGCGCGGATGCTGACCGGCCGCATCGTATCAAGTACAAGCCTCTACAGCGATAACGCGGGTGGTCAGCCGTCGCGGCGGCGGCGTAGCTCTTCGATAATCGCGGAAAAACGCCGGCCGTTCTTGCTGGCGAAACCCGTAAACTCGTCCTGCTGGGTTTTCGCCAGGCTACGTCCCTCGACCTTCACGTCGACGATCTTAGTCAGCTCGCCCAGGCTGGCGACACGCCATTCGACCTTCACCGAAGTATGGGGGGTCGTCTGTATACGGCTTTCGACGACTGCGACGAGTTCTTGCGAATTAGCAGGCGTGTCGTCACGCGCGCCCAGAATATCGAACTGCTGTCCGTTGTATTGGGAGAACAGGCGGTCGGACCAGATGTTGACGACAACATCTTCGAACAGGACCAGATATTCCTCGCGTTCGGATTTAGAAGCCCTGCGCCAGTAACGGCCGGCGACAAAGCGTGCGATGCCGTCCACCGCAAAGCCTTCCCGGAAAAGCTCCTGGAATTTCAGGCGCTGTTCTTCGGTGGTGAATTCTTTGTTGGTGAGGTTCTCAACCGCCCGATCAGCCAGATCACGGATGAAGGCTTGGGATTTGTCCAGATGCGAATCCGCGTCCGCCGCGGGAGCGACGACGATCAGTGCGACTGCAAGGACGAACGCTGAAATGTAGCGCACAGCCACTTGTCCCACCTCTAGTTGCCGGAAGCTGTTTCTCTGTTTTCAGGCGTGTCCGCGTCGCCGGGCGATTCGAGGCCGATCGTGGGTGCGGGTTGGGTTGGTTGACCCTCGCCGTTCAGGATTTGGGCTTCCCGCTGCTGGCGATACAAGCTTCTCACCGCGGAATAATAGTCCAACGATGTGCGTTGAAGTTCGCGAACCTGCTCAATATTTCGCGAGCGGATGACAACCGCGTTGCCGGCGGAACGGCCAATGGACGCTTCACTGCCCATGGTCAGGCCAACCGGATCCATGAAGAAATCACCGACCAGTCCGATCGTGTCACGCATCGAGGACGGACCAAGCAACGGCAGCATAATGTATGGGCCTTCGCTAAAGCCCCACACTGCGAGCGTCTGTCCGGCATCCTCGATCACCGGATCCTCGTCCGGCATCGTGTCTCCCAGAAGCAAGGTCGGGATTGCGGTGAAGAACCGCGCCGCAGCCTTGTCGGCACGTTCCAAGTCGCCCTGGAGCAAGGCGTTCAGGAAGCTGATCGGCTGAAACAGGTTGGTAATCAGGTTCTGCACCGGCGGCTTGAGGGCATCGGGAAACAAATCTCGATACGTCACCGCCGCCGGCTGAAGGGCCAGTTGGTCGACCATCACGTTGGCGGAGAACACGAAGCGATTCGCCGTCTCGAACGGATCGTTGGCAGCCTCATATTCGGCGCGGGCGTCCGGGTCGTCTGCAGGCGGAGTCGCGCATGCTGTCAGGATGCTCGCAAGCACCACTGCCAGGAAAACGCGAGACGATTTAAGGCCAGTAACTGTTTTCAACATGAGCTCTCGTCCACATCACATTTCCGGCTCCCTTACCCAGGAAACAAGCCTTCCATGTGATACGCACATCAATCCGCGACCACACAATGCCCGGCTGCTCTTGCTGGAGTTTTAACACCAGAACCCAGAACAACCGGTTTGGTTAAACCGTGTGACCATTCTGCTACCACACGACATGGGGGGACGCCAGGAACCAAGGGACATCGCGTTCTCGAGTTTCCCCACATGTTGCAAATTTGATACACAATTCGGATTCGAATCGGCGGCAAGCCGGGAATTATTCTTGTAAACATAAAGATATAACGATATATTTATGTTGAGTAATTACCTCGGCTAAACGAATCCTCTCGATTCGCGGCCGTGACACTGAAAAACGGCGGCTCCACCAACCAATGGAACGACTCCTTGCTGTTCTCCGCGCTGCGGGCGAGCCGACACGGCTTCGCATCCTCTCGTCATGTGCCCAGGGTGACCTGACGGTCAGCGAGTTGATGCGCATTCTGGGCCAGAGCCAGCCACGGGTGTCCCGGCATCTGAAGTTGCTCTGCGAGGCGGGGCTGCTCAAGCGGTTTCAGGAGGGCAGTTGGGCGTTCTTCCATCTGCCCGTGAATGGTCCCGAGGCAGACATCATCCGCTCGCTTATCGCCCAGGTTGGTGATGATGATCCACTGATCACCGGTGACCGGCAGCGATTGGCGGAGATTCGACTCGCCCGAGCCGAGCGCGCGGCATCGTACTTCCGGGATTCAGCGGAATCCTGGGACCGGGTCCGGGCGTTGCATGTTGATGAAGCGGAAGTCGAAATTGCGATCCTGAACATGTTGGGCGATGAAATACCCGAAACACTTCTCGATATCGGGACCGGGACCGGGCGGATGTTGCAGCTTCTCGGCCCACGGGTGCAGGACGCGGTGGGGGTGGATCAGTCACACGACATGTTGTCGGTCGCGCGCACCAACCTGTCCGATGCGCGCTACGCCAATTGCAGTGTTCGCCAGGCGGACATGTACCAACTGCCTTTCGAGAATGCGTCCTTCGATCTCGTCGTATTGCACATGGTGCTGCATTTCGCGGACGAACCGGTGGACGTGGTGCGCGAAGCTGCGCGTGTTCTGAGGCCGGGCGGCTGCTTCCTGATTGTTGATTTCGCCCCCCACGAAATGGAAGACCTGCGGACCCATCATGCGCATCGCCGCCTCGGGTTTCGCGCCGAGGAGGTCGGTGGTTGGGCGCGGGCATCCGGGCTGCAACCCATCGATGCACACGAGCTTCCGGGCAAGCCGCTGACCGTAAAGATCTGGAAAACACGCCGGCCTGCCGACGTTCATACCCTCGACGAGGATATGCAACGCCGGGCTAGCGCATAGGAGCGACAGGAATGTCCGCGACATCAGTCAGTTTCGAGTTTTTCCCGCCAAAGACGGCGGAGATGGAACAAACCCTCTGGGAGACGGTCTGCGATCTGGCCTCGATCGACCCGGCCTTCGTTTCGGTCACCTACGGTGCCGGCGGGTCGACGCGTGAGCGGACCCACGCCACGGTGACGCGGATCGTGAAAGAGGCCGGGCTGACGGTGGCGGCCCATCTGACATGTGTTGCTGCCACCCGCGCGGATATCGACAGCGTTGCCCGAGATTACTGGAATGCTGGTGTGCGCCATGTCGTGGCTCTGCGCGGCGATCCGCCGGAAGGCGAGGTTGTCTATACACCGCATCCGGACGGCTATGCCTATGCCGCGGATCTGGTGGAGGGGTTGCGCCAGGTGGCGGATTTCGAAATCTCCGTTGCAGCGTATCCCGAGGTCCATCCCGAGGCCCCGGGGGCGGATTTCGATCTCGACAATCTCAAGCGCAAGGTCTACGCCGGGGCCAACCGTGCGATCACACAGTTCTTTTTCGACAACGATGTTTTCCTGCGATTCCGTGATCGCGCAGTGGCCGCCGGGATCGATGTGCCGCTGGTGCCGGGCATCATGCCGGTCGGCAATTTCAAGAGCATGACCCGGTTTGCCGAGATGTGCGGCGCGAGCGTTCCCGACCATTTCGAGGCCGCGTTTGCCGGCCTTGACGACGATCCCGCCGGGCGCGCCGAAGTCGCGGAGCGACTTGCGAGCGAGCAATGCCTGGACCTGCAGTCCCGCGGCGTGACCGATTTTCACTTCTACACCCTTAACCGAGCGGAGTTGACCCATGCGATCTGTCGCAATCTGGGCATCGGTGACGTGTCACGCGAGAGGATCGAGGGATGAACCAGCCGCAAGCTCCCAAGAGCCTGGAAGCCGAGATGAAAAACCGCATTGTCGTGCTGGACGGTGCGATGGGCACGGAAATTCAGGCGCTCAAGCTGGTGTCGGCGGATTATCACGGTAAGCATTTTGAGGGTCTGGGTAACGACCTGACAGGCAACAACGACATCCTGAACCTGACCGCGCCCGACGCGATCCGGGATGTTCATGCGAGCTATCTCGCCGCAGGTGCGGATATCGTCACGACGAACACGTTCAATGCAACTACGATCTCTCAGGCCGATTACGAAATGGAAGAGTATGTCGTGGAGATCAATGCCGAGGGTGCCCGGCTCGCGCGGGAAGCCTGCCAGCAGGTGATGGACGCCGATGCGGGGCGGGTCTGCTGGGTGGCCGGTGCAATCGGCCCCAGCAACAAGACGACCTCGATTTCGCCCGATGTCAACGACCCCGGATTCCGCGCGATCGACTTCGACACCATCAAGGAATCATACAAGCACGCTGCGCGTGCATTGCTGGTGGGTGGCGTCGACTTGTTCCTGATCGAGACCATCTTCGACACACTGAACGCCAAGGCCTGCATTTTCGGTCTGGAAGAACTCTTTGAAGAGACGCTTGAACGTCGGCCGATGATGATCTCGGGGACCATCACCGACTTGTCGGGCCGGACCCTGACCGGACAGACCCCGGAGGCGTTCTGGAACTCGGTGCGCCACGCCGATCCGATGACTGTGGGGCTGAACTGTTCCATGGGCGCGCAGCAGTTGCGGCCGTATCTCTCGGAACTCTCGCGCGTGGCCGACACCTTCATTTGCGCCTACCCCAATGCCGGCCTGCCCAACGAATTCGGCGAATATGACGAGGCGGCGGAGACGACCGCCAGGTTCGTTCGCGAATGGGCCGAGGACGGGCTGGTCAACATTGTCGGCGGGTGCTGCGGCACCACCCCGGCCCATATCGCGGCGATTCATGAGGCCGTTGCCGGCATTGCGCCGCGGGAAATCCCCGAACGCGAACCCGCGATGCGCCTTTCCGGGCTCGAACCCTTCACGGTGCCAGCATGAGCGAGGCGGGAAGCCAGTTCGTCAATATCGGCGAGCGCACGAATGTCACCGGTTCAGCCCGGTTCCGCGAGCTGATCACCAACGGTGATTACGACACCGCGCTCGAGGTGGCCCGCCAGCAGGTGGAAAACGGTGCCCAGGTCATCGACGTCAACATGGACGAGGGCATGCTCGATTCCGAGGCGGCGATGGTGCGTTTCCTCAACCTGATAGCCGCCGAACCGGATATTTCACGCGTGCCGATCATGATCGACTCCTCGAAATGGTCGGTCATCGAGGCCGGTCTTAAATGCGTCCAGGGCAAGGCGATCGTCAACTCTATCAGCCTGAAGGAGGGTGAGGAGCCATTTCTGAAGCAGGCGCGCAAGATCCGCCGCTACGGTGCGGCCACGGTGGTCATGGCGTTCGACGAGGACGGCCAGGCAGATACCGCCGATCGCAAGTTTGAAATCTGTGCCCGGTCCTACAAGCTCCTCACCCAGAAGGCGGGGATGCGCGCCGAGGACATCATCTTCGACCCCAATATCTTTGCGGTCGCCACGGGCATCGAGGAACACAACGAATACGCTATCGCCTTCATCGAGGCGACCAAGCGCATCCGGGCCGAACTGCCGCACGCCCATGTCTCGGGCGGTGTGTCGAACCTGTCATTCTCGTTTCGCGGCAACAACGCGGTGCGGGAGGCTATGCATGCGGCATTCCTGTATCACGCGATCCGGGCCGGCATGGATATGGGCATCGTCAATGCCGGCCAGATCATGGTCTATGACGACATCCCGCTGGACCTGCTGGAACGGATAGAGGACGTACTGTTCAACCGCCGTGACGACGCCACCGACCGTTTACTCGAGATCGCCGACGAACACTGCGACAGCGGCGCTGAGGCAGCCGAGAAAAACCTCGAATGGCGCGATGGATCGGTGGCCCAGCGCATGGAATACGCGCTGGTTCACGGTATCTCCGACTTCGTCATCGACGACACGGAGGAGGCGCGGCTCGAGGCCGAACGTCCGCTCCATGTGATCGAGGGCCCGCTGATGGCCGGCATGAACGTGGTGGGCGACCTTTTCGGCGCCGGCAAGATGTTTCTGCCCCAGGTGGTGAAGAGCGCGCGTGTCATGAAGCAGGCGGTCGCCCATCTGACGCCGTTCATGGAGGCCGAGCGCGAAGCCGCGGGTGCGGCGGCCGAGCCGAACGGAAAAATCCTGCTGGCGACCGTGAAAGGCGATGTGCACGACATCGGCAAGAACATCGTCGGCGTGGTTCTGCAGTGCAACAACTACGACGTGGTCGATCTTGGGGTCATGGTGCCGGCGGAGAAGATCCTGGCGACCGCCCGCGATGAGGCGGTCGACATCATCGGCGTGTCCGGCCTGATCACCCCGAGCCTGGACGAAATGGTGGCGCTGGCGCGCGAGATGAAGCGCCAGGAATTCGATCTGCCGCTGCTCATCGGCGGGGCGACCACGAGCCGCCTGCACACGGCGGTCAAGGTTGCGCCCGGCTACGACAAGGCGGTCATTCATGTCCCCGACGCGTCCAAGGCTGTCGGCGTGATGAGCAACCTGCTGTCGAAGACGGCGCGCGATGATTATGTGGCACAGATCCGTGACGAGTATGCCGCCGCGCGCGAGAAGCATGCCGGCAGCGGTCGGTCCTCGAAACGTCAGACGATTGAAGGTGCGCGTGCCAACCAGGCACCGATCGACTGGTCGGACTTCGCTGCGCCCGTACCGTCGTTCCTGGGCACCCGGGTGTTCGAGGTCTATGACCTGGAAGAACTGCGCGCGCGTATCGACTGGACGCCGTTCTTCCGGACCTGGGAGCTGGCGGGCAAGTATCCCGATATCCTGGATGACGATGTCGTGGGTGAAAGCGCGCGCGAACTGTTCGACGATGCGAACGAGATGCTCGACCGGATGATTGCCGAGGCGTGGCTGACGCCCAAGGCGGTCGTCGGGTTCTGGCCGGCCAATGCCGTGGGTGATGACATCAAGCTTTATGCGAATGCGGACCGGTCGGAAGAGATCTCGGTGGTCCACACGCTGCGCCAGCAAATGATGCGCGGCAACAATGCGCGCCCGAACTTTGCGCTCGCCGATTTCGTTTGCCCGGCCGATGCGGGGGCGCCCGACTATGTGGGCGGCTTCGTGGTGACCGCCGGGGCCGAGATCGACGGAATTGCCAACCGGTTCGAGCGCGACAATGACGATTACAACTCGATCCTCGCCAAGGCGCTGACGGATCGGCTGGCCGAGGCCTTTGCCGAACGCATGCACCAGCGCGTCCGGACCGAGCTGTGGGGATACGCACCCGACGAGGCGCTGTCCAATGAGGAGCTGATTTCCGAGGATTATCGTGGCATTCGGCCGGCGCCGGGCTACCCGGCATGCCCGGACCATACGGAGAAGCGGACCCTGTTCGACCTGCTGGACGCGGAAGCCGCGACGGGCGTGGAACTGACCGAGAGCTTCGCCATGTGGCCGCCTTCATCGGTGAGCGGCTTCTATTTCGCCCATCCCGAGGCCCGGTATTTCGGTGTCGGCAAGATCGAGCGCGATCAGGTGGAGGATTATGCCGCGCGCAAGGGTATGGATGTGGAGATGATGGAACGCTGGCTGTTGCCGAACCTCAACTACGATCCAGCCGAATTTGAGGGCAAAAACACAGCGGAGTAAGGCGCGCAAGTTCACCGCGACGTGATACCCAGAGATGACCAAGACTGGTTAGAAACGGACATTGTCGATCGAATGCCCATGAAGCTGTACCGCACAATACCGATACTGCGATCACCCCTTTTGGCGCTTGCTTTGCTGGCGATGATGGGTGCAACGCAGGCGGCGGCACAGGTCAACGATGATCGGGAATTCCTGAAAGGCCGGGTTGCCGCGCATGACGGCGACTACAATGCCGCCATGGAAGCGTGGCTGCCGTTCGCCGATGCCGGTCACGCGCGTGCGCAATACGCCGTGGGCACGCTGTTGGCAGAAGGCCTGGGTGCGTCGCAGGACATCGCCGCCCAGCGCCTCGATCGCCTGGGCGAACCGTTTGCGATGCCCAAGTGAGAGGCCGAGTTCCCGCAGGCCATCATCGGATAGGGATTCGAGAAGGTCGAAGGTGACGTCGTTGTCCGCGAAGGTCTCGGCATATTGCCCGAGCCCGTTCGCATCCAGCCGCTTGCCGACGGCGCTCATCGAACCCGGCAACCGATGGGATTGGTTGTTCCCGACTGGATCAAATTGCTTAGCAAAACCACCCGATTAATCCAGAACTGGCGAGCCGAGGCGATCACGAAACGAAAAGGTGGCGTGGAGACCTATTCTCCCACATCGACGATGGCGATCACCGGACCGCCACCCTGGGGCCCCTGGTGCAACGCATCGACCGAAACGAACACCGCGGCATCGCCGATCGCCGTCGCGGCGACACCGCCAACCGCGGCTTTGGCATGGCGATGATGGTGCACGTCGGAATCGTCCAGCATGATCTGGCGGCGTCCGCGCAGACGCGCGCGGGGGTCGGCTTCGCACTTCATGAAGCAGTTGACGACCTTGTCGCCAAGATCCGAGGCGCGTGGCCGGTCCGGCAGCTCTAGCCCGGCATCGCGAATGGCATCGTAGATGCCATCGATGTCGAGGGCGTCCTGCATCACGGCGTGCCCGATACGGTAGCGGCCGCCGGCACCGGCACGGTTTGCGAATAACACGATCTGGGCCCGGTCGAGCTCCACGCCCGACGAGCAGGACGCCACGGCGGAGTAGAGATCCAGGTTCCTGCAGATGTCTTCTGCGGCCGGCATGTCGATCTCGCCCAGCGCGACGGCGATGCCGAGCCCCGTGGTCCCGTTGGATACGCCCATGGAATCATGCACCTCGCAGGCGACTGTCTGTCCGCGCGAATGGGCATCCTGAACCGTCTCGACGGTCAGCAGGGGTGTCTTGGTCTGGACATAGTGGACGTCCTTCGGGTCCTCGATGCCCGCATCGGCCATCGCCGCGCGGACCGCGTCGGCCACCTTCTCGACCATTGCCGGGCGGCCGATATCCTCGGGCAGGAGTTCCGCGCTCATGGAGGTGCCCATGACGATGCGGTCCTTGTCGGCCGGGCCGGTGGCGTCGTTGCAGGCAAAGGCAACGGCGTGCGGCGTGATCACGCCGTCGCAGCCGCCGGACCACACCATGGGGATTTCCTTGATCTCGGCCTCGCTGCGGCTGCCATGGTTCATCAGGACGCCGCGAAAGGCCTGGTCGGACAGGATGCGCGTGAAGTCGTTGACCCCGCCGTTGCCCTCCGTCTTGCCGATGACCGCGATAATCTCATCCGCGGCGACATCGCCAGAGGCGATCCATTCATCCAGTCCCGAGGCGTCGGACACAGACTTGATTTCGATCTTGCGGACGTCGATGGCCATGTTGAACTTCCTTTGAAAAGTGGAACTGGGTTTAGGCAGGGTCGACCCGGTGCATACCACGATCGACATCATGCAATGACACCGCGCCCGCCTCGGTAATTTGGAACGTGTCGCCGGTCTGCACCCCGGCCTTCTCGTCCGTTGTAATCACGTTGGGCTGCACCACAAGGCACATGTTCGGCTTCAGGGTGATGTCCGGGATCGGACCTGCGGGCCGGCTCCGGGAGCCCAGCACCGGCGGCAGGTAGCCGCCGCCGAAACCGTGAATCAGATCGTCATACGTGGAGAAGCCGTTCTCCTCGATCACGGATGACGCCTCGACGAGTTCGGCGGCGTGGGTGCCGGGTTTCAGCTTTGCCACGATGGCATCCATGGCGGCGTCGGATGTGTCGTGCAGGTCGCGATAAAGCTGCGTCGGTTCGGCACCGACCGTGAATGTGCGCAGGATCTGGCCCGGATAGTCCCAGAAGTTCGCACTGATTTCGG